>JBAZYG010000002.1:0-221868 GCA_041659445.1 Candidatus Pacearchaeota archaeon | reverse complement strand
GTGAACCTCACCAGGAGCGACAGCAGAATGAAGGTCAGTCTAAAGGGCTTACCTGACACGCTGAGAGGAGTTGCATGGCCGACGTCAGCCTGTGCCGTGAGGTGACCTGTTAAATCAGGTAACAGGCAAGACCCGCGTGTATATTTACTATGTGTACAATATACAGATTGCTGTGGTAACGCAGATGAAAGTGCGGGCTACGTTAGGTGAGTACAGCCTGAATCCCCTGGGCGACACGCGCGCGTCAATGGTGAATACAACGAGATGCAACACTGAAAAGTGAAGCTAATCTCTTAAAGTTCATCTTAGTCTAGATCGAGGTTTGAAACTCAGCCTCGTGACACTGGAATTCGTAGTAATCGTTTGTTATCAGCGAACGGTGAATATGTCACTGTCTCTTGCACACACTGCCCGTCAAACCAACCGAGTTATGTCATGGTGAAACTTTTCGAAGGAGAACCTTAGCATGACAAGGTAGGTTAAGTCGTCACAAGGTATCTGTAGGGGAACCTGCAGATGGATCACCTCCTATAATATTTAAAACTTCAATAGTTAATTCTACATACTTTTTCGTCTTTAGAAAAGATTAAAAATGACGAGGGGCACTTGATATTATGGGCCTGTAGTCCAACGGCAGAATACGTCCCTTGCACGGAACTGAAAACTTCATTTTCGTAACGTCCTTTGGTTCCAAAGAACGGATGAGATTCGGGTTCAATTCCCGACAGGTCCATTGCCATTGTGCATAGGCTTCGCGAAACACTGAAAAAAATCTTTTCTTTTAAGACAAAATAAATCAAGGAAAAAATAAAATGCAAAATATAGATAAATATACAATTTCAATAAAGGGAAAAGAAGATATTAAATTGGAAATCCAGTATAACCCTAACGAAGCCCACATTGCAAATGAAATAGAAAAAGGAATTTGCAAAAAATTAAATGATGAACATCCAGGAAATTATTCATTTATAAAAAAGTCATATTCAAAGAAAATTGAAGAGGTTCAAGAGCAAAATCTTGGATCTATTTGAGAGTAAAATACTCGATGACAAAAGTAGTGGAAAGTACACGTCTTAAAGACAATCTTATTATTTACACTGTTAGACGGATAGCTTGGTTTGAGTATTGATGAATGGCGTGGCAAGCTGCGATAAGCCTCGGGGATTTGCATGCAAGATTTGATCCGGGGATTCCAGAATTATCCAGAGATGGAAAAATACGTCGGGAATTGAAACATCTTAGTACCGACAGGAAAAGAAAACAAAAGTGATACCCTTATTAGCAGAGAGCGAAAAGGGCAAAGGGCAAACTGAATCTGCTTTTGAAAAGAAGTTAGAGATGTGGTGAGGATAAGTGACTAAGTTAATGAGTTAAATCAACTGGAAAGTTGAACCTCAGAAGGTGATAGTCCTGTAAACTAAATTAATATGTTGCTCCTCAACGAGTAGGGTCTCTTGAATTAGAGGTCTGAATATAGCGGGATTAACCGCTAACCCTAAATATAACTCAAATCCGATAGCGCACTAGTACCGCGAGGGAAAGCTGAAAAGTACTCTTAGTAGAGAGTTAAAAGACTTGAAATCTAACAGTTACAGTTGGTTACAGACTGAAGTCTTATGAATAAGGTTTGTAACGTACGTTTTGAAAAACGGACCAGGGAATTTATTTTTGTGGCGAGGCTAATCTTTAATGAGTAACCAAAGCGAAAGCAAGTGTGAAAGCGCGATTAGTCACAAGGATAAGACCTGAAGCCAGATGATCTATCTATGAGCAAGCTGAAGTCTTCCGAAAGGAGGATGGAGGGCTGAACTGGTGTTGTGAACATGCACTCAAATGACTTGTGGATAGGGGTGAAAAGCCTATCTAATCTGGCAATGGCTGGTTCCTATTGAAATATGCCTTCGTATAGTCTTGTCTAGCTTGTTGGCGGCGTAAAGTACGGATGGAAATCGCAGGAGCTAATGCTTACGGATTTCTTTCCAACTCAGAATCTGCTAACTGTATTAGACAGGAAACAGGGTGCGTATGTAAGATACGTTTCCGAGACCTAAACAAGGGAGACTAAAGTTAAGGTCCCAAAATTTCTGCTAAGTGTATCGAACAGTGTTTTGAACCTGAGACACTAGGGATGTAGGCCTAGAAGCAGCTATCATTTAAAGAAAGCGTAACAGCTCACCTATTGAGGTTCGAAGCCTGGAAAATGGACGGGGCTAAGCAGAATACCGATACTTTAGCGGCATTCCAAATGGAATGTTCGGGTAAGTAGGCGTGGTTTTTGCGCAGAAGGTTTTTCGAGAGAAAGGCTGGAGCGAAAACCAATGAGAATCCTGGTAATAGTAGGATGTGATTTTCCTGAGAATGGAAAACGTCGAAAGAGCAAGGTTTCCTTGGCAATATACGTTAACCAAGGGTTAGTCAGTTCCTAAGTTGTACCTTAACTGAATACAACGATGGATGGCAGGTTAATATTCCTGCACTGATTTGTTCTTATATATCATAATTTGTTTTTGGATAAGTAGACATTCGAAAGAGTGTTTTTGAAAAGAATTCTGTCGAGGGTAATCCATAGACACAGAAAAATTTTTGAGACAAAACTACTGATTCCGAGAGCCAGTGAAAAGATTATGTTCTTGAATAAATTAACTGTACCCACAACCGACACTGGTGCTCAGGCTGAGTAGGCCAAGACGTGTAAGGTATATCCAACTAAGGGAATTCGGCATATTAGTCCTGTAGCTTCGGCTTAAGGGATGTCTATCTTTGTGAGCTTCAGAAATGTGTTTGCATTGGTAGATCTCAGTAACAAGGATGGCCCGACTGTTTACCAAAAACGTAGCCACGTGCTAATCTGAAAAGACTTGTATACGTGGTGAGACCTGCCCAGTGGTGGTGTCTAAAACTCTTTTACAAGGGAGCTAAGGTCCATCAAACGGCGGGGGTAACTATGACCCTCTTAAGGTAGCGTAATGCCTTGTCGTCTGAATGGCGACGTGCATGAATGGTTTAACGAGGTTGTCACTGTCCCTAGTTGGAGCCTTCTGAAAATATCACTCCGGTGCACAGACCGGAGACATCTAGTGGGAAGCGAAGACCTTGTGGAACTTTACTGCAACTTGTTGCTGTGATTTTATTGAGAATACATAGAATAGGTAGGAGCGTCGATAGCGTCATTTCGGTGGCGAAGGAGCAAAATTGTAATACTACTTATTTTTGATAAAACCACTTACTCTTTACGAGGACACCAGCAGGCGGGCAGTTTGACTGGGGCGGTGCCCTGCCGAAAAGATATCGGTAGGACCCAAAGACAAGCTCATCCTGCTTGGAAATCAGGAGTTGAGTGCGAGGGCAAAAGCTTGTCTAACTGTATTCTGAAAAGCAAGGAATGCAGAAGCGAAAGCTGGGCCTAGTGAACCCACGTGCTTTTTTAATAGAAGCCGTGTCTGATAGAAAAGTTACCCCAAGGATAATAAGCTGGTCGCCCCCGATAGTCCATATTGACGGGGCGGTTTGGTATTTCGCTGTCGGCTCTTCCTATCCTGCGCGTGCAGAAGCGTGCAAGGGTGTCGGAGTTCACGCATTAAAAGGGATCGTTAGCTGGGTTAAGAACGTCGCGAGACAGTTTGTATGATATCTACTAGATGTGTTGTTGTCTGAGTGGAACAAGTTTCTAGTACGAGAGGAACGGAACTTGGGTGCCTCTGGTGAGCAGTTGTCATTTGGCAGGCTGCATAGCTACGCACTGTATGGATAAGAGCTGAATGCATCTAAGCTCGAAGCCATTCGCAAAACGAGACAACTAAGGCCGTTATAGGAGATAACGTTGATAGAACTATTGTGTAAGATTCAAGTGCGCAAGTGCGAGAATTTCAGCATATAGTTACTAAAAGCCTCAATTTGAAATTTTTAATTTCAAAAAGATTGTCTTTAAATAAAATAAATTTTAAAATTTGTTGTACTTTCCACTACTTTATTCTTTGAAGATTTTTTTCTTTTATTTTTTTAGTATATAAATATTTAAAAAGTATAAATGAAGTTGAAAAATCATGGAAGAAGGAAGAATAAATGAACTTGAAAAAACCTTGAAAGAAGCAGAAACGCTAATAAAACAATCAGAAAAAAATAAAATGACAATGTATCATGATGGAGTAATTGATGCTATTAAGGCATTATATTATCAAAATAAAGTTATAATTGAACTTTTAAAAGAATATAATCTTAATCAAAAAAAATAAAATGGAAAATTCAAATTATAAATTAGACTATGCAACAATCGAAGACCTTTATGCACTTTTAAAAAACAGTTATGAAGGAAACAAAGATATTCACAAAGTAGAAGTGATTTTAGATGACGGAACAAAGCCTGTTAAAATAGTATTTGAAACTTCCAAAGATTCTAAAGGAAGAATAGGAAAACTTGAAGCAAAAATATAAAATGAAAGCAAAAAGCCTAAAAAAATTTGATTTGGAGAATGCTTTACAGAGTGGCGAGTACAAAGGTAGATTGGATCTCGCACTTACAATAGAAGGCCTTAATGATTTAGAAAAATCTGAAATGACTGGAAAAACTGAACATAGAGATTATCTTATCCATATAAACTATTCTGAAGAAGATAAGAAATATTACTTTGAAATTTATTCTACAAAATAATTCCAAAATATAGAAAAAGATTGATTCTTTTAGTATAACAATTTTTAAATATCAAAAATTATAATAAGAAATATGGAAAATAAAGAATCTAAATTATTGGTGATTTGTAATTTTAATGAAGTCATATATATGGGAGAAGGAAATGCATATAACTGGAAAAGCAAAGTAAAAGATTTTTCAGAAGAAGAAATAAAATTAAATGATTATTATATGTATGAAATAATCTTCAACGAATCAGATGATTCTAAACATAAATTAATACATATAAAAAGTTATAATTTATCGCCTCCGATATATTCTGGTGATACATATTCTCTTAATGAACTTCCTGAAGCTTGGATTCCAGACAATGAAAAATTTAAAGAAGGATTTATAACTTTTTTAAAAAATAACAAAGAAAAATAAATTTTTATATTCGTTCATTATTAATAATAAATGAAAGCATTGTCTTTAAAACAACCATTTGCAGAATTAATTGTTTCTGGTAAAAAAACTATTGAATTAAGAAAATGGAATACCAAATTTAGAGGAGAATTTTTGATTCATGCTTCAAAAATTCCAGATAAAAAAGCTATGAAAAAATTTGGATTTGAAAAACTTCCTTTAGGTTGCATTGTTGGAAAAGCAAAATTAATTGATGTTAAAAATTATAAAACAGAAAAAGAACACATGAAAGATAAAAATAAACATTTGGCAAATTCTTTCTGGGGAAAATATGGTTTTATATTAATAAATCCAAAAAGGATTAAACCCTTTCCAGCAAAAGGAAATCTCAATTTTTGGAATTTTGAACACAATAATACTTATAAATGAAGATTTTCTTGAAAATTAAATAAAATGAAACAAGGGCCTAATTTAGAAGAAGCTAGAGAAGAAGCAATAAAACAATTTGAAAAGACAAAAGAATATTTTGATTTAGAATTAAAAATAATTGAAATGGAAACAGGCTTAGATTTAACTTATAAATTTCTTAATCAATTTAAAGATAGAGCAAAAAATTTCATATTAGGCATAAAAAAAGAACCTTATAACACCTGCGTTTATGATGATTTACCTGAATATTTAAAAGAAGAAGGTTTAACAAAAAGAACTTTATATTTATCAAAAGTAAATGACGAACTTATAAAAAGAAGTAAACTTGAAAAATACTTTCCAGTCAATGGTTCTGTTTGGGAAGACATTGGAAAAAGATTAGAAGAACTAGCTAACGAAATAAAAGAAGATATAAGATATCAAATAAAATGATAAACGAAAATAAAATTTACAAGCTTGGAATGTTAGATGCAATTTATTTACCAAATTATGATTTATTCTTAAATGGAGAAAAATGCAATACTATTACAAGTTTTTTAAAAGATGAAAAAGGTTTAGTACAAGTTATAAGATTAAAAAAATTAGAGGATTCTGTAAGAAAATTCATTTCACTTTCAGATAAAAAAATAACAGGATTAGATAAAGAAGTAGAAGAAAGAATTCTTGGTCCTTGCAATTTTAGAAATAAAACACCAAATAAACAATTTTATGAATTATTAGCAAAATATAATTTACTAAAAAAAGAAAATTAAAATGACAAAAAAATTACCAAATTGGATAACTTTTGATTTCAAAAATTTGTTTATTGAAAGAGGAAAAACAAAAAGAACAAAAGAATTTAGAAAAAAATTAATTGGACTTTTTAAAAATGAAGAAGAAAGAGCTAGCAAAGAACAAAACTACAGAAGATTCGCTGATGAAAACTGCGTGGGGTGTGTTTCTTCTTTAACACAATGTGATTACCTTGGTAAAAGAGATGAATTAAGAGAAAATAATTTTGAAAAAATATTAGATGGAACAGCAGGAACTTGTAGTTATAGAATTAATGGAACTTTAGGTTTTAGAACAGATATTGAAAAAAATTCCAAACCTGAAAAAATTGATTTAAGAAGAGTAAAAGATAAAGAGGATTATTGTTAAAATGGAATTAGTTGCATTACTTTCAAGAGGAGAAGGAACATGGGCACAAATTTCTGGATTAATGAAATATGGAGAATGGGATAATATAATTTTAATTGGTGATGAATTTGCAAAAAATTTTAAGCATGAAAAAAAATTTGAATTTATTAAAGCTGATTTAAATGCAAAAATAAAAGATTTAAGAGATGATTTATTAAAAAAACTTCAAGGAAAAATTAATGGAATGGAAGTTGCATTAAGTATTGCTTCTGGCGACGGAAAAGAACACATGGCTTTGGTTTCTGCATTAATTAATTTGCCTGTTGGAGTAAGATTCGCTGCTTTAACAAAAGATGGAGTTGTTGATTTGTAAAAATGGAAGAAAAAGAATTTTATACGAAACAAGAAGTTAAAAAAATAATTGAAGATTCGATTTTAGTTTACAATACGTATGCTTGGAAAAAGGGTAACTATGACGGATTAATTTGCAGGATAGAAATTGGTGAAACATCAAAAGATGAAAATAGACTCAAAGAATTAAAAAATGACATCAACCAATTAGTAGATGAATGCATTGAAAAACTTCCAAAATCTTTAATTAATAAACTTGGAATAAAAAAAATAAAATAAAATGGAACAAGATGAAACAAAAGAAATAATCATATGCATCAACAATAATCAAGGAGGAATTGCTGACAAAGATGAATTAAATTATATGGCTAATACAAGACATCCAGGTTACATGGAAGCGTTATCACAAAGAAATTCTGCTCCAAAATTACAATACTCTTATTCTCTTTTTGATAAAGATTTTTTTGATGGAGGAGGTGGTTCTGGAAATAATTTAGAAGAAATTTGTGAAGGAATAAAAACAAAATTAAAACTTGGAAAAATCCAGGAAAAAGGACCTGCAATAATATTAAAGAGTGGAATTACTAGTGAAAATCATTTTAATGGAATAGGAATTGTAAGTAATGATTTTTTAAAACAAATAAAAGAAAAATTATCTCCTGAATTTGACAAAATTGAAGTTAGATTTTAAAATGATAATTGTATTCCCACCATTTTATAATTTATTTAATCACTATGAAAATCCAAAACCTTTTTTTGATCCAGAATTATTTTTTAAAGTTTTTTGTTCAACATTTATAATAAGTTCTTTTTTATTAACAAATGGGTACGTTGGTTATGAAACAAATCAAAAAATTAAAGAAAAACCAACATTAGAAAAAAGAATTGACAAAGCAAAAGAATTAAAAGAAGATTTTAAGAAAGAATCTTGGGTATTCAAACCATTATTGTTTGGAGAATATCTTACAGCTAATCATTATTTAAAAAAGAAAGCTAATGTTGATTGAGAAAATGGAAAAACAAGGAGCTTATTTTGGATATGATACACCTCATTTAAATCCAGGAGCAATTTATTATTTCCCAGGAGATAAAAACGAGCAAAAAAAATTAAAGAAATTATTAATAGACAAAAAAGAAGAATTAGCAAAAAAATTACTTCCTGAAGTTAAAAAAGAAATTGAATTCTTTGACCCAAATACAAGTTCAAGTTATCCTTATTTTGGATTTTCAAATGAGGGAATAACTTTTTATATTAATAATGATGGAAAATGGTTTGAATTAAAAGAAGAATTTGGAAATATTGTAAGTGGACATAACTTAGATTATTTTGTTGAAAATGCTATTGCATTTAATACTGCTTCTAAATTAATTGAATTGCTTAATCCAAATATAGATACTCCAAAAGTTTTACATGATGATAATAAAACTTTGTATTATCCTTTACCGAATAATTTACAAATGCTCCCAGAAAAAAACGAAGAATGCGTTTTAACACAAGAGTGGGTTAATTCTTTATACAATCATATGAAATTAGGAGATACAAAATTAATTTTGGAAAAAGGTGTTCAAAAAATAGAAAATAGTCATGGAAAGATTATTATTAAAGATGGAATTATAAATGCAATTTCAAACCAAGGATATAAAGAGTTTTCTTGGATTTGCTCTAAATTATTATATCTCACAATTTAAATCTGCTATTTTCTAACAAATAAAAGATATATATTATAGACTATCATAATAATTAAATACACTATAAGATACAATAAAAAATGAATAACCTAATAAATAAATTAATGCAAAAAATTTTTCCAAAAGAAAATGACGAAATGATTAATTCTTTAGAAAATCATTATAATAATTTTTTAAAAAGAATAAAAAATTATGGTTTTGAAAATATGGAAGAATATGAAAATACAATTAATTCATTTGAACCTTCAATAAATAAATATCCTGTAAATTGTGATTGTTAAAATAAAATGGAAAATTATTATATAAGAAAAACAAAAGATTACATAGATGGAAAAATTAACCTCAATATCTTGAATGAAAAAGAATTTAAAAAGAAACTTAATTCAAAAATAAAAAAAGGATTAGTTGAAATTATTTTGGGAACAATTATAATAACTAGTGCTTTGTATGTAAATAAAAAATTTGATAAAGAAAATAATTTCAAAAAGGTATATAATTTAGCGTATGTTGTTGGAGGATTAAGTTTTATATTGGGATTAAAAAATACTACAAATTATTTTTCTCACAGAAAAGATGAAAAACCCAATTCAATTATGGAAAAATTTATTCTTTAAAAATTTTAAATCTCTTCTTTTTTAATCTTTAAATCTTTTTTTTCTCGACGTGAAATTAAAATAACACAACTTCTTTTTTCTTGCCCTTGGATTTTCCATTTATCTTTTTCAGATTTAATGTTTTTATTTAATTCTTTCATAATTTTTTTTGCATAGTTTTCAACATCTTCATGAAATGGCTGTTTATCATATCCAAATCTTTTTCTTGAATATCCTAATGATTTAAATCCTTTAACATGAATAAAATCAGGATTTGCTTTTTTTATCAAATTAGAATACTCTTTTACATTTTTTTCAGACATGTTTGTAATTGAATTTAACTTATTGCTTTTTGAATTTTCTAAATATTTTACTAATGTCAACCTAATTGCTCTTCTTGTTTTTCCTTTTAATTTTTTCATTAATTCCAAAGTTTTATTAAATCTCTTCCAAGAATCCTTATTTTTTGAGTTATGCCAAATCTGAAAAAGTTTTTCATTTGGAGCATTCATAGAAATTGTCAATTGCGTTGGTAAAGATTTTAGTTTTTCTAATTTTTTTATCATTTCTGGGTTTTGTCCGTTTGTGACAATAAACGAAATTGCTTTTCGTTTTCTTATTTCTTGAATTAATTCTGGCAATTTTGGATAAAGTGTTGCTTCACCTGATAAAGACAAAGTAAAAAGTATTGGCTCAAATGCTTCTTTCACTTTTTTTCTTGAAATTTTTAAATCTCCTTTATAACCAATCATTAATTTTTTTCTTGCTTTAATTATTTCGTCTAAAATTTTTTTTGGTTCATCTATTTTAACTTTGTTCATATTTTTTCCAAGATTATATTCTATAGGTCTCCAACAATGCAAACATGCATTTTCACACCACATTACAGAAGGCGACATTTGACAACATCTTGAACTTTCAATTCCATAAAATTTTTCTTTCCAACAAACTCCTTTTCCATTAAGTGAATTTTTTGTCCATCGGCAAACTTGAACTGCAGAATGATTTCCAACTATTTCATAATGCATTTTTTTCAAAATTTCTTGAACTTTTGATGGAATCATAAATTTAAAGAGAAAAAAGAAGTTTTAAACTTAGCTATAACTCAAACTATAATAAATTTCTTTTAAATTAAACTTAATTTTTTCTGATAAGGTTTTTGGTTTTTTTATTCCAGTTAGATTATAAACAAACCATTTTCCTTCTCTTTTTTTTAAAATATTTACACAAGCTAAACCCATTGTAAAATAAGAAGATTCATTGGGATAAATTCCCTCTTTTGTTGGCCTTTCAAGAGTTTTATTTTCAAATCTTTTCTTAACTTCTAAAAGAAATTCAGATAATTCATTGGTTGAACAATCTTTCAAAATTGATTCAACATGATTTAATGCTTGAATATTCATCATATCAACTAATCCTACCATAAAAAACAAATAAAATCTTCATTTATAAATATTGTTATAATTTAGAATATAAACTTTTGTTTAAGAAAATAGTTTATTAATCAATCATATTTATTTTCTTAAGATATTTTTCAAGTGTATCAAAAGATTTTTTTCCAAAGTTTCGAGAATAACGGTTTTCATTTTTTATGCACAAATAAAAATCCAAAATTTTTTCGTTATCAAAGATAGTGTAATTACGGCTTATCATTGTATCTCTTATTCTTGCAGTATGTCCCCGCATTCTTTTAGATGTTCCTTTTTCAATCTCTATTATTAAATTCCAATCTATTAACTCTTTCCCAATATCTTTTTTATAATAATCTTTAATTTCTTGAGAATCTATATATGCAGTTATGGTTGCTAATCTTTTTCCTGCTTGTGCAAAATCAACATCTTCTCCTTCAGAAATGTAAAGATAGTCAACTCCTGATTCTTCCATTTTCTCAATATGTTGTTGTATATCTATAGATGACCTTATATCTACTAAATCTGTTCCAAAATGAATTAATTTTCTTGGGTCAACTTCAATATCTGTGGGAGTTCTAGGAATTTTATAATATTCTTCTTCTAATGTAGCTTCAAGAAAACTTCCTTTTTTTTCACCAGTTCCTCTTACTAAAAATTTCATATTTTTTTATTGAAAAAGAGATATATAAAGATTATTGTGATAAACTACATTAGAAAAAACTTTTTGCCCAATAAACCATAATCAAAATTAACAAGAACAATAAAATGTATGTGAAAATTTTAAATGACTTCATTGCAATTTTTTCTCTTTTAGTTATTGCAAAAACTGTTAAATAAAAGAACCTTCCACCGTCGAAAACACCCATAGGAAGCATGTTAACTAAAGCCACACTAAATGCAATTAAAACCAACCACCATAAAAAATCATAAATAAACTGAGCACCATTGTATTTCTCTTCATAATAAATATGTGGTTTTTTGTATGATGAAAAAAATCCAACAATTTTTGCCATTGCACCTTTTGAATTTGTTTCATAAAAACTAATTCCTAACCAAGATGTTCCTGGATTTTCTGGATTTTCTGAAAGGTTTATTTCATAATTTTTAATTTCATCACCTGTTTTTGTTGTAAGAATTATTTTTTCACCAACTGAATATTTAGATAATTCATTTTGAAAATCTTCTAAGTTAGAAATTTCTTGTCCATTAATACTAATGATTGCTCCAAAAATTTCTGAATTAATTGCAGGTGAATCAAAATAAACTGCTAATTGTTTTTTATCTGACGTGACACCTTTTATTCCTGCATAAGTAGAATTCCCTGCTTGAACATAATTTTTTTCTTTATCTATAATTAAAGGAGAAATATCTGAATAAGTTGGATTTAATAATGAAATTCCGTTGACAGCTGTTACTGAAGAAACATTTATCACATCATAAGCATAGTCATCAAAAACTACCCCTGAAGGTGCAAATGAAAAATGAAAAAAAACAAAAATTATAATCAAGCCCAAAAGCGCAGTTAAAATATTTGCAAAAGTTCCTGCAGATAAAACTGCTCTTTGCTGGAAATTTTTCTTTTTTTGCATGACTTTCTCGTCTAATTCAACAAAAGCTGCTGGAAGAATTGGTAAGAAAAATGGAAAAAAACCAAAACCTGTTTGCTTGATTTTCACTTTGTATAGCGCTGCAAAAATTCCGTGAAAAAATTCATGAAATATTGCAATGACTGCTAAAATAATTATCCAATGTATGAAATAAAAGTTTGGTAAAAAACTCACTTTGAAAATTTGTGGTAAATAAGGAATTAATGGTGCAACTGGAGGTAATTTAACTGCACGAACAACATCTGCATGAAAAAGATAAATCCATAAAATTCTTATAAAAAGATAAACCATCAAAATCATCAAAATATATCCGACAATTACAGAAATCCATGCAAGAACTTTCAATGTCTTGGGATATTTTTTTGCAGTTTTATTTATTAAATTTATTCCCCATTTAGTTCGATACAAAAAGAAAAGTCCGTCTTTTTTAAGATTTCTACGATTAATATAAAGAAAAATTCCAACGAAAATTGCAAAAGCAACTAATAATGATAAGTCAACAATAGTAAAAGTTTCCATTTATGTTCCTCTTTAATTTAAAAGAAATTTAGAGTTTAAAAATGTAAGGTAAATAGATTAAAAATTATTTTTTCTTTATAACTCTGAATGAATTTTTTTTGCACTTTCTGCATTTAACTTTTCCTTTTAAAACTCTTTGTGCATCTGCTCGAACTTTACTATGACAATTATTACAAACAAAGACATTTCTAAACATTCTATTTTGTGCTTCAGGTATTTTTGTTCCCATCGTAAGTAAACCAAGGTTTCCTTGACGTTCAACCTTCCTATTTGCACTGAAGGACGATTTCTTTAACTGCCTCTGATTGAAATCGCAAACATCAAAATTTCTTAGTGTTTTTATTTAATACAATTACTTTAGAAAAAAAGGGTTTTTAAAGATTGGGATTGAAAATTATTAATCAATTAAATCAGAACCAATTTGAATATCCATAATCTTAACTAATCTTTCTAATTTTAAAACAGACAACAATTCTTTACCTTCTCTTAAATCAAGAACATAACCTCGACAATTAATAGGACATTCTAGCTTTCCCCTAGGCGTAGCTTTTTCTTCAACTAAATAAAGAATTTCATTTGGAATTACTTTTACATAAATTGTTCGGGATTCTGCAGAAATATTTGGATATTTATTTTTTATTTTTTCAGTAGGATTTATTGGAGACATAGAAGCAATTTCATTTAAACCCCAACAAAGTGTTTCCAAATAAGAATATGGAATCATTTCATTCATAAAATGAATATTATCCATTTTTATCTTTTTATCAACCATTATCTAAAAATCAATTAAATATCTTTTTAAAGATTTATGTAATTGAGTATTATACTTTTCTTTTAAGAATTAAAGTTCCTTCAATATCCCAATATTCAACATTTTCGTTTTCTTGAATTTCATGAGTTAATTCTTCTGGAACATCTATCTCAATTGTTTCAAAAGTTTCTAAATCCATAACACTTGCCTTATCTCCGTGATGTGAAAGAACTTGTGCTCTTTTTTTATTCACCATTGGAACTTCGAATCTGTCATGTCCTGGAACTACAAAAACTTTTTTAGATTCAGTCATCATATGTGATGCTTCAATTCTACATTTTGCATGTCCGTGTTTTCCTGTTTTTGAAATATCTATTTTCTTAACAGTAAAAGGTTGACCTTCGATTATAATATTTGTACCTACACGAGCTTCTGTAGCATTGATAATTTTTGCAACCATAATTGTAAGAAAAAAAGTATATTTATAAAAGTTTGGTAGGATTGAAAATCAAAAATAACTCAATTCCCATTAATTTTATAAACCTACTTTTAATTTTTAATTCATGGCTTTACAAAAAAAAGATTTCATTGAAATTGAATTTACAGCTAAAACTAAAGATGGACAAATTTTTGATACAAACATAGCCGAAGATTTAAGAGAATCGAATTTACAAGGAGAAGCAAAACCTTTTGTTTACTGCATTGGCGAAGACATGTTTCTCAAAAGTGTTGATGAATTTTTGATTGGAAAAGAAATTGGAAAATACAAAATAGAACTTCAATCTGAAAAAGCATTTGGTAAAAGACAATCTTCTCTTGTGCAAATTATTCCTGCTAAAGCATTCTATGAACAAAAAATTAATCCTATTCCTGGACTTGCATTAAACTTTGACGGAAGAATTGGGAAAATTTTGACTGTTTCAGGAGGAAGAGTAATTGTTGATTTCAATCATTTTTTAGCAGGAAAAGATGTGATTTATGAAATTAAAATTATAAAAAAAATAGAAAATTTAAACGAAAAAATAAAAGCAGTGAATGACTTTTTATTTAGAAAAGATTTTAAATTTTCTGTAGATGGAAAAACTTTAGAACTTGAAACAGAAAAGGGTTTTGGAAGAATTGCTGAATTATTTAAAGATAAATATAAAAGTATCTTAGATTTAGATTTAAAAGTAAAAGAGATTGAAAAAGAGGAAAGTTTGAAAGATAAAGAAAAACTTACTGTTTAGGGAACAATAATGCTTTTAAATCACTCGTTCTTTTATACAACATGGCAGAAATTTTCAAAAGAGATGGTTCTTATGAATCACCAACATTAGAAATTGACAAGGAACTTGAAGAAATTATAAAAAAGCAATCTGCAAAAATTAGAATAATTGGAATTGGTGGTGCAGGAAATAATTCAATCTCAAGAATGAGAGAAATTGGAATTCGAGGTGGAGAATTAATTGCTATAAATACAGACGCTCAAGATTTACTTTATGCTAATGCAGATCACAAAATTTTGATTGGAAAAGAATTAACACAAGGATTGGGTGCAGGAAGTAATCCTAAAATAGGACAAGAAGCTGCAAAAGAATCTTCTTCAGAAATAAAGAAAAAATTAGAAGGTGCAGATATGATTTTTATTACTTGTGGTATGGGTGGTGGAACTGGAACTGGTGCTGCTCCTGTTGTTTCTTCAATTGCTAAAAAACAAGGTTCTTTGGTTATTGGTGTTGTAACAATGCCTTTTACAGTTGAAGGGCAAAAAAGAATTGAAAATGCCGTCGGTGGATTAGAGAGAATGGAATCTGTTGTGGATACATTAATTGTAATTCCAAATGATAAATTACTTGAATTAGCACCTGAATTACCTCTTCAAACTGCTTTCAAAATCGCAGATGAAATTTTAACAAATGCTGTCAAAGGAATAACAGAATTAGTAACAACTTCTGGTTTAGTAAACTTGGATTTTGCAGATGTAAAAGCAGTAATGATTGACGGAGGAGTTTCTTTAATTGGTATGGGAGAATCTGACAGCGAGAATAGAGCACAAGATTCTGTCAAAAAAGCAATTTTTAATCCTTTGCTCGACGTAGATATTTCAAATGCAAAAGGTGCCTTGGTAAATATTATTGGTGGGTCGGATATGAGTTTAGATGAATGCAAAGAAATTATAAAAGGTGTTGGAGATAAATTAAGTCCTGATGCAAAAATGATTTGGGGGGCAAAAATTTCTGAAGACATGGCAAAAGCAATTAGAGTTTTATTGATTGTTACTGGAGTTAAAAGTTCACAAATACTTGGACAAGAAGATTCAATGAAAGACAGAAAACATAGAGAAATCGAAGAAGAATTAGGCATTGAATTCTTAGAAGAATAAAATGATTTCTAAAATATCTAAAAATAAGCCCCTTCCTGAGCAAACAGAATTTGCAATAAAATTTATTGATGATTGTATTTTAAATTGGAAATCATTTAGTTTTAATGATTTAAGGGAATCACTTGAAAAAAATTTTGGAATTTATGCTAGAGTAACAGAACCAACAACAAACTATATAGAAAAACTTGAACATTTTCAAACAATCAAATATGATCCTCAAAATAAAAAATATTTTATTCTAAAAAAAGAAATGCTAAAAGTTTAGCATATACTTAACAACATAAATTTTTATAAAGAAAAATAAAATAATTGAATTATGGTAAAAAATACAATTGAAATAAAATTTACAGAAGAAAATACAAAAGTTACAGTTGATAAAACAGCTGTTTTTGATTTAGGACATGTTGAACAAATTGAATTAGATTATCCTTTTTATGGTGAAAAAATTAAATCAATAAGTTTTAGATATAAGGATCCTACAGTTTTAGAAAAGAACAAAGAAAAACTTGATGAACTTACAAAAATAACAGAATCAGGAGGATCTCCAATGGGTCCAGATATTGCAACAAGTGATTATAAATGTATATACTGTCTTGGTTTTAATAAAGATGAAAATATTTCAATTCAATTTGAATAAATTTAAAAACAACTTATTCTAATCTATTTCATGGAAGACGAGAACAAATTAAAATCATTTTTTAACAAATGCAAACGTGTTTGGATTGTAATGAAAAAACCCACAAAACAGGAATTTAGCTTAACTGCAAAAGTCACTGCAATTGGAATTGCAATCCTTGGTGTTGTTGGATTTTTGATTTCTATAATAATGAAACTTGCTTTCAAATGATTATACTTAACTGAAACAATATTTTTATATTAGAAATTTAATAAAATTTCATGACAAATCTTGAACTTGGTGAAGTTTACAATCTTAATGGAGTTTATAATTACAATATAAAAGTAGTTTACTTAGGAAAAAAGAGAAAAAAAGGATTGCAAGAGGTTTTAGCAGGGGTTAATCCAAATTCACAAAAATCAGTTTTAATTTATTTTAATAAATATAAAATAAAAGAAAATCAATTAGAATTAACAGATATACGAGATATTAGAGCTTTAACAGATAATGAAATTATTTTTGGAGATCATAAAGATTATTATCAAGCAAATTATATAAAAGAATTATTGAATAAAAAAGGAATTTATGAAAAACAAAAAGAAGTTTCAAAAAATAAAATATATTCTATAAAATATAAAGGAAATATTTTAGAGGGGGTTATACTTAATAATTTGAATAAAAGAAATTTCAACTTGATTTTATTAAATATTTCTCCTGAATCAAAAACACTTCCAATGAATTTCTCTATTTTGAAAGTAAAAAATTTAGAAATTAAAAATAAAGAAATTTTTTATTCTAATCCAAAAATTTTAAAGTTAAAGGAAAAAGAACAGGAATACTACAATGAATTTGGAAAAAAATATTGGGAAAAAGATTTATAAACCTCTAACTTTATAAATTATCATCTACTTCTTAGAAAGTTAAGAGGTAGACGGAGCTAAAGAACATGTTATATGTAATAAAAGTTACAACAAATAAAGAAGATCGAGCAGTCGAGACAATCGCAGAAAGAGCAACAAAAAAATCATTAAATGTTTTTTCTGTTTTAAGACCTCATGGAGTAAGAGGATATATTTTCTTAGAAGCAGAAGACAGAGAATCTGCAGAAGAAGCAGTTTATAATTTACCATATATTAAAGGAATCATTGGAAAAACTATAACTTACGACGAGATAAAGAATATGGTTGAACCAAGTGTTGCTACAATTACAATAAAAGAAGGAGACATTATTGAAATTATTGGTTCTACATTAAAAGGTGAAAAAGCAAAAGTTTTAAGAATAGACAAACAAAAAGAAGAAGTAGTAGTAAGTTTACTTGGAGCAGTTATACCGCTTCCAGTTACAATTAAATTAGATAATGTAAAAGTTATCAGACGTGAAAACGAAGAATAAAATGCAAATTAAAATTTTAGCAGAAGGTGGAGCAATGAAACCAGGTCCAGCATTAAGTCAAAAATTAGGACCACTTGGAATTAATATCAATTCTGTTATTTCAAAAGTAAATGAAGCAACAAAAGATTTTGATGGAATGAAAGTTCCAATTGAATTAGATGTCGACGCTGGAACAAAATCTTTTGAAGTAAAAGTATTTTCTCCTCCTGTTTCAGAATTATTAAAAAAAGAACTAAAAATCGATAAAGGTTCTAGCACTCAAAAAAACATAAAAGTTGCAAATGCTTCAATTGAACAAATAATTAAAGTTGCAAAAACAAAATCTCAAAATTTATTGTGTAATGATTTAAAAACTGCTACTAAAACTGTTGCAGGAAGTTGTGTTAGTTTAGGTATCTTAATTGAAAATAAATTGCCTCAAGAAATTGAAAGAGAAATTGAAAAAGGAATTTATGATAAAGAAATTAATAAAGAAATTACAGAAGCATCTGAAGAAAAGAAAAAATCTTTAAAAGATTTTTTTGAAAAAGTTAAAGCTGAACAAGATAAAAAATTGAAAGCTGCGCAGGCTGCTAAAGAAGCAGAACAAGCAAAGGAACCAGAAAAGAAAGAAGTTGCTAAACCTGTTACTACACCTGTTAAAAAAGAAGAAAAAGCACCAGCTAAAAAATCCAAATAATAATCGAATAGCTTTATAAATACCGATAGCTCTATTTTTAAAATGGGGTTATGGGGTAGCCTGGTAGCCTTTCAGGTTTGGGACCTGACGACCCCGGTTCAAATCCGGGTAGCCCCATTTTATCGACGAAAAAATCAAAATGACAGAATTAGAACAAAAAACAGAAACTTATGAAGGAAGTATGAAATATTATGAATCAAGAATGGAATATTTCATAGGATTATTTAAAAATCATCAAACAAAAGTACTAGATGAAAATATAGATAAAGTAAAAAAAGTAATTGATGATTATAAAGAAAAATATGTTCTGGATTCAGAATACAATTCCACATTAGTAAACTTCGTCGAATCATTTATCTTAAATTAAAATGACAACAAAAGTATACCCTCAAAAAAGATTAAGACAAATAGAAAATTATTTAGAAGAAAATAATCTAAAATTAATTAACGGGCCACATATCAACTACGAAAATACCTTTGTCAAAGATTTTTATCTTCCAGATTATAATTTAACTCTTACAGAAATCATGACTAATAAAAATATTGTCTCTTTAATGATTAGAGGAGAATTTAAAGACATAAAAAAATTAGAAAAAATGTCTAAAATACTAAATTAATATGACAACAAAATCAAAAAAAACAAAATCTGCAGGACGATTTGGTTCAAGATATGGGAAAAGGGTTAGAGACAAATTAGTAAAAGTTGAAGTTCATCAAAGAATTAAACAAAAATGTCCTTTTTGCAAAAGACCTGGAGTTAAAAGAACTGCAAAAGGAATTTGGTATTGTAAAAAATGCGGAAAAAAATTCGCATCAGATACCTATTATTTAAAGGAAGAATAAAATGGCAAAATATAAGTGCTTTAAATGTGAAAAAGAAATTGATAGCAAAGATTTGAAAAAAAGATTTGTTTGCCCTTTTTGTGGTAGCAAGATTTTTTTTAAACCGAGGACAAAAGTAAAAAAAATTAAAGCAATCTAATTTTAAAATGGAAAAAATCGACGAGAAAAAATTACAAGAAATGCAAATTATAGAACAGAGTTTACAAAATATTCTTTTACAAAAACAAGCTTTTGAAATGGAACTTGCTGAAACAAAGTCTGCAACTAATGAAATTGAAAAATCTGGAGATGACGTTTACAAGATTATTGGTTCATTAATGATAAAAAAAGATAAAAAAGAAGTTAAAGAAGAATTAAAAAACAAAGAAAATGTGTTGAACCTTAGATTAAAAACAATTGAAAAGCAAGAAAAAGCTTTCATGGAAAAATCTGAGAAAATACGGAAAGAAATACTAAAAGAGTGATTTTCTGTTTAATGTATATAAAAAATCCCCGAAATATTTATAAAGGGATAATATCTAAATTAAGTTATGGCATTCAAAAAATTAAGAAACGCATTGTCAGGATCTAAATCTAGTTCTCCTGGAGAAGACTATTTAGAAATTGATTTAGAAAACCAAGAAAAAAAATCTGCTAAAATTCTTGTAAGACTTTTTATGTTAAGAGAATATGAAGATACAACAAAGATTTTGAACTATCTAAGAGAAGGATATACAATTGCAGTTATAAATATTCAAAACCTAAAAAAGAAAGACCCAATTGAATTAAAGAGGGCTATTTCAAAAATAAAGAAAACAGCTGAAGCATTGAATGGAAGTATTGCTGGTTTTGGAGAAGTTATAATCGTAACACCTTCTTTTGCTACAATCCCAAGAGAAATTGAGCAACCAAAAGAAGAAAAGAAGAAAAGCGACTTTGATGATTATTAAAGATTTTTAAAAAAATATTTTTTTAAATGATTTCTATTAAATAATTCTTAATTAAATCTTAGCTACAGAAAACAAAGTTTTTATTGCTACAATTATTGTTGCGGGAATAAATAAAGCAAGCAAAGCTGCAAAAATTGAAGTTACCATATCTCCAATTCCAATGCCAATTAAAGAACTTATAACACTTTCCATTCCAAACTTACTTACAATAACAATAATAACTCCTGCTATCAAAAAGTTCTGAGCGTCTCTTCCAACAACTCTTATTGAAAAACCAATTATTGCTCCAAGTAAAACAAGAATTGCATAAATTTCAGGGCTATATTTTGTTATTGAATCTATTGATAAAAAAGAAGCAGTGAAAATACCAATCAACACAGCTAAAATTACACCTATTAAAAAAGCCCATGCACCGAATGTATTTTCCTTTGCTTTTAAAACCATTAGAATTACAATTCAAAAAATTATATAAAGGTTTTGAATAGGTTATTTATTATATATATTTAATCACAGAAAAGCTTATAAACCATAGTAACTCAAAAATGATTACATTAAAATGAACAAAAAAACAGTTTTGTTTGGATTGACTAGTGTTTTCTTAATGATTGCATTCTTAGGATTAGCAAGCGCTGCAGTAACAATTACAAATATTCAACCTAGTTTATTACAAACTGATGGAACTTCTTTCACTTTTGATGTTAACTTTGTGGGTGAAACTGGAACATATAATATATCAATAAGCAATGCAGAAACAATTGCATTTACTCCAAATGTAACTGAAATAACAATTACAGGAGATTCAACAAAATCCATAACTGCAACTTACAATGCTTCTAATTTTAATTTTCAATTTGGAAAAACTTACACTGCTATTATAAAAGTAGCTAATAGTTCAAATAACGCACTTGTTGAATCACAAACTGTTTCATTTGAACCTGTAGATTATTGTGAAAATACTGCAAATCCAGGAGCATTAGAATTAAACATTGAAAATGTTAAAGTTATTAATGGATTTGGAGATGATGATAATTATTGGTATCCTTTTGATGAAGTTGAAGTTGAAGTAAATGTAGATAATACTGGAGACTGGGATATTCAAGATGTTGAAATTGAATGGGCTTTGTACACAACTGGAGGCAAAAAAATAGCAGATGACACATTAAGTGATTTTAAACTTAAAGAAGGAGACGACGAAACAGTTACATTCTCTTTTATTTTAAATGATAATATTGATGAATTTGCAGATGAAAATGCTATTCTTTATGTTAAAGCAAAGGGACAAATTGATGACAGCAATGCAGGAGTTTACGATAACGAATATTCTTGTAGCTCTGATACTTCAGAAACAGAAGTAAGAGCAGATGAAAGTTTTGTTTTATTAAACAACTTTGAAATGAATGGTGTTGAATTATTAAATGATAAGACATTGGAAAACACTATTCTTACATGCAATCAAGAAATTACAATAAATGCAGAAGCTTGGAACATTGGCGATTCTGATCAACAAGAAGTTAGTGTTATTGTTTATAGTAATGACTTGAGTATTAATGACAAAATTGAATTAGGAGATATTGATTCTTATGATAATGCTAATTTAATTTACACATTTACTATTCCAAAAAACTTAGAAGATAAATGGTATAATATTAAATTTGAAGTTTACGACGAAGACAGTGATATTTTTGAAAACAGTGAAGACGACACTGCAACTTTCCAAATTAACTTTAAAGTAGAAGGATGCTCATTAAAGATTGTTCCTGTTGTTAATGCAGAAATGGTTTCTGAAGAAGCTATTGCAGGAAGAGATTTAATAATTAAAGCTACACTTACAAATCCAAGTGATAAAGACGTGACTTATGTTGTTAAACCAAAGAATTACGAAACATGGGCAAGTTTAAATTCTAATGCTGAAGAAGCTATAACAATTAAAGCTGGAGAAAGTGCAGAAGTTGAATTGATTTTCGACACTGTTAAAGATTCTATTGGAGATCAAATTTTCAATTTAGAAGTTTATTCTGATAGTAATGAATTGCTTTTGAAACAACCTATTGGAGTTACAATAAAAGATTCTAATCTTCCAGTTGCAGATTGGATAAAACAAAATTGGAAACTTGGCGGAATAATTTTATTGAATTTAATTCTGGTTATTGCAATTATAATTGTTGCTGTACGAGTTTACAGAAGATAAAATGGGAGACGGCGAAGAAGATTGGTGTCCAATTTTAATTGATTTAGAAAAATTAGTTATTGGACAAGTTTTACCTGTTGAAGAAAGATATGCAGAATACCATAAAAATGAAATAGTTCAATATTTTGATGAAAGCACAATTGGAACTTCCAATAATTACAAACATTTTCCAACCCTAAACACATATGCGTTAGCTGGAAACCAACCAGATTTATTCTATATTTCTCGTTCAGATTTTCTTTCAAATATTCTTCCAAAATGGGCTTATGATTTATTTTTTGATGAAAAAAAAATAATTAAAAAAACTTTAAAAAATTAAAATGAAAAAATTATCAGATAGAACAAAAAAAATAATAGGAAATGCTTCTTTGGCTGTGCCTTTTGGATTTGTAGCATATAATAAATTAAATGAAAAGTTGTCAAAACAAAATAAAGATTCTAGAAAAATTAATAACACAAAAACTAGTTTAAATTCAATTTGGAGTGGAATATTTGGAATATATATAGCAGCCTTTGGCTTTCAATTAGATATTTGGACACCTAAACAATTTAAAGAATTTCGTAAAAAAACAAAACAGACTTCAATTGAAAATTCAATCAAAGAATCACATAAAGATTTTTTACTTCAAGCAATTGATTCAGATAAAAATGGATTAAGTATAAAAGAACAATACCGAATACATTCATTAATGGGAATTCAAGATAGTGCAACAAACTATTTTCCAACATCAAATGATTGGGAAAGAGCTTATCAGAATTATCTTGAATTAAATCCAACAAACGAACAGGAATAAAATGACAGAAATAACAGAATATATTGAATGCAAAAATTTGAGTTGTGATAACTATACAGTATATTTTTTTAATCGAGAAAATTCGAATAATGAAA
The DNA here is from genome assembly GCA_041659445.1 of Candidatus Pacearchaeota archaeon. GTDB lineage: Archaea > Nanobdellota > Nanobdellia > Pacearchaeales > GW2011-AR1 > EX4484-71. Next base: position 198,464 of record JBAZYG010000002.1, on the reverse strand, counting down.
CAGGTATAATTCCTGCAGAAATTATTAATTCTAAAAATAAAGGAAAATATTTTTGTAGAATAAATAGTTCTCCAAAAAGCCCTTGTCATGTAATTAAAACTTTGAATTTACTTTCTGAAATTGAAAAAAAATTAGAAGAACATTAATCTTTTCAATAATCCCAATTTATTTAAAGGATTTTTACTTGATTAATTTATGAAAGAAAAAAAACCTTATTTGAATTTAATTATTCGATATTTAATTCTTGTGATTGTAGGTTTTTTTGGTTTTAATTTGTTTTACTTTATATTTCTTCCTTTAACAGTCTATCCGACATTTTTTTTATTGAATCTTTTTTATAACCCAAGTTTAATTGAAAACACTATTTTTGTAAACGGAATTGCAATTGAAATAATTGGTGCTTGCATTGCTGGTTCTGCATATTCATTCTTATTGATTTTGAATTTGTCAGTTCCAAACATCAAAACTAAAAAAAGAATTGAAATGATTTTATTGTCATTTGGAATATTTTTTGCAATAAACTTAATCAGGATTTTTGTTTTAAGTTTGATGAATATTTCAGATTCTTCATGGTTTGATTTCACACATAAATTATTTTGGTATTTAGGAAGTACTTTATTTGTTATTTTAATTTGGTTTTTAGAAGTTAAAATGTTCAAGATAAAAGAAATTCCAGTTTATTCAGATTTAAAATTTCTTTACAAAAAATCTTTATTAAATAAGAAAAAAAATAAAAAATAATTATTCAATTATTTCATTATACTTTGAAAATATTTCGAGCATAATTCTTTCTGTTGATGGAAGAATTTTACAATCTGAAATAACTAAATCATAACAAGATTTTCCAGTTTGAATTATTTCTGTCTCATTTCCTTCTCTTAAATAAAGATATAAATATCGAGAATATTCATCACAAGTTGCATTTTCATCTGTTATTAAATTAATTCCTATTGCTTGATGCAATTGAACTAAATTTGCTATTGCAATAATACCATCTCCTTCACAATTAAAATCTTTTTCAAAATTGATTACTGCATTTTTGTATAATGCAAAATCTTCAACTCCTTCAAAATTCATTTTAACAAGCTGTCTTGGATTTGTTCTCAAGTAAAAATTATAAGGAACTACTTGACCTTCATAAGAAACAGGTATTGAAGTGTGATAAAGAATTAAATCTCCTTCTTGAACAGTTTCAAATTTAACATTATTATAATTATAATTTCTTATTGCATTTACTGAAAAATATGCTACTAAAATTAAAGCAACAACAACCAAAGAAAATATTATAACAATTTTAATTATTCTTTGATGCTTTTTAGATTCATTTTTTTCTTTTAAAATAGAATCTTCTTTGTCTTTTTTTTGTTCTTTTGATTCTTTCTTTCTTTTATTCATTTTTAAAAATGGTTTTTAACATTTATAAATTATTCTCTAATCCTGAATGTCTTTAAAACAAAAACATCTGTAAGATTGACTAACTCTTCTGAATTTCCTTCTAAAAAAATACAATTGTCTTGTTGTCTTAAACTTGTTGAATTCTCAGAATATGAAATTATAATAAAATTATTTTGACAATTTTTTATAGGATAATCTTCAGGGCAATCTGTGTTATTTTCTAAACAAGCATATTGGATTCTCTCAACAAAAGGTTGAAAATCTTGAGTTATTATATTTGTTAGATAATAATCATTTGATTGAATATATAAAGGCAAATTTACATAAGTGCTTAAATCTTTTATAGAAGTTTTTGAACCTTTAAATTGAAATTTTTCTAATTCTTGTGGATTATTTAAGATAGCAAAATTATAAGATTCTATTGAAAAAACCCAATAATTATTTTGATGTATAAATTCAACCCCGTTATAATTTATTATTTCATTTGAATTTGATTTTTCTCCAAAAGAATTCATCACAATTCCAAACGTGCTTGCTATCATTACAAAAACTAAAATCAACCCAATGATTAATTGTTTTCTTTTTTGTTTTTTTTCTTCTTGAGATTTTGTTTTAATCTTCTTCATAATATAAAAAAATAAAGATAGTATAAAAAGATTTTGAATTTGCCTTAATAAATTTTATATTTATTTTTTTAATAGAGTTAACACTGAGCCTTAAAAAAATAAAAGAAAAAGAAAAAAAATTAAAATTTATTTAAGCAACTTGAAGTGTAGCTTCTGTTGAAGATGTACCAATGTACTTCTTACCAGCAGTTGTATCTACAGTCTTTGTTCTCAAGTATGTAGCACCGTTAGCAGTATCATCAACGTTGTAACCAGCAACTAATAGAGCAACTTTTCCAGTAGTATAGGCATCGCCGTAACTTTGGATTAAGAATTGTCCTGCTCCAACACCTGTTGCAGTTGTGAAACTTGGACCACAATAGCTACCACCAACTAAATTAGCAGCAACTGAGTTAATACAACTTCCACCAACAACGATTAAGTTCTTTGATTGTACGCTAGCAACTTCGCTATCTTTTACAAGAACATTTCCTAATGAACTTGTTCCAGTAGTAGTAGCTTCTGGTGATGTAATATAAACATCTGCAGCAACTTCATCTCCGTGATATAGTATATCTATACTATCTTGGTCTGAACTAGGTTGATGCCATATGAATTCTGTTGCGAGAGCAGAATACATGAAGCTTCTATAGTCAGTACTATCAGAGTCAAGTTTAACAGCAGTTACATCTTCTCCTCTCAAGTCAGAGACTTGTGGTTCAGCAGTAGTTGAACTATCCCAACCTAATGAGATATTCCATTGATCTCCAGCTGCAATATTTCCATCTTTATCTTCTTCTTGCATTTGAAGATACCAATTAGTACCATTGAAACCAGCAGAATAGTTTTCAGAGGCATCTCCCATTGCAGTCAAGTTAATTGCTCCTGTTTTATAACTCATGTTAATAGAACCAGCAGTATATGTCCAAGGCAACCATAACTTTAATCCTTTATCAGAACAAAGTATGTTAAACTTAGTACTTGAACTGTTTGAAGTAATATTTACAAAATTACCTGGTGATCTTTCAACATATTGAACACCTAACTCTGCACTACCAATTGAGAAAGTATCTGTTGCTTTTACATCTCTTTCATCTGTCCATGCTCCGTCTTTCCACCTTTGAATAGTTGTTTGATTGTTATTTGCAGTATCTACTCCGAATGATGTAGCCTTTAATACATATGACTCACATTCTGTTGTAGTTTCATAAGTAACAACAAACATTTCATCAGTATCTTTATCGAATTTTAAAGGAACAGATGAACCAGTAATATTGCTTGTAACTAATTTGTTAGTTGCATCTTTACCTAAACCAGAGTAAGGACCACCTGCACTTCCGTATAATAATGGAATATCTATAGTTCCATCTTTAACTGGGAAGTCGTTAAGCATTATGTAGGTATCTGAACCTTGCTCAACAGTGAATTCCTCTTCTGTAGGGAAAGTAAGTCCAGTGTAAGATAGTTTTACAATTCCAAATCCTGGCATTGTAATTTCACTACCTTCTGTGATGAATGTATCATCATCAGTCTTCCACTCAAGTTCAATACTTGTAAGTGTTGTTGCAGCTGCACTACTATTTGTTATTACAGCAGTAATACCGTTTATGATATTATCATTAATTTGGATTTCAGAACCACTTGTAATTTTTAATTTACCAGATCCTATACTAAACTCTACTTGGCTTACTCCAGTATCGTGAGCGTTATACATGATATCTCTAATACCAACGTATGAACCATCAGATAATTTTTGAGTTTCAGCTTCGTTTAATGTGTTAGTAGTTTCTCCATTAATTGATAATTTCACCTCTGTTGAACTTATATAAGGAACAGTAACAACATAAGTTTTCCCACCAGCAGTAAGTGTTATACTATCTCCTTCTGCATCTGATACAATAGCACTATCAGCTGAATCTAATAATGTTAAAATATTATTAGCTCCGCTTGTACTGTTTGATAAAACATAGTACTCTTTACCCATTATAGGTAAAGTTGAAGTAACTAAATCAGACATAAGTGGTTGGTCAACAAAAGTAACTGTATAGTTCAAGACATTATATCCTGAAGCTATTCTAAATCCAACTGTAGGTGCACTGTCATCATAATCACTATCAGAGAACATAGATAATACTGATGCATTCATTTCGATTTTTTGAGTATAATCGAATTCATCATTATCATCATCAACATAGATACCATCTCCTAATAGAACAGGTAAATGATCATCTGTTAATGTTTCTCTAAGTGTTGTGAAGTTATCACCTAAATGGAATTTAGTAGATGTTTTTTCAAATTTATATGATTCACCACCTACAGGAGTTCCTCCTGTACTTGGCATAGATTCACCCAAAGTTGTTTGGATGTTTCCAGCGTGAGTAAAATCAACTGAAGAAACACCAGTACCTGTACCATAAACAATAGCTACGTCAGCTACACCGCTTTGAACGAATGGAGCTGGAAAACTTGCTGCTGCTGCAATACCTGCAGTGAAGCCAGTCATTAATACACTAGCACTAATAGCAACAATCTTCTTAAAAACGTTTTTCATTTTTATTTTTTTTAAAACCTCCTTTCAATTGTATATCGCGAGTTACCAATGGTAACGTATGCGTCACCTAAATAGATAGGGGGCTATTTAGCAATCTCATAGAAGATATTGCATTCGTGTCCCTCAAATGCTTATTAATCCCCTATAAGACCTTTGACGTAATGTAAAAAACTCAATTTCCTTTAAAAAGCTTGTTCTATAAGTTTTCGGTTGTGACCTAGAACAAGCTATAATTCTAGGTTTTATTTATAAAGCTTATGTAACCATTATGTTATTAATACATATTAAAGCGAGTTTTAGGCTCTCTCAACAAAAAACAAAAAATATATATATTAAAAAATAACATATATATACTATAGACGGAAAATAATTCAATTAAATCATTAAAAATGTCAAAATCAAAAACACGTGAAATAGAAATAAAAGAAAATAAAGGAACTTTTTCTGTGTTTTACAAACAAAAATTTTCAAAAAAAGATTATAATTTTGAAGGAATTTCTGCCCTAAGACAAGTTTTAAACAATGAAAAAGCAAGGATTTTAGATGTAATAAAAAACAAAAAACCAAAATCAATTTATGAATTAGCCAAACTTCTTAACAGGCCATTTAAATCTGTTTTTGATGATGTTAAATTACTTGAAAGATTTGGTTTTGTTGATTTTGTACAAGAAAAAACAAAAAAAAGAATAAGACACAGACCAGAATTAGCAGTGGATACTTTAAATATAAGTTTTAAAATTTAATAATAAACATCTAAATAAATATCAATTTCCCCTAAATTTTGAACAGAACCTTTAGAATTAAATTGACTTTTTACATCAGTTAATTCAGTTTTATTCGCACTATCATATATAGTTAATAATTCATTTCCTTTATTATTTATTTTCAAAACATAGGCTTTGTAATAACTATCTGAACTAATTTGCCATGAATTCTTTAAAGTACTGTTCAAATTTTTTTCTAAAGATTCACAATATGTCCAACTTGATTGAAAACATTTTCCTGTTCCACTATTTGCACATTTATTTATCAATCTTCTAAAATCTAAATAATCTGTTTCATAGTTTTCTGCACAGTCTGTTGAATGTTGTAACAAAGCTTGAATAAAATTGTCTGTCACATAACTTTCTTCAACAGTTGTTTTATTTTTAATAGAGATTGTGAAAAAAACCAAAATTATAACTCCGATTATAACTAAGATTAAAGCAAATCCAATCATTTCTTCTTGTGCTTTTTTGTTTTTCATTTTGTTGTTTTTATGAAAAATGAAACTTACCAAATTTTAATTTGAGTTTTTTATTTTTCATTTTGTTGTTTTTTAAAATTTTAACTTATTTTTTCATAACTTATTATTAATTTAGATAATTCACATTTGTCATAAAAATAAATATCTTGATAGTTTACTTTTCTACACAACGAAACAAAACTAGTGTAACTAAAACCTGAATTGTTTGAATCAAAAACTGAAAAATGATTGCAATTAGGATAATTTGCGTCTGTGCATTTTGTTAAAAGCTCTTCTTTATCTTGAATTTTAATAACTTCAATATTTGAAACTCCGAAAAAATTCGAATATTTGTCTGAATTTTCAATTAATGCCATTAATTTATCTGAATCAATGCAATTAACTCTTTTGTTTCCAAATGCTTGCTGACAAGAAAATTCAGGGCTTTCAGAAAGTTTAGAAGACAAAATTATTGCATCTTTTTCAGATGCTAGATTTGCATCTTTTTTTAAATTTTGAATTTTGAAAGAAAGAAAAAATAAAGCAACCAACACAAATAATAAAGTTATTGCTAGTAATATTATCGCTGTTTGTTGAATTTTCATTTGAGCTTTTTTCGACGGAAAAAACGAAACTAACAAAATCTTTGATTTTATGTTTTGAGCTTTTCGTGAATTTGAAATTTTTTTTACCATGCTTCACACCTCGCATTATTCTTATATTGAAGTTCTTCTGCACTTGAAAAAACAGAAGCTAAATCATTTGAATCTTCATAATTACTTAACACATTTTGAAAATAAGACAATTCAGATACTAATTCAGGATTGCAATTTATTAAAGAAGGTAAAAACAATTTATCTTTATATAAGCTTGCTAATGAATTTGCTCTTAACATAATTCTCTTAACTTGACATTCATAAAATTCAGGACTTGAAAAAATTGCAGAATACAATAATGCATTATTGTTTTCATAATAAACTCTTTTATTTTCTTTTATAACAGCATATTCAAAAACATCAACAGAAATTTCACAACTTTCATCAGGATTTCCAAAGCAAACTTGGATTTCATTTCCAGAACAATCATTATCTGAATCCTCGACAAAAACATTAGGAGGATTTATTTGCTCTAATTCTTCTGAAATCTCTTCAGGGATATCTCCTTTAAAACAATATTTTTTCTCTAAAGGAATTAAATAAATTAAACTTGCTACTTTGAAATCAAAATCAAAAGGTTTTGAAAATAAATAAAATATTTTCCCTTCATTATTTTTATCTAAAAACAAATACTTATTTTCAAATTCTATTTCAGTATTTGTGTCTGACCATTTTCCATAAACTTTTTGATTTACAGAAATAGTTTGCTTACCAAAATCTCCTGACGCTGAACATGTTGAAAAAATTCTTGAATCAACTGATGTTGAAAGGGTTGTTAATTTTCCTTCTTCAAAAGAAGTTTCAAGAGGACTTAATAAAACTTCGATTTGTCTTGAAGTTTCAACATCTGAACTTGTTGATTCTGTTTTGATTAATTTTGTTACTGCAAAAATAGCTAGAAATAAAATAAATGCTCCGACGATAAAAGCAAAAATCCAGGAAAAAGAAATTTCCAAATAACCTTTCTTGTTTTTTTTCAAAGATTTTATTTTCATTTTATTTTTAAAACCAAAACTTTATCAGAATTATATTCTTTAATCAAAGTCATTGAAACTTGATTATCAATTACATCAAAGCAATAAACTTTTTTACTTCCTAAAATCTTTTCAATATCTAAATTTGAAATATAAGTGCTTTCAAAATTATTTTTAGAACTATTGAAAACTAAATTATCATCTGGTGAATAACAATTATATTCAAAACCTAAATCAGAACAACTACGAGTAATACAAACTTGTTTTATTGAGCTTGGTAATCTATAACTAACTTCTTGTGAACCTGAAGTTGTTTTCCACATTTTATCCACGTCTGATTTAAAATCTTCTAGGAATAATCTATATTGAGAATCTTTTTGAAAAAAAATGAATTTTTGAATTGCATAAAATGCAAATGCAATAAATGCAATAATTAAAATAATTGTAAAAATCATTCCAAAAGAAATTTCTAAATAACCTCTTTTATTCTTCATGAATTTTAAAAGAAATTAGAACTTATAAATCTTAGGAAAAAATAAAAAAAGAAAAAGAATAAAAAAAGAAATTAATCTATTGAACTTTCTCCCCCTAATTTACTAGGCCAACGACAATGATTCTTTTTTTGTGTTTCTTTACATGTTATAGGAGTATTACAATAAAGCCCATTGGGTGTACATATATCATTTGTAGTACATCTTGGTTTACAATCTGCGGGATCTGGTCCTGGAACCATTAATCCTGTAATTTTTGACTTAAGAAAAACACCATTATTATCTTCAATTAGTTCATACGTATTTCCAATATTAAAATAAGTTGCATCATCAAGCAATTCATAAATTAATTCTCCGTTTTCATCATAAACTGCTTCATAATTTTTCAAAGATTCAGAACTTTTTCCTGAAGCTAAATACGCATCAGCTAACAAACCTTTAGATTGAGTTTGAGTATTTGTTGAAATTGAGGATTTTTTAAAAAAATCAAAAATACTATTTCCTGTTATATTATTAGATTTAGAAATTGCAATTGCACTTAAAATTATTGCAACAACAGCGACGATTAAAACAACCCATAATAACCAAGAATTATTTTTTTTAACCATTTATTTTTTACCTCCTTTCATTTTTCTTAAATATTTAATTACTTTCTTCTTCAAAATTTTCAGAGTTTAAAATTTGAATTGAACATTGTCCAGATTCTGGAAGATTTCCATATTCATCTTTACATTTTATGTACATTTCTGCTTCTGTGCTCCATTCAACAAGGTGATTAATTCCATCTGTTGTTGATATTTCATTTCCGTCGACAAATAAATAATTGCATCCTTCATTAAACAAAGAGTAAACACATGATGATTCTTCATCTGTAATTAATTTCAAATATCCTTCTTCAAAATAAGCTCTTGTTATTATTGGTGCTTGAAGATCTTGTTCAACACTGAATTCAATAGAATCATATGCAACATTTCCACCAATATCAAAACACGTTACTGAAATATTATAATTTCCTGCATCTAAAAATAAATCTTGATAATTTTCAACTCTGAATCCATCTGTTCCTTGCCAGAATTGTCCGCCATTTGTAAACCAATCTTCAAAACCATCAAAAGAATATTTACATTTTGCTTTTCCTTCTTCTGCACCATTTGAAGTTTTTGCAACTAATCTAACTTGAACTGGTGATGTTGAATCTTTTATTATTGAACCTTTGTCTTTATCATTTACTTTTAAAGAATCAATTAATAAGCTTGATGTTCCAGTTAAAATTTGAACATAAGATTGTCCACTTGGATTTCTTAAATGTTCTTCATCTGTGCTTAACCAAGGTTGGTCTTTACATCTAAAATAATATTTATTTTGTTGCTCTTTTTTAATTCCTGTTAAATTTACTTTGCATCCATAATTATATCCTACTAAATAATCTTGAAGTTGTGAAGAACAATCAGTCATATTATAAGTCATTCTATCATAGCTTGTATCTTCAAAATCCCATTTGCAATCTGCAGGTTCATTTGTGTAAACTTCTATTTCTGCAGAAGTTTGATTATTAGAAATATACGCTGGATTTGTAACACTTGTTCCTTTAATAACAGGTGCATGAGTATCTGGACCTTCTTCAATACAAAATTGAATTATAAAATCCGCATTGTTTGTATTTTCATTCATATCTCGACATTTGAAATATAATAAATACTTTGGTAATCCGTTTTCTAATTCAATTCCTAAATTTTCTAAAGCAGATGTACTTGGTGCTCCTGCAGCAGGTATGATTAATGTGTGATTATAAATTAATGAATTTCCTTCTTCCATGTAGCTTAACATATTGTTATATTCTTTTGAACGATTTAAATCAAATTTACATTCTGCTAATTCATTTGTAATTAAACCAATTTTTACCTCTGTAAAAGATGCGATGCATTCTTCTCCTGATTTAGGTAATATTTCAAAACCTTTTTCTGAACTTGGAAGAGTAATATCAAGTGGTTTTGATTTTAAATCTTGTTCATCTAAAACTTGTTGATTTAAAGTAATATCTGGAGATAAATGGTCGTCGGGATTTAACCATGCACATTTTTCATCTTGTGTTCCTTTGTTTACAATTCCACAAGCAGCACCAAAAGAATGACATTGATATTCATTGCATCCATAATCTAATTTATTACATTTTTCACATCTTTCTCCTCCATAAGGAGCTTTCCATGGTTGAACAATATAAGTAAAAGTTTCAAGTGAAAAATCTTGATATGTAAAAGCTGCTACAATTGCAGTTACAACAATAATTATTGCTGCTGCAATCCAACCTGCTCCGGGAATTGTTGCTAAAATACCTACATAAAGAAGAACTCCGTAAATAACACCCAATGCTGAAACTCCAATAGTAGTGTAAAGTGCAGTTTGTTCAAGAGTATGATAATTTTCCCAAGCAACGCCCATTGCATCTAAAAAATAAACTATTCCACTATATGCTGCCCAAGCCATTGCAATAACACCTAATGAAGAGCCGATTGCTCCCCCAATACTTCCTGCTACAGATTCCCCCCCTTTTCCAAGAACTCCTATAAATGAATCTAAAAAACCACTACTACTTCCGCTTGCAACTTCTGTTCCTGTTTGCGCTGCTGCTTCACCTCCAGTTGTTCCTGCTCTTCCAGAACTAAATAATAACTCGCTACCTTTTTCTAGAACTATTCCAGTTATATCTCCAATAAGAGCAGTTTCCCAACTTTTTAATCCATTAGGATTAGATTCTCCGCTTTCTTCTTCAGGCACTTCTACTTCTGGTTCATCAATAACTGGAGTTTCTTCTTCAATAGGAGCACATTCGCAATTTGAACAAATTTCATTATCATCACACAAGGCATAACCATTCCAATATAATTTATTAGGATCTACTCCTGCTATACCCGATGTTGGTTGAATACATTCAAGTATAGCCCCCACATCTTGATTATTATCACAGGCCAAGTCTCCTTCATTAGAACATTCTTGAAGACCATTACCTATTGGACCTTGGACACAAGTCGCAGCACTTACTGTTTTAAATTCAGAGCCAATCATCCAGGCAAATGCAAAAATTGCAATTATCAAAATCAGAGATTCTATTAATGAAAATGTTTTTTGTTTTGAATTTTTTGTTTTTATTATTTTATTCATTTTTATTTATTCTTCTCCGTCAGTTGATTCTTCTAATGGAATGTTTTCTAATTGGCATAATTCCTCGTCGTATTCTCCACTTCTATAACCGCATTGGTCACCAACATATTCGTTATTAATATAAATTTTTTCAGCAAGATTTCCTTTATCTTCATCTTTTACATCTCCTTCTTGAGATATTTTTTGAAATACTACAGTCATTAATTCTAATTCAACATTACTCTCGTTCATTTCACTTAATGAAATATAAGCTCCTGCTTTGTAACCACAATCTCCTAATGAACGAGCTCTTTCTGTAATTGAATCATAAAATTCTTGATGTGTCCAATAAACTGGAAAATTATTTCTTTTATCAGGTTCACCAGAACAACTAACTGATGGTCCAGATGCTTTTCCTGTTTTTCCCTCACAATAATAAGCTTTTCTAAGTGAAACCATATAATCTTTTAAATCTCCACTTGGAACATCTCCTCCTGTATAAATATTTTCCATTGCTTTTTGGTCTTGTAAATCACTTCCAGCTAAATCACTTGCATAACCTGGAATAAGATAACAATCATTCATACAAGTTTCAGAAGCAGACTTTGTTCCAAATTCTGCAAAATGGTCTCTTTTAACTGTCCATGAAGTTGCATAAGTTACAGAACCTTGAATATTTCCTAAAGAACATTCTGCGTTATTTTTATCTGTCCAAAATTCTAATCCAGGAGATAATAAAGGAACACAAGAACCTTGGTCAATATTTTGCCTGTTTGATTCTTTTGTTGTTGTTGATTTTCCGTCGAGTCTAAAACCTCCAACCCATTTACACATTTGAGTTCCATAAATAGAATCGCCTTCACAAGTTTTTTTAGTTGTTTTTGAAAGACAAGCTCTCCAATCATTTCCAATACAATGTGCTTCTCTAAATTCAGATTCATGAGAAACAACATCGACGCAAAAAGAATTTCTGTAAGACATACATGATTCTTGAAGAACTTCTCCGTCGATACATTTTAATAAAACATATTGACTTCCTGGAAGATTATAATTAGATTGATTTTCAAGTTCTTTTAAAATTTTAGCTTCAACATAATCACCTGTTGTTTTATTTATTCTAATTCCACCTAATCCAAATTCTTCATATGCATTTTGGTCCCAGTAAGTTCCTTCTGTCATTGCACACCAAGATTCTCCGTGATGATAAATTTCTCTTTCACCATTTCTATCAGTATCATAAGCACAATCCATACTTGCACAAACATAATTTCCAAACTCTGGTTTTGAATTAGGCATTGTAGGATCGTTTAATCTATATTTTGAACAAACACTTCCTGATAAAAAATCACAATTTCCGCAAGTTGAAGAAGTAGTTCCAGTAAAAGAACAAATTGAAGAATCATCTATTTCTTTTATATAAGTCCAATAATCTTTCATTTCAGAATTCCAAGCATTTGGATTTGTACTAAACATTTCTTCATTGTAAATATTTGCTAAATTTCCACACGAATCTTTAAAATAAACTCTTCCGTTTTCATCACAAATTGTTTCTGAACTTCTTGCACATTGAGTTTCTAAATTTGTTGCAGTGCATAAAAATCCTTCTTCAAAATTTCCTGATTGAGAATCACACTCTGTTTTTGAAGTTCGTCGACAATCTCCGTTCTCGAATATACAAGCTCCTTCTTTGTAAGAAGTATCTGAATTATAACATTCAAGTTCATCTGTAATCTCGTCGTTAAAAATAGGGTCAACACCATAATCTGTTCCTAATTGTTTGCATTTTGTTTGTGTAACAAATTGAGTATATGGACCATAAGAACAACATCCCAATTGACAAGTTGGAATTTCTTGTAAAGTTCTTGAATCCCATTCTCCTGCAGAATCACTTTCGCATTCTGATTTTGGAAGATTTGGAACACATTCTCCTGTAACAGAATTAATACAAGTTCCTAAAGAACAATAAGCAGTTTGATCACATGATGTTGGAGAACTTGTTAACCCATTTGAACTGTCACATTTTGAACTAATATCGTCGACCATTTGACACCAAAAACCGTCTTTTGTTTTTTCACAACAACCACTTGCTGCAAGAACAGAATAAGAAAAAACAATTATTCCAAATAATAAAAAGATACTAAAAAATATTTTTTTGCTTGAATTTTTTTTCATTTTAAAACAATCCTGCAGGGAAAACCAAACTTCTTGAAGCAAATTGAAATGCCTCTTTTGTTTTTTTATTTTCAATTATATAAATTTTTGAACCATCATCTCTTAATATTTTATTCACTCGAATGTCTTTTTTTAACATCATGATCGAAAGTGTATCTGCGTCTCCAAATTCATTTTCCCAACTAACTATATGTTCAGCAATATTTAGAAGTTCATAAAGATTATTGTCCAAATTTATAACAAACAAATTAAATCTGTTTTCGTTTTCTCCTCTAGAAACTGTTAAATTATAACCAATTAAATCAATTGAAGTTTGCTCAGGAAGAATTTCTGTTTGAATATTTCCTTTTTTAGAACTAACTTCATAACCTTTTTGTTGATATTTTAAAACTAAATCATCAAAGCATTCATCGACTTTCGGTTTTATCTGAACACTAATTTCATCCTCGACAAATCTCTTAATGAATGGAACTTGTTTTAAACCTAAAGTAAAATAATCAGAAGTATAACAAATATATTTTATTTTAACATCTTGATAAATAGTATATCCTTGAGGATTGAATTCTCCACCTTGCAAAGAAAGAGTTTCAATTAAATTTTCTAAATCATTTTCAACACAATTTTGCAAAAATAATTCTGGGTTTTCAGTATTAAATCCTGTTGAAATTTTTAATTTTGGATAAAGAAAAAAAGCCAAAACCCCTAAAACAATTATTACAATTGCAATAATAACAAAGATTGTAACCTGCCCTCTTTTCTTCATAAATTCTAAAAGAAATAATTGTTTATAAATATTTCATAATCTCGAGGTTTTGAAATTTGAAAATTAAAAATTAATTATTTTTATTCTGTCTCAACTCTTGGAGCAAGTATAAAAGTTAAATTCAAATTTTCATTTGAAAGATTCATTTGAAGAGGGTGATCTGAAGCAAAATTCAAAATTGTTTTTTCAAAAAGTTTAGATGCTTTTATGAATTTTTGAAGATATTCTAAGCTATAACGAACATGACAATCTTCTGCTTGAATTGTTGCTTCGTCTGAAGAAAATTCTGAATGTGCAGAATTAAGGTCTTTTGATTCAATTATAAATTTACTGTCTTGAACTATAAAAGAACAAGCATCTGAAACAACAGCACAATCTTCAATAGAGTCAATAAAATCTTGTGAACTTATTTCAACTTTTGATGAAAATTCAAAATGAGTTGGAATTTCCTTGTCTTGAGATTCTACTTCAATTAAATTCAAACTGAAATTCCTTTTTATTTTATCTTCAATTTTAATAACTAATGCATTTTCTTTTTTTTCCATAACTAAAGAACTTTTCAAATTGCATCTTTTCAAAATTTTTTTAAAATCATCTAAATTCACACCCAAAACTTCTTTTTCTGTTTTAAACATTGAAAATGCCTTTTTTGGAATTGTTAAGCCAACCATTGCAACGCTTGCTGGATCAATTGCAGTTATTGAAAGCCCGTTTTCATTAACTTTTATTCTAACTTCTGTTACTAACTCTGAAAGAATTTCTATTGCTCTTACAAAGAAAACTGGATTATCTAATTTTACTAGCATTTTATAATAAGCCTAAATAAAACCCTTTTTTAAGCATTATTATAATTCAGAACAAGGTAATTATATAAATCTTTCATACTTGAAAAAATTATGGAAGAAGAGAGCTTAAAAAAGAAAAGAATAAAGAGTATTATTCAACTTTATTATTCAAGGCCTGAAATACAAAAAGCAATTTTTGAGTTTTGCAAAAACCGAGAAGTAGTTCCAAGATATTTTGAAAGTTTTGGAAAAAGACCTGATGCTTTGCAATATCAAGGAGATATTTATGAATTAGTAAAAAGAGGAACAACTTCGTTCAATTGTTCTGAAGAACTTTGGGAAGATCCTTTAAAAATTTCAACAGAAATGACTGAAAAAGATTATAATGAATTAAGGATTGGCTGGGACTTATTAATAGATGTAGATTGTAAATGGTTTGATTATGCAAAAAAAGCTGCAGAGGCAATTGTTGAAACACTAAAGAGAAATGGATTAAAAAATATTGGGATAAAATTTTCAGGTTCAAAAGGATTTCACATTTTAGTTCCATGGAAAGCTTTCCCAAAATCAATTAATGGCATTCCTACAAAAGAATTATTTCCTGAACTTCCAAGAAATTTAATAAATTATATTAGAGAACATTCTGAAAGAATTTTTCGTGAAAATCTCCCTGAAGATTTTGAAAAGGAATTTAAAAATGTTGAAATAAAAAAAGGAATAAAATGTCAAAATTGTAATGGAATATCAGACATTTATATTCAAGTAGAAATGTATTGTCCTTTTTGTAAAAGTGGAGAAATAAAAAGATTTATCAAAGGAGAAGAAAGAAAAAACCACAAGTGCCCTGAATGTAATAGGCAAACTGTTGAAAAAGATTTAAAAGAAATTTATGAATGCAAAAAATGTAAAATTAATTCTCTTAAAAATCCTGAGAAATTTATTCTTTCATATGAAGAATCTGATTTATTTGAAATAATGGGTTTAGATTTGATTTTAGTTTCACCAAGGCATCTTTTCAGGACACCTTATTCTTTACATGAAAAAACTGCATTGGCAAGTGTTGTTTTAACTGAAGAAGAATTTAAGAATTTTGAAATAAAAGATGCAGATCCAATGAAAATAAAAATAAGAGACTTTATTCCAGAATGCAAGGAAGAAGAAGCAAAAGAATTAGTAATGCAAACTTTGGACTGGGTTAAAAGCAGAGAAATTAAAGGAACTTCAGAAGAGAAAAATGTTTCTGGAAAATATGCGAACTTCAAACCGATTCAATTAAAAGAAATCAAAGAAGATAATTTTCCACCGTCTATAAAATATATTTTAAATGGATTAAAAGACGGGAAAAAACGAGGATTATTTGTTTTACTTAATTTTTTTAGGTCAATTGGTATGGATAAAACTGAACTAGAAAAAAGAATTTTTGAATGGAATAAAAAAAATGAAACTCCGTTAAAAGAAGGATACATTCAAGCACAATTGGTTTGGAGTTATCGAAGAAAACCTATCATGCCCCCTAATTTTAATACAGATTATTATAAAGCACTTGGAATTTCAATAAATTCTGAAGAAATTAAAATGAAAAATCCAGTAACTTACATGATAAAAAAAACTTTAGGAAATTCAAAAAATAAAGATATCTCAAAAAAATCCTAATAAAAAATTAAAAGACGTTGCAATACAAAATAAAAGACAAACTTTATTATTGAAAAAAACTAACTAATTTTATTGTTTCAAAAGAGTTTAATCCAGATTTTTTTGCAATTTCTCTTACAAGTAAAATTTTCTCAAATCCATTTAAATCAAACAATTCCTCAGGAGTATAACTCTCAAGAACATTTGATGCTTCTTTAAGAAAATTCATTGTTTTCTCTTTGCCTTTTTCTTCTGTAAAATCATCAATAAAAAACTGCAATTGAATATATGACTCTCGTTCAATACTATTAATGAAATAATCTATATCTGAATTATCCCATTCTTCTCCTTTTTTTTCAGAAGGTGATTCATAAGACTTTATTTTCTTTTTTGATATAAATCCTTTTATTGAATCTGGATTTTCTTTTGCATACTTCATGTATTCAGAATCCTTTCCAATATAATTATCAATCAAATTAATTGCATAAATAGCTTCATCAGAAGTATAACCCCCAAATTTAAAAGATATAAGAAAGTCATTTGCAAAATTAAAAGATTCACCTGTAATTCTATGAATTATTTCAATATTCTCAAGTGCTTCTTGCTTTGAATCTCCCATAAATTTAAACGAATTTAACATCTCCATAGAACTACCAAAATTAACCAATACATCACCCCCGGGTTCTGTTCTTTCTATAGCCCCTTTAGTAAGTTCAAAACATTCTTGATTATTAAGTCCATAAATTTCTTTTAAACCAGATAAACGAGATGACAAATCAAGATATCCTTTATTAGACGAAATATCGTCGAAAACAGAGTTTATATTACAATCTTTATCGCATTTTTCAATCCAAGAGTTAGTTATTTCATAACTTTGCTCAGGAGTAAAAAATTTATTTAAACTATTTATTGGACTTAAAAGATTATTCGATTCTAAAATAGCTAAACCTTCTTCTGAAGAAGATTTTTCAAGGGTTGTAGAAATTAATTGCATTGATTGCTTAGAAGATAATCCAGTTCTTTTTAGAGATTCAATAGATGAAGGAAGTGCATTAAAAACGGGCACAGTATTTTCATCAGAACTTTCAATATAACTTGAAATAAAATCCAAGGATTTGTCTTTAGGAATTTTGTTTTTCATACAATAATCTAAAAAATTATTTAAAGATTCTATATTTGGATAATTTTCTGAATTAAAATCTTCATCTGAAAATTTAGATAATTCATTAGCAAATTTATTGGAAATTTCAGAGTATTCATCTTCTGTAAGATAACCAGACATCTTTTCATAATAAGTGTAATTAAATTCTTCCTCAAATTGCACCACAAAACCTTCATTACGTTCTTTTTCCAAATTTTTTAAATTCTCACTTAACTCTTCGTTTATTTTTTGAATAACATTTCCCTTTTGTATAAAGGCTTCCCCGTTTGAATTTATATTTAAGTCAAAATCAAGATTTTCTGAATCTGATTGAATAATCATCTCCACTTCATTATTTTTAGAATTTCTATCTCCAAAATTCAAAGAATTCCTCTCAAGTATTAAATCCTCTTTTGAGTAAACAAAGGTTCCAATATTTCCATTAGTAATTTTAGTTTTACCCTTTTCAGAAGATATATGCTCAAATTTTGGAATTGCATTTAAATCATCTTGTTTTATGATTTTCAAAGAATCACCATTTTCAACTTGAATTAAAAGCAAATCTTCTTTTTCAACATTCACCAAACCATTTTCTTCTAAAAATTGTATTTTAACAGAACCAAAGTTAGAACTATGAATCTCTAAATTATCTGAAAACTCATAAATCCAATTTCCACTATATCCTTTTAAATTAAAATTAGAAATTAAAACTTGGTCCTTTTTGGATTCGACAAAAATACTTTTACCTTTTGAAATCACATTTCCCTGTTCAACAAGATATCCTTCGGGTATTACCTTAACTTTTCCGTCAATAATTTTCAGATCATCTGAAACTTGAATTTCTTTTCCTTCAATTTCAAAACTATAACTTAATGCATCTAAATCTAAAAATCCAGGAGATTTAGAAAAGTTTGCTCCATTTTCAACTTTAATTTTAATTAAATTATTTTTAAAAATAACTCTTGAATTTTCAGGTAAAGAAAAATAATTATTTCCAAAAATAAAATTTTGGTTTTCATAAACGCTAAAATCTGCTTCTTGAATTTTTTTTATTGAAAGATTGATTAAAATATACGAATTATTTTTTGAAATTGATGAAGGTTTAATGTTTTGTAAAAAATTTAAATCTTCTGGATAAGCATCTTCTGAAACAAAATTAATTTCAAGAGTATTTTCATAATTAGTTATTGTCGCACCATAGAATTGAAAACTGGAATCTTCAATATTTGCATCTAAATATGGTCTTAAATTAAAATAAATTTCTGTTCCAAAATCTAAATAATTTTGAGAGTTATCTTCATTAACAAGATTAGAAAAACCAAAAGGCAAAATTCCAATTATCAAAACTAAAATAAATATGCATACAAAAGTTTTTTTAAATTTTCTTTGAATAATCATTTGCAAATATAAATTCAAAAGGTTTATTAGAATAAAGATAATTATCTTTTATTATTAAAATTGTTGTTAAAGAATCTGAATTTAAATAATCAATTTCAAAATCGTTATCCAAAGAATGCTCCAAGTTGCAACTTAAGCATATCCCGTTTTTTTTATAACCTTCAATGAGCATCTTTTCAACAGTATCATAAATTAAACCTAGCCTTACTTCTTTTATTACACTAAATTCTTTTAAAATTGAAATTTCTTGACCCTTAGATATTTTAATGGGATATTCTACATAGATATTAATTTTATCTTTTAATATTTCTGTATGGGAAACGGGATTACTAAAAGAGATTGAATATTCCTTAAAATTTGAAAAGTTATTTGTACAATTTAACAATTCAATTGAAACAAACTTTGAAATTTCTTCTTCAATATCTTCTTTTAATGGAAAAAGAAAATTACCATACCTATAATAATAGGTTATCCCCTCGTTTGTAGAATTTTCTGACGGATAAAAAAAACCTCCGCCTTTACCAATTCTCCATATTACTTTTTCGGAAGATTTATCTAAACAGTCTTGTACATAAGAAAAAACCACTTTTGATTCTTCATTCAATCCAGAATTATTTTTTTTAAATAAAAAATATCCTCCAAGAATCAATGCAATTAAAACCAAAGCAATAATAACAAAAATTGTAACTTGTGCTTTTTTCTTCATAAATTCTAAAAGAAATAATTGCTTATAAATATTTTTAGATTCCCTAAATATTTAAAAAGAACAATCGTCTATTTGTCTTATGAAAAAGAGTGGATTATTATTTATTTTTTTATTAGCATTATTTATAATTATTCCATATGTTTCAGCAGAATTAACTGATTCTGAAAAATCTGAAAGAATTGATAAAGCATATGATTGTTTATCAGATAGAATTAATTCTACAACTTGCGAAGAATTGTCTGTAGACCAATCTATTTTTTCTTTATTAGCTGTCGGAGAATGCGAAGATAAAGTTTTAAATTATTCAAATAATGAAACTTGCTGGCCAAATTCTAGTTGCAAAATAAAAACAACTGCACAAGCTGTTCTTGCTTTAGAAGAAAACACTGAAGTTGATGTTCAAGATGCTTTAGATTGGCTTTTAGAACAAAAAGCAATTCCAAATAATTTAATTTGGTATTTAGAAATTGATACTGAAAACTCTTCAAAATGCACAATTTCCTACGACGATAATTCTTATGAAATAACTATTAATGAAAATAAAAAAATTAACAAAAATGCAGGAAATTGCTTAACAAGATCCACAGGAGATTATTGGTTAAAAATTTCCAGTACATGTCAAGAAAAAGAATTTGCAATTTCATGTGAAAAAGATTTTATAACAACTCTTTTATTTCAAAAACAAAATTCAGATACAATTAATGTTTTAAGTTATTCTCAAGATTCAAGTGCAGGAGGAACAACTTTTGAAAAAATATATTCGTTATGCTTTGCAAAATCCGGAGTGTGCGATTACGAGGGAAGTTTATGGGCAGCTTTAGTTTTAGATGCTCATGGCGAAGATGTTTCTGCATTCATGCCTTATTTAATAACAGGAGTATCTGATAATTCAGAATTCATGCCTGAAGTTTTTTTATATTCTTTAACTGGAGCTACAGAATATAGAACAAAAATTTTACAAAATCAAATTGGAGGAAGATATTGGCAGGCTTCTAATGACAAATATTATGACACTGCTCTTGCACTTTTACCTTTTCAATCCGAAGATAGTTTAACTGAAAAAATTAATTCTCAAAATTGGTTGTTTAGTATTCAAGAAGAAAATGGTTGTTGGAATTCTGGAAATATTTTAAACAATGCATTTTTACTTTATTCATTATGGCCAAAAAATTTTAACAATAATGGAGGAAGCGCAGAATATTGTGAAGATTATGGATACACTTGCACTTTTTCATCTGATTGTAATGGAGAAATTCTTTATGATTATGATTGCTCAGGATTGCAAGTTTGTTGTTCTGAAGAATCATTGACTGAAGAATTTTGTGTTGATGACTATTTTGGAGAAATTTGTAATTCAAATGAATATTGTTATTTAGGACAAGAAGTCTCAACATCTGATTTAGAGTTTGGAGAGACATGTTGTGTAGATGGTAGTTGTGAATTAACAGAGAATAATTCTGAAAATGCATGTGAAGAAAATGAAGGAGAATGTCAAGTTTATAGTTGTGATGATGGTTATGAAGAAACAAACTCTTACGATTGCGAATATAGTGGCGATGTTTGTTGCATGCCTTCAGAAAATAATCCAATAACTCCTCCTGTTAATGACTCTAAAAAAAATAAATTTTGGATTTGGATTTTAGTTGGATTAATTTTACTAGCAATTATTGGAATTGTTCTTAAAGATAAATTGAAAATGCTTTTAATAAAATTCAAAAACCCAAAGAAAAAAGGTGATTCAAATTTTCCAAATTCAAGGCCTTCAGGATTTCCTCCTGGATTTAGTCCTCCTGCTAATCCTTCAAATATTCCAAGAAGAATAATGCCTAACTCTCCTGCTCGAAGACCAATGCCTATGAGACCTCCTCAAAAAAGACCTGAAGAATTAGATAGTGTTTTAAAAAAATTAAAAGAGATGAGTGATTAAAATGAAAAAAATTTTTTTTGCATTAGTTTTGATTTTATTATTAATTCCATTTGTTTTAAGTATAGAAACTGAAATAAATTCTAATTATAGTAAGGGTGAAACAGTTATTGCAAAAGTTACAGGAAATTTTTTAGAAAATATTCAAAAATCAGATATTTCTTTTTATCGAAGACATTTATCAACTTCTTTTATACCATATGATGTTATTAAAATTGAAAATGATTTTTATATCTCTGTAAAAATTGGAGAAGAAAAAATTTCTGATGATTATTCAATAGTCATTAAAGGAGTTCCATATATGAATGGTTCAAAAACTTCTAATGAAGACATTGTATTAAATTTTACGATTTTAAATTCAACTGCAGATTTTTCTGTTTGGCCTGGAGCAATAATTTCTGATACAGATTATTCTTTAAAAGTTCAAAATTTAAAAGAAAACAGCATTGAAATTTTTATTGATGGCGTGGATATTGCAACTCCTACAAACAATAATGAAACAAATGAAAGCACTTCTGGAGGATTTTTTTCCTGGCTATTTAAAAATAGCGTTACAAATGAAACAACTGATTCTGGTTTAAGTGGCGATTCAATCACTTTATTATCTGGTGAAATAAAAGAATTAGAATTCAGTGCAACAAATAAAACCCAAAAAACATCTATTAAATTATCCTCGACCAATACAGAGTATATAATTCCAGCATATTTAATTTATAATTCAGAAAATTTCAATTATAGTTCAGAAGAAAATAACACAATAATAAACGAAACAATTAATGAAAGTTCTGAAGACGAGGAATTAACAGATGAAGAAATTGAAGAAATGGAAAATGAAGAAATTTTCGAAGAAGATGGAATTTTAAAAAGTTGCGTTCAATTAAATGGAACAGTTTGTCAAACTACTGAAACCTGTAATGGAACAAAACAATATGCTTCAAATGTAACTTGTTGTATTGGAAATTGCATAAAAGAAGAAAAAAACAGTAAAACTACAAAAATTATTGGATGGATTTTAATAGCGATTGTTGCAATAGTTATTCTTTATGTTATAAAAACAAAATCTAAAAAATCAAAAAAGCCAGTAAGCTCTTCTGGAATATTTGGTAAAAATTAATTATTTTTTAATCTCTCACAAAAACCACCCAGCCATCATCAATGGAATTACGCAAACTGCCATTGTCAGAACCCACACACTGACCACCACTCGCAAAAACTCTCGACAAATCTTTTTCTTTTGTATGAAGAGTTTTTTCACTATTTCCTAATTCATTTTTGAATTGAATTTTGCTATTTCTATAATCAAATCTTTCATCATTTTCAAGAATTGAATCTTCTCTAAGTTTTAATAAAAGTCCATAAAAATTATCTGAATTATTATCGCTTACAATTTCTAAATTAGAAATAATTAAAGGATTTTGAGAAGAAAATCTTTTTTTTCTTTGCTTAACTTGTTTAACTAAATCTTCTAAAATATGTTCATTTTTTTCCCAACCAAGTTCTTCACTTCTTAAACATAAATTTATTGTATCAGAATAATGCTTACTAAAAAAGTTTTCATCTAAAGCATAAATTTTTCCTAAATCATTTAAATCCATAATTCTTCCATTTATTCCTTGTTCTTTTAAAAAATTATTCAAATAATTATTCCAGAAAAATTGAGAACCTGTTAAAGTTTCAAAATTAATTCCATAAGTTAAAGATTTTATTGCTCTTTCATTTTCTTTAAAATCTTTAATTAATTTTTCTCTTGCTGAATTATAAACTTCAATTGGAGCAAAATCTAAAGCAGGTTCTGCATCAGGAGTTATTATTGTTGCTCCCGGATAAATTATTTCTTTTCGCTTAAAATCAATATGCTTTATCATGAAAATTAGATAAAATTAATGTTTTTAAAGATTATTACACTAAAATAGATTATTTTTTAGATTTTTTCTTTGGTTTTTCTTTTAAATTATCTTCTTTAACTTCAGAGATTTGCGTATTTGCATTTCCAGAGAATTGAGCAATTTTATTTTCCAACATCTTTTTCTCAAATTGAAAAATTCTAGCTAACTCTTCATAACCATGCAATCTTCTTGTTAATTCATTTAACAATGTACTAAAATCATTTGCAGTTAAACTTGCTCTTTCTGGATTAATTAATTCCACATGTGAGGGCATATACTTGAAAACCAACATCATTAATGTAAATAACTCGTCGAATTTTATTTCAATTTCTGCAAAAGTTGTGTAAACATCTTTTTTTTTCTCCAATTCTTGAGGTTCGTTTATTTTTTTACTATAAACAGTAACTCCTTTTTCAGAATTTATTTTTTCAATATATTCTTCTAGGGATGCAACTAAATGTTCCTTAGGTCTTCCTAAAATTTCTAAAATTAATATTGCTCGAAATTCAATGTGTTTTTCTGAACTCATTTTTTGGTTTGTTTTTTCTTTTTATTAAAAATAACAATAATAAAAGCATGCAAAATGTTAAGAGATAAAACCATGAATAGTTTCTCTCACTGAGTTTTATATTTTTCTCGGTTTTTATATCTTTTGTATTTAAACTTATTTCACTTGTAGAATTTTTTTCAGAATTTATTGAATTTAATTCAGATAAAGAATTTCCTGTAATTTGAAAAGATTCATTAGATTCATTTAAACTTTCATTTTCAACATCATCTGTAGGATAATTTGTAAAATTAATGAATTCTTCTTCTGGCTCAGGAGTTGGTTCTTCAACAGGACAATTATTCTCTGAATTTTTAGATGAATTCAAGAACAACCATTCTCCATCGCAAAAGTTCCAAGTTCTTTCATCATTTTCAGAGTCATCAAACAGAGGTGTTTCATAAATTAATTCATTATTATAATAAAGAAAAACTTTTTCATCAAAATTGTCTAACCATCCAATACGAAAAGTATATATAAAATAACCTGAAAAATTTCCATCTAATAAAATTTGGTTTTTAGTGTCATTTTCACCTGTCCAGTCATTATTTATTATTCTATAACCTGTTAAATTAATTTCTTGATTATTATATAATTCAATCCATTCATTTCCAGCATCTGTTCCAATAGGATTTGATTCAACTTCATTTATTCTAATTGAACTTGCAAAACTAAAACAAAAAAATATTCCTAAAAAAAAGATTAAAAATAATATTCCTCTTTTATTCATTATGTTTTAAGGAAAATTATTTTTTTAAAGATTATTGTTCTTTAGAAGATACTTTGGAAAATTTCTGTCCATATTTTTCTTCAAAATTTTCATATTCTATTTCTATTTTTCTCCCATTCCTGACTGCTTTAGCTATCCAAATTTGTGAGAAAATTTTTTTATTAAGATACCATACACATTTTTCTTTTTCTATTTTTGAAAGAATACCATTTGTTTTAACTTCTACTCCAATGACGCTATACATATTATCATAAGCATGCTGAATTGAAACAAAATCAGGAAAACCTGTTCCTATAGTCATTACTTTCTTAAATGGATTATATTTTCTTTTTGCAGAAACTAACTTTCCTATTTCCAAATCAATATTATTACTCCATTTGTCAACAATTCTCCCTTTACCCTCAAGATCTTTTCTTACAAGTAACTCAAACTTTGCTCCCCAAGCTCGCGATACTCGACCATCCTTAATTTTCCTTTTTTCTTTAAATTTATACGGAACACCTTCTTCATTCCACGAAATTTCATGAGTTTCAGGATTAATTAAATTAAGAATTTTTTCTTTGTGTTCTTTAGATACTCTATTCATAAAAAACTGAAGTATGAATTAGTTAAAAACCATTCTATATACTAGAAAGTATATTTTACAAAGTATATATTATAAAGTATATAATTGAATGTATATTTTACAAACTATAAATCTCTTGCTTTATGTGAGCGACTGCGTCGGCGAACATTTTAATTATATTAAAAAGCAAAGATTATAAATCTCTTGCTTGAAGTGTTTTTCTTTTATTTGATTTAGTACGTTCAATTGCTTCTCTTAAAATCTCTTCAACTTTTCTTTCAAGAGCAGTTTCAACTTCATCTGCAACACTTGAAATAGAATTTTCTTTGTCTAAATCTTTAACTGTTTTTCTTATATTTGATTTTATAATTAAAGACATTTTAATTTTTTATTTTTGTTGCATTTAAATTACAACTTGAATCACAAATACAAATATGTGAATAATCAGATACTTCATCTCCGACGTTATTACAATACCAACTTACTCCTGGAAATCTACCTTTACAAACATTTTGTGTCATGCATGATTTGTAAATTTCTGCAACATCTTGTTCAAGAAGATTATATTTTAATTGCAAATCTGAAATATTTGATTGAAGACTTTCTTTTTCACTTGACAAAATTGTTTTATCATTCATTAAGCTATTAATTTCTCTATTCAAATTAATCCTATCAAAAAAAAGCAATATAGATGCAACTAAAAAAATTGTTGCTAAGATTGCTAAAATAATTACAGGTGTTTTTTGTATCATCTCTCTTGAATAAATTAATTAATCTTAATTTATTAAGGTTGTGGATGAAAAAAATTGAAAAAGATAAATTAAAAAACTTCATGATATTTAGGATTATATGAATATATGCTTTGATGAAAAAGAATTTAAATCTGAGAAAGAAAGAAACGAATATTGTTATTATCATTTAAAAGAATTAAAAAACAAAGATAAAATGTCTTATTCTGTTTGGGAGTATATTCTCATTTTTGGACCATTAATTATTTGCATTATTATTTCCTTCACAACAAAATTAAATGGTTTTTTTATGCTAGCAATTATTTATTTATTTCCAATGCTTTTATTTTATAAAAGTAAAACAACAAGAAAAATAATCTCTTATGCAAAAGAATATGAAAAAAATTATTCAAAAGAGATAGAAAAGAAAAAAAGAATGGTTCAGGAATATGAAAGAAAATGTAAGAAATGTGGAAAAATTTGGCATTCCTTGAAAAATGAAGAAGATCTTTTAAGAAAGACTTCTTTATTGAGCGGTATTGCAGGAGTTGGAACTGCAATTGGAGGAAATCTTTCTGCTTCAGCACAAACGAATAGAAATCTACAAGCATCAGCAAATAGATTAATTGATTTACAAAAATGCCCTAAATGTGGTTCACAAAATTATTCTGAGAAAATAACTGAATTTGAAAGAAAATAAATTTAAAGATTATTTAATTAAGATTTTGTCAGATTTACTTCCTTCAACAAATTCTTTTCGGTTTAATATCTTTTCTAAAGAAAAAATCCCATGAGTTAAGTATTTTACAGAATTAACTAAAAAAACATAAGAAATACCAGCTAAAAAATAAAAAAACCAGTTAATATATTTTGCCCAATTTAATTTATTTATAACTGGATAAAGATACCCAACAAACCAGATTATGATTAATACAATTATTATTATTAATGTAGCATGCAAAAATCTTTCTCCGCAGTAGACTATTTCTTTATAATTAGAATCTTTTTTAATAACTAACAAATAAGAAAAACTAATCATAGAAAGAGTTGCTGTGATAATAACTACTGAAATTAAAATATTAATACTAATAGAGATTTTTGCTCCATTAAAAAAGAAAAAACATAAATTATATGCAACAATAACTAAACCAAAATATATTATTATTTGAGGAACATAGACAAGTAATATTGTTAAAATTTTATGAATAACTCTTTTGCTTTTTGAAAGTTTATTTTCCATTTTATTTTTCTTCTTCAGGTTTCATTAACGGAAAGATAACACATTCTCTTATTGGTTTATCCATTAAATAACTAAAAAGTCTTTCAGAAACACCAAAACCGCAAGTCGGAGGCATTCCATATTTCAAAGCTTCAACAAAACTTTTGTCATGTTCCATGCTTTCTTCGTCTCCAGCTGATTTTTGTTTCATTTGTTCCTTGAAACGCTCTTCTTGATCTAAAGGATCATTTAATTCAGAGTAACCATTTCCTAATTCTGTTCCTGCGATAATTATTTGAAATTGCTGAACTTTTCGAGGGTCTTCAGGAATTCTTTTCGCTAAAGGAGTAAGTTCTACTGGTTGCCCTGTTAAAAAACCAGGACCTGAAAGTTTTTTTCGACAATATTTCCAAAGCAAATCAATCATTCTCCATTTATCGGCATCTGGATCAAAATCCAAATTTAATTCTTTTAATTTTTTCATAATCTCTTTTTTATCTGTTTTGTAAATATTTATTTTAGTATATTTTTCAATTGTTTTTTCATAATCATAAACTTCCCATTTTTTTCCTAAATCTATTTCATATCCGTGAGTTTTAAATTTCAAGGTTTCAAAAACTTTTTTTGCAACTTCTTTATACATTTCTTCAACTAATTGCATTCCTTTTTTGTAATCTGCATATCCCCAATAAAATTCCATCTGAGTATAATCTTGCAAATGCTCCATATCCATTCCTTCATTTCTAAATTGTCGTCCTATTTCAAAAGTTTTTTCAAAACCTGCAACCATTAATTTTTTTTGCCATAATTCTCCCATTGAAATTCTTAAATAAACATCTAAATCTAGAGAATTATGGTGAGTCACAAAAGGTTTTGCAGTTGCACCTCCTGCAGAACTTTCCAAAACAGGAGTTTCAACTTCAACAAATTCTCTTTTTAATAAGAATTCACGAATTGCATTCCAAAATTTTGCTTTTTTCAAAAACATTTCTTGAACTTCAGAATTCATTAAAATATCTAAATATCTTTTTCTCAATTTTTCCTCGTCGTCCTTTAACCCATGATATTTTTCAGGCAAAGGTAAAATAGATTTTGAAAGAATTTTTGCATCTTTAACCAATATAGAAGTTTCTTTTGTTTTTGTTTTGAAAGTTTTTCCAGAAACTTCTACAAAATCTCCGACGTCAATGTATTTTTTAAAAAATTCACTAATTTTTTCTGGAGTTTCTTTTTCTTGAAAAACAATTTGAATTTCTCCAAATTGATCTTTTAATTTTGAAAATGCAATTTTCCCCAAATCTCTTTTGGTCATTAATCTTCCTGCTGTTTTTACAGAACTTCCGATTTTTGAATTTAAGCATTCAAAACAATTTTGTTTTTTATCTGAAATTGCAGGATAAGTATCAATTTTTAAATTTTTTAATTCCTGAAGTTTTCTTATTCTTTCTTGAATTATTTGTTCTTCACGTCCCATTTTAACATAAGAAAAATGTAGTTTATATTTTTATTGGATTAATGATTTTCCATAAATATAAATTCCTAATAAACCAAATAAAAATAAAACTGCTCCTAAAATATTTGATGGCTTATATCCAAAATTTCCAATAACATTTCCAGTAATATTTGAAGAAACAAAAAACAATCCTGTTAAAAAAGATAAAACGAAAATTCCAAAAACCAATTTTTTTTCAAGACTTGCAGGATTTAAATTTTGTCCAGAATAATTTTTAACAAATTTTTGAAAACCTTCTAAATCTTTTTTTGAACCTAGGATATGGATTTGAGAAGGATCAAAAACTGCAATCTCTTCGGCAAAATTACCACTAAGATAAATTTCTAAAAAACCATCATAACCTTCTTTTTTTGCTTTATTTATTTCTTCTTCACCAATTCTTTGAATTGCTACTTTTAAAACAGGCTTACCCTTTTTGATATCTAACAATACTCTATAAGGTTTTACATCTAGGGTACTACATCTTTCAGCATAAGAAAAATCTCTTGTAAAAAAAATACCTAATTTATTCATAGTATTTTTTTTCTTTTTTATTTCTTTTATTTTATCGAGATCAAAATTTTCAAATTCTTCTGCACTTCCATGATAAACAATATCTTTAACTTTACTTTCTGGAAAAATTGTTTGAAGATATTTGTAATATTGGGTTTTTGTTCCAACATTCGTTAATTCAGGATTTTGTTCAAAAACATAATTAATATCTTCTTTTTTCATTTTACTTATTAAATGAAACCTGCCAAAATTTTAATTTTGAATTTTTTCATTTTTTCTCAACTCCTAATTCTTTATCCAACTCTTGATTTAATAAATAATCTGCGGTTTTTTGAAAAGGATCTTTTCTTTTAACATGTTTGTAAATTATTTTATCAAAATTTTCTTGAAGTTTTTGAACTTTTAGAAATAACTCCAAAAGTTTTTTGTTTTTAACTTGATATTCTCCAAGTAATTGTTTTACAACTAATTCTGAATCAAGACAACAAGTCAATTCTTTATAATTATATTTTAAAGCAATTTCAAGAGTTTTTATCAAACCCCAATATTCTGCAACATTATTAGTTAATTTGCCTTTTAATTTTTCAGAATATTTTCCAACTATTTCATCTCCTTCTCTAAAGACAATTCCAATTGCAGCAGGCCCAGGATTGCCTCTTGCACCTCCGTCTGAATGTGCGATTATCATTTTACCTAAATAAAATTATTGAAACTACAACAGCCAAGTTTACTATTATTGAAACAAGATAAATTATTATCAAAGGCTTTTCTTTATGAACTAGGGCATATAAGAAAAAAATTATTGAACCAATTAAATAAGTAAGCCAAGAAACCAATGAAAGACTATAGGAATTTTTTTCAATCCAAATTTTTAGAATTTGTGGAATTGTTAGAACAGGAGAAGCAAAACCCATAAAATAAATAACAATATCTAAAAATCTTTTCCATTTGTTTGGATGAGGATAAGGTTCATAATTATGATGAATCCTCTTTCTCTTGCTTATATGATGAAGTGCACACATTTTAAATATGTAAAACTTTGAAATTTTTAAAATCTTGAAATTTTTCTTGTTTCATTTCAACATTTGTTATTTCAGAATTTTTTATTCCTTTTTGACAAATTTCTATCATTTTATTGACTTCTGGAGGATTGCCCTCTAAAAAAACTTCTACTCTTCCGTCATCTAAATTTCTTACAAATCCTTTTACATTCAATTTTTCTGCATTTTCTTTAATAAATCCTCTAAGAAAAACTGCTTGAATTTTACCAGAAATGTATAAACGTATTGATTTTTTCATTTTAGCAAAAAATAAAAGAGTAAAGAATTATTAAAGGTTTGGATGTATATTTTAAATTGCAATTATCTTTATAAATAATTAATTTTTTATAAAATTATGGTTAAAATTGTTGATAAATTAAAAGATGAAGAAGAACAAATTAAATCAAAAATGGATTTTTTAAGTGAATTTTTTAAAAGTAATGGGACAATTAGTGTTAATCGTGAAGGAACAAAGTATATTGAAGTTAAACAAAATGAGGATACTCTTTTATATATTCCCTGTGTAGTTAATTATATCAACCAAGAACAAATAATTGTTAAATCTGAAAAATTAAGAACAGATACTTTAGAAAGATTAGCAAGTTCATATGAAAATAAGTTGAATACTACTTTAACATTAGTAAGAGATTACGTGGAAATTTAAATCCCTCCCATTTAGATTTATATAAATGTATGAAACATCTTAAATGTTTCTTCTATCTAATTCATTGTTAACTACTGCAATTGTTTGAGATGCAAAGTACATTTTTGGACCAACTGAAATTGTTTTTAAATATTTTTTAAGACGTTTTGATTCTTTTTTGGGTAATCCTTCATGGTCCCCTAAAACAAAAACACAATTTTTTGAAATTTTAGCTTCTCTTAAATCCTGTCCTTGTTTATCTAATATAAAAATCTCATTACCTTTGTCAATTAATTCTTCTATTACATTTAAAAAACTTTTTTTTTCAACAAAGCAACCTGGAAAAACTTCTGTTTTTTGACCAGATTTATATTTATATAAAACTTTTTTAATTAAATTCCCAACATCTTTTTTCGAAATATCTAATTCTGAATTTACTAAAATTTCAATATGTTTTGGAGGATCTGGCATGCCATAGAAAATAAAATGAAAAACAACATCTTTTCTTACATCGTGACTCAAAAAAATTCCCTGAATAAAACTATGTATTGCAATGTCCATTCTACCTGCTTGCATTAAATTTCCTTCTGCTTTTGATAAGGCACTTCCAGAAGTCACTGCTGAACTTGAAAAATAAACAAAGTGTTTCATTTTTTCTCCCAATTAACTTCCAATGTTTCAAAATCTTTCTCTTTATCTGGACCTGTAAACCTAAAAACTTCAAAATGAAGGTGTGGTCCAAAAGTATAACCAGTATTTCCCGAATAACCTATTAACTGACCTTTATTAATTTTATCTCCAACCTTTACAGTATTTCCTTTATATTTTAAATGCTCATAAGCAGAATATTCTTTATTTTTATGTCCTATAACAATTCTATTTCCATCATTCCAATATTTTTTATTTGGACCTCCAATTTTTGAATCATTTTTTATCCAAACAACTTTTCCATCTTGAGCTGAAAATAATTTTGTTCCTTTTTTGCAAGTAAAATCTACAGAATGCTTTAATTTCCCAACATGGGCAGGAGAGTAATTAGGAATTTCTTTTATATCTTTTTTCTTTAAAGGAAGAGAATATTTATTCTTTGATTTCATTATTATTTTGTTTTTTAATTAAATTTAAAACTTTTATTGCCCATTCTCTATCTGATTCTTTTTCCCTCTTAGAAAGCTTTGAATAAGGAGTTTTAATCTGTTTTTTCCACCTATTAATATTTTCTTTAGTATAATTTTTAATTAGATATCTTGTCCAGTGAGACCATTGCTTATGCTCTAAATCTGCTAATTTTTCTAATAATTTATCTTCTTTCATTAATTTTATTAGAAAATAAAAGTTATAAGTTTATCCTTTTAGTGGTTGCATTACAAATTCAGATCTTGCAAAAACTTCAGATTCATTCGTAATTTTATACATTCCAATAAATTTTTCTTTACAAAAAACAGAAATTATTTTTCCTTTTTCTAAATTTTGTTTTTTTTCCAAATCAGAATATTTAATTGGCTTTCCTGTTAAAATAGATTTTAAATCTTCAGATTTTATTTCAACTAAAAAATAAATTTCTGAAACTATTTCAGCAGGAACTATTATTTCTCTTAAAAAATTTTCATTTCCTTTTTCATACTCTTCAACTGCTTTTTCAAAATCATACATATTAACACTAGGATATTTTTTATCGTTTTCAAAAAAGATTCCTGCTGAAACTCTTCTTAATTCTAACATATGTGCTCCAATTCCTAAATTTTTTCCTAAGTCATCTATGAGTTTTCGAATATAAGTTCCACCTTGAACCTTTGCTTTAAATAAAAAATCTTTTTGGTTTTCTGAAGATTGCTCCAGAATATCAAATGAATAAATTGTTCTTTGTCTTTCCTGTCGTTTAACTCTTGATTTGACAGGAGGTTTTTGTGTTATTTCTCCTAAAAATTTTTCTTTAATTATTTTTTTTAATTTTTCTATAGAAACTTCTTCATGAAGTCTTAATATTCCAACATATTCTTTATCTTCTCCTAAAAAATAACCTGTTAATTTGCATGCCCGATTTAATGCAATGGGCAAAACACCTGTAACTTTTGGATCCAAAGTTCCAAAATGAGATGTTTTTCGTAAGTTTAACATTTTTCTAATTCTATCAGAAATATCAAAAGAAGTTGGACCTGAAGGTTTATCAATATTAATTATTCCAAATTCAAGAAGTTCTGAAATTGACTTTGAAGATTTTATTTTTTGTAAATCCATAAGTTATAAACAAAATAAGAGTTTTTAAGAATTGTTTTATTCAAATGAATAAAATAGATAAATTTAAAATTAATTAATCTTTAAAGTTGTATGAAAAAGGGGTGGGCTGGTTTATTTTTTAATCATTTTAAAGACTTAATTTTTATTTTATTGGGAATTTTCTCTGCAGGATTTGGATTAAAAAGTTTCTTGATTCCAAGTGGTTTTATAGACGGAGGAGTTACAGGAATTTCACTTTTAATTTCACATTTAACAATATTATCTATTTCTTTATTAATTTTTGTGATAAACATCCCATTTATTATTTTGGGTTTCAAACAAATTGGAAAAAATTTTGCAATAAAAACTTTTTTGGCGATAGTGGGATTATCTTTGTGCTTAGCGTTTATAGAATATCCTATAGTAACTCTTGATAAACTTCTTGTTTCTGTTTTTGGCGGATTTTTCTTAGGTTTGGGTATAGGACTTGCAGTTAGAGGGGGTTGTGTTATTGACGGTACTGAAATTTTTTCTTTATATTTAAGCAAACGAATTAAAACAAGTATGGGAACAGTTTTGTTTTTTGTGAATGTAATAATTTTTTCAGTTGCTGCAATTTTTTTAGGAATAGAACCCGCACTTTATTCAATATTGATTTATTTAGTTGCCTCAAAAACTGTTGATTTTATTGTAAATGGAATAGAAGAGTATATTGGATTAACAATTGTTTCTAACAAAAGTAAGGAAATTAAGAGCATGCTCGTTACAAAATTAAAGAAAGGTGTAACAATTTATAAAGGAAAAGGCGGATATCAGCATTTAAAAGAAAAGGAGATAATTTTTACAGTTGTCACAAGATTAGAAATTTTAAGAGTAACAAGAGAAGTAAAAAAAATAGACCCTGATGTTTTTATTGTCGAAGAAAGTTTAAATGAAGTTAGTGGAGGATTTCTCAAAAAAAGAAGACTTTAAAATTTCCCTTTTAACCATTTTTTTCTTTCAACTTCTGGAAATTTTTCAATAGAGTATCTTAAAGTTGTTCTAGGAATTTGATTGTAATGCTGATTTAAAAATTTTACTAAAACTTCTTTATTTCTTTTTCCAATTTCTCTTAACATCCAACCTACAGCCTTGTGAATTAAATCGTGTTTGTCTTTAAGCAAAAGTTCTGAAATTGCTAATGCTTCTTGAAATTCATTCTTACTAATAAAATAAAGTGTAGAAATTATTGAAATTCTTTTTTCCCAAAGATTTTCAGAATGAACTAATTTGTATAATGTTTTTTTATCTTTTTCAAAAAGAAATCTTCCAACAATTCTGCTTGCTGTTAAATCAACTAAATCCCAATTATTAATATATTTTGTATTTTTCAAATAAAAATTAAAGATTTCTTCTTTATTTTTTTCATCTGCTTTTTCAAATTTATAATTAAGAATTAAAAGCCCAATTAATCTGTATTCATGAATTTTATTTTTTAAAAGTTCTTGAATTTTTGAAAGATTTAAGTTAGAATATTTTTTAGCAATGCTTCTTGAAATTGGAACTGTGAGACCTATGAACACATCTCCTTCACCATATTCTCCTTTTCCTGTTTTAAAAAATCTCTGAAAAATTTTTGCTTTTTCTGGATTTTCATGAGATTTAATTTCAGAAATTAATTCATTTAACATTAAAATTATTAGAAAATAGAGTATAAAAACATTTTAATATTTAATTTATTTAGTTACTTTATGATTTCTTCAAAAAAAGCATTAAAACAATTGAAAGAACTTGAGATACTTGGAAAGAAAATGAGATTAGCTGCAGATGGTTGGGATAATGACTGGCAAACTTTAATTGCAATAATTCTCTCTGCAAGAACAAGAGATGAAACAACAATAAAAGTTTGTAAAAAAATATTTTCAAAATATCCAAATCCTGAGAAATTCTCAAAATTGAGTTTATATTCAATAAAAAAATTAATTTACTCTGTTAATTTTTTTAATAACAAATCAAAAAACATTTTTTTGTGCACAAAAAAAATATTAAATGAATATTCTGGAAAAGTACCTGAAAAATTTGAAGAGCTTACAAAACTTCCTGGTGTTGGAAGAAAAACCGCAAATGTTTTTTTAGCAGAAAAAGGAAAACAAAACATTGGTGTTGATACACATGTTACGTATATTTCAAATTATTTAGACTGGGCAAATTCAAAAAAACAAAACGAAATTGAAAAATCCCTTAAAAGATTATTTCCAAAAAACAAGCACAAGGATTTGAATTGGATTTTAGTTCAATTTGGAAAAACTCATACTTCAAAAAAATTAAAAAATGAAATACTTGATAAAATAAAGAAAATAAATTAAAATGAAAGAGAATATTAAACAAATAATAAGCGAAATTGAAAAATTAAAAAAATCGAATATAAAAAAAATTATTGATTTACGAATTAAAGAATTTGAAGAACTTGGGAGAAAAAATTCGCATGAATTGTTTTCTGAATTGTGCTTTTGCATTTTAACTGCGAATTTTTCTGCTTCAGGAGGAATTAAAATACAAAACCAATTAAAAAACGATTTTTTAAATTCATCTGAAAAAGAATTATCAAAAAAATTAAAAGAATTAGGACATCGATTTCCAAATACAAGAGCAAAATACATTATTCAAGCAAGAGGTTATAAAGAGAATTTAAAACAAATTCTATATGAAATTAAAGATGAATTTCTTACAAGAGAATGGATTGTAAAAAATATAAAAGGATTGGGAATGAAAGAATCAAGTCATTTTTTAAGAAATATTGGTTATAAAAATCTAGCAATAATTGATTTTCACATTATTGATTTGCTTGTGAAATATAATTTAATTGAAAAACCCCAAAATAAATCTTTAACACCAAAAAAATATATTGAAATTGAAAATGTTTTAAAGGAAATTTCAAAATCTTCAAATTTATCTTTAGGAGAATTAGATTTGTATTTATGGTATAAAGAAACTGGAAAAGTTTTGAAGTGAAAATTAATGTCCTCTAGAAGACTTATTATAACCAACTTGAGCATTCTTTGCTTCTTTTGGTGATTTTGCTTTAGTTGTATGTTGAGTTTGTTTTGCTTTTGCTTTTTCTAATTCTGCTGTTGCTTCTTCTATTGCTTTTGTTTTTTCTTTTTCTTCAACTTTATCTTCAACGCCGTCTGCATTCACATCTTCTGATGAACTATCTTTTTCTTTTGGTTTTTGCATTGATTCTTTTGCTTTTTGCATTAGGGATTTCTTTTTCTCAGAAATTTCTTTTGCTTGTTTTTCAATTTTTTCCATTCTTAATCTCTTGAATTTAATCTTATTTGGAACATCAACTGCATAAACTCTTACAATTTCTTCCTTTGAATCTTTTATTGCTTTAACTTTTATTTTATGTGGTGGGTTTTTAATTCCTCTAAACCACAAAATTTCATTCAAATCGCTATCAATTCTTATTTTTCTAAGGTCTCTATCTCGAATTTTCATGTGTCTTACTAAAAATTCTTTTACTGTCTTTACTGCTTTTGGTGTTTTTTTGTATCTTGGAACAGGTCGACATTTTTCTCTAAGAGGAATAATATATTCTCTTTCAACTGTTTGTTTATTTTCTTCTTTTTTCATTTTAGCCATTTTATCCCATATGTGATTTTCTTATTTTTCTTGGTTTAATATGAAGTTTTGTTCTTCTCCAAGATCTTCTTTGATGTGTTGTTTGTGAAGGATGAACCCTTTTTCCAACCCCATATTTCTTAAGTATAATCCAAACAGGAGCCCACTTAGTTTGTCGTGCTTTTACTCCAAGCTTTTTCTTTTTTTCAAAATTTTTTATTCCCATTTATTTTATTTCCTCCAAAAATCTTTTTCCTTGTTCAGTTAATTTTCTCCCTGGTCTTTTTGATTTAACTCCTCGAATATCTTTTGCAATTTCAGTAAATCCGGCTTTGTCAGATTGTT
This sequence comes from Candidatus Pacearchaeota archaeon, assembly GCA_041659445.1. Lineage (GTDB taxonomy): Archaea > Nanobdellota > Nanobdellia > Pacearchaeales > GW2011-AR1 > EX4484-71. The sequence goes on along the minus strand of JBAZYG010000002.1, from coordinate 161,380 downwards.
GTAGAATTGTTCTAATAATTTTACCAGAAGCTTTTCTGAATTGTTCTGGCCTTGAACCTCTATTTTTTTTAGAACCATATTTTGTTCTTAATCTACTAACACCCAAAATTCCTTTATTATAAATTTGCCTTAAAATACTTGCAGAACGTTTATACCAAAAATCATCGTCGTTAATTGGTCTTTCTTTTGCAGAACCAGACTTAACAAATTTTGACCATTCAGGTTGTTTAAATTCAGGAATTTTTTTAAGAGCTTCTGCTAATTTTAAATTATATTCTTGCGCATTTAATTCAAATACTGGATTGAATTTTTCCATTTTTGTTAGCATTCCTTTCGGAATTAGAATCGCTTGTGCGATTTACTAAAACTAATGAGAAAAAAGGGTTTATAAAGTTTGTTAAATTATTTTTCTTATGTCTAAACAATTCTATCAGACGGAATTATTAGATATGAAAAATCCAAGAGAATATCAATTTGCAGTTGAATTGCTTTTTCATAGCACAATGCCAAAAGAATGTAATCCCCATTTAAATTTTTTATATTACAAAGAATTTGGTCCACATGAAAAATTTGAACAAGCTGAAAAGGGTTTGAAGTTATTCATAGGATTACAAAAAAAACTTGGAGAAGAACTAATTGAAGAATTAAATAATTCCTCTGAAAATGTTAAAGAAATTACAAAATCCTTTTACTTTTATGGATTTTATTATCCTATTACAATAACAAGAAATACTAATTAATCTTTAGTTTTTTCCTTTCTTAACCAATTTTGATAATTTTCTTGCTCTTTTAAATAAGCTTTTGTTATAATAGCATTTATTGAATCATAAGTTAATTTAGATTTAACAAAGAAATCTTCTAACAAAGGTTGTAATCCTTCAATTATTTGGTTACCCCTGTTTCTATCTGCTCTTGCTATTTCTTCTAAAGTTCCTCTTGGAAGATACAACGCACTATTTAAAATTCTTTTAAAAAACAAAACATATCCTTGCTGTTCTTTTGGGTCACTTCTAATTTCTAGTTCAGAATCTTCAATAATTAATTTATAACCTTTTTCCTCTAAAGATTTACCATTCATAAAAACACTTAAATTTTATTATTTATAAAGATATATATTCCAGAAAAGAACTTTTTAATTATTTATTTTTTCTAAAGTCATACTTCTATGATTTATCATATATTTTTCCCATTCATCTTCTGTATGAGCATCTTTAGCCAATTTTCCTGGTCTCACAATATAGAATACGCTATTAAAAGGATAATATTCTATTACTCCATCAAATTCTTCATCAACATATTGTTCATTAGTTCCCATATAATTAATAAATTTAACATGAACATTATCTCCATTTAAAATTCTTTTTCCATGAATATCATTAATTCCAATATAAATTTTTTTCATTATTTCTTCAATTGATTTCTTATTTGACATACAATTTCTACAAAAAAGAATTTTAAAAACTTTATTATTTTAAAAAACAATTATTCCCTGACGTCTTTTCGCCACTTCTTTAAGTTAATAGTATAACCAATTGTCTTGAATGTATAATTTTTTCCAAGGCTATCAACTATTTTTTCTGAAATTTCTTTAAGTTCTTTTTTGTCCCTACAACAAGATCTTAAAACAGAAATTTTCACAGATTTTGATTTCTTAAAAGAATTTCTAAGATTTTCTAAAAAGTTTTCTGTTAAACCATTCTTTCCTAATTGGAATTCTCTAATAACCATTGTTCAATATCCTTTTTCTTTATTATTAATTCTTTTGGTTTTTTTCTAATTCCCCAAGTTCCAGATTTCATGAATTTATCTTTGTAAACATCTTTTCCAGTAAAAATATGGATTTTAACATCTTTCTTGTTATCTCTCCAATCTTGACTCTTTGATGCACAAATAACTCCTGCTTCTTTTATGTCTTTTTTTGAAACTTCTTTTGGATTTTCATTAATTACACAAAAAGGGCTTCCAGGTTTAGATGTGTGCAAAATTAAATTTAATTTCCTTTCAAAATTTTTAACTAATTCATCGTTTGAAGATTCATCTTTTCCAAGAATAAATTCTTTTCCAGATGATGACTTGAAATTTCTGAAGTTCATAATTTTAAAAAGAAATAAGAGTTTAAGTATTTTCTTTTATCCAATCATTTACAAATTTTAGGCATTTTTTTTGATCAGAATAGGTTAATTTTTTTAATGATTTTGAAAAATTCAACCATTCAAAACCAGAATGTTCATTTTTATCTAATCTTATTTTCCCTTTTTTAACACAAACAGAAAACAAAACAAAAGTTTGGCCGTGAATTCCTCTTCTATCAGTAAGCTCTTTTTCATAAGAATATTTTCCTTTTAATTTATGATTTTTTATATTAATAAATTTCAAACCTGTTTCTTCATATAATTCTCTTTTAACAGCATGTTTTTTTGTTTCAAGAAATTTGACTCCACCTTTTGGAAATTCATAACCTTTCCAATGAAGTTTTCTTTTTAATATCAAATATTTTGGAATTTTATTTTCTAAGAAATAAACAACAATAAAAACTCCTTTACGATATTTTTTCATTTTAACCCCATTTGTCTAAAGCCAGTTTCAATTCTTCATGAGTTTTTGAATATTCTTTTAAAGAAATTTTTTTCATTGAAGCATCAACTGCTTGACGCATTGCTTTTGCTCCAGCAATAGTTCCTTTTGGATGCCCGTGAATTCCTCCACCTGCTTGAATTACAACATCTTTTCCCATGAATTCAATAATTTTTGGAACAATTCCAGGATAAACTCCTCCAGAAGCAACAGCAAAAACAGGCTTAAGATGAAACCAATTTTGACTTAAGTTCTCATGTGTTTTTTTTGTTGATTGTTGTTCAATTTCTTTTTCAATATGTAAAACTTCGTCTTTTGAACCAGTCATTTTTCCATAAGCTGTTCCAATATGCAAGCTATCAACTCCAATCATTCTTAAAAATTGTGCAATTACTTCCATTTTCATTCCATGATCTGCAATTCTATCGAACATTGCATGACTTGCCCGATGAGCATGTATTGGTAATTTTGTAACTTGTCTTGCCTTTTGTAATGCACTCCAACCTAAAGTTAAAACATCAAGCATAATATAATTTCCACCATTTTGCTCGACGAATTTAATTCTTTTTACCATTTCATCAACAGGCGCAGTGCAATTTGCAAAATAAACTTTACGTTCTCCTGAAACTTTTTCTGCTTTTTTTAATAATTTTAAAGTTTCTTTAATTCTTTCATAAAAATTATTAAATTCCTGACTTCCAAGATTTTCATCGTCCTTAACAATATCACACCCCCCAATCCAAGAATCATAAGCAACTTTTGCATGTTCTTTTGGATTTAATCCAACTTTTGGTTTTACAATTGTTCCAACAAGAGGTCTATCATAAACTTTTAAATATTTTCTCACTCCTGAAATTCCAAATTGAGGTCCTTCATAACAATCTAAAATTTTTTTTGGAAGTAAAACATCTTCCCATAAAATTCCGTTGACACATTTCATACCATAAATATTTCCTCCGATAGAAGACATAATATTTGAAACATTTGATTTTTCAAATAATTGAACAGGATATGCAATTCGACATCGTAAATTTTTTTTATCTAGATAATAAACTTTAGGAGTAATTTTTTTTTGCGTTTTTTCGTTGATGGTTGTCAAGTCAGTCCATGTTCCAACAGAACTTTCTCCTGCAGTGATTGAACAAGCCTGCTCAAAAGTATAACCTTTAGAAGGAGTTACCTTAAATTGGCAAACTAAGTCATTTTCCGTCGGTTTATATTTTAAATTGATAAAATTGTCGTAATGGACGTATGTCATTTTTCACCTATTTTATAAGGGAATAAAAGAAAAAGGATATTTAAACATTATGAAAAAAATAAAAATAAAATTGAGTATGAATTTAATCATTCATTTATTTCTTTTTTGCGGTTTTTTTCTTTTTTGCCATTTTTGTGCACCTCCTTTGGTACCGCTAAAATAAATCATTTATAGTTTATATTCTTTTTCTTTTTTCAAAATTTCACCTTTTTCAGAATCTTCAATTAAAAATCCAAGAGATTTTATTTTTTCTCTAATACCGTCGGCAATTTGCCAATTTTTTTCTTTTCTTGCTTGATTTCTTTTTTTTATCAATTCTAAAACTTCTTTTGGAATTTTCAATTCATCTTTTTTAAATAAATCCAAACCAAAAATCTCATCCATTTTTTTTATTGTTTGAAATTTTCCAATTGCTTTTTTATCTCGAATTAATTTCCAAGCAACTTGCAATGCCCTCGGAAAATTTAAATCATTATTAATTGCTTTTTCAAATTCAGACAAATATTTTTTGTTCAATTTTTTATTATCTTTTAAGTTTAAACAAATATTCTTTAATCGTTCATAAGAATTTTTTGCAGAAAGTAAATTTTCTAAACTAAAATTTAAAGGTTTTCTGTAATATCCTGTTAAACAAAAATACCTGAAATCCATTGGAGAAAATCCTTTTTTTTCTAAATCAGAAAGCAAATAAACATTTCCTAAGGATTTTGACATTTTTCCTTTGTCTATTATTAACCATTGAATATGCATCCAATAATTCACAACTTTTTTTCCAGTAGCACCTTCACTTTGTGCAATTTCATTTGTATGGTGAACAGGGATATGATCTTGACCGCCGGTATGAATATCAAAATGATTACCTAAATATTTCATGCTCATTGCAGAACATTCAATATGCCATCCTGGAAAACCAACTCCCCAAGGAGAATCCCATCTCATTGTATGATTTTTAAAATGACCGACTGTAAAAAACCAAAGTGCAAAATCTTGAGGATTCTTTTTTTCTTTATCTACAATTACATCTTTTCTTACACCGATTTCTTTTTCTTCTAATTTTTGACCAGTTAACTCGCCGTAATTTTTAAATTTTGAAACATTAAAATAAATTGCTTGGGATGTTTTATATGTAAAACCTTTTTTTTCAAGTGTTTTGATTAAATCAATTTGTTCTTTTATATGTTCGCTGGCTTTAGCCCATTTATCTGGTTCAGTAAAATTTAATTTTTTTAAATCATTGTCAAAAATATCAAAATAAAATTTTGCAATATCTTGGGAATTTTTACCTTCTTTTTTAATTGCATTTTCCATTTTATCCTCGCCTTCATCTGCATCAGACGTTAAATGCCCAACATCAGTTATGTTAATCACATGATTAATTTTGTAATTGTTATATTTTAAAACTCTAATAAGAAAGTCTTCCCAAATATATCTATATAAATTTCCAATATGTTGATACCAATAAACAGTTGGACCACAACCATAAATTTTGACAAGATTTTTTTCAATTGATTTGAAAATTTCTTTTTTTCGAGTTAGAGTATTGTAAATTTTTAAGACCATGAATTAATCAAGAATCAAATGTTTAAAAATTATTTTATAGTCACAAAAATGTTTGCACTTGAACCAGAATCTTTATCTCCTTCAATAACTAGATTATAAGGAATTGTACAAGCAGGAGCATTTTCAGGAATTCCGAATAAAACTAAACCAGGTAAATCCATTTGTTGATTTGCTTGTAATGTGAAACTTCCAGCATTTGTAACTAAAAATCCATTTGCTTGAGCTTCTGTAAATCCACTTCCGCATTTTGTAGTATAATCAAAATTCTTTTCTGCATAAACAGTGTATTCAAATATTTGTTTTTCATTTATATCATTTTTATAAGAGAATGCAAATCCTTTTGGATCATCTCCTGTTTTTAAGGTAATTTGTCTTGATGAAGGATAAATTGCTAAAGTTTTTCCTTCTTCTGTGAAAATTTTATTTATTTCACTTTGAACTTGAGAATCAATTTGGTCAATTGCATTTGTTCCAGAACTAAAAATTCTTTGAATAAAGAAAATTCCCAAAACAAGCAAGACAACTAATAAAATAATTGTAACAATAGTACCCATACTCATTTCCATTGCTGCTTTTTTATTTTTCATTTTTTATAAAATAAAACCTACCAAAACTTTAATTTTGAGTTTTTTATTTTTCATTTTTAATAAACTGTGCTTATATTAGGAGAAATGACAAAAATCAGAATTAAAACCCAAGCAACATAAACAAGAATTCCGACTATACTTAATATTAGAGAAACTTTTCCGATTTTTGTTGGATTTTTTACTTGTTGAATAATTGAAAATATCAAAGAAAGAATCAAGAATAAAGGTGCAATAACTATTGAAGTAAAAAATGTTAGGAAAATTCCTGAAATAGACAAAGTTAATGCAGAAGTTCCTAAAGCAGTTTTATTATAAGTATGTACTTTACTTTTTTTCACTCTCTTTTTCATAATTAATAAAACAAATCTTTATTTATAAAAGTTATGGAAAGGAATTTTTCAAGAAATTATTTTTTATTATAAATGGGAGTGGAGGGACTCGAACCCTCGACACCTGCGTCTTCAGCGCAGTGCTCTCCCCCTGAGCTACACTCCCATTAGCGTTTGAGTGTTTGACACAAACCCTTGTTAAATAAATTTAAATTATACTTTCTAACAAAATTTATCCAAAAATTAGAATTACTGGAGTTTTTTAAATGTTTAGAATTAAAGATTTTTAATAGAATTATCTAAAATTTTTATTAAATTTTTTGGAATAAAAATTCCATCAAGTTCTTCAGGCATATCTTTTAAAGGAATTTCCCAAAGATAAGGAATAAAAGGTTTATCTAAATCAAAAGAAGATTGCTTAAAATTAATTCCAACTCTAAAAGAAAGAGGTTGCAATGAATAAGGGCCTTTTGAAATTCCCCCATTTATATTAAAATTCAATCTCCTACCATCACTTTTTTTAATTAAAAAGTCTCTTTCCAAAGAACACCAATAGGCACTTCTTCCAGAGTCGTCATATTCTTTTTCTCCAGCATCCAATAAATATTTAGGAGATAATTCAACACCTTGATGTTTTTCTAAGGAACTTTCACAAAATTCAAAAAAATTTTTAATATCATTTAAACGAGGAAGAAAAAAAGAATTTACTGCTAAATCTAGTTTTGAATCCTTAGAAAATTTTTTTTCATCAATAAATTTTTTAATTAAAGCAATATCATTTGCATGAAAATATATTGAATCTCCGTAACGAGCGATGTCTGTCATTTTAATTTTCAATTAAAGTTGATTTATAAAAATTTATGTTCTAAAGAATATAAAAGTAAGTCAGAAATAGGCCACCTTTTGTTGTTTGTTGTTCTTTTCAGACAAACCAAACATGTTAACATTCGACTAAGCGGCTTTAAGCCTTGCACTCGCCAAGATGTTCGTTCCATCGTAACTTAATACGCTCGTCTCTATATCAGAGCTACTCCTCACGAAGCCTGGAATTTCTCCAGTGGCGTTGTTATAGTAATTAATTTACTATAAGTGGGCGGACCTTCCTCAGAATTCTGATGTTGATATTTCCAACACCTGACAATTTAATGCCTGAATTCCGAAAGTTAACTATCTGACTTACAAAAAATCATTGAAAGTAAAGTTTATAAACCTTATTCTTATTTCATAATCATCCAATAAACTACATCGCTGAGTTCAAATTTCTGGACACAAGCGCATAAGTAGCAGGATAAAATGGTTTCAAAGTTTCACCATTAAAAACAACAAAACAAAATGGTATCAATAGAAGAACAATTAACAAAAGCATTGGAAGAATTGAAAAAATCTAAAGAAAGAAAATTCAATCAAACAGTAGATTTAGTAATTAATCTGCAAAAATTCGACGTAAAAAAAACTCCATTGAATTTATTCATTAAAGTTCCTTACAAAATAAAAGAAAAAAAAATTGCTGCATTTCTTGAATCAAAAAATAATAACGTAGATACAATTACAGCTGATGATTTTAAAAAATATTCTGATAAAAAAGAATTAAAAAAAATTGCTAAAAAATATGACTTTTTTATTTCTCAAGGAAGTTTAATGCCAAAAGTTGCAACTGTATTTGGTAAAGTTTTGGGTCCTTCTGGAAAAATGCCTTCTCCTCAATTAGGAATTATTCTTAACGCTGATGAAAAATCAATTAATGAAATCAAAGAAAAAGTAAACAATAGTGTCAAGATAAAAATAAAAGAACCAAGTATAAAACTTGCAATTGGAAAACAAAATATGAAAACACAAGAAATTGTAGAAAATGCAACAACTGTTTACAAAGAAATTTTAAAGAACTTACCAAGAGAAAAAGAGAATATAAAAAATCTTGAAATCAAATTCACAATGACTAAACCTATTAAAATACATATAAGATAAAATGAAAATAAAAAATAAAAAAACTGTAAAAAAAATACCTGAAAAAAAAGTCAAAGTAATAAAAGATTTGAAAGGACTTTTAGAAAATAAAAAAACTATTTTATTGGCTTCAATAAAAGGAATTCCAGCGTCGCAATTTCAAGAAATTTCAAAAAAATTGCGAGGAAAAGCACTTATAAGAGTACCAAAAAAAAGTTTGGTTTTCAGAGCAATTGAAGAATCCAAAAAAGAAAAACTACAAGAATTAAAAACAAAAATTGAATCAGATTTTGCAATTTTATTTTCAGATTTAGATTCATTTGATTTAGCATTAGAATTAATAAAAAACAAAACTCCGTCAAAAGCAAAGGCAGGACAAATTGCTCCTTTTGATATTGAAATTCCTGCAGGACCAACAGATTTAGTTCCAGGACCAGCAATAAGTGAATTAGGTGCATTGGGAATAAAAATACAAATTCAAGGCGGTAAAATTGAAATTAAAGAGCCAAAAATAATTGCAAAACAAGGAGATAAAATTTCTCAAGGCGCTGCAGATATGATGAGTAAATTAGATATTAAACCATTTTCAATTTGTTTTATTCCAATTGCTGCTCTTGATACAAAGGATAATATGATTTATTTAGAAATAAAAATAGATAGAGAAGAAACATTAAATGAATTGAAAAAGGCATTTTCAAAAGCACTTGCATTTTCTGTTGAAATTGGATATGCAAATTCTGAAAACATTAAATTTTTAATTGGAAAAGCAGGAATGCACGAAAAGGCATTAATGAAATTAACTAATACTCCTAAAGAAAATTCTGAAGGAGAGGAAAAATAAAATGGAATACGTTTACGGAGCACTTTTATTGCACAAGTTAGGTAAAGAAATTGCTGAAGCTAACTTGAAAAAAGTTATAGAAGCTGCAGGTGTAAAAGTTGACGAGTCAAAGATAAAATCTTTGATTGCTAGCTTGAAAGGAATTAACATTGACCAAGAATTGGAAAATGCTAGTTTAGTTGCTGCTGCCCCAAGCCCAAGTGGTTCTGAAGCAAAAGCACACGAGCATAAAGAAGAAAAGAAAGAAGATCATCATGCACCAGCTGCAGAAGGACTAAGCGCACTCTTCGGATAAATTTTAATTTTTATTTCAAAAATTAAATCCGGAGAGCAATCTTAGTTAGAACGAGAATTTTAAAATATATACTCAAGAACACATTTATTTTTAAACAAAAAATTTCTTCAAAAATTGAAAATGCTTAAAGAGAATACTATTTATAAATTAGGAAGCAATGATTCGATTTATTTGCCAGATTATGATTTATTTCAAGATGGGCATAAAGTACATACTCTTGCCAGTTTTCTATTATCTAAAAAGAATATTGATGCAATAATTTTAAGAATAATTGAAAAAACAGACCCCTGTCAAATAACAGAAAAAAATAGAATTTCTTTTGAAAATAATAATTTATCCAACAAAATTTTAATACCAGAATTATTTAATGGAGAACCTTGTGCTCAATTTCAGGAATTAGAAAAGGCATATAAAAAGCTGATTAAATGAATTTTAACTTTAATAAACCTTATAACCTTTGAATTTTTTTCTTAACTTATGAAATGGAATTTGTATGAAGACGGAAAATTTCTTGACCCATTATGTTTTTCAAATGGAAAAACCCAAGAAGACATTGTTAAAGAAGTTATTCAAGAAATAAAAAACGGAGAGAAAATGATTTTTATAAAAGGGGTTTGCGGAACAGGAAAATCTGCAATAGCACTTAATCTTGCAAAAGAAATTGGAAAAACATCTATAGTTGTTCCTGGAAAAAATCTTCAAACACAATACAAACTTGATTATGAAAAAAACAAATACTTATTAAAAAATAATAAAGAAAAATTAAAAATAAGTATTATCACAGGAAGGAATAATCACAAATGTAAATTTTTAGAAGAAAATGAAAATGCTCTTCAAAAAATAAAAAAAGAAATTAATCTAAATTTACATGATATTTTTGCTAAAAAAAGAGAAGAGTCAAAAAAATTACTTGAAGAAAATAAATCTGCAGATAATTTGAAAATCCCATGTAAAATTGAAATTAAAGAAAAAAATTGGGAAAAAATAAGACAATATCTTAATCAAAATAGTAACGTGAATATCCAAGATTTTTCCAGCATAAAAGATGTAAAAAGATTATCTATTGCACCTGTTTGTCCTTATTGGAGTCCTGTTCTCCTTGCAAAATATGAATCACATTTATCTAATGTTACAAAAAAAGAGACATACACAGGTGTTGATGGCAAAGAAAGAACTTTTTATTATAGAAATCCAGGATGTAGTTTTTATGAACAATTCAAATCTTATGTCAATTCGGACGTAATTGTTTTTAATTCACTTAAATATAAATTAGAAACAGTTTTAGGAAGAAAACCCCAAACAGAAATTGAAATAATCGACGAATGCGATGAGTTTTTAGATTCTTTTTCAAATCAAAAAAGTATAAACTTAGATAGATTACAAAATGCATTAGTGTATTATTCTCCTCCTCAAGAATATGTTCACAAACTAGAAGAAGCATTTGAATTAATTAAAGCCATTAAAAAAGACAAAAGAATTGAAAAATTAGTAGAGAATAAAAACATAATTTCACTCAAAGAAACATCACTTTATGATTTACTTAAATTATTTTTAGAAAGAAAATGGATTGCTGATGTTGATGATGAAAGTTACATTCTTGAAATTGCAGAAACTGCATATGAATTTGAAAATTTTTTGGATGAAAGTTATTTAACTGCACATAAAATAGAAAGGGATTTTATTATAAACATTGTAACAACTAATTTAGCAAAAAGATTTGAAGAATTAATTAAGATGAACAAAAATTTTGTTTTAATGTCTGGAACAATTCATTCTGAAGAAGTTCTAAAAAATATTTTTGGTTTAAAAAAATTTAAAATAATCGAAGCTGAGACAAAAAATCAAGGAAAAATTGAAGTTAAAAAAACAGGTTTAGAAAAAGATTGCAAATATTCTAATTTTTCAAATGGAATACATTCTAGAGAAAATTACCTAAAAGCCTTAGATAAATGCTTGGAAATATCAAAAGGGCAAACATTGGTTCATGTTCACGCTTTTCAAGATTTACCAACATCTGAAGAAATAATTAATTACAAATTAAAAAATTTAATTAGCAGGGAAAAAATAAAAGAAACCCAAGAAGAAGACAAAGAAGGAAATTTAATTCAAGAATTTAAAGAAGGACGTAGCAGTATTTTATTTTCGACACGTGATTCAAGAGGAATTGATTTTCCAGGAGACCAATGCAGGTCTATTGTTTTTACAAAATATCCCAACCCCAATATTTCAGATTCTTTTTGGAAAATATTAAACAAAACTAAACCTCAAGAATATTGGATGTTTTACAAAGACAAAGCTCAAAGAGAATTATTACAAAAACTATATCGTGGATTGAGATTTAAAGAAGATTATGTTTTTGTGTTAAGTCCAGATTCCAGAGTTTTGGATTTTTTTGAAAAAAATTTTTAATTATTTAGAATTTTTCTTGCTCGAATAAAAAATTAAAAATAATGCAACAATTAAATATAAAATTACAATTGCCATGAAAATCTTGAACAACCAAGGATTATTTTTTATTGGAATTCCCAAATATGTTTGCAAAAATGTCGACGGAATCAATCCTAAAAAAGTCCAAATCATAAAACTCCAAAAAGAAACTTTTGAAACTCCTGCAATATAACTCCATGCATCTGTTGATGTCAAAGGATTTAATCTTAAAAGAAAAATTGAAATTCCTCCACGTTTTTTTGAAAAATTATCAAACTTTTCTATTTTTTCCTTTGAAAAAATTCGTTCAACATATCTTCTTCCCCATTTTTTTGCAATTTTAAATGCTATTGCTCCTCCAACAGCACCACCTAAACATGCTAAAACCCCTGCAATAAAAGGACCAAATAAAATTGAACCAGCGACGTAAAAAGGAAAAGGATGAATTGGTGCAAAAATTACTTCACAAACCATTACTAAAAAATAAATCACAAACGCCCATGCTTTGTATGGCCCAAGGATATTTACAATGTATTCTGAATCTAAATTAATAATTTTATAAATTATACCGTTAGATATATAAGACGACACAATCCAAACAACAATCAAAATAAAGATTATTAAAACTAAAATATTAATTATTTTTTGTTTTCTCATAACAAAATATAAGAATTCAGAGTTTAAAAAACTAAAATCAAAAACGCCCCCGCGAGGAATCGAACCTCGGAGCCCAAAGGGCCTCGGTCTCAAGCCGAGTGCAATACCATTATGCGACGGAGGCGTACAATTAATAAGAATTCACTAGAGTTTTAAAGATTTCGATTCACCAAAGCCAGTCTTTAATCTTTTTAAAAAAGGATTTTTTAAGTTTAACAGGTTGGTTTTTTTCATCAACAACTTCATAATTTATCATTGGTTTTTCTTTAAAAAGTGGTGCTTTTTCTGATAACTCCTTGTGTGCTTGCTCGATTGCTTGTTCAACTGCAGTTCGAGAGTATCCTTGCCTCATTAAAGCGAATTTTAAAGATTCTTCTGTATAACCTTTTTTAAGATTTCTTTTGAAATATTCTGCAAGTTGTCTGTTTTGTTCTTCTGTTCTCATAGGAAAATTAAGCAAAGAGGGTTTAAAAAATTTTAGATTTAAGAAAATACAAAAGGATTCTTTTGTTCGTAGAATTTTACTGCTTCTTTTAATCTAGGTTTTGATTCTGAATAAATTGTTATAAGTTTGTCACCTTTTTTTATTTTATCACCTTTTTTAACATGAATATAAAGTCCTGAAAATTTATCAGAAGGACATCCTGCTTCTCTTGCAAGATTACTTATTTTTATATTATCGATTTCTTTAATTTTACAATTTTTATTCGACAAAATGTTTTTTGAAAATTTAAAACTCCTACTTAAATCTTTCATTTTTCCATCTTGAGCGAGAATAATTTCTTTAAATTTTTTAAATGCTTGACCAGATTTTAAAACTGATTCTGCTAATTTAATTCCATTACCTTTTTTTGATTTTCCAGACATTTCAAGAATTTCTCCAGCTAAGAACAATGCTTTTTTTTCTAAATCTTTTGGACGAGATTCATCTTGATTCAACACTTTCAATACATCAATCATTTCAAGAGCAGGACCAATTCCATTTCCAATTGGTTGAGAGCCGTCTGTTAAAACAACTTTTAATTTTAAATGAAAATATTTTCCAATTCTTTCAAACTTTTCTTTTAAATTTAAAGCTCGAGATTTTGAAACTTTTGCAGTTTTTCCATAAGGAATATCAATTAAAATATATTTACTTCCAACTGCTAATTTTTTAGACATTATCGACGCTAATAACTGGGCTTCAGGATCAATATTTAATTGTTTTTCAATTGTAATTATTTTTGAATCTGCTGGAACTAGTTCTAATCCTCCTCCCCAAATCATTGAAGCATTTGTTTTTTTAACAATTTTTTTTAATTCATTAATATTAAAATCTACTCTTGCTAATGTCTCAATAACATCTGCTGTTCCTGCTGCACTAGTAATTGCCCTAGATGAACTCTTTGGCATTATCAAACCTTGCGAAGCACAAATTGAAACAACTATAGGTGTTGTCCTATTTCCTGCAACTCCGCCGATAGAATGTTTGTCAACAACTAATTTTCCTTTAAAAGAGATTCTTTCCCCACAATTTAAAATAGCTTTTATCAATGAAATTGTTTCTTCAAAAACCATTCCGTTTCTATACATTCCAGAAACAAATAATGCAATTTCTGTTTCTGATAAAGAATTATTTACAACATCTTGAATAATTTGTTTCATTTGAGATTCTGTCAATCTTTTTCCATTTAATTTTTCTTTTATAAAATTTAAACTTTTAGAAGGCAAAGAAAGATTTATATCTACTTTATCTCCAGTGTGAATATTCAGAATATTTTTTATTTCTTCAGATAAAATAATTTCATTCGGAGAAATTTGTTTTTCTACAATATCTACTATTGAAAAAAATTCTTTTTCATAAGTTGAATTTTTTCTAACCTTTCTTAATGAAATTCTTTCTTTAGTATGAATTCCTAATTTCTCTGCAGTTGATTTCTCGATAATGACAACGGGCAATCCTGCAGACCACTTTTCAGAACTTACTTTTAATTCCATTTTATAATATAGAAAATTTTATTTTTATATTTATTCATTTAACTTTGCGGTTCAATTATTCCAGGAACTTTTTTATTTCGATATGCTTCTAAGATTATTAACAAATAAGCTAAAATTAAAGGCCCAATTATTATTCCTAAGATTCCTAAGAAGAAAAGTCCTCCAATCATTCCAAGTAAAATTATCGCTGAATGAACGTTTGTTCTTTTTGCAATGAATATAGGTTTGAACGCATTTTCAATTAAGAAACTTAAACTTCCAAAAATTGCAACAACGACTGTCGGCCAGATTTGTCCTTTAACCAATAATATAACTGCTACAGGAACCCAAACCACAGCAGTTCCGATTATAGGAAGTATTCCTGCTAAAATTGCAAGCAATGATAAGAACAACGAGTTATCAATTCCGACTATAAAAAATCCAATTCCTGCAACAACACCTTGAATAATTCCAAGAACTATTTGCCCATATAAAACCGAGAACGTTATGTCTTTTGATGATTTAAATAATTTTTTTTCAACATCTTTCGAAAAAGGAAGTATGCTTCTAATGTAATCAAGGAATTTTTCATGATCTCTTAATGTGAAAAAGAATACAAAAATAACAACTAATAATTGAAGTATTAATGTAGGAAGATTAAGAATCATGTTTGAAACCATATTCATCGCTGAATTGGTTATTTTTGTTATGAAAGAATAAATTACAGAAGAAACTTCATTACTAAAAGATTCAGTTGCAAATAATTGGGGAAAGACATTTTTTAAAGGAGTTACAAAATCAATTGTTTGAGATTTTGTGAATAAATCCATTGTTTCCCTAAGTAAAACTGGTGTCAAAAACCAAATGGGGATAATTATTATTGCTGCAAAAATCAAGCAAATCAAAAGAGCAAGTAAATTTTTGGATTTGACCCATTTATTAAGATAAATAAAAGCAGGTGCAGAAACAAAAGCCAAAAGCAAACCCAATAAAACAGACATTAAAATTGATTTTAACAAGAAAAAAGATAATACTAAGAGAACAATTAATATAATTGTTGATCCAAATTTATTTAAATAATTGATATCTTCTTCACCCATTTTTTCCTCATTAAATAAAGAAAATTCTAACTTATAAAGGTTTTTAACAATAAGATTTATAAGCAGAACAATTTAATTCTTAATATGAATTTCATAAAAAAGATAGTTGATAAAAAAATAGATAATCTTGTGCATTTACAATTTCAAAAATTTTCTAAAGGAGAATTCAAAGACAGGGCTGTAGTTTCTGTTAAAAAAGTAAAAAATAAATTCACAATAAATACAAGTGCGGAATTTGCAAATGAATTTGTAAGAATTCTTGCTGAAAAACTTGGAAAAGCAAAAACAAAAATAACAGGTTCAATAATTTCCACAAATGATTTGAAAAGCGAAATTGAATTTGTTAAAGTTTCACAATTTCAAGGTGTAAAAAATTATTCTATTGACAAAGAAATGTCTGGAGAAGAAATTTTAAGATTGCTGAACAAATTTCCAAAGAATTTTTTTGCATTGAGTCTTTCATTTGAGAATTATACTTTAAAAATAAAACCAAAAGCTCCGAAATCAGGAAAACCAGGAAAAGGAGATAAAGACGTTAAACCAGATTTTTGCAAGTTAATAACAGAAGATGAAAATATTGGAAAAAGTTTTGTGTTTGAAAAAAATGATTTTAAAGAAGCTGAAATAAAACATGATTTTGTAATTGAATCAATAAATGTTCCTGCAAATTTAAAGAACAGCGAGGATTATGCTAAAATTAGAGAAGAATCAACACGAAAAGGGAAAATAATTCGACATTCAAAGATTGATAGTGTTGAATCAAAGAAAGATTTTGAGTTTGAAGCGTGAATGAATGATTTTTGATCACTATAAAGGTATCACGAATTTATTTAAATAAATTTTACCTAGACATGTTATAAAATAAAAGATAGATACTCTAAAAATATGATAAGTTTTTTAGGAAAAATTAAACCAAAAGCCAAAATTATTAACGGGAATCATTATTTATTTAATGCAGATTGTTTAGAAGTTTTAAAACAAATTCCTGATAATTCAGTTAAACTAATAATTACAGATCCTCCTTATAACATTGGATTGAAGTATAATGAATATAATGATAAAAAAAAGTGGAATCAATATTTTAAAGAATTAGAAGAAAGATTAAGAGAAATGGCACGTATTCTCACTGATGATGGAAGTTTATATTTAATAAATTATCCAGAAGTAAATGCTTATTGTATGCCCATGCTTGACAAAACTGGATTGATATTTCGAAGATGGATAACCTGGCATTATCCCTCCAATATAGGCCATTCAAAAACAAATTATACAAGAACTCAGAGATCAATTTTGTTTTATACAAAAACTATGAAGAATACATTCAATAAAGATGCTATCTTACAACCTTATAAAAATCCAGATGTAGGAAAAATAAAAAAGTTAATCGAACAAGGGAAAAAAGGAAGAACCCCTTATGATGGCTTAGAAGGAAAAGATTTATTTGAAATCTTTAAAGAAAAAATGCCTGATTTTTTAAATTTTAATTTGTTAAAAAATGTCTCAAAAGATAGAGAAGAAAAACATCCTTGTCAATTGCCTCTCCCATTATTAAAAGTTTTTGTAAAAGCAAGTAGCAATAAAGGCGACATTGTTTTAGATTGCTATGCTGGAACATTTACAACAAATAAGGCAGCAAAAGATTTAGGAAGAAAATCCGTGGGAATAGAAATAGATAAAAAGTATGTTTCTTTTGGAATTAAAAGACTAAAAAATGGTTGAAGAAAAGAAAATAACTTTAGAAAAGGATATATCTCAATCTGGAAATATAAAAGTTCATGCAAAAATAATTGATGATTTAAGTTCCGGAATTTATAGTTCTCCGGCTAGTTGTATTAAAGAATTAATAAATAATTCTTTTGATGCCGATGCTAAACTAGTTACAATTAGAATAAAACCTATTCAGGATATTATAACTATAATTGATGATGGCGAAGGAATGAATGCCTTAGAATTTGACGAAAATTTTGCATGGATAAGTAAATCTAATAAAAGAAATAAAGGATTATATTCCAAATCGAATAGACCCTTAATTGGTAAAATTGGTATAGGCTTTATAGCAGTTAATGAGATTTGTGATGAACTCGAGATAATCTCAACAAAGAAAGATGAATCAATAAAATTTACTGCAAAGATAAATTTCAAGGAATTTAGGGAAAAGAATATAGAAGTAGATGGGGGAATAATCAAAGGATCTTATGAATTGATTAATTCTGATGAAGATAAAAATGAACATTATACAATAATAAGATTGGTTGGATTAAAAAATACTGTAAGAGATTTACTTAATGATAGACAATATTTCTCAGAATTAGCTAAGAAAAGGAATAAAGATTTTGCCTTAAATTATTTTAAAGATATGCGTGATTTACTCGAGCATCATTATAAAACAAAGCTTAGAACTTTTAAAGAGGATAATGCATATATACAATTTATAATTGATTTGGCTTCATATATTCCTGTTGAATATATTAAAGAAGGTCCTGTTGAGAGCATTAAAAATAAGATTATTGAAGAAATAAAAGAAATGCATACAAAATTCAATTTTAAAGTTGATTTAGACGGAATATTTCTAAAAAAACCAATTTTCTTTCCAAAAAGAGAAGGTGTTAAATTTGATCTTATCTCTTTTGCAGAAAAAATAAAGATTAATGATGAAATGATTAAATTTAAAGGATATTTTTATGCTCAAAACACCACCATATTTCCTAGAGAATTAAATGGAGTTGCGATAAGAATAAAGAATGTCCCTGTTGCACCAAGATTTGGTTTTGATAGTTCATTATTATCTTATCCAACTTATACGAATCAGATTCTTCGAAATTGGATTTCTGGTGAAGTGTACATTGAAGAAGGATTGGAAGCCGCTATGAATATTGACAGAAAATCTTTCAGAGAAACTCACCCCCATTTTTTAGCATTGCAAAACTACTTACATAAACTTCTAGCAGAAGAGATATTTGCAAAGATGACTTTGGGATTGTACAAATGGGGAAAAGAGGAAAGAAACAAGAAGAAAAAAGAGAATAAAAATAATAATCAAAAAAATATTTTAGAATCTAGTAAAGTTGTTTTTAAAGAAATAGAGGAAGACTCTAATACAGAAAAATTAGATTTGATTAAGAATACTCCTCTAAGTATTTCTAAGCAAAAAGATAATTCTTCGGTAATTTATGTCGATAAGAAAATCAAGGAAAGGTATAAGAAAAAGGATTGGGATATTTTAGAAAATATCTTCTTAATTTTTGAGTCTGCTTATTCAGAATCAGGAGGAGATATAAAGAAATTAAAAACATTATTTTATCAAAAAATAGATGAATGGAATTCTTCAAAAAAATAAAATGGTTTCAAATTATAAAAATAATTCAAGACATAAAGAATTTATTCGTAAAAAGTGGGTAGAATTCATTAAAGAGATAAGCAAATTAGAAGAAAAGGAATGTTCTATAATAACTTTGCCTTCCGATGAAATGCAAGATTTAAGATTATTTAAAGAAGAAGGAATAATTGATTGGGAAGAGAACGAAACAGAATCCTGCACAATTACCAAAGGAAAAGTTATTTGTTTTGAGAGATTAACCAGTATCCATAATAAACTCGCTAAAAAATTGGTCAATGCTACAACACACCCATATGAAATTGGAAGATTTTTTCAGGAAAAATATAATAAGTTAATAAATGGTGAAACAACTTTTTTCCCCGTTGATGTAATTAATTTAGATTTAGATGGAAATTTATCGAAGAATGATACTTCTATAGAACGGATATTAGATCTTTTATTTCAATTTCAAAAGAATTATAATAAATTTTCTCTATTTTTGACTTTTCCAGAAACTGAGGCTGAAGATGAACTGGAATTTAAAGATAAATTGAAGAGTATTTTAAATTCAAACCTTTCTGATGAACACAATAATGAGTTTATTCAAATGTTTAAAGAAAAATTTCCTTCAACAGATGAAATTCAATATTATGAATTTGTAACAATTTCTTTAGTTAAATTGATAATAAAGAAAGCAACCCATTTTAATTATAAACTTTCAAAACAGGAATTTTATTATTATGGGGAAAATGGAAGGAGGAAAATGATATCTATTTTAATAAATTTTGAATATAATCCTAATTCTACTCCAGGATTATATTATTCAGAAGTCATTAAATCTCTTGAAAAAGTAAATGAACTATAAAATTTTCATCCCAGTAACCTTTATAAACCAAGTTTTTCTTGATAAATCATTCCAGGGTAAGTAAAATGAAAACATCCGCGTTAGTAAACACAATAAGGATAACAAATGCCATCAAGGAAAACACCGAGAAAAGGAAGTTTGCAGTTTTGGCCGAGAAAAAGAGCCAATAAATTTTTACCTAGTGTAAACTGGGATGCTATTAATTCTGAAAATACTGAAAAAAAAGGATTGAAAGGATTTATTTGCTACAAAGCTGGAATGATTTCTGGTTTTGTAAAAGACGAAACAAACAATTCTATGATGAAAGGAAAGAAAATAACAATTCCTATGACTGTTTTGGAATGTCCGCCTATGAAAATTTTATCAATCAGATTATACAAAAACGGAATCGTGAAAAAAGAAATTCTTGCTGAAAATTTAGACAAAGAATTAAAAAGAAAAATAAAACTTCCAAAAAACAAATCAAAATTAGATTTAGAAAAAATAAAACTTGATGAATTTGATAATTTAAGATTAATTGTTTATTCTGTTGTTAAAAAATCTGGATTAAAAAAATCACCAGATATTTCTGAAATTGGCTTGACAGGAAATTTGCATGAAAAATTTGAATTCGCTAAAAAAAACTTCAACAAAGAAATAACTATTTCAGAAGTTTTTGAAAAAGGACAATTAATTGATTTAAGAGGATTAACAAAAGGAAAAGGATTTCAAGGTGTTGTTAAAAGATTTGGTGTTAAATTAAGATTCCACAAAACAGAAAAAGGACAAAGAAAAGTCGGAAGTATTGGCCCATGGAATCCTCCAAGAGTAACTTTCAGAGTTCCAATGCCAGGACAAATGGGAATGTTCACAAGAGCAATCTACAACGGAAAAATAATTGATGTATCTAAAGCTTCTGAAAAACCAATAAATTCTTTGAAAAATTATGGAAATGTAAACACAGATTATGTTCTTGTTTACGGAAGTGTTCAAGGTTCTGCAAAAAGACAATTAATTGCAACTTCTGCAATGAGGCCTACTAAAAAACAATTAAAGAAAAATTATGAATTAATAAATTTAAGATGAAATATCAAATAAATCAACAAAAACTAGAAGAAGGCATGGAAGAGCATATGAAAAAAGAAGTGAATAGATTTGAAGAATTAATTTCCATGACACTTTCAATGGCTAAAAGAGAGATCTCTACATTTAATTACACTCCAGAAGAGAAAAGAGAATGTATAATGGAACAAAAAAAACAATTAAACTTCTATCTAAAAAAATTCATAAATGCAAATTATGAAACTCGTCCAACAATAGTTCCTGAAGAAATAGTGGAAAAATACATTCCAGAATTTAGAGAATTAGCAGAAGAAGGAAAAATAAGTTTAGATAATTTATTATTAAAACAAACAGAGGAAATTTTAAGATGAAAGCAAAAATACTAACAATCGACGGAAAATCTGGAAAAGAAATTGAATTACCTAAATTCTTTACTGAAAAAGTTCGAGAAGATATTATTTATAAAATTCTTGAAATAAGAAAAATTCAACATCCTTACGGTTCAAACCCAAGTGCAGGAAATCAATCTTCTGTTTCAGGAAAAATTGTCCATAAAAGACACGCTTGGAAAAGTCAATATGGAAGAGGAATGTCAAGAGTTCCAAGAAAAACAATGTCAAGAAAAGGTACTCAATTTAATTGGGTTGCTGCTGGAGTTCCAAATACTCGTGGCGGAAGAAGAGCACATCCTCCAAAAGCAATTTCAAGAATTCTAGATTTAAAAATAAACAAAAAAGAATTATTGCTCGGATTAAAATCTGCATTAAGTGCAACTGCTAATGAAAAATATTTAAAACAAAAATATGAAAGATTAAGAAACAAAGAAATTACAAAACTTCCTTTAATTGTTGAATCTAAAATCACTGAATTAAAAATCAGGGAATTGATAACTTCTTTTAAAAAAATCCTTGGAACAGAATTATTTGAAGTTTCAATTCAGAAAAAAGAAATAAGAAGTGGAATTGGAAAATTAAGAGGAAGAAAATACAAAAAAAATGCAGGATTACTTTTGGTTTTAGGAAATGATGAAAAATTAAAGACAACTGCATTCGACGTTAAGCAAGTTAAAGAATTGAATATTTTGGATTTAGCAAAAGGAAAACCAGGAAGATTAACAATTTATACTGAAAAAGCAATCAAGGATTTAGAAAATAAATTTTCAGGAGAGAAAAAATGAGTTTAAAACCAGTTGTAACAGAAAAAGCAGTAATGGGTATTGAAAGAGATAACCTTTTAACATTCGAAGCTCCAATGATTTTAACAAAAACTGAAATTAAAAAAGAACTTGAAAAATTATTGAATATTAAAATTGAAAAAATGAGAACTTTAATCAGAAATAACAAAAAATATGTTTACGCTAAATTAAATAAAAACACTTTGGCAATTGATATTGCTACAAAGTTAGGAATGATGTAATGGGAAAAAGAATAATTTCACAAGCTAGAGGAAAAGGAAGTTCAACATATAGAGTAAGCAAAAAAGCATTCAAATATAGATTAATTTATCCATCAAGATTATCTGGAGAAGGAAGAATAACAAAATTAATTGATTCAGGAGCACACACATGCCCTTTAGCAAAAATAAGATACTCAGATGGAATATTTTTTGTTCCTGCATTTAAAGGATTAGTTGAAGGAGATAAAATTAATTTTGATAGTAAAGAAATAAAATTTGGAAATATTTTAAAATTAAAAGATATTCCTGTTAAAACAAAAGTTTACTGCATTGAATCCCGACCTGGAGATGGTGGAAAATTCATAAAAGCAGGAGGAAATTTTGCAACAGTTAGCAGGATTATAGGAAATGAAATATTTTTAGTTATGCCTTCTAAAAAAGAAAAAAGCTTTAACCCTGAATGTCGAGCAATTATAGGCACTATTGCAGGAGACGGCAGATTAGAAAAACCAGTTGTTAAAGCAGGAAAAAAATTTCATATTAAAAAAACAAAAAGTAAATTATGGCCAAGAACATCTGCTGTAAAAATGAATGCAATTGATCATCCATTTGGTTCTGGTAGAGGAAAGAATCCTAAGAGCAAGATTGCTAAGAGAAATGCTCCACCAGGAAGAAGAGTTGGATTAGTAAGACCAAGAAGAACAGGTAAAAGAAAGTAAAATGGAACAACAAACATCAAAAAAACAATTTACATATCGAGGGAAAACAATTGAAGAATTGAAAACTTTAAGTATTCGGGAATTTGCAGAATTTTTAAATGCAAGAGAAAGAAGAACAGCAATAAGACAATTCCAAGAAATTGAAAAATTTGTTAATAGACTTAAAGAAAAAGATAGAAAAGGAAAAAAAATTCGAACACACAATAGAGATATAATTATTGTTCCAGAACTTGTTGGAATGAAAATTTCAGTTTACAATGGAAATCAATTTGTTCCTTTTGATGTGACTGGAGAAATGCTTGGACACAGATTAGGAGAATTTGCTCTTACAAGAGGAAAAATTAAACATAGTAAAGCTGGCGTTGGTGCAACAAAAGGAAGCAAACACAAAGCTAAAAAATAAAAATGACAGAAAAACAATACGCTCCGACAAAATTAGAGAAAAAATCTCAGAAAATTTCAGGAAATGTAGCAAAAGCAGAAGCTCCTATAAAGAAAAATGAAAATAAAATTACAGAAGAAAAAATTGTAGAAGACAAAACAATAAAAAATATTGAAAAAACCGAAGACAAAAAAACTGAAATTAAAAAAACAACTCCAAAAATAAAGAAAAATTTTGCAATTGTTAATTCAAATAATGTTCCAATTTCAACAAAATACGCAATGGCAATATGTAAATTCATAAAAAATAAACCAATTCAAAAAGCAATTAATGAACTTGAAGAAGTTACTAAATTAAAAAAAGCAGTTCCAATGAAAGGCGAAATTCCCCACAGAAAAGGAAAAATGATGTCTGGAAGATATCCTGTTAGAGCATCAACTTATTTTATTAAAATATTAAAAGGATTACTTGGAAACGCACATCAAAATGAAATAAGTGAACCAATTATAAAAGAAGCAATTGCAAACAAAGGACAACAACCATATGGAAGATTTGGAGCTGTTAGAAAAAAGAGAACTCATTTAAAAATCGTTGCATATGAAAAAACATTTTTGAAAAATAAAAAAATTAAAAAAACCGAGGGTAAAAAATAAATATTAAAATGGAAGAAAGAAATACTGTAAAATTTAAGAAAGAAGAATTTTCAATAAAAGAAAGAATAAAAAATGAAATTGGAAAAGGAAAAGTCAGCAAAGTTAAAATTGAATACACACCTATAGGAGAAAAAATAATTATTTCAACAAACAAACCAGGTTTAGTTATTGGAAGAGGCGGAGAAAAAATTGAAGAATTAACAAATATTTTGAAAAGAGAATTCAAATTAGAAAACCCACATATTGAAATTGACGAAATAAAAATTCCAGATTTAGATGCACAACTAGTTGCAGATGAAATTGCATTAGGATTAGAAAGATTTGGACCATTAAAATTTAAGATCTTAGCTTATAAATATCTTCAAAGAATTATGGACGCGAAAGCACTTGGCACAGAAATAAGATTAAGTGGAAAACTTCCTAGTTCAAGAGCAAGAACATGGAGATTCTCACAAGGTTACTTGAAAAAAACAGGAGACAGCGCAAAAGTCGTCGACAGAGCTCAAGCTACAGCACAAACAAAACCTGGAACAGTCGGAGTTAAAGTAAGCATTTTAAAACCAGATGCAATATTAAAAGATAAATTAAATATTAACGACGAACTAATAAAAAAATTGGCTCAAAATAAAGAAGAATATCAAAATAAAAAAGATGAAATTAAAAAAGTAAATAGGAGAAAGAAAAATGAATAAATTAAAATATAAAGAAATAACAAAAATACCTAAGTCCGAAAGAGAAAATAAAATTCAAGAATTAAAACTTGAATTGATGAAATCAAAAACTGCTAGCTCAAAATCTGGAGGCTCTTCAAAATCAAAAGAAATCAAAAAAATGATTGCAAGAATATTAACAATTAAGGAGGGAAAAAAGTAAATGGAAATTTGTCCTAAATGCGGTTTACCTATACAAGCATGCGTTTGCGAACAAATTGTAAAAAGTTCGCAAAGAATTAGCGTTAGAACTGACAAAAAAAGATATGGAAAATTGGTAACAATAGTTAGCGGATTTGATAAAGAAGTAAACATAAAAAAAATAGCAAAATCATTGAAAAACGAATTAGCATGTGGAGGAACTGTTAAAGACAATGAAATAGAACTTCAAGGAGACCACAGCAAAAAAATAAAAGAATTATTAATTAAATTGGGATTTGAAGAGGAATCAATAATTTAAAATGAAAAAACAAGAAATAAAAAAAATCGAAAGCGCTTGCAATGATAAGGATTGCCCTATTCATGGAAACTTGAAATTACGAGGAAGAATATTCAAAGGAACTGTTATAAGCAAACATGAAAAAAGAATTGCAATTGAATTTGAAAGAATGAATTATGTTAAAAAATATGAAAGATATGCAAGATACAAAACAAAAATTCATGCAAGACTTCCAAGATGTATGGAAAAAGAAATTAATGTGGGAGATTTAATTAGAATTAGAGAATGCCGTCCATTAAGTAAAATAATTCACTTTGTAGTTTTAGAAAAAATAAATTCAGGAGAAGATAAAAAATGAAAGAACTTTATGAAACATTAGAAAAAAAGACAGATGAATTCCAATTAAAATTTTTAGCTCTCTTAGATGAAGGATTTACAGAAAAGCAAGGGTTGAATCTTTTAGATTTAGTAGGAAAAGATTATTTTGTTAAAAAGATAATTTTTTCAGTTATGGGAAATGAATCTTATATGGAAAAATATTCTAGTATGGCCTCTACAATTTACAATTCGATTAGACAAAAACTGGTAGATATGAATGTGGATGTTTCAGGATACCCCCTTGAATTAGAAAAAATAAAATCAGGAGAAGAAAAATGAAAGCAAATCAAAGATTTTCATTCATCCAAAAAAGACATGGAGGTAATTTTGAATGAAAGCAATTAGTGCAAGAGCAACTGCAGGATTAAATTTAGGAGCAGTCGTGCTCGCAGCAGATAATAGTGGAGCAAAAGTTGTAAGAATAGTCTCTGTTAAAAAAGGAAAAGGAAAAAAAGCAAGACAAATGAGTGCAAAGATTGCAGATTGGGTAAAAGTATCTGTTAAAAAAGGAGTACCAGATATGAAAGGGAAAGTTTTCGACGCTGTAGTCTTGAGACAAAGAAAACCTTGGAGAAGAAAAAACGGAGAAAGAATTGCATTCGAGGACAACGCTGTTGCAATTTTAAAAGATGAAAAAGGGAACCCAAAGGGAACACAAATTAAAGGACCAATTGCAAAAGAAATTTTAGAAAGATGGCCTTCTGTTGCAAAATTGGCATCAATAGTATATTAAAATGGAATATAAATTAAATTTGACTGAAGAAAAAAAGAAAATCGTGAAAGAAGGACTTGAAACATTAATAAACGCAAGTTTAGATGTTATAAAAGAAATAAAAAAAGAAAATCCAACATCAGTTTCAGAATATACTATAAGACATTGCAATCTAATGGGAGATATAAAAAGTATAAACCTCTTTACAAAAGAAGAATTAGAAGAATTTGATAAGAAATATTTTGATAGTATTAAATATCACCCTCCTAAAATTGGAAATATCATAAATTAAAATGAAAAAAGAATTTAGTAAAAACTGGAACTCAAGTAAACAACCAAGAAAGAAAAGAAAATACTTAGCAAAAGCCCCAATACACTTGAAAAAGAAATTTTTAAGTACCACTCTTTCAAAAGAATTAAGAAAAAAATATAAAAAAAGAAATGTTGTTTTGAGAAAAGGAGATAAAATCAAAATTTTAAAAGGAAAACACAAAGGAAAAACAGGAAAAGTAAATGAAATAAAAATTAAAAGATTGAAAGTTTATATTGATGGAATTCAAACAAAAAAACAAGATGGTTCAAAAGTGAATATCCCATTAAGACCTTCAAACTTACAAATTATTGAATTAAATTTAGACGACAAAAAAAGATTAGCTAAAATTTCAGCAAATTCAAAAAATAAAGAAAAAATCAACGAGGATAAAAAATGAAACACCTAAAAAGAAATAATGCACCAAAAGCGTGGCCAATAAAGAGAAAGGGAACAAAATTAGTATTAAAATCAGATTCCAAAGGATTACCTGTTTTAATTGCAATAAGAGATGTTTTGAAAATCGCAAAAAATAGATCTGAAGTAAAAAAAGCTATACATAAAAAAGAAATATTGTTATGTAACAAACCAGTAAAAGGAGAAAAAGAAATGTTAAGAATTTTTGACACTTTAACAATTGTTCCATCTAAGAAAAATTATAAATTAATTTTATCAGAATTCGGAAAATTTGACCTCGAAGAAATCAAAGATTCTGAAAAATCAAAAAAAATCTCAAAAATTGATGATAAAAAGATACTAAAGAAAAAAAAGACACAATTAAATTTATTTGATGGTAGAAATTTTTTAACAGAATTAAAATGTAAAGTAAATGATTCTGTATTAATTGACTTTGAAAAAAACAAAATTGAAAAATGCATTCCATTTAAAGAAAATTCAAATGTTTTTGTAATTGGTGGAAAACATGCAGGAAAAAAAGGAGTAATTAAAAAAATAGACAATAAACTAAAAATGGCAGAAATAGAAGTAAATAAAATTTCATATCATATTTTAATTAAACAATTAATGGTGACTGAATAAAATGACAGAAAATATAATGAGAAAATTAAAAATTGAGAAAGTTGTTTTGAGCGTTAGTGGTATTGGAGACCCCTTAACAAAAG
Organism: Candidatus Pacearchaeota archaeon; assembly: GCA_041659445.1. Classification (GTDB taxonomy): domain Archaea; phylum Nanobdellota; class Nanobdellia; order Pacearchaeales; family GW2011-AR1; genus EX4484-71. Next base: position 133,811 of record JBAZYG010000002.1, on the reverse strand, counting down.
GATACAAATTATTAGAATTACTAACAAAAAGAAAACCAAAAAAAACAACTTCAAGAAAAAGAATTCCAACACTAGGAGTAAAACCAAATTTAGAAATAGGAGCTGTTGTAACAATAAGAAAAAATCCAGAAGATATTTTAAGAAAATTACTTGCTGCAATTGAGAATAATTTACATAAAAAACAAATAAGTGAAAATAATTTTTCTTTTGGAATAAAAGAATATATTGAAATTCCAGGAATGGAATATCAAAGAGACATTGGAATTATGGGTTTTGATGTAACAGTATCATTTAAAAGAACTGGAAGAAGAGTAAAATTAAGAAAAATAAAGAAAGGAAGATTTCCAAAAAAACAAATGATTCCAAAAGAAGAAATAATTAAATTTATGGAAGAAAACTTCCAAACAAAATTCAAATGACAGCAAGTGATTGGAAAAAAGTATTCAAGCAATTAGATTCAAAACCAGAAATAAAAGAAAAATTCATAAAACATTGCAAACCAAAAGAAAGAAAAACTGGAATTGCTGCAAGAAAATGTGAAAGATGCGGAAGATTTGGAGCACATATAAAAACATATGGAATCAATCTTTGCAGACATTGTTTCAGAGAGATTGCAGAAGAAATTGGTTTCAAAAAATATTCATAAAATGGAAAAGATAAAAAAAGTAAATAGTTTAGAAGAATTAAATAATTTGAAAGAGAATACTTTGATAAAAGTTAAAAATGTTTTAGAGGGTTCTGGAAGAAATACTATTTATCTTAGAAAGGAATTTAATCTAGAATTAAATAAGAATATTTATTATTTCTTATCAAGCGATGTTAAATATCCTCAAGATAGAACAATTACTGAATGGTATGTTTATGAAAATGATTTAATATTTAAAAATGAATCTATTGATCTTAAAAGTTATAATCAAGATTTTTATCACCCAATGCAACAAGGATTTGATGAAAGATTGGAGAAAATTAGGGAGGCACTTGAAAAATAAAATGTCACAAGATATAGTAGCTGATGCTTTAAACATGATAAAGAATGCAAAGAAATCTGGAAAACAAGAAATCAAAATAAATAGGATTTCAAATTTATTAATTGAAATTTTAAAAATTATGAAACAAAAAAATGCAATTAAAAGATACAAAATAAATCCAAAAGAAAAATCATTGGAAATAACAATTGGAGAATTATCTGAATGCAAGGCTGTTAAACCAAGATTTAGTGCAGATAAAGATCAAATTGAAAAATATAGAAGAAGATATCTTCCTTCTAGAAAAATAGGTACAGTGATTATTTCAACAAACAAAGGTTTAATGACTCATGAAGAAGCTCAAGAAGAAAAAATAGGAGGAAGTGTTATTGCTTATTTTTATTAACTAAAATGAAAAAACTCAAAATAAATTTTGGTAAATTTCATTTTTCAAAAAACCAACAAAAATAAAATGAAAAAGGAAATGTTTCAAAAAATAAAAATACCTGAAGATGTTGAAGTAAAACTAGAAGATAAAATTTTAATTGTCAAAGGAAAAGAAGGAGAAAACAGAAGAAAATTAAATTTTGGAAAACTAAAATTTGAAATAAAAGATGGTATAATAAAAATTTGGCATTTAAAAGCTACGAAAAAAGAGAAAAAACAAATTAATACATTGCACTCCCACATTAAAAATATGATAAAGGGAGTTCAAGAAAAATTCGAATACAAATTAAAAATTTGTTTTGTACATTTCCCATTTACAGTAAAACAAAACGGAAAAGAAATTATAATCAAAAATTTCCTTGGTGAAAAAATTGAAAGAAAAACAGAAATTCCTGACGACGTGGAATTTAATATTGACAAGGAAACAATAACAATTAAATCTACTGATAAGGAAAAGGCTGGTCAAGCTGCAGCAAATTTAGAAAGAGCTACTAAAATTCGAGGAAGAGATATAAGAATTTTTCAAGATGGAATTTACTTAATAAATAAAAACGGAAGAGAAATTTAAAATGACAAAAAAGAAATTTTTAAGAAGAGATAGTAAACGATTTTCAACATTTGGAAAAAGAAGAAAAAAAATGTTGAAATGGAGAAGACCAACAGGAAGAGATAATAAAATGAGAGAGAAAAGAAAAGGATATCCTGTTGTTGTAAGTATTGGATATGCAAAAGAAAAAAATATAAGAGGAACAATTCAAAATAAAAAACCAGTAAAAATTAATAATTTACAAGATTTAAAAAAATTAAATAAAAATAGCATCGGAATTTTAGGAAAAATAGGTAAAAAAAAGAAAATTGAAATTGCTAAAAAAGCAATTGAAATGAAAGTGCTTTTCACAAAATTTAATCCAGAATCATTTTTAAAAAAATTAAATATGAAAAAAAATCAAAATGGACTTAAGTAAAAAGAAAAATCTTGCAGCAAGAACATTGAATGTTGGTAAAGAAAGAATTGTATTTATAAATGCAAGATTAGATGAAATAAAAGAAGCTATAACTAAACAAGATATTCGAGATTTAACAAAAGATGGTGCTATAATTATTAAAAACGTCAAAGGAAGAAAAAGAATAATAAAAAAGAAGAAGAAAAGATCAACAGGAAAAATTAGAAAAAAAGTAAATACTCGAAAAAGAGACTATATTATCATAACTAGAAAATTAAGAAATTATTTAAAAGAATTAAGAACACAAGGAAAATTATCTAAAGAAGAAATTAAAGAACTTAGAAAAAAAATAAGAAACAAAGAATTCAAAAGCAAAGCACATTTAAAACAAATATTAAAATTAAATAAATAACTAAAATGAGAATACAAAAAATACGAAGAAGAGAATTTAAAACAGACTACAAAAAAAGAATAAGTCTTTTAAAAAGTGAGAAACCTAGAGTTGTCTTCAGAAAAACAAATAGATATATTATTTCACAGTACGTTGTAAGTCAAGAAGCAAAAGATAAAGCTATTTTTGGAATTACCTCGAAAGAACTTTTAAAATATGGATGGCCCGAGGATTATCAAGGAAGTTTAAAATCAATTACTGCTTGTTACTTAACAGGTTATTTAATGGGAAAGAAAATATTAGAAAAAAAATTGGAAACTCCAATAATTGATTTTGGAATGATTAGAACAGAACATAAAACAAAAGTTCATAGTTTTTTAAAAGGACTAGTTGATTCTGGTTTAAAAATAAAACATGATGAAAAAACTTTCCCAGAAGAAGAAAGAATCGTCGGAAAAAAATTAAAAAAAGATTTCTCAACCAAATTCAATGAAATTAAATTAAAAATAAATAAAAAATAAAATGGATAAAAATTTGAAAAAAACTATAGATGCTCATGGAACTGTTTCTGAAGAAAAAGCACTGAAAAAAGCTAAAGAAATTGAAAAAACTACAAAAGAAATGATTGAAATAAAAATTAAAAAAGAAAAAGAAATTGAACTTGAACAAGAAGAAATGCTTCTTAAAAAAATAGATGAAGAAAATAAAAAAGCTCTTTCAAAATCAGCAAAAGAAGAAGAGAAAATCACATTCAAAGACCCAAAATCATCAATTATTGAATCTTGGCAACCAAAAACACAACTTGGAAGAGATGTGAAAAATGGTAAAATAAAAAACATTGACGAAATCCTTGACAGCAATAAAAAAATACTTGAAGAAAAAATTGTTGATTATTTAATCGACGTGAAAACAGATTTAATTTCAATTGGACAAGCTAAAGGAAAATTTGGAGGCGGTAAAAGAAGAGCTTGGAGGCAAACTCAAAGAAAAACTCAAGAAGGAAATAAATTAACTTTCTCTGCAATGGCAGTTGTTGGTGATGAAAACGGACATATTGGATTTGGAATTGGAAAAGCAACTGAAACTCTTCCTGCAAGAGATAAAGCTATAAGAAAAGCAAAATTAAATTTAATAAAAGTTCAAAGAGCCTGTTCAAGTTTTGATTGCTCTTGTAATGATCCTCATTCAATTCCTTTCAAAGTCGAAGGAAAAGCTGGAAGCGTAAGTATTACTTTAACACCTGCTCCTCAAGGAACTGGATTAGTTGTTGCAGGAGAATTAAAGAAAGTTTTAAAATTAGCAGGAATAAAAGATATTTATAGTAAAAGTTTCGGTAAACAAAGAACTTCATTTAACTCAGTAAAAGCATGCTTTAATGCACTTAAAAAAACAAATAAAAAAATAGGAGAAGATAAAAAATGAGTAAAATTGCAATTATAAGAATCAAAGGAAAAATAGGAATAAAAAAAGAAATAATTGATACTTTAGATAGATTAAGATTAAGAAAAAAATATGCTTGTGTTGTAATTGAAGATACAAAAGAAAATATTGGAATGATAAAAAGAGTTCATAGTTTTGTAGCTTATGGAAATATCGACGATGAAACATATAAAGAATTAGTAAACAAAAGAGGAAAAAAAGACATTTCTGGAAAATTAAAACCATTTTTCAGATTACATCCACCTAGAAAAGGAATAAAAGCAAAATTGCACGTCGAAGAAGGCGGAGTCTTAGGAAACCACAAAGAAAAAATTAATGATTTAATAAGGAGAATGTTATAAAATGGATAAAAATTTGAAAAAAATTGCTTGGGAAAATTTAAACTTTGATTCTACAGAAAAAAAAAGAATAATTTATGTTAATCCAACTAAAGTTGGAGAAGTTTATCCTTTAACTTCATTGGGTTCAGAAAAAGAATATTTAGGAGTGTTTTTAGGAAACCATAAAATTTTTAAAAACCAAGAGAAAAAAATAGTATTTGGTGTGAGAGATGAAAAAAATAATTATTATTTAAAAATATCAAATGAAGGAAATATGCTTTGGTATGGAGAACTAGATGATGGTCCTTTTTGGCCTGTTGGAATTCAAATTGATATCAGCTTTTTAGCAAGTAAAAAGAATAAACAAGGAATAGAAAAAAGATTTAAACCTATTTTTGATGGAATAGATTTATTGGAGAAAAATGAAAATTAAAAAAAGAAATAAAAAATCAAGAATGCATGGAAGAAAAATGGGAACTCATGGAGGCGGAGCTAGAAAGAAAAGAAAGAAATCTGGACATAAGGGTGGAGTTGGAATGGCTGGAAGCGGTAAAAGAGCAGACCACAAAAAAACATTAATAACAAAATTATATGGAAATGATTATTTTGGAAAACAAGGAATAACAAGTAAAAAAACTGAAAGAGATAAAAGATTAAGAATTAATTTAAGAACAATCCAACTTAATCTTGAAAAATATGGTAAAAAAAATAAAGATGTTTATGAAATTAATCTTGAAGGATACAAAATTTTAGGTGATGGAGAAGTTAAACACAAATTAATAATCAGAGCATACGAGGCTTCAAATTCTGCTATTGAAAAAGTAAAAAAAGCAGGTGGAGAAATCATTGTTAAAGAAAAAAAGATTATTGAAACTCCGATTGTTGAGAATCCAAAACACACAAAGAAAAAAGAAAAGAAGTAGAGTTGATAACCTTTAAAAACAATATTCTCGATAAATAATTATGGATTGGAAAAAGATATTTGAGTTAATTCCAGAAGTAAGAAAACCAGATGAAAAAAAACTGAGTTTTAATGTTAAACTTAAATGGACTATAATTATTTTGATTTCATTCTTTGTTTTAGCTAATATATCTTTATTTGGATTAACTGCTAGTGCGTTAGATAGATTTGAATATTTAGCAATTATTTTAGGAACAGATTTTGGTTCAATTATATCTTTAGGTATTGGACCAATAGTAATGGCGTCGATTATTTTGCAATTACTTACAGGTTCAGGAATAGTAAACATTGATTTAACAACACCAGAAGGTAAAAAGTTTTTCCAAGGAACTCAAAAAATATTAACTTTCTTTTTTATAATCTTTGAATCTTTAGTTTATGTTTTAATGAATGGACTTCAAGCAGCAACTGGATTTAAAGGAATTGTAATAGCCCAATTAATCCTCGGAGGAATTGCAATTTATTACATGAATGAAGTTTCTGAAAAATGGGGATTTGGTTCAGGAGTAAGTTTATTTATTGGTGCAGGTGTTTCTTGGAGATTGATTACAAGTGCATTCCAGTTCATCGACGCTCAAGGAAAAAATTGTCTTGTTGATTTTTCTGGAACTCCTTGTTCTGGTAAAATTTTATTATTCATTCAATCAATAATTAATAAATATCCTACAGAATTAATTTCTTCGTTAGCTGCTTTAATTGTCACAGTATTAATTTTCTTAGCAGTTGTTTGGGCTCAATCATTAAAAGTTGAAGTTCCTCTTTCATACGGGAAAATCAGAGGATACGGTGTTAAATGGCCTTTATCATTTTTTTATGCAAGTGTTATTCCCGTTATTCTAGTCGCTGCATTAGTTGCAAATATTCAATTGTTTGGAGGAATTTTAGAAAATTGGCTTGGACATCCAACATTTTTAGGTCATTTTGTCAACGGACAAGCTGTTTCAGGTGTTGGGTTCTGGATGGGAAATACAAACTTATTGGAATTAATAATCAGAGGAGGATTTTTACCAATTTATTTATTTCAGGGAATTACACATATTATTTCTTATGTAGTTCTTTGTGCTTTGTTCTCGTGGTTTTGGGTTAAAACTTCTGGTATGGACGCTAAATCCCAAGCAAAAAGAATTGCTTCATCAGGATTACAAGTTGCAGGATTTAGACAAGATATAAGAATTTTAGAAAGTATTTTAGAAAGATATGTTATGCCTTTAACTGTGATGGGTGGTGCTGCAATTGGTTTGCTTGCTTCGTTCACAGACTTACTAGGAGCATTAGTTTCAGGAACTGCAATTTTATTAGTAATTATGATTATGTTCCAATTCTATCAAAGTATTGCTAAACAACATATGGAGGACATGAATCCCGCATTAAGAAAGTTCATGGGAAATATTTAAATTATTAAAATTAAGAAAAGAATTATTCTTAAACCAAAACTATTTGCCCATTTTGCACAAGCATTCCATCCTTGAAAAACATCCAATATATTTTTATTATTAATATCTTGTTTTTTATATAATTCAATTTTAAAAATGATTTGCAAAATATTTCTTTTTCTTAACAATTTAAAATAATAAAAATTTCTAAAACCAACAAAATCCAAACCTGAAGACAAATTAATTATTTTTGATTTTTCGGTATGAAGCTCTAATTTTAATTTACTTTCTAAGAAATAATTAATTTGCTCTTTCCAGATTTTTAATTGCTCTTTTGACTTATGCAAAATAACAAAATCATCAACATAACGCAAGTAATATTTTACTTTTAGTTCGTGCTTTACAAAATAATCTAATTCATTTAAATAAACATTTGCAAAAAACTGAGAAGTTAAATTTCCCAAAGGCATTCCTTTTTTACTTTCAAAGTTATTTAAGATTAATTGAATCAAATTTATAGTTTTAGAACATTTAATTTTCTTTTCCAATATTTTTAATAAAATATCCCTATTAATTTCTTGAAAATAATGTTTAATATCTGCCTTAAAACAAAATGCTTGTTTTGATAAATTATGCGTAACTTTTCTTTGAAATTTACCAAATCTTTGTAATGCAAATAGGGTTCCTTTGTTTTTTCTATTTGCACAAGAATCATAAATAAATACTTTTTCAAAAATTGGTTCAAGGATATTGCATAATGCATGATGAACAATCCTATCGCGAAAATCTGATTTTGAAATTTTACGAGTTTTTGGGTCTCTCAAAATAAAAGATTGCAAAGGTTTTGGTTTGTAAGTTTCATTTTTTAATTCATCATAGAGAATTTTTAAATTGTAAGCAAGATTTTCTTCAAATTTAATTACATAATCTTTTTTTGTTTTTCCTTTTCTTGCTTTTTTATAAGCAAAAATTAAATTTTTTAAAGAAATGGTTTCATTATAAATATCCATATTATTATCTATCCTTTGGATAAGTCATTCAGCCATTATCATTGGAATTATGCAAATTGTCATTGTTAGAATTCACATTCTGACTATTATTCGCATAAACCCTAGACAATATTTAGCCCTTTTACCAATTATCTAACTTAAAGTTAGCCACCGCTTCTTCAATTTTATAATATTTTAATTACAAATTGTCAAAGTTGAATTTCACTGGGTTTTTGAAACCACTAATAAAAGAGCTTGTGGCCTATCCTCAAGGATAGGAAAGTTAAGAAGAAAAATGAATTTTTATTTTTTTCCTTTCAAAATATCTAATGCTTGAATGTATCTTTGATTTATTTCTGTAATTTGCTTATCTCTTTCTTCTTTGAGACTTTTTAAATGCTCTTTAAAATTTTGCGAAGAGTTCGCGACTTCGTCGCTCACAAAAACCACCCAGCCATTATCATTGGAATCATGCAAAACGTCATTGTCACCATTCACATTCTGACTATCATTCGCATAAACCCTAGACAAATCTTTTTCTTTTGTATAAAGATTCTTTTCAACATCTCCAAATAAACTTTCAAATTTTATTTTATTTTTTCCAAAAGCAAATCTTTCATCATTTTCAAGAATTGAATCTTCTTTAAGTTTTAATAAAAGCCCATAAAAATTATTTGAATTATTATCACTTACAATTTCTAAATTAGAAATAATTAAAGGATTTTTTGGAGAAAAACTTTTTTCTCTTGATTTAACTTGTTTAACTAAATCTTCTAAAATATGTTTATTATTTTTCCAACCAATTTCTTCACTTCTTAAACATAAATTTATTGTATCAGAATAATGATTTTCAAAGAAATTTTTATCTAAAGCATAAATATTTCCTAAATCATTTATATTCATTATTCTTCCATTTATTCCTTGCTCTTTTAAAAAATTATTCAAATAATTATTCCAAAAAAATTGAGAACCTTTTAATGTTTCAAAATTAATTCCGTTAGTTAAAGATTTTATTGCTCTTTCATTGTCTATGAAATCTTTTTTTATTTTTGCTTTTGCTTGAGCATAAACTTCAATTGGAGCAAAACCTAAAGCAGATTCTGCATCTAAAGTTATTACTGTTGCTCCTGGAATGATTATTTCTTTTCGCTTAAAATCAACATGCTTTACCATGAAAATTAGATAAAATTTAACTATTTAAATCTTTTGATTTAGTTGTAATTAAATAGTTACAAAATTATTACAAAAGCTATCTTTAAAAACCTTTTTTGAGTTAAAGTAACATGGAAAATAAAAGCGGAAGAAAAAGTATGACAATAATTATAATTGTTATGTTTGCTTCGTTGATAATTGCATCTCTCTGGGATAAATGGGCTTGGATAAAAAATTCAATTCATACTGTTTTAGATCCAACTGCAGGATTTCTCTTGGATTGGAATATGACAATTGGCATGTTGATTATAGTTTTAATTCTAAATGTTTTAATAACTTTAGTTCAAAAATACACAACAGATCAAAAAGAATTGAAAAGAATAAAAGCAGAACAAAAAGATTTACAAAAACAAATTAAAGAAGCTAGATTAAAAGGCGATACTGCAAAAATGTCTGAATTAACTAAAAAAAATATGAGTTACATGCCTCAACAATTTAAATTAAGCATGGGTTCAATTGCTTATACTGCAGTTCCATTAATTTTATTTTATCGATGGTTTGATGATTATTTCAAGATAATTGTAACAAATACAGGAGAGCCTGTTAGATTTTTTGGATTCATGGGATGGTTTATATTTTATTTAGTATTTTCAATTATTTTCTCGAGCATTTTTAAAAAAGTAATGGATGTTGCTTAGTGCCCAAAACCCTTAAAAACCTTCTTTTTTTAACCTTAACATGAACGAATCAGAATTACAAATGAAGTTTTCAATATTTGAACAACAAATAATGCAAATTCAGCAACAATTGCAAATATTAGAAGAAACTATCTTAGATTTAAGCAGATTGAACAATGATTTGGATGAATTAAAAGGAAAAATTGGAAAAGAAATTTTGTCACAAGTTGGAAGAGGAATTTTTGTTAAGACAAATTTAATTTCAGAAGAATTAATAGTCGATGTTGGCGATAAAAATTTTGTTAAAAAATCTATTCCTGAGACAAAAAAAATAATTTCAGAGCAAATAGAAAAATTGAATATTTCGCGAGATAATTTAGAACAAGAATTAAAAAAAATAAATTCAGAATTAACAAAATTGATTTTAGAATATCAAGAAGAACACGAGCATGAGCATACTCATGAATGTGATTGCGATGAAGATTGTGATTGCTCAGACGAAGAATGTAAATGCGGACATAAGCATTAGTTAACTTAAATTTATAAAATATTAAATCTTTAAAAATAGATGGGTAAAAGTAATAAAAAGATTATAAAAAAATGGGAATAAGAATTGGTTCAATAGATATAATGAAATTAATTTTTGAGATAATGAATATTTTGTTAAGCAAAGGGATTATTACTGAAAAAGAAGGTGATGAAATTATTAAATCTTGTTTAGATCCAACTCTTTCTAATGATAAGAAAGAAGAAATATTAAATTCTTTAAAAGATACTTCTGAAAAAACAAAAAATGGAAAAAATAAATAAACTTCCCATCAAAAAAGGAACTATAAAATATAAAGATCCAAATATCGCCTTAGTTCCTCGTGAAGAAGTACACTCCTCAAACGAATGTAGATTATATTCAGAAATATTTATGGGAATTGGACTAACTCTTATAGGGGTTATAATCTCAAAATTTAACTTGACTTTACTTGTCTCAGGAATCATTTCTTTAGGATTGGCAACTTTTTTTATGATTAGATATATTCTAAAAGATAAAAAATTAAATAACTTTTAATTACCCTATAAAATTAATTCTTTATCTTAACTTTTTTTAAAAAATTATTAGGACTTAAAACGCCAAGTTCAGAAATAATTGCTTTAATATATTTTTTATCAACAAACTCAAAAGCAGGATTTTCAATTTTTATTTTCGAATTTTTAGGAAGATTTTTCCAAACTTCAGAAAAATTCCTTTCTTCAAGAGTTATTCGTTTAGGAGAATATTTCCATGAATCTGCAATTATATAAAATGGAACTTTTTGATTTTTCGCAACTTGTGCAATTACTTCACTTCCAACTTTATTTACAATTCCTTTTTTCAAAATAGCGTCGCTACCTAAAAAAACTTTATTTGGTTTTTTGTTTCCTTGTTCTCCGGATAATGCAATTCCTAAAGCAGAATCAACAAACATTGTAACTTTTATTCCAGCATTTTTTAATTGCTTTGCAGTTTTCCTACCTTGAAATAATGGACGAGTTTCTGTATTATAAATTTCAAATTTTTTTCCTTTTTTATGAGCATAAATTAAAGAATTAACTACATTTGTCGAATGACAATGTGTAAGAATTACATCCCCATTATGAATTAATTTAAAAACAAAAGAATTTATTTTATTCTGAGCTTCATCAAAATGATTTAAAATTTCTGAATAATTTTTATTATTAATTTTATGAAGAACATTATTTAACATTGGTTCTGTTGGCCTCAGATTCAAAAGAATTTTTCTTGATTTTTCATTTGGAAATAAATTATATGCATAAAGAGCTTGCTTTGCAATGTTTCTTGCACCTTGAATTTTCACAGATTTTATATCTTTTACAATTTTATCAAACATCTGTTTTTTATTCATGAAATAATTAATTCAAGAAACTTTAAAAATTATGTTCTTTTAGATATAACATGCTTGAATCATTAGTTAATCCAAAAAGAGTTGAAAAAGGTTCTTGGAAAATGTTTTTTATTGGAATTCTTTATGCATCTTTATCTTTATTATTAGTACATTTATTTTTCTCAAAAGATGCTGTTTTGAATAAATTTTCTGGATTAATGGTTGTAACTTTTTGTGTAATGTTTTCTTTACCATTCATGTATTATATTATTAAAAAAGAAGAAAAACAAGACGAAGAAATTGAAGGATTGCTTCATGTTTGGAAAGTTCATAAAGATGCTATTTTTGCATTGATTTGGTTATTTTTAGGATTTATCGTCGCATTTTCATTTTGGGTAATTGTTTTACAAAATTCAAATATATTAAATGCTCAAATTGAAACTTATTGTATGATTAATAGTCCTGGAAATGTTGAACAATGTGTACAACAATATTCTATTTCAAATTCTTCCAATTCAGGAGTAACTGGTGCAGCTACAAATGGAAATAGATTTTTATCTATTTTAGAAAATAATGTTTATGTAATGATATTCACGCTTTTATTCTCGCTGATTTTTGGAGCAGGTGCAATTTTTATTTTAGCATGGAATGCAACAGTAATTTCTGGAGCAATTGGAATTTTTACACAATACAAATTATCTGCCATTCCATTAGGAATTTCAAGATATATGATCCATGGCCTTCCAGAAATAGCAGCATACTTTATAACTGCTTTAGCAGGAGGAATTCTCGGAGTTGGATTAGCTAGAAATGGATTAAAAAGCAGAAGATTTTTAATGGTCTTCGAAAATGTTATAATCTTGATATTTATTTCATTAATAATTTTAGTTATTGCAGGACTTATTGAAGTTTATATTACCCCTTTACTATTCACTTAAAACCAATTAAATTTAAAAACTGCATTATTTTAAGTTTTAAATGGATAATTTATTTTTTTTGGGAGTTTTATTTTTTCCTATATTAATGATTTCTTTTTTAATAACATTCATAGCATTGCCTGTTTGGATTAAAAGAGCGCATGCCGAAGGATTAACAGGAAAAGATATTCACAAAATAGGAAATAAAAAAGTTGCAGAAGGCGGTGGAATGGCTGTTCTTGTGGGTGTTACTCTCGGTGCTTTATTATATATTGCACTGAAAACATTTTTATTTAAAGAAAATACACACACTTCTGAAATTTTTGCTTTACTGGGAGTTTTATTTTTTGCATCAATCGTCGGTATTGTTGATGATTTACTTGGTTGGAAAAGAGGATTAAGTAATAGAACAAGAATTATTCTTTTAATTTTTTCTGCAATTCCATTAATGGTTCTTAATGCAGGAGACACGCATATTTTTGGAATTAACCTTGGAATATTATTTCCACTTTTAATTGTTCCAATCGGAATCGTCGGAGCAACATCAACTTTTAATTTTTTAGCAGGGTATAATGGCTTAGAAGCAAGTCAAGGAATTTTAATCTTAGGCTCACTCGCAATTGTCACATTTTTAACAGGAAATCCTTGGCTAAGTGTTATTTCAATGTGTATGGTTGTTTCATTAATCGCATTTTATTTATTTAATAAATATCCTGCAAAAGTTTTTCCAGGAGATATTTTGACATATTCTGTTGGAGCTATGATTGCCTGTATTGCAATTTTAGGAAAAGTTGAATTAATTGCAATATTCTTTTTTATACCCTATATTTTAGAAACAATTTTAAAAATTAGAGGAAGACTTAAAAAAGAATCTTTTGGTAAATTGAATCCCGACGGAAGTTTAAACCCCCCTTATGAAAAAAATTATGGATTAGAACACATTGCAATAAGAATTTTAAAGAAAATAAAACCAAGCAAAAAAGCATATGAATGGGAAGTCCCTCTATTAATAAACGCCTTCCAAATAATTGTCATTGGCATCGGATTTATAATTTTCTTCTAATAAACAAGTTTTTAAAATCAATTTTCTTGATAAAAAGATGAGTGAAAATTGGAAGAGAGTGAAAGAAAATTCAGAAAAAGTTATAAATTTTTTCTCACAAAAAAAAGTTCAAATAATAATTACAGTAATCTTTTTATTGTTAATTTTATTCCTGGGATGTTTTTTAAGATTGCAAAACTTACCTATCCTTAAAGACCAAACTACAGGGGAATATTTATCAACAGACCTTGATTCAATGTATTTTTACAGAATTGCAGAAACCAAATTAAACGAAGGAACATTACCTCAAATAGATGAACTTAGGTCTCCGAGTTACAACATAACTTGGTTAAACGAAATTCTTCCAAATATCTTAATTGGACAATATAAAATTATGAAAATATTTTCTCCAGATATCACATTTAATTATGTTGCTACAATTTCTGCAGTTTTTATTTTTGCATTAATTATAATTGCTTTTTTTATTTTATGCTTTATATTAACTAAATCTAAATTAGCAGGTTTAATTGCTTCTACAGCTTTGGCAATTACTCCTTCTTTTTTATTTAGAAGCTCTAGAGGATTTTATGACCATGACCATTTAGGAGTTTTAGCAATAATCTTATTTTTAATTGTTTTTATTTTATCATTAAAAAATTATGAAAAAAATTGGAAACAAACAATCATCTGGGGAATTATTACTGGAGCATTATTAAGTTTTGTTTTATTCAGCTGGGCAGGAGGAATAACTTTCTTGTTTATTATAATCCCTATTACTTGTTTCTTCTATTATTTATTAAACCCAAAAAATCAAGATAAATTTTTCATTTTTTATTTAATTTGGATAGTAATTTTTTCTATAATTTCTTTGATTGGAGAATATACTCTCAAACAATTAATGGCAAGATTTACTGAAACACAAGGAATTTTAGTTTCATTTGTTTTAATTTTTCTAATTTTAGATTTTATTTCAAAAAAAGTTTTAAAGAAAATAAAAGAAAATGAGAAAAAAAGATTATTGATTTCCATTATATCTACGATGATTATTGGAATAATTTTCTTAGCCATTTTAAAAATCAATCCATTAAATCTTCTAGAAAAAGCTTGGGCAACATTAATATATCCTTTCTTTAAAGATTTTTCAGGAAGATTAAGCTCAACTGTTGCTGAGAACTCTCAGCCATATTTAAAGGATTTGATTTCAAACATTGGAAGACCTCTTTTCTGGATGTTTATATTAGGCTTAATATTTTTAGCAATTAATTTTTCAAAAGATATCACAAACAAAAAAAATAAAATAATTCTTTCAGCTAGTTTAATTTTAATTTATGTTGCGATATTATTCTCTAGAGTGTCTGATTCAAAAATTTTAAATGGAGAAAATTTCATTAGTCAAGCATTCTATCTTATAGGATGTATTATATTTTTGATTGGGTTTTTTTATGTTTATTCTAAAGAAAAATTCAATATAAAACCAGAATATTTAATTATGTTTTCATTAGCATTAGCAGTTGCGATAAACGCAAGAGCTGCAACTAGAAGTTTCTTTTTAGTTATTCCATTTATGTTACTTTTCTCAGGATATTCTATCTCTGAATTAATTAAAAATTCGAAAATCAGCAAAGATAAAAATTGGAAATATTTTTTTATAATTCTATCCTGCATATTAATAATAATTTTAATTTTATTTATTTTTTGGAACCCATTAAATAATAATCAAGGAATTTATCAAATTTCAAAAGAACAAGGAAAATATCTGGGTCCTTCTGCAAATTATCAGTGGCAAAATGCAATGAAATGGGTTAGAGAAAATACTTCTGAAAATTCAATTTTTGTTCATTGGTGGGATTATGGTTATTTCATACAGTCTATGGCAAAAAGACCAACTGTTACCGACGGTGGACATTCTGGAGGAGATAATACAGATCATTATATTGGAAGATATATTCTAACAACAGACAATCCTGAGACAGCATACAGCTTCATGAAAACATGGAATGTTTCATATTTATTAATTGACCCTACAGAAATGTCAAAATATGGTGCTTTCTCAAAAATAGGAAGTAACAATAATTGGGATAGACTTTCTACAGGAGTTGATGCCGGAATTAGTTCAAAGAAAGATATTCAAGAAACATCAACAGGAATAGTTAGAATTTATAATATGAATTCTTGTGTTGATGAAGATATATATTACGAAAAAAATCAAACAAAAGTATTTTTACCAGGATTATCTGTTTCAAAACAACAAAGAATTTCTTGTTCATCTTATTTAATTGGAATAATGATCGAAATTTCTCAAGAAGAAGATTTGATTAGTTTTAATCAACCAATAGGTGTCTTTTATTATAAAGGAAATCAGTATTACATTCCAATTAAAAATATTTATTTTAATAACAAATTAATAATCTATAATGAAGGATTAAATTCAACAGTTTATATAATTCCTCAATTAACTGAATCAAATCAAGGACTTTCTTATGATTCAACAGGGGCATTAATGTATTTATCTCCTAGAGTTTCAAGAAGTTTACTTGGACAAGTTTATATTTTAAATGACCCAAAGAATAAATTTTCTGGAATTACTCTCACTCACAAAGAAGATGATACATTTGTAAGTTATATCAAATCAATTTATCAAACAGATGAAGAATTTATGTATTATCAAGGATTAAGAGGACCTTTAAAAATTTGGAAAATAAATTATCCTGAAAATACGACAGAATATTCTGAATTTTTAGAAAGTAATTTTACATTTGGAGGAATGGATTATAAATTCGAATAAAATGAAATTAAATCTTGGTTGTGGACTTGACAAGAAAAAAGGATATCTAAATATTGATTCTTCAAAAGATGTAAATCCTGATAAAGTATGGAATTTGGAAAAAACCCCTCTTCCATTTAAAGAAAATTCTGTTGATGAAATAATTGCAGAACATGTTTTTGAACACATACAAAATTTTATTCCCCTTATGCACGATTTAAGAAGAATTTCAAAAAAAGGAACATTAATTAAAATAAAAACTCCATTTTATTCTGCATGGGGTCAATACAATGACCCAACACATGTAAGATTTTTTAGCCCATTTACTTTTAACTATTTTAAAAGAAATAATTATTCTCACGAAGTTGGATGCAAAGAAGACATGTTTAATGTAAAAAAAGTGAAAATAAATTTTGCAATAGGAAGAGCAAAAATTTTGAACAAAATTTTTAACCCGTTAATAAATTTGAATCATGAATTTTATTGCAGATTTCTTGCATGGATATTTCCCTCTTCTGAAATAGAGTTTGAATTAGAAGTATTGAAATAGTTTTTTCATCACAACAATCTTTTTAAAAGAACAAAATTTAACAAGAAAATGACTAATGAAAGTTCTAAAGAGGAATTTAATTGGAATGGAAAAACTGCATTAATAACTGGAATTACTGGTCAAGATGGAAGTTATTTAGCTGAATTGCTTTTAGAAAAAGGATATAAAGTTCGTGGGATGATAAGAAGATCCAGTTTTTCAAATACACAAAGAATAAGACACTTGGATGTCTATGACGATATCTATGGAAAAACACCTTTATCTCCGTTTTATTTGCAATATGGGGATTTAACTGATGCTACTAGTATTAGAAGAATTATAGAAGAAGTTAAACCCGATGAAGTTTACAATCTTGGAGCACAAAGTCACGTAGGTATAAGTTTTCAAAATCCTGAATTAACATTTAATATTAATGCATTAGGACCATTAAGAATTTTAGAAGCATTAAGAGATATGAAATTAAATTGCAAATATTATCAAGCAAGTTCAAGTGAAATGTTTGGAATTTCTCCACCTCCACAAAATGAAGATACACCAATGTTACCTCAAAGCCCATATGGCACTGCAAAATTAGCAGCATACAATATTACAAGAGTGTATAGAAACTCTTATGGAATGTTTGCTTCAAATGGAATTTTATTTAATCATGAATCTCCTCGAAGAGGATATAATTTTGTTACTAAAAAAATTGCAATGGGAGTTGCAGATATTATAATTGGAGATAGTAAATCTATTACTTTGGGAAATCTTGAAGCACAAAGAGATTGGGGTTTTTCAAAAGAATATGTCGAAGCAATATGGAAAATTTTGCAACAAGATAAACCTATAGACATTGTTATTGCAACACAAGAAACACATACAATTAAAGAATTCTTAAATGAGTCATTTAGTTTGCTTGATTTAAATTGGAAAGATTTTGTTAAAACAAGTGACCATTATAAAAGACCTGCTGAAGTTCCTGCTCTTTTAGGAGACCCATCGAAAGCTAAAGAAACTTTAGGTTGGGAAGCAAAAACTAAATTTAAGGATTTAGTTAAAATGATGATTGCATCTGAATTAAAAGATAAAATGCAAGAAAAAGGATACCTCTCTTTAACGCAAACAAATGAAGAAGATGATTTTTATATTGAGAAAGCGAAAAATGTTTATAAAAAAAACTTGGAAAGAAAAATATGAAAAGAATAAATTGGTATGAACCAAATTTTGATAAAGATGATGAAAAAGCCATAATAGATGTTTTACGAAGAGGATATATTAATGAAGGGCCAAAAACAAAAGAATTAGAAGAAAAAATAAAAGAACTCCTCAATGTACCTTATGTATTATTAACTACAAATGGAACAAGTGCTTTATTTCTCGGAATAAAAGCAGAAGCTATGAAAAGAAAAAAGGGATATTTTGAAGTAATTGTTCCAGACATGACTATGATTGCAACAGCAAATGCTGTTGAAGCTGCAGGAGGAACACCTATACTTTCTGATGTCGAAATTGATGATTTTAGAATGACTATGAATTTAGAAAATTTAGAAAAAAAAGTTACAAAATATACTATTGGAATAGTTCCAGTTCATACATTGGGAAGGTCTGCAATTAGTAAAGAACTTTTGAATTTTTGCAAGGAAAAAAATTTATTTATTGTGGAGGACGCTGCTAATGCACTTGGTTCAAAACATGATTTAAAAAAAGATTTAGGAACATTTGGTGACATTGGATGCTATTCTTTACAAGCAAATAAAATAATCACTTGTGGCCAAGGAGGAATAATTGTTACATCAAATGAAGAATCCTATGGAATAATGAGAAGATTAAGGGATTTTGGAAGAAATAATAATAAAGAATTTTTACATTCAGAAATAGGATATAATTTTAAATTCAATGATTTACAAGCAGCCTTGACATTAAGTCAATTAAATAAATTAGAAAAAAGAAAAGAAATGTTGACTTCACAACTTATTCAATATATTCAAGGATTAGATTCATTGATAAAAAAAGGAAAAATAAAATTTCCAGAAGTTAGAATAGAAAAAGGAGAAGTTCCACTTTGGATAGATGTTTTTGCAGAAAGTAGAAATAATTTAATTCAATTTTTAAACTCAAACGAAATTTACCCACGTATTTGTTGGCCAGCACTTCATCAAAATCCACCTTACCAAAATCAAGGCAATGATGAAAAATTTCCAAATTCTGCATTTTTTGCAAATAATTTTTTATGGTTGCCAAATGGACCTGCAATTAAAGAAGAAGATATAAATTTAATAATAAATAAAATCAAAGAATTTTACAAAACAAAATGAAAATTATAGATATTCATGAAGATAAAAGAGGATATATAAAATCTGTTGAAGGATTACTTGACAATCAGCAAGAATTCACATTTATGGAAATAAAAAAAGGAAGAGCAAGAGGAGGATGTTATCATACTATTCCAGAAAATTTTGTAGTAATTAAAGGTCAAATAAAATATATTTATGGTCAAATTGATGGACCATATGAAGAAAAAATTCTTAATAAAGGAAATTCTGGAACAATAAATCCAAAAATAGCACATGCATTTGTAGGGTTAGAAGATTCTATTGTTTCTGAATGGGGAGTAACTACTTCTGAAAAAATAGCAGATGTTAAAGATCCAAAATTGAGAAAAATTGTTGAAGATTATAACAAATTATAATACAAATAAAAAAATTCAAATTTAAAAACATTCATTTCTTAAATATATTACAAAATAAAATGAAAGTTTATATTCAAAGACCTTGGAAATTTGCAGATTCCCCTTATTATCAATATTTACTCAATTTTCCTCCAAAAGGAATTGAATACATTGGTCAAAATTCAAAATCTGGTGTTGTAGTTAAAAAAAGCAAATTCAAAATACTTCATAAATCAAAAAATTTAATTAGATTATTTTTCAGAATATTTAATCTTCCAATTCCAAATGCACATTTAACAAGAACAAATGAAAAATATGATTTAATTCATTGTGCACATTGTTTGAGTTTAAATAAAAAACCCTGGATTTGCGACACTGAATGGGTTGGGCAATTCTGGGTTGCTGCTAACTTTGACAAACATCCTAAAAAATATTTAGTTAAAAAAATTTTAAAAAATGAAAATTGCAAAAAAATTCTTGCTTGGACAAAATGGTCTTATGATGGTATTGTCAAAGAATTTCCAGAAATAAAAAATAAAATTGAAGTTATTTATCCTGGAATTCCAACACAAAAACTAAAAAAAATAAAAACAGGAAAAATAAACTTGCTTTTTGTTTCAAGAAGATTTTATTTCAAAGGAGGATTGCATGCCTTAGAAGTAATAGATAGGTTAACTAAAAAATATAAAGATGTTAATGGAATATTTATTTCTGATATTCCAAGAGATATTTTAGAAAAATATTCAAAAAATAAAAAAATAACATTTTATGATGTAATGCCTCAAAAAAAATTATTTGAAGAAATATACCCTACAACAGATATTTTTGTTTACCCATCTTACACTGATACTTTTGGTTTTCCAATAACAGAAGCTATGTCTTTTGGAATTCCTGTTGTTTCTGTAGACGGGCATTCTAGAAAAGAAATAATTGAAGACGGAAAAACAGGTTTTGTTATACAAAATCCAAATTTGAAAAATACAAAAGAATTAGAAAATTTAAAAACATTGAACAAAACAATTGATGAAATTGAAAAAAAAGTTGAAATATTAATAAAAAACAAAAAACTTAGAGAAAGAATGTCAAAAAACTCTTTAAAAGAAATTGAATTTGGAAAATTTTCAATTAAAGAAAGAGATAAAAAATTAATTAAAATTTATAAGGAAGCATTATGATAATTGCTGAAATTGGACGTGGATTGGGAAATTCTATGTATGTTTATGCTGCTGCAAAAGCATTATCTGAAAAACACAAAACAGAACTTAAACTAGATAAAACTTATCTTCAATCTTGGCCAAGATTTGAAAAAAAGTTTGGAGGAACATGGGATTTAGTTATAGAAAAATTTAATATTTCTTCTCAAATTGCAACAAAAAAAGAAATTAAAAGATATATTTTTAGAACCTATTTTAGACCAATTGATAAACTAACAAGAAAATTAAAATTATTTGAAAGAAACGTTTATCGTTTTCCAAGTAATGGAGATGCAGAAGATTTTTTCAAAATACCAAATAACAGTTATTTAATTATTTATTGTGGAAGAGAAAAATTTTTTAAACCAATAGAGAATATAATAAAAAAAGAATTTGAATTAAAAGAAGAATATAAAAAACAAATAAAAGAAAGATTAAAAGAAATATCTTCACAAAATTCTATAAGTATCCATGTAAGACGTGGAGATGTTTTAAAATTAAAAAATTGCTTAGTATTGAGTGCAGATTATTACAAAAGAGCTATTGAAATCATAAAAAAACAAGTGAAAAATCCTATTTTTTATATTTTTTCTGATGAAATTGATTGGTGCAAAGAAAATTTATCAAATCTTGGAATTAAATTAAATTTTGTCGAGGGAAACAAAGATTATGAAGATTTGGAATTAATGAAATCATGTAAGCATAATATTTTAGCAAATAGTGCATTAAGTTGGTGGGCAGGTTATTTGAATAAAAATCCAAAAAAAATTGTAATTGCTCCAAAAAGTTTTTCAATGTTTAAAGATTCAAAAGAAGATCCAGAATTACCTAAGAATTGGATAAAAATTGAAGAAGAAATCTAAAATTATATTTTAATTAAAACAAAATTGTAAATAGCCTTTTAATTTTTTAAAAAATACCCTTCAAAGCTAGGATTATAATATGTTCCAAATTTAGACTTATATCTTTCCTCTCCAGAAATCCTTTCTAAAAAAAAGATGTAATCCCAATGCATAATATTAAAACTACCCTTTTCAACGAGTATTGCATTATTAGAGAGTATATTAAATAATTCTAAGGATTCTACATTATTTTTAACCAATCCCGAATTTATTAATAAAGACTCTATTTCTTGCTTTGTTTTTTCATTTTTTCCAAAAAGACCAGAAATCTCTTTATGCAATTTAGAAAAAGCTTTCCTTTTACTTTTAACTAAATTTTCAGAATATTCTTCTGGTAATCTAATTATCTTTTTTTCCATAATTTTTTAATAGTCCTTGCATTTATAAACCTTTTAATTTAAGTGTTACTTTAAAATTAATACACTTTAAGAAATTTAAAATTTTTCATCTGCTTTTTCTTTATTCTTAACATACCAATTAATTGTTTTTTCTAAACCGTCTCTTAAAGAAGTTTGAGGATGCCAATTCAAAACTTTTTCCATTCTTTCAACAACAAGTGCTTTTGATTTTTGACCTGGACTTTTTCCATTATAAATTATATCCCCTTTATATCCGATAATATCTTTAATTGTTGTAGCAAGATAATCAATAGTTATTCCTTCACCAGAACCGATATTTAAGGTATATTTTGAAGAATAACCAACATTATCTATCCCATCAAATTTTTCTATAGCTAAAACAATTCCTTTTGCAGCGTCGCCAACATACATAAATTCTCGAACACTATCTGGAGTTCCCCACAAATTTACAAAAGGTTCTTTTTTTTGTTCTGCTTCTACAAATTTTCTAATTAATGCTGCAGGGACATGAGAACGAAATGGATTGAAAGTATCATTCTCACCATAAAGTGTTGCTAAAGGCAAGGTTATTGAATGTAATTCATGTTGATTCCGATAAACATGTCCAAGAGTTTCCATTAATTTTTTTACCATACCATAATTCAAAACACTTTTATCTAATTCCCCTTCCCAGAGAAATTCTTCACGCATATTATCTCCCCATTTACTCGGATATCCACAAGCAGAACTTATTGAAATCATCTTTTCTATTCGAGGAATTCCTTTTCCTTCTGAACCTAAAGAATAATTTATTGAATGTTTAAAAATATTCAAAAGCATTTGCATATTGTAATTAAAAATATGTGCAGGCATTTTTTCATTTATTCCTAAACCACCATACAATGCTGCAGAATGAACAAACATATCTAAATTATGACTTACAAAAAATCTTTCTGTATCTTTTTCTAATGTAAAATTATATTCTGAACTTCTTGGAGCAACAACTTCTGCTCCTTTTTTTTGTAATTCATCGACGATTCTTCTACCTAAAAAACCACTTCCTCCACTTATTCCAATTTTTTTAGAATTTAAATTCATTTTAAGCGTTTGTAAACGGATTTTTTTGTTGAAAGTTTGAAAAGAATCTAACCAATTCTTGAATACCTTTTTCTAAACCAACTTCTGTGTAAAAACCTTTATTTATAGATTGAATTTTTTTGTATGAAACTTCATAATCTCTTTGATCTGGGTCTTTTTCACCTTCATTTTCCCAAATTCGAGGTTCAAATCCTAAAATTCCTTTAATTTCTTTACTTATTTTTCTTGCTAAATCAATTTTAGTTAAATTCATAGATTCATTTCCCAAGTTATAAGGCTCCCCTTGCATATTTTTATAATTTTCCAAAGCAAAAAGATAAGAACGAGCCATATCTGTAACATGAATAAAAGTTCTTCGAGCATTTACTTCATATAAATCAATAGATCGTTGATTAACTAATTTGTTTGTAAAATCATTTGGAAGAAGATCAATTCTTAATCTAGGAGATAAACCAAAAGCTGTTGCAAACCTATATGCAGTGCCGCCATAATTTAATACCATTTGTTCTGCTTGTAATTTTGTATTCCCATAAATTCCCAACGGATTTGGAGCAGTAGATTCTAAACACATTTCATCTACTTGACCATAAACACTTCCAGTAGAAGCAAAAATTATTTTTTGGTTTTTAGATAGATTATCAATTATATTTTTTGTTCCATTGACATTTATGTCTTCTGTCTCAAATTTGTTTCTTCTAGCAGCAGGTTCTCCAACAATTGCCGCAAGATGAATTATTGAATCTACTTCAGTTATTAATTTTTTTATTAATCCTGTATCTCTTATATCTCCTTTAAAAAATTTAAAATTGGGATTGGATAATAAATTATGTCCTCCTTGATTAGATAATAAAAAATTATATGAATTTTCATGAATCATTTTATCTAAAACAATAACATTATATCCTTTATCAAGTAGCATAGGGACTAATACTGCACCAGCATATCCTGCCCCGCCTGTTACTAAAACTCGTTCATTTTTCATTTTTATACGTTTGATTTCAAATTTTTAAAGATTGTTATAGTCTAGAGGGATAATTAATTAAAGGTAAATTTTATTAATTAAGAATAAGACAGAGAATTATGGATGAAAAAATTTTTATTGAAGATAGAAAAAATTTAAAGAATATTCTAGAAGATTCAAATTCAAAAAATAGATTTATTTTAAATTTTATAAATTCACATGATTTATATCAATTTGTCAAAGAACCATTGTTCAAGTCAGCAATTTTAGAAAAAGAAAATATCAATTTTCTAGATGGATTTATTATTTCACTGTATATTTCAATAAAAAAAATGAAAAAAATTCAAAGATTAATGGGCCCGAATTTTACCATTAATTTATTAAATAGCAATTTTTCAAAAAATAAAAAAAGTTTATTTATAGGAATTGAAAGAGAAGATTTAGAAAAATTATTTAAAAATTTTAAAAATCTAAATCAAAAAAAAACATTTTCTTATAATCCACTATATATTCAAAGTTTAACTTTTCCTGATAATGAAATAAACAAAATATCTAAAATAATTAACAATAAAAAAATTGACATAGTCTGGGTTGGGATTGGATGTCCAAAACAAAATATTCTTGTAAAAGAACTTATAAAAAAAACAAAGAACAAATATTTTTTTAATGTTGGTGCTGGAATAGATTTTGCATTAGGAAAAAAGAAAAGAGCTCCGGGTTTTTTCCAAAAAATTGGATTGGAATGGATATATAGATTAATCACTGATTTTAAAACAACTAAAAAAAAGGTTTTAAGAAGCTTAATTGCATTGAAATATTTAAAGAATATTAATACAAAATGAAAGAAAAAATACTCTTTATTGGAAGATTTCCACCACCAGTTCATGGTGCCGCAAACATGAATGAATTTTATTTCAACAGTAAATTGCTTAATAAAAATTTCACATTAGAAAGAATAAAAATAAATGATTCTTCAAATTTAGAGGAAATAGGTAAATTTAAAATTAAAAAGTTTTTTAGAATTTTTAACGTTTTTTTCAGTTTATTAAAAAAATTAATCTTTTTTAAACCAAAAATAATATATTTTGAAATTGCCCCTACGAATTTAGCATTTCTTAGAGATAGTATTTATGTTATTCTATGCAAAATTTTTAGAAAAAAAATAATCTTTCAAATTCACGCTAGAGGAATTGAACAAAAAGTCAAAAAAAAATTATGGAAAGATTATTACAAATTCATTTTTAAAAATAATAAGATAATCTTATTATCCAAGATGTTATATTCTGAAGTAAAAGAAATAATAAAAAAAGAAGACATTCACTTTTTACCAAATGGCATAGAAGATAAATTAAATAAAAAAGAATTTGAGAGAATATTAAATCAAAGAAAAATTAACAATATTCCAAGCATACTCTTTATTTCAAATATGATTGAAGAAAAAGGTGCAATAGATGCATTAAAAATATGCAGTATCTTAAAAGAAAAAAACAAAAAATTTATTTGTAATTTTGTTGGACCTTGGCAAGAAAAGAATTTTAGGAAAAAGTGGGAAAAAACGCGAAAAGAATTAAAATTAGAAAAAGATTGTATTTATCTTGGGTCAAAATATAATAATGAAAAGGAAGAAATATTTAATAAAACAAATTTTTTGTTATTTCCAACAAAGTATAAAAATGAGTCTTTTCCATTAGTAATTTTAGAAGCGTACATGCATGGAATTCCCGTATTTTCTTATAGTCAAGGTGCTATAAAGGAAATGATACCAAAAAAATTTTTAGGATATGCTTCTGAAAAAAGAGACTGGAGAGAATTATCTTTAGAATTAATAAAAAACTTAAACTCACAAGTAAAATCTCATGAAATAAGAAAATTTTTCAAAGAGAATTATACAATTGAAAAATCAGAGATAAAACTAAATGAAATTTTTATTAAAGAAATAAAATGAATGAATATTTTTCTGGAAAAAAATTATATGGAGATGATTTTAATTTAAAACAAATAAAAGAATGGTATGATGATGAAAAAGAAGGATATTCTCAATTAAAAGGAGATTATGAAGTGTATTCATATCATGAAATAAACAAGATACATGGATATTCTAAAATTAAGAAAATTAAAATTTTTGATAAAGTCTTGAGCATAGGCGGTGCGACAGGAGAAGAACTAATTCCAATAATCAACAAAATAAATGAAATATTTATTATAGAACCTTCAAAAAAACTGAGAAAAAATAATTTAATGAACAAAAAAATAAAATATATTTCTCCTTCTTCAAAAGGAAATTTAAAATTTAAAAACAATACTTTTGATTTAATAACTTGTTTTGGAACACTTCATCATATACCTAATGTTAGTTATGTTTTAAAAGAAATGTCAAAGGTTGTTAAAAAGAATGGATATATCTTATTAAGAGAACCAATTGTATCTATGGGTGATTGGAGAAAACCAAGAATAGGATTAACTAAAAGGGAAAGAGGCATACCTGAAAA
The DNA here is from genome assembly GCA_041659445.1 of Candidatus Pacearchaeota archaeon. Taxonomy (GTDB): domain Archaea; phylum Nanobdellota; class Nanobdellia; order Pacearchaeales; family GW2011-AR1; genus EX4484-71. The sequence goes on along the minus strand of JBAZYG010000002.1, from coordinate 107,374 downwards.
CATATTAGATAAAATAATTAAAGAAAATTCTCTTAAAATAGTTTCAAAAAGAAAAATCATGTTCCCTCTTTTAAGAAGATTAAATTATAAAAATAAAAAAGCTGGAAATAATGTTCTTTTTGTTTACTTCGATTATTTGATAAGCAAATTATTTTTTTGGAATAATAAATATCATTCAACTAATTTTTATCAAAAATTAAGACCTCAATCTATTTTTTATGTTTTAAAGAAAAACTAAATCTTTTTATAATAAATTTTTTTACTCTATTTTTGAATAACCATTTAGCATATCTTTCATCAGAAAGCCTATCTCTAATAATAAATTGTGGGTGAATTAATGGAAAACTTAAATTATTTGTAGGAATTGAAAAAAAAGAATCACTTTTCTTTGTATGTGTTGCATCTTTTCCGAATCCAATGTTTTGAACTAAATTTTCATTTGGAGTAATACATAAACCGTCATTAATTAAAACAGAATAAACCCATCTTGTATCTATTGCTTCTGGAATCTTAAAATAGGCATCATCCATTATATGTAAAATATATTTTCTTTCTATTTTATTTGGAAAAATATCTGAAAAATATTTTTTTTTCTTTAACTCCAAATAAAATTGCATTTTAGAATCATATTTTCTACGAGCTCTTCTCCAAGTAGCCCATCCATAAGTATGAGCATATTTTGAAAAATAATAAGAATATTTTTCTCTTTTCCAACCTCTTTGAAAATTACAACCATTAATTTGCATAATCTTTTCATCGTTTCGGTATTTTTTCAAAAGCTCAGAACAAAATTTAAAAAAATCTTGATTTGGTATTGCGTCATCTTCAAGAATTATTCCTTCTTCAACATTTTCAAAGAACCAATCAATTGCACCCAACGCCCCACCAATGATTCCTAAATTTTTATCTTGAAATCTTTTATTTAATTTACAAGGCCAATCTACATTAGAAACTATTTTTTTTACTTCATCTACTTTTATTTTTTCTTCATTATTTCTCGGACCATCTACAGACACAAATAATTTTTTTGGTTTTGCTTTTTTTATTTCTTCAAAAACCTTTTTTACTAAATCTGGACGATTAAAAGCGATTAATAAAATGGGTGTATTTATAGATAAATTATTCATTTTAAAAACAAGCAAAATACTTATTTAAAGTTTTTTAATTATTTTGCAAGGCACGCCGTAAGCTATTACATTCGGTGGTATGTCTTTTTTTACTAAACTATATGCTCCAATAATTGAATTTTCACCTATTGTGACATTCGGCATTATTGTTGAATGAGTTCCTATTTTTGCCCCTTTACAAATTTTAATTAAACCAGATTTATTATCTATTGTACTTTCAGATAATATTGCTGTAAATGGTCCAATTTCAACATCATCTTCAATTATTACTCCCATTCTTGATTGAATATAAACAAATTGAGAAATATCAATATACTTCCCTAAAGTAAGTCCTTCAGGATAATGAACTAAGAAATTGTATTTTGTTAATTTACCATGTTCTATCTTTGATAATTTCCACTTATCTTTCCATTCTTGACTATGCATTTTTTATTCCTTTTTCTAATTTATCTTTAATATAAGATATGTCTTCTTCTTTTAATAAATTATAAAAAGGCAGAGCAATTGTCTGACTTGAAATTTTTTCTGAAATTGGAAAATCTCCTTTTTTATATCCAAATTCTTTCATGTAAAAAGGTTCTAAATGTATTGATGGAAAATAATTTTTACATTCAATTCCTTCTGTTTGAAGATATTTTAAAAGATTATTTCTAATTTTTTCATCAACTCTAATAACAAAGTTAAACCAACTTTTATTTTCGTCATTATAAGGTAAAATAATTCCTTCTAAATCTTTTAATTTTTTAAGATAAATATTTGCGACTTTTTTTCTTTTAGATAAAATTTCTTCAATCCTATTCATTTGAGCAGAACCTAATGCTGCACTCATTTCATTCATTCGATAATTATATCCTAATCTTTCATAAAAAAACCAATCTCCATTTATATTTCTTCCTTGATTTCTCATACTTATGCAAAGCTCTGCAAGATTTTTATTAAAGGTAACAATCATTCCTCCTTCTCCAGTTGTTATTTGTTTATTTGGATAAAATCCAAATGTCGCAATGTCAGATAAAGTTCCGACTTTTGCACCACTATACTCTGCCCCAAGAGCTTCACAAGAATCTTCTAAAATAGGTAAACTATATTTCTCTGATAAAATTTTAATTTCCTTAATTTTTATTGGATTTCCAAAAATATCTACTGGAAGAATTGCTTTTGTTTTTTTTGTTATTTTTTCTTCTATTAATTCTGGATCGATATTAAAATCTTTTTCATTTATATCAACAAAAACAGGTTTTATTTTTTCCATTAACAAACAATTACTTGAAGCAATGAAACTAAAAGGTGTAACAATTACTTCATCTCCCATCTGCAAACCTAAACTTCTAACTGCAAGATGCAATGCACTTGTTCCACTATTTACTGCAATTGCATATGGAACTTCTAAATATTCTGAAAACTTTTTTTCAAACTCATTTATTTTAGGACCTTGCGTCAAATGACGAGTAGATAAAACTTTTAAGACTTCCATTTTATCATTTAAATTTATATCTGGTGAAGATAAAGGAATATGCTTGACCATGAAAAATAAATTATAATAGATGTTTATAAAGATTTATATCTAATTAATAAACTACATCAGCATATAAATCTTTAAAAAAGAATAAAACAAATAAAATTTATGAATATACTCATTACTGGCTCTGAAGGATTTGTTGGAAAAGCATTAGTAAAAAAATTAAAACAAGATAAAAACAACAGAGTAATAGGATTAGATAGGGGAAATGTTTTTAGCAAAAATATTGAATACAATCCAGATTTCCATACACAAGGAGATTTAAATGATATAGAATTAATTAAAGAAATAATTGTAAGGCATCAAATAAATGAGGTGTATCATTTTGCAGCAGAATCAATTGTAGGAATATGCTCTAATGATCCATATAAAACTTTTAAAACAAATGTTCTTGGAACAGTTTCATTGCTTGAAACTTGTAAAAATTATGGTGGAGGGAATATCGAAAGTATAGTTATTTCTACTAGTGATAAAGCGTATGGAAAAGCAAAAGTGCCTTATAATGAAGAAAGTAACCTTGAACCTCTTTTTACTTATGATACTTCAAAAGCATGCCAACAACTTACAGGATTGCATTTTCATCGACAATATGGCCTCCCAATAAAAATTGTTACATGCTCAAATCTTTATGGTCCTGGAGACTTTAATATGTCTCGTGTTATTCCTAAAACAATTACTCGTCTTTCAAAAGGAGAATCAGCTTTTCTTTGGGAAGATTCTGAAAAACATATTCGAGAGTTTGTATATATCGACGACGCTTTGGATGCATTTAATTTAGTATCAAAAAAAGGTAAACCTGGTGAAATATATTGTTGTGGTGGAACAGAACATTTAACAATCAAAGACCTTATGGAAAAAATATGCATTTTAATGAAAAAAGATCCTGATACAAATATAAAAGTTCACGGACGACCAGTAAGTCTTATGGAAATTCAAGAACAATATCAAGATTCAACAAAATTACAAAAACTTGGTTGGATTCCAAAAGTCTCCCTAGAAGAAGGTTTGAGAAGAAGTATTGAATTTTATTCTAAATTTTAAATTATAATAATATTTAAAAAAGTGTTTCTTTTGATTAAGATATGAAAAAGGAAAATCTATGGAATGAAAAAATCCCCTTCATAAAAGAAATGAAAGAATTCTATCTTAAAATGAATTATAAAGGAATAAATTTATGGCCAATTATGGCAAATGACATTTATACATATTATTCAAACAAAAACATAGAAAAGAAAGAAAGAAAAATGATTTTCTTAAAATGTCTTTTTTTTAAAGATGAAATGAATTTAACCCATAAAGAAAAAAATAAAATATTGGTTAGTTATTTTATGCCTAGAGAAGACCATCATTCATTAGTTTACAAAGCAATAGAAGATTTTCCAAAAGAAGATTTAATAATTTTAGACAATTATGAGTTAAAAAAGAAAAAAGGATTAAAAAAAGGAAGAATTATTTTTCCGAATATTTTTTTGTTCCTTAAAATACTTAATAAATTTAAAAGAAATAAATTGAAAAAACTATTGGGAAAATATTATTATATTATTTTAGCAAGAACATACCAAAGACATCAAGAAATAAAGAGATTTCATAAACTTTATAAAAAAATTTTACCGAAAGCATATATATCATTTTGCTCACAAGCATTTGCAGAGGAGACAATTTTAACTTCAATTTGCAAAATAAATAAAATTCCCACATTTACTTTGCAACATGGATTTATTGTTGAATATCCTTATTTTCATGGAGCCATGATATTAAATGAAAATGTTATTTCAGATTATAACTTAATTTGGGGAAAAACTACCTATAATGTTTTAAAAAAATATACCAATAATTCTAGATTAATAGTTGTTGGAAACCCAAAATATTCTTCAATAGTTAAGAATGATTCAAAAATTTTTAATCCAAAAAAATGCGTTGTATTCTTCCCTGTTCCAGGAGGAGAAACTAACACCAACAAAAATATGGCAAAAATAATAAATGATTTTGCTAAAAAATATCCTAAAATAATTTTTGAAGCTTCTGTTCATCCATTTGATAACCTTGAAAATTACAAAAAAATAATGGATGCTAAAAATGTAAATTTTGCTGATTCAAATATCCCTATAATGAAAAGAATTGAAGAAAGTGATTTCATAATTTTACATAATTCTACAATTGCTATTGAAGCTTTAAGATATGAAAAACCAATTTTTAGATTTAATGATAAATTTTTAATAAATCTCTGGAAAAATGAAGACAAATTTAAGGATAAAAAAGAATTAGAAAGAAGATTTGAAAAGATTAAAAATCCAAAAACATACCAAAAATTCAAAAAATTTTATGCAAAAGAGTTTGAAAAAAATTTTAAAATAACCCCAAATAAAAAAACACCAAAGGTTTATTATGAGGAAGTTATTAAAAGAATAAAATAGCTATTTAAAACAATTAAATTTATATATTAACAAAGAAAGAAATTTATATGGAAAACTCAAGTAAAATGAATTATGAAAGTGTAGGTATAATTGCTTTTAAATCTCGAAGTGAAAGAATTCCAGAAAAAAATCTTAAAAATTTAGGAGAAAAACCCTTATATTATTATATGATTAAAAAGGCTTTGCTAAGTAATTTAGATAAAATCTTTGTTATTACAGATGCAAATGATAACATAAAAGAAGAAATTAAAGAAATGGGGGCTGAAATTTTTGAAGTTCCAAACTATTATTTTGAAAGAGATATAACTGGAGACAAGATGCTAACCATCCCATTTGAAAAAATAGATGCTGATATTTATGTTCAATTATTTGTAACTGCCCCTTTTTTAAGAGTTGAAACAATAAATGAAGCAATAAAAATCTTAAAAGAAAATGAACATGATTCTATTTTTACAATTAATACAAGACATGATTGGATATGGTATAATGGAAATCCTATTACTTACTTTCCTGGAAAACTTCCAAGATCTCAAGATGCAACTCCAATAAAAGTTGAAACAACTGGACTTTATGCTATTAAAAAAGAGGCATTAAAAGAACTTAAAAGAAGAATCGGAAATTATCCTTACATGTTAGAAGTTGATGACATTGAAGGATTAGATCTTGACAATCCTCTTGACTTCTTAAAAGCAGAATTATTTTTTGAAAATAGAGATAGAATAAAAAAAATAACTGGAAAAGATTATTTATAAATTGATAAAAAAGATTATTAAAAATTAATTAATGTTTTCTTTAATTAAATCCATTATTCCCTGTGAGCCTGATTGAAGAGTCATATCTGGACAATTAACTAAACTTTTTTCTAAATCGCTTATTAATTTTTTATCTGTGAACATTTTAATTACTAAATCCTTGGCTTCTTTATAATTTTTTCCTAAAGGAATTACATTTGAATGATCAAGAAAAAATCCGATTTCCCCATCTGTAAAATCATTTGGAAGAATTAAATTTGGTTGTAAGCTCATACATGGCTTGCCCATCCATGCTCCTTTAATAGCAACTGTTGAAAAAGCAGTGAAAACAGCATTAGAGGCTAAAGCCAATTCTTCCATTGTAAACCCTTTTTCATAAACTTGATCTATATATTTTATTCTTGAATCCCCACAATTTTTTAAATGATTTAATACATCTCTCATACCTGATTCATCATTCTGAGCCATTCGTGGATGTAATGTTACTATAACATTCAGATCATCTCTTCCAATATCTTTTAAAGAATCTGTAATAATTTTTATATTATCAAGAGTGGTATACCCTAATTTAGATTTATTTTTATTCCATTCAACACCACCACAATAAAGAAAAACATCTTGAACTTTTATATCAAAAACTTTTTTTAATTCATATTTTCTTGTATCTGAAAAATTTTCTTTTGTTTGTTTAAGAATATCTGCTTCTGGATTTCCAGTAATTTTGATAACTTGCTCAGGTAATCCTGCTTCAATTAATTTTTTCTTAGCATAAGAATCAAATACTGCAATAGCATCTGGGATAAATTCAATTCTTCCAGTTATTTTATTTGTATATTTTGCCATATCTCTCCAATAATCGTGAATTGTGATAGAAGGAATACCTTGTCTTCTTGCTGCATTAATCATTGTTTGATCAGGGATGTACCTCTCTCCACTCTGAACTTCTTGAAAACTTGCTCCTAAAAGAACCAAATCAGGATTTTCCTTTAATAAAATTTTTTCCATATTTGCTTCTGCGAAATTTTTGAGACCATATGATTCAATAGGGAGATAAGAAAAACCGTTTTTTTCAAATACTCTATTAGAATATTTAGTTCCGATAATAGATATATCTAATTCTTTTTGCTTTTGCAATATGTTAAGAACTGGAATAAGCATATTTGTTGCAGATGGATGCCAAGATGTTGTTAAAATTTTTTTATTTTCCATTGAAAAAACAGGAGAAATGTTTCTTTATAAAGATTATTATAATGAAAAATATGAATAAAATACCAATATAAGTAAAAAAATTTCCCAATAAAAAATACCATCAAGTAGAATTAAAATATGAGATGAATCATACAAAACCTTAAAAAATAAAGTTCATGCTCCTTAATATGAAAATATTAGTTAATACAGATTCTTTTGGGAAAATTAATTCAGCACCAAGAGAAACCTTGGAAAAAATTGGAGAGATAAGATACAATCAAATTGGGAGAAAATATTCTAAAGAAGAATTAATAGAAGTTTTAAAAGATTATAATCCAGATATAATTATAGCAGGAACTGAAAAATACGACAAAGAGATTTTAAATTATTGCAAAAAAGTAAAAATTATATCTAGAGTGGGCATTGGCTTGGATTCTGTAGATTTGCTTGAATGCGAAAAAAATGGAATTTATGTAACAAATACTCCTGACGCTCCTTCGAATGCAGTAGCAGAATTAACTATGGGACATATGTTAAACCTCTTAAGAAAAATTCCTGAAGTAGGTAATGATATAAAAAATCATAATTGGAATAGATATATTGGAAGAGAACTTTCAGAATCTTGTGTTGGAATAATTGGATATGGAAGAATAGGTAAAAAAATATCTGAAAAATTAGATGGATTTCATTCGATATGGTATGTCAATGATATTGAACCTTCTCAATTGATAGGTGTCTCTAAAGAAAAAATAAAAGAACTAGAGCATATCTTAAAAAATTGTGACATTATAACTTTACACATTCCTTTAAATGAAGAAAATAAAAATTTAATATCTAAAACAGAATTTGAAATTATGAAAAAAAATTCAATAATAATTAATACTTCTAGAGGAGGAATAATTAACGAACAAGACTTATACTCTTGGCTTAAAGATAATCAATCCGCCTCTGCTGCTATAGATGTTTTCGAACAAGAACCTTATTTTGGAAAATTAATTGAATTATCTAATTGCCATTTATCCCCTCATTTAGGAAGTTGCACTGAAAAAAGTAGATTAGACATGGAAATGGGGGCAGTAAAAAATATAAAAAAATTTTTAGAAAAAAAATAAAATGAAAAATAAAGAAAGAGTAATGGTATTTGGAGGAGCAGGATTTATAGGAAAACATGTTGTTGCAAAATTATTGAAAGAAGGATATGATGTATCAATTTTTGATCAAAAAAAAATTGAAGAATCCTTCAATAAAGAAATAAAATTTATATCTGGAAGTACTCTTGACCAAAAGAAAGTTGAAGAATCCTTAAAAAAAATAGATATTATTTATAATTTTAGTGGAATTGCAGACATTGAAGAATGCATAGAAAAACCTATTGAAGCTATAAAAAATAATATTCTTGGAAATGCAATTATCCTTGAATCTTGTAAAAAGAATAAAATAAAAAGGATAGTTTTTGCAAGTAGTCTTTATGCTCATGGAAGTTCTGGAGGAATATATTCTTCAACAAAAAAAGCATGTGAAAGTATAATTAAAGATTATTATAAATATTATGGTTTAAAATATACCATTTTACAATATGGAACAGTATATGGATATGGTGCTCCAAAAACAAATAGTGTTTATCGTTATTTAAAGCAAGCTATTACAAGTAGGGAAATTAATTATTTGGGGGATGGAAATGAAAGTAGAGAATATATTCATGTAAATGATGCTGCAAATTTAAGTGTTAAAGTTTTAGATAAAAAATATGAAAATCAATCTATAATTATCACGGGCCAACATCCAATTAGAGTTAAAGATCTTTTTGAAATGATTAATGAAATATTAAATGGAGTAAAAATAAATTACAACATTAAAGCATCGAAAGCAAAAAAAGAATCACACTATAAAATAACCCCCTATTCTTACTATGAAGAAATTCCTAAGAAAATTATTAACGAGAATTACATAGAACTTGGAAAAGGTATGATAGAAATTTTAAAAGAAATAAATAAAGAAGATAAAACTTCTTATTCTAAAAAAAAAGATATAAGAAAATTTTGTTTTCCTGATGAAGAAAAAAATATTGGAATTGATTTTGATGGGGTCATACATAATAATGATAAGGGCTTTCATGACGGAACAATTTATGGAAACCCTCTTCCAGAAACTAAAAAAGCATTAAGCAATTTATCTAAAAAATATAATTTAATTATTTATACTGCAAAAGCTAGAGAAGATAGACCTTTAATAAATGGAAAAACAGGAAAGCAACTAATTTGGGAATGGTTAAAAAAAAATAACTTAGACAAGTATATTAAAGAGGTTACTAGTGAAAAACCAAGAGCAAAAATTTATATTGATGACAGAGCTATTCCTTTTAAAAATTGGAAACAAACATTTGATGAAATAGAAAAACAAAAAAAATGATTCATTTCTTTTTTCTAATCAATGCTAAACTTATTACATAAAAAAACCTACTAATAATTGTTGCAACACATGCTCCGATTACTGCCTGCATAAATCCAAACTTCAATCCAAAAGTAATAAAAAAGTAATTTAAAATTATGTTAAGTAAAGTTGATAAAATCAAAAATAATGCAAGAGATTTCGTTCTTTCTTGAGAAATAAAATAAGCTTCATAAATGCTTGAAATGGGAATCATCAGCAACATTAATGAAAATATTTTCAAAAGAATAATTGAATTAAAATACTCCAAACCATAAACAATTTTAATTATATAAAATGCAAATGAAAAAGAAAATATTGCTCCAAGTAAGGAAATAATTAATGTGAAAATTATGGATTTCTTAAATGTTTTTTCTAACAAATCTTTTTTTATCCTAGAAAAAATTGGTAGAATTGATGCTCCCACAAAACCAATAATTGCAGCTGCAGAAGTAATTAAACTAAAAGAAGCGCTATAATAACCTATAAACTCCTCGGAAACAAAATGTCCCAACATAATTATATCAATATATCCAAAAAAAACTCCTGAAAGAGCCATAGTACTTAGAGGTAAAATAAATTTCCTTAAATTAATCTTATCTTTATTTGATAATTTTACACTTTTTTCTTTTAAAAAAGAAATTTTCTTTTTTGAAAACAATATTAAAAAAAGAGTTGCACAAGAATAACAAATTGTTAAAATTAAAATTACTCCAAAAACAACAATCTCGTTTGAAAGAGAATTCTTTAATAAAAATAAAATTCCAATTGGAACCAAACAAAATCTTAGAATTTGTAAGATTACTTCTTTGAAAAAAGGATATTTAAAGTTATTGTTGGATTTATATAAATTATTTAAAAATTCTAAAAATGAAAATATAAAAAGATATAAACCTCCAACTAAGAGTGCTAGAAAAATTGGTTTATTGTAATAAATATTTGATAGATAATACGAAAAAATTACAAGCAAAAAAGATGAAGTTAGTGATAAATAAATTTTATATTTCATTAAAACTTTAAAAAAAGATTTTGCTTTTTTATTCTGTCTCTTATCTAAAAATTTTGAAACAAATGTAATTAATGCAGAACCAATTCCTAAATCTGAAAAAGAAGAAAAAATAGCAATTGTTGATAAGGTTAAAGTATATAATCCAAATAATTCTGGGAGCATTAATCTTGCAATAATAATTGTGAAAAATAAAGAAGCAATTTTTGATATAAGGATTGTTGCAAGTTGGTAACTTGAATTTCGCAATACTTGCCCACTTGTTCCTGAAAAATCTCTTTTTTTAAGTTTATTAAAAAGCCCTTTTACTTCTGTTCTCTCTCCATCTAAGAAATCCATTTTATATTAAAAATAAAGATGTTTAATAATATTTTCACTTTTCAAATCTTTTTATCATTTCACTAAATGCAGGTCGTGTTATCAAAATACCCAGTGTTAAACCTATAATTGTTGTTGATGCAAATCCTTTTAACAATCCTCCTCCAGCAAGGTAAAGAGGAATCATTGCTACAACTAAAGTTAAATAAGCTCCGACAATTACCTGAAATGCTTTTTTTATTTTTTCTTTCAAACTAGATTCTGTATTTCTTTTTGCTTCATCGAGGATAACTATTTGGTCGTTGACTCCTGTCCCTATCGCTGCTAAAACACCTGCTATTGCTGATAAATCTAAATTAATACTAAGTAATGATGCAACTCCTAAAGTAATTATTATTTCAGATATTCCAATTCCTAAAACAGCAAGGGATTGTTTAATTTTTCTGTATTTAATAAAAACAACAATTGCCACACTTATAAGCGCAGCTAAACCTGCAAGAAGAACAATCATAACAAATTTATTTCCTAAGTTTGGAGAAATCACGTCGAGCTTTAATACTTCTAATTCATATGGGAAACTTCCTGTTATTAAGATTGTTTGTAATTTATGCATTTCATCAGTTGCAGCTTCATAAGCTTCTTCTTCTGTTGTGCCTGTTCCAGAACCAGAAATTGCAATTTGTGTTGTTACTCTTCCTTTTAAATCCTCACTTATTTGAAGACTTTCTACAAATTTATCGTCGAGATACAAGTCTAAAGGTTTAGAAAGATAATTTCCTTGAGGTGTTGAATTTACAGATAAATTATTTGTTATATTTGCATGTCTATTTGCTGCATCTGCACTTAAAGTAATTGTAAATGTAAATTTACAATAATACTCTCCATCAGAACCATCACAAGATTCTATTCTTGAGTTCTGAGCATCTCTTCCAACAGAAGCAATATCCTTATTTCCACCGACGAAAACAATTTCATCTCCAATTTTTGCTTCAAATTTTCCTTGACTTTCAATCATATCTTTTAAATCTTTAGGAGTTGCTCCTGCAATTTCCATACGAACGTAATTATTTCCAGATAAATCTGAAAAAGGAGAAACTTTTATATCTTTAAGTCCATAATTATTAACTCTATTCTCTATAATATCCGCTAAATCACTTGCCTCTTGTGAAGTTAACTGAACATCTTTTGCTTTGATTATAGCTCTTGCTCCTCCAGATAAATCTAATCCTGTTTTTATATTAGTCTTCGGGATATTTGATACAATTATTTCTGGAGCAGTTGATGAATATAAAATAATTTCAGAATCTTGAGTTTCAATAATTGTTTTTTGAGAAACATTTGAAGGAAATTTTTGATTAATAACCAGTGTGAACTTTTCTAAATCATCTATTTTTTCACCGTCGATTGTTTTAATTATTTGATCTTGTCTCAATCCTTCTTGAAATGCAGTTGAATTTTGTTCAACGCTTGTTATTAAAACTCCTTTTTGAAAAAAGTTTATTCCATTTGAAGATACAAAAATAGAAATAATTGCCAATATTAAAACAATAATAAAAAGCCAAATTTTAAAACCTAATTTTCTCATTTTTATTTTTTCCGAGATAAAACATACCATTTAATTATTGAAGTATTTGTAATCCATGTATTAATTATATCAAAAACTAATCCAATTGAAATTATCAGAAAAATTTGAGTTAATATTGGAGAAAAAGATTTAACAACAAAAAGAGAAGCGACAACTGCAACTAAAGAAGTTAAAGTCATTGTTATTCCTGTTTTGAACGCTCCCTTAGTTTTTTCATTTAAAGTTCCTTCATGTCTTTTTAAAATTCTATTTGTAAGAAGAATATCTGTATCTACAGAATAACCTATTAACATAAGGAAAGCAACAATTCCTGCAGTTGAAATTTTCAATCCAATTATATCCACGAATGTAATGGTCATTAAAATATCTGCAAATACACTAAATATAACTGTAATAGAAGGCACAAAATTTCTGAATAAAATGAATACAACAATTGACATTAAAACAAAAGCAATTGCAACTGCGATAAGTAATTGCTTATAAAAATCTCTTGTGAATGAAGATTCTGAAAATTCAAAACTACTGTTGTTTTCGTCTAATGAATGACCTAAATATTTTTCTAAAACAGATTTTGCTGTATCTCCGTCTGCAGTTGTTTCAACAATTACTGCAATTTGATCTCTTGTAATTAAATCTGAAACTTCTCGAACATGATACTCGTTTAAATTATCATTTAAAAAAGATTCTAACGAAGAAATATCTAATTTTTCATAAATTGTTACAGTTGTTCCACCTGTCAAAGAAATATCTTTTCTTATAAAATCTCCGTTATTAGAATAAAAAATTCCTAGATATATTAAACAAAAAATTATTAAAACTGCTGGAATAATTAAAAGAATTTTATAATATTTATCATGCCAATTCTTTTTATTTTGTATTTCCGGGTTTTCTTCCATTAATAAAATAATTTTAAATGGTATTTAAAGTTTTAGAGAGAAATATTTAAAATTAGACGAAGACAGCTTGAAGGGTTTGCGTCTTACGGGACACTACTGCCAACAACGTAGGAGGCTTAACTTCTGTGTTCGGAATGAGAACAGGTGTTTCCAACCTACTGTGGCTGTCTTCGAATTTTGAACAAATTATTAGTTTATAAAGGTTTTTATATGATAAGTTTTTAGTTTTTTCATGCGGGAATGCCGGAGTGGTCAAACGGGCGAGATTAAGGCTCTCGTAGCTTAGTGCTTGCGAAGGTTCGAATCCTTCTTCTCGCATAGCGAAAATTCAAAAAGCCTGAGTAGCTCAGTTTGGAAACTGAAATTAAAATTTCGTTAGTCCATCATGAGCAAAATTCAAAAAGCCTGAGTAGCTCAGTTTGGATAGAGCGTCGCACTCCTAAAATAAATTCAAAATTAATAGGAGACATGCGAAGGTCGAAGGTTCAAATCCTTCCTCGGGCATTTATGTAAAAAGAAGTATTATTAAGATATTTATTAAAACTACAAATTCATTTATTAAAAAAACTTTGACAGAAATTTCGTAATCATATTTGACTTTATAAAACAAATATAAAAGAATTATTGATTGCATAAATAGGATATGAAAATAAATAAAAAAGTTTGTGAAGATGTTACTTATAAAATCTTTAAAATATGAAATTCCAATAGCAACAAAAATTATAATTATTAAAAACCCTAAAAAAACATCTCCTTCTTTTTTTCCAGATTTATCTCTTTTTTTAGAAAATTTTGAAATCAAAGAAATCGTAGAATCTTTAAAAATTTCAGATACTAAATATCCAAAGCTAAAACTAACAAACCATGAAATATATTCTACTAATAATAAAAATATTTTTCTGAATAATTCAAAGTTAAATAGTTCTAAAATTGTTAAAGAAAACATAATTAAAAAAATCAAAAGTTCTACAATAAGAAATATCTTTTTTTTATTCATATTAGAAAAATAGATTTAGAATTAATAAACATTATGCTTAAATTGTAGCGAAAAATTGCATTGGAATTAAAAAATAACAAAACTTAAAAAGAAAGAAAATAATTCAAAACTATAAGCGTGGGTAGTTCAGCGGCAGAATCTCTGGCTTCCAAACTTTTTTAATCGAAACTTATGAAGTCACCAGATGACCCGGGTTCGAATCCCGGCTCGCGCATTTTTTAAAAATGCAAAAAATAGTTTATATTTCTGGATTTACAGGGGGAAAGAGAGATATTTTTCTTTCCAAAAGAATTTTAAAAGATTATAAAATGATTTACTTTAAGTATAATACTTTTTTAATTCAGCGTGTTGAAGAAATAGGAAAAGAATTACAGAAATTTATAAAAAGTATTAATTTGAATAAAAAAGAAAAAATAAATTTAATTGGGCTTAGTGCAGGAGGAATTATTGCTCTCTATTATGCAAAATTTTTGGATAAAGAAAAATTAGTTAATAAAATTGTAACGATTCATTCTCCAATAAAAGGAACTTGTCTTCCAAGATTATTCTCAAAAAAATTTAAGGGATTAAAACAAATGCAAACAAATTCAAAATTTATTAAAAAATTATCTAAGAATAAAACCAAAATAAATCAATTAAATTTTTGGAATTACATTGATTTGCTTGTTCCTGGAAAATCTGGAAAAGGAGAAAATCCAATACAAGATTACATTCCGCATTTACCAACAGCTTATTGGCCACCAATTTATTATAAAATTAAAAAATTCTTTGATAATAAACAAAATTAACGTAAAACTAAATAACCTTTTTTTTCAAGAATTTTTTTTACTCTTGAATTAATTATTTCTTCTGATAATTTTCCTTTTTTAATTTGGTCTTCTAATTCTTCTATTCTATTTTTAAGAGAGCTATAGCCTGAACCAAGAGAAGTATCTAAGATTATATCATTTCCTGCTCTTATTAAATCAGGGTAAATGCTCTTAAAATCAAATAAATAAGAAAGCCTTAAACCCAACATTGTTACAGCGTCGGTAATAATCAAACCATCAAATTTTTTTCTTAAAGGTTCTAAAATTTCTCTTGAACGAGATGCTTGCTTACCATTAGAATCAATTGCTCCATAAACAATTGGATGTCCAACCATTATAGCATCAACATCTTTGTCCATAGCATAATCAAAATATTCTAAATCCTCTTCAAAAATAGGTGCCCTAAATTTTAATAAATGTGGATTTTTTATTAAACTCCCACCAGGATAATGTTTTGCAGTTGTAAAAATTTTGTATTTACGCAAACCCTGCATGTAAGCATTTATTTTTTCTTTTATTTGTTCTTTAGTTCCTGTAAAACTTCTTCCTGGCCAAACTTCATTTCTTGTTTCAACTACAGGAGAGAAATTTAGGTTAAACCCTAATTCAGACAAAATTTTTCCTTGTTCAATTCCCAAATCATATGCTTCTTGCTCGTCAGTTATCTCGCTAAAATTTTTTGATGAATAAAATTTACTGAACGGATTTAAATATCCTTCCATATCTGTTGCAACAAATAATTTTATTTTAGAAACATCTTGATAAAATCCAATTACTTCAGAATATTCTGAAGAAGATTTTAAATTATTTAAAAAGATTCCTCCGACGTGTAATTCGTCGATATATCTCTTATCTAATCTTTGAGGTTTTACAATTATTAATTGCCCTATCTTTTCTCGCAAGGTTAATTTTGAAAGGTAAATTGTATTATCTATTTTTGCCATTTTACTTTTTGATACTGAAACTGAAATATTTAATGAATTTAGACTTATTAAAATTATTGCTAGTAAAAAATATATATAAAAGTTATATAAATAAAATCAATTTAAGCTTTTTTGAATTTCCCTGTTAACTCAATAAAATCTTCTTGACCTAAAAAAATTGCTCTGCAACAGAATCTTTCTAAACCTAATTCGTCTAAAATTTTTTTCGGAGCTTCGCCTGAAGAAACTCTTTTCTTAAATTCTTCCCACAAATGCCCGATTGGTTTTCCACATGAAAAACATCTAACTGGAATTATCATATTATTATTCTTAAACAGGGGTTTTTAAAGGTTACTAAAAGTTGCAAAAAATCACACAAAAATTTAAAAACTTAAATTATCTTTAAATTGCTTAAAGTAAAAAGAGGCAAAAATGTCAAAGAAATGTGTTTACTGTAAATCAGATGTTCCAGATAGTCGTTCAATGGAAATTTGTGATAGATGTGGCGTTGGAGTTTGGGGCCCGAAACAATGGGCAAACATAAAAAATGAAACAGATGCGGCACAAGAAAGAGGGGATTTGAATTTTAATTCTGGAGAATGTCTAGACAAGAAAAAATTTGCATAGTTAATAATTCTGCAACAAAAAGATAAGCTTTTTAAAGGGAATTTTTCTTCGTTATTCATGTTATTAAATAAGAAAGTTCGTGAAAAGGGAAAAATAAAACTAAATCGATATTTTCAAAAATTTGAAAAAGGAGACAAAGTCGCAGTTGTAATTGAATCTTCTCTTAATTTCAGCTTTCCAATAAGACTTCAAGGAAGAACAGGAGAAATCGAAGATCAAAGAGGAAAAGCATACATTGTAAAAATAAAAGACCAAAATTTAGAAAAAAGATTTATAATCGAACCAGTACATTTAAAAAAATTGAAACAAACAAATAATTAAAATGATACACAATAGAAAACCTTTAAGCATGGCAGAATCTAACGAGTACACAAAAAACGTAAATCTAAAATCTTTCATAAAATCATTTAGTTCTTTAACACCTGAAAAAGCAAAAGAATTAAGAAAAAAATTAGAAAATTTAAATATTATAAAAATTAATGAAAGACAAATTTCAAAAATAATTGATTTACTTCCAGAAAATAAAGAAGATTTGAATAAAATTATTCATGAAGTGAATTTAGATGAAAATGAAACAAATACAATTTTACAAACAATTAAAAATGCAATTTAAAAAAAATAATGACAATCAAAATAAAAAAACAATTAATTCAGAGAGAAATTCAGGAGAAAATTTAAATGAAAGAAGAATATGCAATAATAATCGAATATTTACCGAATGGTTATCCACTAGAGAAAAAAATGCTCCCTATAGCACAAGCTATTGGTGAAAAAAGTTTTACTTTACTTGAATTAGTTCCTCGAAGAGGATTTAATTTAGAAATCGGAGAAAAAGTTTATATTGGAGAAGGTAAGAGAGATAAAATTTCTTACATTTTAGGAAGATTAAAAAGGGAAAAAATAACAGAAAGTGGAAAAAACCAATTGCAAGAAGTTATTAAAACTCTTGTAAAAGATTCAGAAGTACAGTTTGTTGAGTTTTTCAACAAAGCAGAAGCAATAAATAAAAGGTTACATCAAATAGAATTGATACCTGGATTAGGAAAAAAACACATGCAAGAAATATTAAAACAAAGAGAAGAAAAAGAATTTGCATCATTCGAAGAAATGAAATCAAGAATTGCAAATCTACCAGATCCACAAAAAGCAATTGAAAAAAGAATATTTCAAGAATTAACAAACATGGAAAGATTTAATTTATTTATAAGATAAAATGGAAAAAAATATAAGACCTCAAACAAGTGAACAACAAAAACATGAAGAAAGAGTTGTTAGAGTTGTATCGACAGATATCGAGGGTAAAACAAGTGTTTATTCAGGATTAACAAATATTAAAGGAATTTCTTGGAGCATTTCAAATGCAATTTGCAATATTTTAAAAATTGACAAAAGAAGAAAAATTGGTTCACTGAGTCCTGAAGAAATAAAAAAAATATCTGATGTTATAAAAGAAAACAAAATTCCAAAATTTTTAATCAACAGAAGAAAAGATTTTGAAACAGGCGAAGATTCCCATTTAACAGGTTCAGATTTAGAGTTAAAAAAAGAATTTGATATTAAAAGATTAAAAAAAATAAAAAGTTACAAGGGATTAAGACATGCTAGTAACCTTCCTTTAAGAGGACAAAGAACAAAAGCCCACTTTAGAAAGAACAGAAGAAAAGGTTCTGGAATTAAAAAGAAAAAAGAAAAAAAGGAATAAATAAAAATGAAAAGCAAATATAAAATTTCCATTTCACACAAAAAAGTTCGGAGGTATTTTGCATGAAAAGAAAACATAAAACATATTCAAGACCAAAAAGACCTTTTGAAAAAGCAAGAATCGAAGAAGAAGGAGAAATAAAAAAAGAATTTGGATTAAAAAATAAAAGAGAAATTTGGAAAGCCGACGCAAAAATAAAAAAAATAAGAGAAAAGGCAAAAAAATTAATTGGAGATAGTTCGGAAAATCAAAAAATATTTTTTACAAAATTAAAAAAAATAGGACTAAATGTAAACTCGTTAGGAGATGCTCTCGCATTAGATAAAAAAGATTATTTGAAAAGAAGACTTCAAACAATTGTCAAAGAAAAAGAATTATCTAAAACAGTAAAAGAAGCAAGACAATTAATAGTTCATCAAAAAGTTTTAGTGGATGGAAAAGTAGTTAACAGTCCATCTTATGTTGTTCCAGTAGAATTTGAAAATAAAATAAGTTTAAAGAAAAAAGAAAAGAAATAAAATGCCAAAGAAAAAAAACGAAGAAATTGCAGAAGAGAAACCAATTGAAGAAGAAAATGAAGAAGAATCTGAAAAAAATAAAATAACTTCTATAAAAGAGGCAGAAGCAATAATTAATATTTATACTTCATTCAACAACACAATTGTTCATGTCACAGATATGTCTGGAAGAACTATTGCAAAAGTTACAGGTGGCATGGTTACAAAACAAGACAGACTTAAAGCAAATCCTACAATTGCAATGTTCATAGCAAAAAGAATTACTGAACAAATAAAAGATTTGGGTGTAAAAAATCTTTATGTTAGAATTCGAGCAAAAACAAGAAACCCTGCACCTGGCCCTGGAGCAAGTGCAATTGTTAAAAGCTTATCAAGAGAAGGATTTAAAATTTTAAATATTTTAGACACAACTAGATTTCCACGAGGAGGACCTAAGAAAAAAGGTGGAAGACGTGGTAGAAGACCTTAATAATTAAATTTAAAAACAATATAAAACAAAAATTAAAATGGAAACAATAAAAAACACAAAAGACAAATTTGTTTTTAAGGCAAAAATAAATGAAACTTTGGCAAATGCAATAAGAAGAAGTGTTAATTTGATTCCAATTTTAGCAATTGATGAAGTTGAAATTGCAAAAAATGATACTGCATTGTACGACGAAACAGTTGCACATAGAATTGGATTAATACCTTTAAAATTTTCAAAAGGATTTAAAGAAAATTCAGAAGAAAAATTAAAATTAAAAGTAAAAAAAGAAGGGATTGTTTATTCTGGGGATTTCAAAGGAAATATTGAAGTAGTTTATGATAAAATTCCAATTACAATATTAAATCCTGGAAAAGAAGTTGATATTACTGCTTATGTTAGAATGGGAAGAGGATTTGAACATGCAAAGTTCTCACCTGGAATTATAATTTACAGAAACTCTGGAGAGATTATTATTGATAAAGAATTTTCTGACATAATTAAAAAAAATTTTCCAGAAAATGCTATTAAAGAAAAAGGTGATAAAATAATTATAGAAGATAATTCTGAAAAACCAATCTCAGATTTTTGTGAAGGCTTGGCTATAAAAAATAAAAAGAAAGCAGAAATAAAAGAAGGAGATGAATTAATAATTAAAGTTGAATCATTTGGACAAATAGAACCTAAAGAAATTTTCAAAAAAGCTCTTGAATTCTTGAAAAAAGATTTAGAAAGTGTTTCAAAAAAATTATAGTTCTTTTTTTTAATTAAATACTACTGCTATATTTTAGCAGTTCTGTTTTGCAAAAAAAATGCTTAAATAAAATTCTGAAAAATTAAATAAGCATTTTTTTAATTAGTTTAAAACCAAGGAATATCTTTAATGTATTTCAATAAAACAATAGTTGTTAAAAGACTTATGCCTATTCCAAAATAAGCAAAACCCCAAAATAATCTTGAAGTTGAACGTTTTTCAATTGGAAAAGATATCTGTCTAGATAACACTAATGCTCCGAATACAATTAAAAACACAGATACCCACACATGATAAAACATAATAAACCCCCTTTTTTAGTTGTTAAAAGACTTATATTAAAAGAAGGCGTTGGATTTTCCCTTGGTTGGATGAATTCTCACACAAAAATTTGATTTTTCGCAACTTGTGCAATTACTTCAGGAATTGCTTCTGACCAACGCCTTATATTTTGATTCCTTAAAGGAAATTAAAATCAAAAGAAAAGGACTTTAATCCTCGAGAGAAATAAAGTCCTTGAAGAGCAGGATAGGCTATTCAGTCACACAATAACCGGCCTCGGTGTATCCTGTTTGAGGTAGGATACTTCCCGCGGTATAACACCATATCCATCCATACAAGCACAATAAGGGCTCGCCCATAGGACCTTGATCTGGATACCAAACCCTTCGGTCTAAATGTAGATTGCAATATCCTTGCTGTGGGCTTGAACAGGATAATACTTTTACCCAAACTTGCTGTCCTGCTTGGGGCCAAACTGTTTTTTCTACTCTAACGGTTCCTCCCCATGGGTAAACCCAAAAAGCAGGTTCTTCATTACCCCCGGTCACCCCATACGCAATGTGCATGGAGTTACATGCGGTTACTTCAAAACCTAAGATGTTCTCATACCTCACCGGCGGCGGTGCATCAGGCAATCCGGGAATAGCCATTTCCATGCTTCCACTGGTCACGAAAGCGTTGATGGCTTCAGCTTTCTGCTCAGCAGTGAAAATCGTCGGGGAATTCTCGCCGGTGCTGGTAGCAGGTACTGTCGGTTCGATTGCAAAAAGACTACTCGCAAAGAGTAGTCCAAAGAAAATAAAAAGAATCTTTTTCATGATGATTTAAAATTTAGGTGAATAATTATAATTTTACATACACCTTAAAAATAAGGTTATGTTCATACCAACACTCTTAATTATTTTTTCCTCCTTTCTTTTTTAAATTAATAATTTGTTCAAAAGAAAAAATGTGCACATCAAGTCACATTCTTGTCAACTTCACATTTTGGGTTTAATAATTGGGGGAATTATGGAAGTATAAAACCTCCAGGTCCGACGTTATGTATGAACTGACTTTCACGTCGTCGTTGCTCTTGTTCGCGGGTAAGCCATGCTTTCCCATCCTGACTGACGAGGAAAAAATCTTCCCACCCATTTAACTCAGCTTGCCCGACCTGAACTTCATAAGCAGGTCCCCAGGAGCGAAACCTTTTTACAGAAGAATTCATCAACAGATCTTCGTAGTTATCGATGAGAATTTCTCCCCAAGGATAAATTGCGGTGATGTTCAATGAATAACGATAATTACGAATTTTTAATTCCTCGAAACTCCAGAATTCATTGTATCGACGGATAAAATACTGGACTGGCTCACCTGTTTCATAAGGAGTTATGGATATAATTGCTCCATTTCTGGAGAGACATTTGAATTCCATACCTGAAGCTGGCTCCCACATGAAGTAGGTTGTGTTTGGTAAAATGCCTTTATACATTTTACCTTCATACGAATAAATCATTTCCTGTCCTGAACGTATGGGTACCAGAACCGGATTATTACCTACTGGAGTGTATCCCTCTCCTTGCAATTCCAACCATTCAAAAAAGGCCGGAACTGGTTCTGAGTTGAAAGAAATTAAGTTACACTCAAATCGATACTGGTTTGAGAGTGAATCTTGGGTTTGTTGGGCTCTCTCGTCGGTTATTTTGTTGGGCGGCGGTGTGAGACAAACCCAAAGTACAAACCCCACCAAAGTCACCACGATGGCGACAAATGCTACGTCCCACCATGTGATTTTTTTTGTTTTTGTTTCCATTGTTAAAAAATTTGTTATTAGACATTTTGAAAATTTAAAAGCATACACTCACAGTTATGCTCTTTTCTTCAAACTAATTTTAGAATTTCGATTAAGGATTTTTTGAAAATTTAAAAGTTAATCAAAGTTAACCTTGAGCCCGACTCCGAGTCGTTCTCCGCTGATGTTAACTTTCTCTTCGTAAATATTTACATTCCCTATCACAGATGTTGCCGTGACAAACAAATATAAATTATTTGCAAGTAAGATATCAAAGCCAAGCTCGAGCAAAACCCCTGCACCTGTTCCTTTTTCTTTCTCGTTGTCTGGACCTTCATCTTTCAATGTATTAAGAGAAAGCCCAATTCCAGAATATACTTGGGCTTTGCTTCCCTGTGATTTATACCACTTTAAATCGAACAGCAAGTCCAACTGGGAATGCTTTAATGTCCAGTTATCCTCATCATACTTCACAGAGCCAGTATTATATCTCAGCGTGAAAAATATATTATCCATGTCCACGCCAAGACCCAAGCCGAACAAAGGCATGGTGCCAAATGTCGAGGACATTTCCTCGTTGTAATACATATGGAGAAACCCTCCAGCATTGAGGGAGAATTTTCCAGATGATTTTTGTTTGGTTGTAACTGGTGGCTGAATTGGTTCTGTTGAAACAGGTTGACTGATTGTTGTCGTCGGCATAATAGATGTGGTGGAAACAGCCTCAGGTTCAGGTTGAACTTCAGGAACTTCAGATGTGAATTGTTCTTCTGTTCCGTCGTTGTACCTGACCATATACACATCTTTTAGAGAGAGTACTCGCACAGGCCCGTCGGGTTGATTGAAATATTGATATTCTATCGACGTCTCAGTGATTTTCAAAACCACTGATTGAATTCTGGACCCATCTCTTTTATAGATGATGTCTTGGGAAAAGATACTTCCTAAAAAAAGGAAGAAAATTCCGAATAAAAAAACGATTTTTTTCATGGTAAAAATTTTTGAATTAATAAATAGAAATTTGTGAAAAATATTTTGTCTCAAATTAAATTGAGTAATTGAAATCAAAGAAATGCATTATAATCTTCAAGAGATACATAATGCAATGAATGTTATAACAGGAAGAATGAAAGCGTTAGGCACAAGACAATTCCTAACGCAATTCCAACGAGATTAAATCTCCGACGGATAGTCATCAAAATTGCATCAGAACTTAGCAGGGCAAAAAGAATTAATGCCAGAACACAGGTTCCAGCAAAAATCAGGCACACTGGTTTGAAGAAATCTTTAAACTCGCTGTCGATTGGAACTAACAAAAGAAAATTGTAAACAATAAAGGAAATTCCTCCGAAAACCCAAGAGAATATTCTCCAAGGTCTTAAGTCAGCAACAGGTCTTCCACTGACGGCTGGACAGATTGCTCCATAATACAGGATGGTGCGATTTAAGAACGCAAATACAAGAAGTATCAGCATCCATACTAAATAAATACCAAATTTTTCCATGACATTTAATTTAAATTGTTTTGAAAAAAGTTTTGAAAATTATTTTTTGAGTTCTTGATATGATTCAAGGGCGTATAAATCATTAACTCTCTGAGTAATTAATGATTTAATGTCATCGGTTTTTGAAAAGTCTGTGTTGATGAAAACCCTATTGATTGTCTCGAGAAAAATTTCAAGGACATTAACATCTGAAATTTTTCTAAGCTCGTCAATAAAATTTTGTCTCAGGCTGTCACAGAGAGTAGTATCTGAGCAAGGATAATATTGTTCTATTGCTAAGGAAATATCTATAAAATCCTCGCTGGTTTGGTAATCAACGGAATCAGAAATTCCGTTGAATTCTGAGATGATAACTTCTGCGTTTATTATTATTGAAGAATCAGAATTCTCCACAAAAACAACGTTTGAAGTGTTGGAAGATTTTGTTTCTAAATCTTTTTTATTTGCTTTTGAAATTATAGAAACAAACATTAAGACCAGGGATATGATCGTTACTAAAAAAACAATCACAACTCCCCAATACAGAAAATTGTTCTCTTTTGTTTTCATGACGTTTTGAAATTAAAAGTTTTGAATTAATATTTTGACATAAATTGTTTTCAAATTAAAAAGGCAGGGGAAGATAGAGATTCATCAAAAACCATTAGTTAATTTAGATTAAAAGTTCCTGCCTTTTGCGTTGCTGATGGGTTTTATTCTGCTTTTTTTCCTTTCATCCCTTTTAGTGGATGGTAGGTTTTATGTATATTTTTCATTTTGGCTTTGAGAGGAATTTCTTCATCTTTAGAAACTCCATCATTTTCTAAGATGATTCTGGTTGCAAAATTCTTTTTTGCCATGACATTTTGAAATTTGATGATTAATAAACATTTTGAGAATTTAATTTCTTTAATAATGCCAAAGAAATTTAGAAATGCAGAATCCCAATTAAGGGTTGTAGTTGTTATTGCTTGAGTTTTTCATAGAAAAACCCATGCCCAGTAATGTAGGCGCCAGTGAAGACTTTATTCTGATTTGTGCTTAGCAGAGTGAAATGAAAATGAAATTGTCTGATACCAAAAACACTTTCAAATAATTCCTGGGAAGGCTCTCCAGAAAATTCTGCCTCACCATATTGTATGATACCTTCTGCATTTTCACTTACGAGCCTGTTCCACTGGACTCCGTCCCAAAAATAAAAACCCATTGGAACGGTTGTTTGATAAATCAGCAAACCATTCGCTGGTTCTGAGATGCTGTCACGTTGAGCTTCTGTCATCCGGGAAATGAGAATACCGCCAGAGGTGCTCTGAATGTCAAGGACAACACTTGAATCAGCGTCATTAACAATCACTTGAGACTTTGCATCTATTGGCGAGAGAGACAGAATCACCATGATGATAATTGCAAGAATCAAGCAGATTTTTGCAACTGATTTGTTTTCAAGAAAATTTTCCATTGTTTTAAAAATTAAATTAGTATTAAGTAAATTAAAAATTAACTTTCAACCCTAAGGCTGAAGAGGCTCGTGGGTTATCATCACCTCCGAGGAATTTTCCTTGAAGATATCCCGCATAGTACCATAAAGTCAGATTACCCTTGGCAATCGGCCAATAAAATGAAAACCCGACACCATGATATCGACGGGCAATCAAACTCAATGAAAATTTCTTTCCATTGTATTTTGGCTCAATCAAAAACCAGTAATCCTCAGAGCTATATTCAAAAATTCCTTTGAATTCAAATTGTTCTACTGGCTTGAGGGAAACAGATGTTGCAGTTCTCAAAGTTGCTGACGATGAACCAGCTTCTTTTGCAACATCTAGACCAGCACTCAAACCAAAAGTTATCCATTCTTTTGGTGAGTACTCTAATCCAGAATAAATTTCACCCCGATCATTTCTAACTGTTGCAAAACTTGTGAAAGCTAAATTCGAAGAAAATTTATGATTAAAATAAAATTCCTCTTGGTAAAATGTTCTGAACTTTTTACTTGTTTCAGATTGCTCGTCTGAAACAACTTGAACATGAACATTTATCTTGAAGAAATTTTGAGAAGTTTGAGCATTGGTTCTGGAACAAGTTCCGATTGCCAATACAATCATCATGATGAAAATCCATTCTACAATTGTGAATGGACCGGGAACTTTTAATTTGAAATTTGCTTTCATGGTTTATTTTTCTGGAAATAACAAAATGAAACCTGCGGACCAAAGGGATTTATCTGCTCGGAACATATAAGCATAACCTCCGAAAAGGGAAAAATTATCTCCGAGGGCAAAAGTATACTTAACCCCTACAATGTGCCCGGGAAAATTTTTTTGGTAGTGTTGCAGAATATAATAACCTTCTACACCGAAGTAATTGACAGAAACCTGGTGAAAGGAAAACAAGAAATCAACGTTGGAATTTGTAGTTCCTCCTCCGATTGCTTCAGGGTTTCCAAAACTCCATCCCACCCAGTTAAGAGTTGTAACATGTCCATTAAAAATGTTTAATGAAGCAATTGGTCCTACCCAAGATGTATTCTTGAAGAACCCTACTGATGGCCCGATGGAACACCATTTTTTAGGAGAATAAAAAAACATAAGTTCTCCTAATTCCTGGTTTAGATCTATCATTATTGTTGATTTACCTTTTGAAAAAACTGGGCTTAAAGTAATTCCTTTTGTCAAGGGTGTTTCGCCAGCGACAAAATTTATGGAATTAATCTTCCATTTTTCAGGAGAAGAAATTTCTTGTGAATTTGAATTTTTTGGTAATAGCACAAGAAAAATTATTACCAAAATAAAGCCAATTAAAGCAGAAATTCCGATTGCTTTAAAGACTCCTACTTTTTTAAGTAAAGAAATTAAATTTTTCATGGCGTTTAAAATTTTGAATTGGTGAATTAATTTTGAAAAAAAGTTTTGAAAATAAGGGCAAGTATTAGATTGCTATCTCTAATCTAAAAAGGCAAAACGTAGAAAATCCTTTTCTTTAACTTGCCCTTAAAAGAAGTTAGTATTTTTTAATTCCTCGGAAAAAGATTTTGTAAAGAATAAATTTTCCGAGAAAGAACAAGAAAATCAGAGACAGATAAAAGATTATTCCAATTTTATCTAAAGAATAATCTTCTACTAGGGACATTATCTTAAAAAGAAATAATATAATTAATATAAGGATGAAAATTACTTCTCCAAAACTGCAAAAAGTATTTGC
Organism: Candidatus Pacearchaeota archaeon; assembly: GCA_041659445.1. GTDB lineage: Archaea > Nanobdellota > Nanobdellia > Pacearchaeales > GW2011-AR1 > EX4484-71. The sequence goes on along the minus strand of JBAZYG010000002.1, from coordinate 80,605 downwards.
AAAAAATCCTGAAAAAAACTTTTCTACCCTGCTTTCATTTTTGAGATAATTTCTTCTTTCCCCAATCTTTTGAATTGCATCAATTAAAAAAAACCCAATTAAAACTATAACGCACGCTGTCGGCCAAAGCCAATTTGATTTGGTTTTAGTAAATACCAATTCATCATAGAAAGTTACTTTATTTCCTTCTTTTTTGCAGTAAATGTAAAACGTTTCTATTTTCTTGTCTGGCCACTTCGGAAAAGTTTTGAAAATAACATCTTGCCTCACTAATTGTGGGGAATTTTCAAAATAAACTTTTTTAAGACTGGCTTGAATTTGTGTACTTGAAAAAGGAAATTTTGACACAAAGACAACCTCAATGGAATCAAGAATTATATCATTTGAAGTCAACTCCAAAGAGGTCACGCCGGCATGGTTGAATGTCATAATTGAATCATTCTTAATCGAATAACTCAAAATCCAAATTGAACTATTGACTTGTTTGACGTTGAATGAAAAGGGATCTGAATACCTTTCACAATCCCACGTGGATTGAGCATTCACTGGTCTTGCACAGCAAAATGCAAAGATAGCAATTAATGCAATCAGAAAGAACGGCAGAATCGATGAACAATTTTTTGAAATTAAATTTTTCATGACGTTTTGAAATTAAATTGTTAATATTTGTTTAAAAAAAATTCAGAAGAAAAATTAAAAGGGAAAATGTTTGGCTGGAATTAGCCGAAGAAAGTTGCTCAAAATAAATTAATGAAAAAGAGCAACTAAAAAGAAAACTAAGAAAAATGTTTGTCACTTCAGAACGAAATGACGAAAAGAAAAATAAAATAATGATAAGAAAATAATTGAAATAAAAAGAACTTAACTAAATACTAATAAAGTAATTAATTTGAAAAATAATTAAAAATAAATAATAACTGAAAATAAATAAAATAACAAATTGATTTTGTTTTGGCTCTGAAATCTAAAGAGTTTTTGGAAAATGTTTGCTGAAGGAAATTTCAGCGAATGAAACCTGATTAAAAAAACATGATAATCAGATTAAAAAAAGAAAAATGTTTGTCTCTCAAAGAAATTGAGAAACGAAATGCTCATGTATGAGCAAGCTTCAAGGGATGAAGCTAAAATGTTCAAAAGAGAACATTGTTCCATTAATAGGATTCGAACCTATGACCTTCTGAATAAAATCAGATGCTCTACCAACTGAGCTATAATGAATTAAAATAAAATGGATAGCATGTCCCTATCCAATTAATAGTTAATATTTTGTCTCATTGCAGTGCCTTATTTCTGCCGAGTTAATTATTATTTTTTAGAATAACCCTCGATGGTTATTCCCCTTGTGAGAAATTGGGCAATTGTCGAGGAATTTTTTTGCCCCATACCTTCGACATCCAAAGAGTCGTATGTCTCTCTCCCGATGAGATCGAGAATAGACATTTTCCTCTTATTAATTCCGCATTCCTTCAGCTCGTGGATCAGTTCCCTGAACCATTCGGCTTTTTCTTTCAACTGGAGAAGAGCCTGGCGTTTTTCTGGCTCAATGCCGACAGCCAGAATTAATTCAAACGGAAGTCCAAGCTCTTTTGCAATCCGGCCACATTCCTTGGCATGATTTTTCCTTTCAAGGAAAAAATCTTTTTTGAGCTCAATTCTCGCCCATGGTTCGTAGACGCTCAACGCGTCTGTTTCATTGTTTTCAATTTTGTAGGTATACATTCGATACCCCGGATTACCTACTTTTGAAAATAGAGATATTTTTGTCTCTGAAGAGATTAGAATATCAGGATTGCAGTGTTGTTCTTCACACAACCTCCCAAAAGTCCCTTCGGGATATGTAAAAACCCGTTCGGGTTTTGCCTGATAAACTTTGGGATTTACCAGTCTTTCTTCCTCAGGTTCATCAAAACTTTTTCCATTTAAATTTTTCATGATACATTCGGCTAGCGCCTCCTTATGGCACTTTTTTTTAAGGGTTTGTTTTTAATTAATTTGACAAAACCGCCTTCCGCTTTGTCGAAATTGTTTTTGAATTTTTTAACACTGAATTGTGCCTGCAAGAAGAATCGAACTTCTTATCCATCGACGAAGTGCAGGCAAGAAAAGATAAAAAAGAATTTGATGCTTCTGTTCCCAAGATATGCATCAACTCGGCTAATCCAAAATTAGCAGATTTCTATTTGATTATTTAAGGATACAAATCCCTAAAATAAACATAGCTAAACCCCATCCCATTCCAAGAATGGAAGATCTGTTTACTCTATGTTTGTAATCAAATAAATTTAATACTCCTAAACAGGAAAGTCCTGCTCCGAGTATGATTAAAGTTATTTGTTCCATTGTTTTAAAAAGATGTTAAAATTCCTGCAAGTTAGTTCGCTGGATGAACGCCGGCCGAGTTTTGCACGATGAGGGCGGCTAAACAAAATGCAAAAGCCACGATTAGGCATGCTACAGACAGCCAGGGAAAATGGTAGGTTTCTTTTTTTGAAGAAGCGACAAGTAAAATTGCTCCTAAAAAAATGAAAACTATCGCTCCGATTAAAAGAAAAAAAGTTGCTGTTTCCATGATTAAAGTTTTAAATTGTTAATATTAAAAATTATTTTGTGTGAAATACCTTTTTTTAATTGAATTAGGGTATTTCATATTATTTTTTGAATTTTTTTTGAAATTTATTTGATGAAATATCTTAGAAATTGAGGTATTTCACTTAAGTTCTAGTTGATATTTCTATGAAGAATAATTCTCATGAAAAGCCTTTTGCGGTTTTTCACTTGTTTTTCAAAACCTAAAACGATTTTGAAAAAGGTATTTCATTTTTTTACTTAAGAAATTTATTAACTTTGAATAAAATTTTTGAATAAATGCAAGATAAAATTTAATTTTATTTATCTTATTTATTCTGTGTTTTATTCTCGGTTTTTTGTTTCTTTTGTAATTTTTGAAATATGTTTTTTTTGTTTAGTTTTTTGAATATGATTTTTTCTATTTTATAGGGAATAATCAATTTATAAATGTTTCTATTTGTAACTATTGCATAAAAGTAACATAATCTATAAACAAAAATAAGCTAAGCTAATCTTATGAATTTTTGCCAGCCTTTTGTTGTCCTTTGTTCTTGAACTTTTATAAGATTTTTTTCAATTAACCTTTTTTTAATAACATTTCCTTTTCTTGTTGAAAAACCCATTGAAGAATATATTGAAGTTGTATTTAATTCATTGTTTGGATTTTTTCTTAAAAATTCAACAAACTTTTTCTCATCGTCAGGTAAATTTTCAGAAGAATGTTTTAATTGATTTGAAACAAGTTCTAAATTATTTTTATTTTGGAAAGTTAAAGATTTTGAAGGAAGTTTTAATCTTTGCTCCATTGCATAATTAATTGCAGTTAATACATCTGAAAAACTATAAAGTTTTTCTGAAAGCCCTTGCTCAAGCAAATTTTCAATATCTTTTAATTCACGTCCTGAATCTAATTTTGATTGAATAAATAAAAATAATTCTTTTTGAACAGGAGTTAAACCAGCATATTCCTCTTTAATATTTTCAATTTTTCTCTTAAAATCTTGAACTTCTAAAGGAACTTCTAAATCTTCCTTATCTAAGATAATTCTTTTTTTTGATTTCTTCAAGGTTAGTCCGGGTTTTATTGCATTTTTTATTGAAGGAAAAGTTATTTCTTTTTTAAATTCTTTATCTGATTCTTCAATTTCATTTTCAAGTAATTTAAAATCCATTCTTGATTTTATTTTTTCATCACCTACTTCTGCACCAGAAAAATCAAATAACGGAACTTTAATTAAAAAAGAGGAATTATATCTTTCAGCAAGTTTCACAATAGAATATCCAACAGGAATTTTTGAAAAAATTTCTTTTCTGTCAAACATTTGCATTAAAGAACTAATATCATAAATGTCCTCAGGAAGTTGTTGTTGAAATGCTATATGACAAGCAGAATTTCCCTTAACAGTATCACTTATTTTAGAAATGTGCTGGTCTAAACAAATTAAACTTATTCCATATTCCCTCATTTCTCTGTAAACCATGTCTGTAACAGATTCAGATAAGAAATTTGTTTTATTTTTCAAGAAAATATTGTGTGCTTCATCAACTAAAATTGCATAATTAAAGTTTAATTCATCTTTGAATTGATTTGCTTTTTTTAATTTGTAAATATAAGTTAAAAGATATTCACAAAAGAATTTTTTCTCAATATTTCCCAAAGAATTTAATTCAAGAATAACTCTTTTATCAAACAAATCTTCAACTGAAAGACTTTTTTTTCCGTCGTAGTTTATAACTTTTCCAAAACTTCCAAAAGTTAAAACAGATGCAATTCTTAAAGCACTTTCATACCATGCAGATTCTCTTTTTTTTGCCTCTCTTGCTTTTATTTCAAGCATTTTTTTAACATGCTCCCAATTTGGATAATGATTAAAACCAGAATAAACTCCCCATTTTTCAAAAATTTCATCTAATGTTTCTAATAAAACTTTGTGAACTCCGAATGAAACTGCAAAACTTTCTGTTAATAGATCACACAAAACATTTATCCATTCTTTTGGTGAAACATCTTTTGGTGGTCGGTTTATGTTTAATTTGAAAAAATTATTTACAGATTCGTTTCCGACTGTAAAAATCATTAATGAAGGATCTTTATTTACCAACGGTCGAAAACTTTTTTTCCAATCAAAAACTAAGAATGGCTTTGATTTTTTTATAAAATCTGAAAGAATATTCAATGCTAAATTTGTTTTTCCACTACCAGACATACCTGTAACACAAATGTGTCTTGACCAATCTTGCTCTCTTAAATTAAAGGGATATAGTTCTTTTTCATTATAAACTACATTTCCAAGAGTGTATTCTCCTGTAACTAATTCTTTTGGAGGCGGTTCTAACAAAATTTTTGTATCGAGTAAATTTGAAAGATTTTTTTGATATAATGCCGTCAATAATTGCAAAATTTCTATTTTTTCTTCGTTAGAATTTGAAGTTAAATATTTAAAATATAATTGATCAATTTTTTCTCCGAATAAAGGTTTTAATTTTGTGCTTAACTCTTCTATACTAAGAAGTCTTTTCATTTTTATTAATTAGATTCGAGAATTTTATTTAATGCAATTATCCTATTTTCTTTTTCTGAAAGTTCTATTTCAAGTTCTCTTAATTCTTTTTTAAGCACTGCAACGTCTTTCCAGCAATCAATTTTTTCTTTTAATTGAGATTCAGAAATTGTAATTTTTTTAGACCTTAATTCGTTTTTTTCTCTAAGTAATTCATTTGTAGAAACAGAATTTAATGCAATGTTTGCATTTTCGTTTTCAAGAATAAAATTATTTATTTCTGTTTTAAGTTTTTCACCTTCGTTAAAAGTGTCTTTACTTAACTTTTCTCTTTCTTTAATTAAAATTTTTATTTCTGAAATTGCTTTTTTAAGAGATTCTATTCTTTCTTTACCTAAATCGTAAAAAAGGGGGTCTTTTATGGAATTTTGGGCAATTTCAGGTATTTCACTTATTTTGGGTATTTCTGGAGATTTAAAAGTGAAATTCCCTATTTCTTTATTGAAAAACCCTTTATTTTCCATGAATTAAATAAATTAAATTTATTTATAAAGCTTTGTATTTCAAACGAATTTTAAAGATTTATTATAAAAATGCTTAAGAAAGTGTAAACCACAATTTTTATATAACATAAAAATTCTCTAATTAAAGAAGTGGATGTGCCGGAGTGGTCAAACGGGACAGACTCAAAATCTGTTGGCTTAGTGCCTACTTAGGTTCGAATCCTAACATCCACATTTTTTAAAACCAAATGATTTATAAACCATTAAAAACTGAAAAAAGAATAAACACCGCGAGTTAAAGAAATTTGGCGTTAGCGGGAAGATAAATTCTTCTCGTAAATTTAACTCAATTTAAACAAAATGCAAAAATCAAAAACACAAATTCAAAAACAATTGTCTAAAAAGAAAAATCCAGAATTAGTTGAAACAATAATTTTAGCTAAAAAAAATTCAAAATGGATTGAAATTGCTTCTATTCTTTCTGGACCAACAAGAAAAAAATCTGAAATTAATTTAGATTACATTGATAAAAATTCAAAACCAGGTGAAATAATTGCAATTCCAGGAAAGGTTTTATCTGTCGGAGAAATAACTAAAAAAATCCGAATTTGTGCTTTAAATTTTTCAGACAAAGCAAAGGAAAAGTTGTTAAAAGCTAATTGCGAATTAAAATTATTAAAAGATGAAATTAAAGAAAATAAAGATGCAAAAGGAGTTAAAATTTTAAAATGAAAATTATTGACGGAAAAGATATTGCAATGGGAAGATTAGCAAGTTTCACAGCTAAAGAATTGCTAAAAGGAGAAGATATAATTATATTAAATTGTAGCAAAATAATTATTACTGGAAATAAAAAAAATATTCAAGAAGAATTTTTACAAAAAAGATCAAGAATTGGTTCAAGCCAAAAAGGACCAAAACACTCTAGATTAAATTATAAAATTGTTAAAAGAACAATAAGAGGAATGTTGCCAGATTATAGAGAAGGAAGAGGAAGAATTGCTTGGAAAAAATTAAGATGCTATGATAATATTCCAAAAGAATTTGAAGGTAAAAAATTCTTTGGAATGAAAAAAGAAATTAAACCAAAATATATAGAAGTTGAAAAACTTTCTAAATTTAATTAAAATGACAGAAACAAATAAAGTATATAGTTCTGGAAAAAGAAAAACTGCAGTTGCAAAAGCAACAATTTATCCAGGAAATGGAAAAGTTTTAATCAATAATAAAAGTTATCTTGGATTTGATATTTTTAACAGATTAAGGATTGCAGAACCAATAAGAATCGCTGAACAAATTTTAGGAAAAATAGAATTCAATGCAAAAATAAATGTTCATGGTGGCGGAGAAAAAGGACAAATAGAAGCTGCAAGATTAGCTTTAGCTAGAGGGATTTTAAAATTTTCAAATTCGCGTGAGCTTGAAAAAACATATTTAGATTATGATAGAAATATTCTTGTTGCAGATGTTCGAAGAAAAGAAGCCTATAAACCAGGAGATTCAAAAGCAAGAGCAAAGAGGCAAACATCTTATAGATAAAATGAAAGAAAAAAAAGAGGTTGAACTCGAAAGAAAAGAAGCATTAATGAGAATTGTTGTTTTAATTGTTTCAGGAATAATTCTCTATGTTTGGATGTATCTTGTTGCAATTTTCTTTATTATTAATTGGCTTTGGGTTTTAATTTCTGGAAAAAAGATTAGAGAAATGATAGATATTTCACAATCATGGGCAACTCAAGTTTATTATTTTTCAGTGTATATAACATTCAAAACAAACAATAGGCCTTTCCCATTTTCTGATTTGAAAAGCAACGCCTTTAATCTAAAATAGTTATTTTTTAGAACAACAATCTTTAAAAGGAATTAATTAATGAAAGATTTATGGAAGAAGATTATAAATTAAGGCTATTTGCGTCAATTTCAGAAAAAAGATACTTTTATTATTTTTTTAAACCTCCTACAACAGGCGGTGGTGGATTTCTTTCAAATAATTTAAACGAAAAATATTTTCACCTAGATTTTGAATTAAATAAACTCTCAAAAGAGAATAAAAATTTGGAAATAAAAATTTGTCAGGATTTAATACCCGACGAAGATGAGAGATTACCAACACAAGAAGAATCAAAAATTTTCCATGAGAATTTATCTAAAAGATTTCCAGACTTAAATTTTATTCAAGACTTTTAATTCTTCTTAAGCATTTTCTTTATTATTAATTGGCTTGGGGTTTTAATTTCTGGAAAAAAGATTAGAGAAATGATAGATATTTCACAATCATGGGCAACTCAAGTTTATTATTTTTCAGTATATATAACATTTAATCTGAAATGGTTATTTTTTAGAACAATAATCTTTAAAAGGAATTAATTAATGAATTTTTTATGGAAGAAACAATGTATGAATTACTTGAACAATCTCTTAAAGGAAAATATTTTCAACACAATTATTATGAAGGGGAAATTATACAATTTCAAAAAATATCTCTGGAAGCAAAAACTACAGAAGACATTATCTCTGTGGAAAATATTTTAGAAAAAAAGCATAAAAGAATTTCCTTGAAAGAACTACAGAACTATAAATTAATATCAGAAAAGGATTTTAAAAAAGTTGAAAAGAAGTATCATTCTAGATCCCTCAGTTTGTTAAGAGTTCCCTGCACAGATCAAACAAGTGGATTTGGCTTTAGAATAAGAGAGTAAATAATCAATTCTTCTTAAGCATTTTTTCTAATTTATCTTGAACATGATTAAAATCTGTTGATGAAATTATTGGCTCATGGGTTCCTTCATGAACTGAATTATCAAATTTTATTTTTCCAATGTATGTAAAATTAGTTAAAATTTTTTTCAAACCATTAACTGAAAAATTGTATTTCTTAGATAATTTATTCAAACTTATATCATTAATTAAAAATTCAGAGAATATTTCTTGAACTTTTTTTGCGTTTTCACTATCTTTTATTAATTTTCCGAATTCTATTTTATATCCAAAAGCAGGTTTTGACATAACTTTTCCTGAACTTGCTTTTTTTATCATTCCTGATTTTTGAGTTTTCCCTCGATTATTTAATAAATTTTTTAATTTTTCTATTTCTTTTTTTAATTCAAAATTCTCTTGTTTAAGTTTTTCTAATTCTTCCATTTTACTTCATTAAAGAGTCAATTGGACTTTTAACATTTTTTATTTGCTCTTTTGAAACATGAGTATATAATTGAGTTGTGTTTAAATTGCTGTGCCCGAGAAGTGTTTGAATTAATCTTATATCAACACCATTTTCTAACAAATGCGTTGCGAAACTATGCCTTAATGTATGACAATGAACACTCTTTTTTATTCCTGCTTTTTTTGCAGCTTTTGAAACTATTTTCTGAAGATTTCTCGAAGTCATTTTTCCATTTTTTCCAGAAAAGAAATATTCTGATTTTAATAAACGCTGTTTATCTGCATATTTTTCCAATTTAACAAATAATTGATTTGGAAGATTAACAATTCTATCTTTTTTTCCTTTTGCCTGCCGTATATGACAAATTTTTTCTTCAAATTCCAAATCATTAATTTTTAAATTAATTAATTCTGAAACCCTCATTCCAGTAGCATACATTAAAGATATCATTAATTTAGATTTTTTATTTTCAATAGAATTAATTAAGGTTTTTACTTCTTCTTTTGTCAAAACTTCGGGAAGAATTTTTTCTTTTTTTGGTCTTTTAATTCCTAATGTGATATCTTTTTTTAAAATATTTGAAAAAGAATATTTTATTGCTGAAAGAAAAAGAATTATAGATGTCGAAGATTTTGAACTTAATTTTTCTGAAAGATATATTTTTACATCGTCTTCATTAATAGATTCCAATGGTTTTTTTACAGAATCTAAAAACTTTTCGTTTGAAAAAATATAATTTCTCAAGGTATATTCTGAATTTTTTGAAATTTTTAATTCAACTTCTAATTTTTTAAGAAATTCTTCATTGTTCATTCAATAAATTGTGCGAACTTGCTTAAATATTTTCTTATACTTCTACTGAAAAGGTTAATTTTATAAAATATATTTACATATTAAAAATACAAAAGATAAATTCTTTTGGTAGATAGAAGAACGGAGGAATTATGGCTAAAAAAATATATGTGGGAAATCTACCTTTTAGATACGGATTTAAAGACTTGACTAGCTTATTTGAAAAATTTGGTGAAATTCAAGAAGCACTAGTTGTTGCAGACCGATTTAATGGTAGATCAAAAGGTTTTGGTTTTATTACCTTTGCAAAAGACGAATCTGCTCAAAAAGCCATTAAAGAAATGAATGGAAAAGATGCAGAAGGAAGACCATTGCAAGTAAGAGAAGCTACTCCTAAAAGTGAAGAACCTGAACAACCTAAGAAATCTTTTAAAAAAAGAGATTAAGCTAAATAATTTTTTTCTTTTTTGTATTTTTTTATCACAATAATTCTTAAAAACTAAAAATAATTTATTAATTTATGGAAAAAGAGAATTTAATTAAAATTATTCTTGGCATGATGGTTTTTGTTTTAATTTTAATTGCAATTCTTATAGGCTTTAATATTGGGCATTCTAAAAACCCAACAACAATTAATACAATTTCAGATTCTTATAATTCAATAGATAATTCTAAAACTTATTATGTTTCTGAAAAATCAAGAAATTTTCAAGCTTCAAACTATGAACCTAAAGAATTTTACTTTGTAAATGACTGGAGTAAGTGGGATCCTTTTAATACCCAAAATCATGAACAAAATTATGATTCTACAGGAAAACACACAAAAGAATATTCTTTAGGAATTTATACAGACACTTATAAGGTTTATGTTTATAATTATGGCTCAGAAGGTTATTTTACAGTGAGATTTTATTTTGAAGACTATGAAGGAAACTTGAGAACTTATGACTTAAGAAAGTATCTTTATCATAATGATGAAGAATTATTTTATTTTAGAGATTTAAGCCATGACAAGTATGAGTATTATAAATGGGCTTACAAGGTTTTTGATTAAAAAAGATAGGTTTTTATACCCTTTTTTCCTAGTTTTTAGATAAAGATGACTAAACATTTTTCTAAAAAATTTAAAAATAATGCACTATCCAAGAATTGGATTTACTTAATTTTAGGTATCTTGGTTGCTCTTCCAGCTACTGTGAATATTTTAAAAGACCAATCTAGAGCCCTATTAGATTCCTTTTAATTTAGGTTAGCTTTGTGCACGAATTGCTTATTTTTATTGAGTTCGCATAAGGTATATTGTACGAAGTTTTTGTGTATAAATTAAGTTTTACTCAGAATAACGAATTTTTAAGCAGAAATTTCTCTCTATTAAGCCTACTTGCTCTGCTTTTTCTAGGTTTCTTAATAACTTCTCTTTTTCTTGTTTATTCTTTAACAATTCTTGTTTCCATTTTTCAACATATTTTTTAGCTTCAAAGTTTATTTGATTTTGATCAAAGGTCAATCCATAAGATAATCTGCAATTAGGGCTAGAACAAATCCAACCAGACAGATCTGGAAATTCTGAAGCATAATTTAATGGAAATTTATCAAAAGGGCATTTCAGAATTAAATCATATACCAATCTTCCCATAGGATGAAATTTTGTTTCTACTTTATATTCTCCTGGTTTAACCATTCTATTTTAATTTTTTAAGATTATTTAAGTATTTATATTTAAAAATTCAACAATTATAAGGCCATTATTTTGTGCACTTAGGTTAAGTTCGTTATTACATAATATTTTTTGGGAATTAATAATTGAAATTTTCTCATTCCATTTTTCTATCTAAGATTTTTTCAATTAAATCTCTTTTATTCCAAACTACTTGAAGGCTACTTTTAGATAAATTCCCTTTATCTATTTCCTTTTCTTTAAGAATAAAAACCTTATCTGTTGGTAGTTTTGAATTTTCATCAAGGTGACTTGAACGAGAATAAAAAGATTCCTCGATTAATTGCTCTTGAATTTTATTATAAACTACCTTCATATTGCAAAGAATTATTGTTTATTTTTAAAGATTGTTATAATAAAAAAAAGATTGTTTATACTTAGGTAAACTTTATTCACACTAAATTCATTTGATTTTTATTTTTTAAACAGGCTGTTTTTGGTGTTTATCGTCGATTAAATATTTAAAAAACTTTAATTTAAACAGCTGTTTAAAGCAAAGAAAAAAACTTTTTTAGGTGTTTAAAATATTTTTTAAATGTTTAATGCTGTTTAAACAGGCTGTTTTTGGTGTTTTTTGGCTGTTTATAGGTGTTTAAAAGCTCTTAAAAAAGGAAAATTTATCAACATTTATTATATCTTTTAGAATTAAAACAATGAAATTTTCCGTCTAAAAAGAAAACATTTTTAAAGTATTTCTTACAAATAAATATATGTTTGGATTATTTAAACAAAAAAAAGAGATAAATCAGATTAAAGAAGATACAAAAAAGAGTTTTGAATCTGTAAAAAAAGATATTTCTGCTGTTAGTGGTTGGATTAAACATCTTGATTCTGAAAAAGATTTGCAAAAAAGAGATATAAACGAGATTAAAGAGAATTTATCGAATATAAAAAATGAATTAGAAAGTTTAAAAAATGTTATTTCAATAATGAATGAATTAAAAACAAACAGGCTGTTTAAAACACCCTCAGGCTTGTCAAAAAAACAAACAGGTGTTTATGCTGTTCAAACAGGTGTTCAAACAGGTGTTCAAACACCAAATTTAAAACAATTTTCAATAACTGAAAAAGCAATAATTTGGATTCTTTTAAATAGTGAATTAAAACTCAGTTATGAAGATCTTGCTTCAATGCTTAGTAAAGAAAAAACAACAATTAGAGGTCAATTAAACTCAATAAAACAAAAAAGTGAGGGGTTAATTGATGAAATAATAGAACAAAATGGCAAAAAGAGAGTGTTTATACCTGAAAATATGAAAGAAATACTCTTAAAAAAATCAAAAGTGAGAGTTAATTTAAATAAAAAACCTAAAGAAAAGCAATAAAATGTAGCATAAAACAAAAAAATGAGATAAAAAGATTTTTAACTTTCAAAAAAAAGAACTTCGGAATCACAAAATGAGAGTTAAATAAACGTTTAAAATAGTTTTATAGTTATTCGTTTAAACGAATAAATTAATTTTCAAAGAATAAAAAGTAAAAAAAGACAAATCCACGACGATAAAAGCCAAAATTTTATACTTCTCTAAGTTTCAAAATAGTTGATAAGGTGGTAATTTTTTTAAGATTTTCAGATATTTGAAGGTGAATTTCCTTATTATTAACTTTAATCTTATTTATAGGCATTTCTTTTAATATTAATCTTCTCACATAGTCTCGTATTGAACTTTCAGTTAGATTCATCTTTAAAGAAAGTGTTTTGTAATCACAAAAACCTTTTTCTTCGTCAATTTGATAAATTGTCGAGAAAACAAGCATTTCTTGATCTGTTAATTTTTTAAACTTGATTTTAAGTTCTTTTTTAAGTTCTTCTAGTGAATCTAATACATATGCTGCAGAATCAATAGACATCTTCTCTTGCTTTAATAAAAGAGGCTCTTTTTGTAAAAAACCCCTTGAAATACCCATTAATTCCCTTTGTTTGTCTGTTTGTCTGTTTGTCTGTTTGTCTGTTGGAACCCCCTTGTTTCCTGTGGAAATACCCAAATATTTACCTTCTAAAGGCTTAAAAGGTAAAATATCTGTCTTTTTTAAAATAGAATTTGTCTTATTTTCAAGCATATGTGTTTGTAATCCCAAATCAGATATTTTTCTAGATATTAAAGGTATTTCCTTAAGCTCTAAAGATATTTCTTGTAAGGATTTCTTTAAGATGATTATTTCTTTATTTAAAAAAAGAATATCTTCTTTAATTTTATTAAACGCCTCTTTTAAATTATCCATCATAAAAAGAATGATTGTCTGTTTAAAAGATTTAATGTAGTGGAATATATCTTTTACTTTTTAACTTCTTGAATATTTTTATAAAGAACATATGCTTCTTCTGTTAACTTCCAACGGGCTCTTTTAAGATAATCTCGCCCAGAAGGATTTTTCTTTATTTCTGAAATTAAGTTTTTTTGTTTTAATTCTAACAAAAGTTTTTTTGTGAATTCTTCATCTCTTGCTATTTCTAATGCAATATATGCTGTAAAGATAGGTTTTGGATTTTGAGAGAATAAGTAAGCTAGAATTTGTTCTAAAATTTTATCTTTTTTCTTAGAAGATATTTTCATAAAAGATGAAATAAATAATCCTTTATATAATTTTTTAAAAAATTAAATTAATCTTTTTTAGGTTCTTCAATTTTTATAGAAGGCAACTTAAAGTGTATAGGAAGACCCAATTCTTCTTCTAATTGTAAGGCTTTAATATTACATTTATTTAAAATCAAATTAAAAATTGCTTCTTTAAAAGAACTTTTTACTTTTTTATCATCCCATTCTTTAAGAATCTCTTTAGCTTGCTTTGAGTCTAAAGAAATTATAATATTTCCTTCAAATTCTATTTTTGCAACCTTTTGAGAATATTCAATACTATAGAAGAAACGAACTCCAAGTAAATCTTCTTTTGTTTTAATAAGATCAGAAGAAATTTCTTTTATTTCTTTTAAATCTAATGTTGAATTTATTTTTAATTCTTCAAATTTTATATTAGATCGTTCTCCCACAATTTTTGTGAAGTTAAAACCTGCTAATTTCATAAATCTTTCAAACCATTTTGATTTTTAAATATTTGTGTTTTAAAAAGATAAAATAATCAAATAAAAAGAGATAAAAATTTATTATATTAAATATATTGTTGTGTGTAGATAAATTTATAAACAAATTAATTTTATATTTACTATGCAAACAGAAAAAATACCCTATAAAATAATCATTGGTAAGATGGTTGTAACAAAAGAAGGTAAAAGATTAGGTTTTGTACGAGATGTTACTTTTGAAACAAAATCTGGAGAATTGATAAATTTAGTTATAAAAGATGCTACTATTTACACTAGAAACCTTAATTTAGAAAAGACTCCTTCAAATGAATATTTAATTCCATATAGTGCAATTATTGCTATTGGAGATTTTATTATAGTTTCTGAAGAAGACATTATTTAATACTTTTAACTTTAAAAAGAGGGTAGTCCCTCACCCTTTGATTTCTATTGGAATTTATTTTTTTAATAATTTAAATTTATTTTTTTAAATATTTCATTTATAAATATTTATATATTATATTATATATATTATAATATATATTTTGTAGTATATATATTCTTTCTTTTAATTTAAAATTAAGAGAATAAGATACCTCTTAATTTTAATAATAAATTATATCTTAGTTCGAAATATAATAAATTATTTTAAATTAGAATATATTTTTATTCTTTTAAATTAAAGGATATCTAATTGCTTTTTATTTTTGCCTTTTCCACTAGAAATCTAGGCGTCTTTCTTTAGAAGTAGTTATAACCCTTTATATAATTCATTCCTTTTTTTCGTTGGTATTTTCTTATTAGTTTGTTTTTCCATAAGAAATATACGTGTAGGGTATAAAATAAGAAATAAGCAAAGAGATATTAATTAAAAAAATAAAATGAAAAATGAATTAGATAAAATTTTTGAATCTTTTGATAAAAATTTAATTTTTAAAGATAAATCTTTATTACAAACAAATTATAAACCTGAAGCAATAATTCACAGGGATGAACAAATAAAGCAAATTGCATCTATTTTAGCTCCAATTTTAAGAGGAGAAAAAACAAGTAATCTTTTTTTATATGGAAAGACTGGAACTGGAAAAACTCTTTCAATTCAATTTGTAAAAGACGAACTTTTAAAGCGTTTTAATAAGAATTCCAATTTTGAATTAAGGATAGAATATTTAAATTGTAAATTAAAAAAAGTATCTGATACAGAATATAGAATTTTAGCAGAACTTATTAAAAAATTAGGGGGAGAAGTTCCATCAACAGGGCTTCCAACTCAAGCAGTTTATAACTCTTTTATAGAATTAATTGATTCAAAAAAGCAATCAGTTATTTTAGTTTTAGATGAAATTGATCAAACTGTTAAAAAAATTTCAAATAATTTTTTATACAATTTAACAAGATTAAATACTGAATTATCTAAATCTCAAATTTCTATTGTTGGGATAAGTAATAATTTAACTTTTTTAGATGAATTAGATCCCCGAGTTAGAAGTTCATTATCAGAAGAAGAAATTGTTTTTCCGCCTTATAATGCCTTGCAAATTCAAGATATTTTAAATAAGCGAGCTGAAAAAGCATTTAGAGAAAATATTCTAAGTGAGGGGGTTATTGCAAAATGTGCTGCTTATGCTGCTAGAGAACACGGTGATGCAAGAAGAGCACTGGATTTGTTAAGGGTTGCAGGAGAATTGGCTGAAAGAATTGGAGATAAAAAAATTTCTTTTAAACATATCGATGAAGCAAACAACAAAATAGAAAAAGATAAAATTTTAGATATAGTTGCATCAGAGCCTAAGCAATTTCAATTGGTTTTGTATTCTATATTTAAACTTTCAGAAAAAAATAAAGAAGAACCATTTTTTACAGGAGATGTTTATAATTTTTATCGTGATTTATGTATTAGAGACAAGTCTGAAATTTTGACTCAAAGAAGAGTTTCAGATATTATTCAGGAATTTGATATGTTGGGGATTATTAATGTAAGAGTAATTTCGAAGGGAAGAGGTGGTAGAATGAGGGAAATAAAATTAGCAATTTCTAAGGATATTTTGGGAAAAGTTAAAGAAATTTTAGAAAATTCCTTAGATTTTTGAATTTAAAATGAAATGGATAAAAAAGAATTATTAAATTTTTGTATTGAAAAAAAAGTTTTATTAGATAAAGATTTATTGGAAATTTTTAGCAATTCTGAAGATTTCTCTTCTGTAAAAATGTTTATTGAGCAAATTCAAAGTTTAACTAATAAAAATATTATTACTAAAGAAGTTTTAAATTCAAATAAAGACAACCTTAGAGAGTTTTTTTTAAGTGACCCTCGAAATAAAGAAATTTTGAAAGAATTAACAATAAAATTCGGGTTAAATTTAGAAATTTCTGCTAAAATTCATTCGCAAAAGGAATTAATTAATAATTTAGAAAAAGAACAATCCAAAGTAAAAATTTTAAATTCATATAGTTCTATTAGTAAAGATTTTGGAGTTAAAGATTTTATAAATTATTTTAGAAATAGGTTTAATGAAATGAAAAATTATTTCTCAAACAATGTTAAATTTGAAAATTTAATTTCTATCAATAGGCTAAGTAAAGAAAAGCAAAATGTTTCTCTAATTGGTATGGTTTTGGATAAGTCTTTGACAAAAAATAAAAATTTTATTTTGGAAATAGAAGATTTAACAGGAAGGATTAAATTATTAATTAGTAAAGAAAAATCTAATTTAATAGAATTGGTAGAAAATATATCTTTAGATAGTGTTTTGTGTTTTAAATGCTCAGGAAATAAAGAAGTATTATTTGTTAATGAAATAATTTATCCTGATTCAGACTTACCTATTCGTAAGAAATCTCCTGTAGAAGAGTATGCTTTATTTATTAGTGATTTACATTTTGGAAGTAAAAAATTTTTTAAAGAAGAATTTTTCAAATTTATTGATTATTTGAATGGAAAAGATGGAAATTTGGAAGAAGTAAATAAAATAAAATATCTTTTTATTGTAGGAGATGTGGTCACAGGTGTTGGAAATTATCCTGACCAAGAAAAGGATTTAGAATTTACAGATTTAGAAAAGCAATTTCAAGGTCTTGCAGACGCATTAAAGTTAATAAGGAAAGATATTCAA
This sequence comes from Candidatus Pacearchaeota archaeon, assembly GCA_041659445.1. Taxonomy (GTDB): domain Archaea; phylum Nanobdellota; class Nanobdellia; order Pacearchaeales; family GW2011-AR1; genus EX4484-71. The sequence continues at coordinate 63,226 of JBAZYG010000002.1, read as the reverse complement.
ATTATAATTTCGCCTGGAAATCACGACGGTGTTAGATTAATGGAGCCTCAACCAATATTTGATGAAAAATATGCTTGGCCTTTATATAATATTAATAACATTTTTTTAGTAAGTAATCCTAGTTTAATTAATATTTCTGAGAGAAAAGGATTTGAAGGGTTTAACATTTTAGTTTATCATGGTTTTTCTTTTAATTATTTTGCAAGAGCTATTCCAAAATTAATTTCAGCAGATGCAATGAATCATCCAGAAAAAATAATGGAATATCTTTTAATGAATAGGCATTTAGCCCCAACACATGGTTCTGTTCAGTATGTTCCTTCTGAAAAAGATTTTCATATTATTAAAAAAATTCCAGATATCTTTGTTTCAGGGCACACACATAAAAGTGATGTATTTTATTATAATAATATTTTAGTTATTTCAGGTTCTACTTGGGAAGCTATGACTACGTATCAAGAAAAATTTGGAAATATTCCTGATCATTGCAAAGTTCCAATGGTTAATTTAAAAACAAGAGCAGTAAAAATTTTGGACTTTGAAAATTATGAAAATAAGGAGGAAGAAAAAAAATGAAAATAGCAATTGATATAGATGAAATTGTTGTAGAATATTTAAAAAGTTTTTTAAAATTTCTTAATGCAGAAAAAAAAATAAATATAAATTATTATGAAGTTTTAGATTATAATAACTTGTGTTCGGGCAAAGGGTTAAATTTAGAGCAAGTTCAAGAGTATATCCAAGAACATACTTCAGGAGATTCGACTTTATTAAATTTAGAATTAATAAAAGGCAGTTTAGATTCTATTAATTTTTTAGAGAACAATCATGAAATTTTTTTTGTCACCTCTCGGCATGTTTCAAATGAAGAAAAAACAAGGACTTTTTTTAAGAAACATTTTCCGCATAAGGAATTTAAGATAATTTTTTCAGGAGATGCTTGGGGAGGAAATAAAAGTAAATCTGAAATTTGTTTTGAAGAAAATTGTTCCATTCTTATTGAAGATAATTTAAGTTATGCTAAAGATTGTGCAAGAAAAGGGGTTAAAGTTTTATTATTAAATAAACCCTGGAATCAAAATTTTGAAAATTATAAAAATATTGTTAAAGTAAATGATTGGAATGAAATTTTAGAAAAAATTAATGAATTTGAAAAACAGGAGGCAATTTATAAAAATGCAAACTGAAAAATATTTTAAAAATTTTAAAGATAAAATTGATGAAATTTATGGGATTTCAAGTATTGCTAGAAGTAAAGGAATAGATCCTGTAAATGAAGTAGAAATACCTTTGGCAATGAGCATGGCTGAAAAAGTTGTAGGTTTAATTTCAACAATTTATCCTCAAATGAAAGATTCAGAAATCTCTAAAAGGATTTTGGAATTAGAAGAGCAATATGGTAAACTAGACCCGACAATTATTTTTAAAATTGCTGAAGAAGTTTCAGAACAAAAATTTTGTAAATTTGAAAATTTAATTGAATCCATTGATGCAGGAATTAGAATAGGATTTGCATACATCACTTTAGGTGTTGTTTCAAGTCCAATCGAGGGTTATACTGGAATTAAAATTGGAAAAACAAAAGATAATAAAGAATATCTCAAGGCTTTTTTTTCAGGTCCAATAAGAAGTGCTGGGACAACTTCTTCTTGTATGGTTTTAATATTAATTGATTTTTTAAGAGAAAAATATGGTTTTGCAAAATATGATCCAACTGAAGAAGAAATAAAAAGAGTTTATACAGAATTAGAACATTTTCATGATAGAGTTGCAAATTTACAATATATGCCTACTGAAGAAGAAACATTATTTTTAGCAAGACATCTTCCTTTTCAAGTCGACGGTGAACCCTCAGAAAAAATTGAAGTTCCAAATTATAAAAATTTAGAAAGAGTTAGTACTAATTTTTTAAGGAGTGGTTTTTGTTTAATTTTGGGAGAAGGTTTGGCTCAAAAAGCTACAAAGGGGTTTAGACTTTTAAATAAAGCAAAAAAAAACGGTGTAAAGTCTACTGGATTTGATTTTTTAGAAGAATATATTAAAATTCATGAAAAAAGAGATAAAGGGAAAATTGATGCTTCTCCGACGTATATAAAAGATTTAGTTGCAGGAAGACCTGTATTTAGCCATCCTTCAAGATCAGGAGGATTTAGATTTAGATATGGCCGGGGACGAAACTCTGGGTTTAGTGCTTCATCTATTTCTCCGGCTACAATGGCTGTTACCGACGGCTTTATTGCAATTGGAACTCAATTAAAAGTTGAAAAACCAACAAAAGGTTGTGCAATTACTGTGAACGATTCTATTGATGGGCCAATTGTAAAACTTCGTAATGGTAGTGTTAAAAAATTAAATAGCAAAGATGAAGCAAAAAAACTTTATTCAGAAATAGAAGAAATAATTTATTTAGGGGATATACTTTTTCCTTTTAGTGATGTTATTAATAGAAACGCGCAATTAATCAAACCTGGTTTTGTAGAGGAGTGGTGGTTTTTAGAATTAAAAGAAAAAAATAAAAAAGATTATGTTAATTTAGATTATTTTAATGTTTCTTTTGAAAAAGCAATAGAAATAAGTGAAAAAGAAAAAATTCCTTTGTATCCAAAATTTATTTTTTATTGGAACGAAATAAGCAAAGAAGAATTTTTAAATTTAATAGATTGGTTAAGAAATTCTGTTTTTTTAGATAAATTAATTTTACCTTATACTAAATTAGACAGAGAAAAATTTTCATTGGGAAAAAGGGCTTTGGAACTTTTGGGAATTTCTCACGATGTTTTTATAGAAAATGTTATTATTGATGTTGTAAATGCAAAATCTCTTTTTTTGAATTTAGGTTTTGATTTAAATGAAGTTTTAAATAAAAATTATTTTAAAGAATATTTTGATTTAGAAAAATTTGATTTAGAAAAACCTGTTTTAGAAATTATTAATTCTTTTTCAAAATTTGAAATTAAAGATAAATCAGGTGAATTTATTGGAGCAAGAATGGGTCGTCCAGAAAAAGCAAAAGTGAGAAAATTAACAGGTAGCCCGAATGTTTTATTTCCTGTTGGAAGTGAAGGCGGAAGATTACGAAGTGTTAATGAAGCTTGTAAAGTTGGGAAAGTCAAAGGAATTTTTCCTTATTTTTATTGTGAAGATTGTGGAAAAGAATCAATTTATCCTCATTGTGAAAATTGTAAAAAAATGACTAAACAAAAATATTATTTTTATGAGATTAAAGAATCTTCTTTTGAAAAAAATATTAAGAATTCTGTTAAAGAAGGGAAGCCGACTATTTTCAAAGAATTAGATATTTGTTCTTATTTAAATTCTGCTAAAGAGATTTTGAAACTAAACAAAGAAGAAATGCCTGTTTTAATAAAAGGCGTTAGAGGATTAAGTTCTGACTCAAAAATTCCAGAAAATTTAGTTAAAGGAATTTTAAGAGCAAAATATAATCTTCAAGTTAATAAAGATGGAACAATTCGTCTTGATGCAACAGAACTTCCTTTAATAGCCTTTAAGCCAAAGGAAATTAAAGTTTCTGTTGAAAAATTAAAAGAACTTGGTTATGACGAAGATGTTTATGGAAATCCTCTTGTTAATGAAAATCAAATTTTAGAATTAATGCCCCATGATGTGTTGATTCCAAGTTCTCCTGAAAATCCAGATGAAAGAGGAGAAGAAGTTTTTAAAAATATTTGTAATTTTATGGACGATCTTTTAGTGAATGTTTATGGGTTGAAATCTTATTATAATGTGAAAACAAAAGAAGATTTAATTGGACAACTTGGTGTTTGTATGGCTCCACATAATTGTGCTGGAGTTATTTGCAGATTTATTGGTTTTTCAGATACTTTGGGTTTGATGGCAAGTCCATATATGCATGCTGCAATTAGAAGAGATTGCGATGGTGATGAAGCATCATTGATGTTATTGGGAGATGTTTTAATTAACTTTTCAAGAAAATTTTTACCTAGTCATAGAGGAGGAACTCAAGATGCGCCTCTTGTGTTAAATGCTAAAATAGATGCAGGGGAAGTTGATGATCAAATTCTAGATTTAGAGATGGTCGATGAATATCCTCTTTCATTGTATCATCTTGCTGAGAAGAAAAAACATTCATCTGAAGTAGATGTTTATTGTGTTAAAAATGCATTAAAAGATGGTAAAGATCCGTTTTTGAAATTAGGATTTACCCATAATACTGAAAATTTTAATCTCGGAGTTTTATGTTCAAATTATAAATTGCTTGGTTTGATGCAAGAAAAAGTTAATCATCAAATGGCTTTAGTTGAAAAAATAAGAGCTGTTGATACTAGTGATACTGCAAGATTAATTATTGAAAGGCATTTTATAAGGGATATGAGGGGTAATTTGAGGAGTTTTTCTACTCAAAATTTTAGATGTGTTAAGTGTAATGAAATTGTAAGAAGGCCTCCTTTATCTGGAGTTTGTCCAATCTGTGGTGGAAAATTAATTTTTACAATTAATAAAGGTGGAATTAAAAAATATTTAGATACTGCTTTAGATTTAGCAAATAAATATCATCTTTCTGTTTATTTACAACAAAATTTAGATTTGATAAAAAGATATATTGACAGTATTTTTGGAAAAGAAAACGAAAAGCAAGAAAATATTGAAAGATGGTTTTGATTTTTCATAACCCGAAATAAAATAAAATTGTAGGAATTAATAAGCAACCCATCATATTTGTTCTTTTAACTCCTAGAGATATACAATAAATTCCTGTTATTGTTGAAATAATTAAAACAATCAAACCTTTCCATCCTGAAATTGCAGTGATAATAACTACAAGCAAGCATAAAATTATTATTGATAATTTTGAGTAATTTATTTTTGAAATATTTTTTGAAAAGAATTTTCCAATTTTTTTTGTTAAAATGAAAGAAATAATTCCTGAAATTAAAATCACTATTAAAATTAAGAAAATCATTTTTGATGAAAGTGCTCCAATTATTTCATTTATAGCTACTGCTGCACCTGTTCTAGATTTTGAAATTGCATAAAGTGCAAGAAAAGAAAAAGCCATAACAAAAACATTTGTTGCTCCAAGTAAAATCAAAAAACTTTTTTCATCGTCTTTTGAAATAGTGCTTCCGATTATTGCTGCTTGTCCGTTTCCTAATCCTGGCAAAAAACCACACATCGGAGAAGAAACCAAAGAACCTAGCAAAGGTCTTTTTATGTCTTTGAATTTTATTTTTTCACACTCTAAAGTTTGTTTGGGAATTTGAAATTTATCTTTTATACTTGCAATTAACATTGAACTACCAAATAAGCCTGTTAACAAGGGTAAAAGTGGTTCTTTCATTTCAAAATTTAAAATAATAATTCCTAAGAAACCTGTAATTAAAATTACAAATATTGCTTTTATTTTTTTATCTTCAAGATAAATTAAAAAAATTAAAACTGCAATTAAAAGATAAGGCGTTACTAATTTTAATTCATCAAATATATTTTTCATAATAAAAATTGAAGGCCATGCTAAAATTAAAGTTAGGAATATTGCAATAATTCCACCATATGCAGTAAAAGTTATTGCTTGATATCCCAAACCCTTTTTTAATAACCTATGCCCAGGCAAAATACTTAATTCAGTATCTGTATCTGGACATCCTAAAAATATTGACGGAATAAACTCTAAAAAAGTATTTGAAATTGCCATAGCAGTTATAAAAATTATTAAATAAATTGGGGGAATGTGTCCTAAAATTGTTGCATATAAAGATACTAAAAATGCTCCAATAAGATTATTGTGTATTCCTGGAATTAAACCTGTTAAAATTCCTGCAAGTATTCCTAAAAATAATGCTAAAAGAATTTCTAATAACATATACTCTTTAAAAACAATTAATTTTTTAAACCATGCTATTATTTGCTTTTAAGAGGTGATGGTTTGAAATCGCCTAAGATTTCTAATAATAAAAATGAATAAAAACAATCAGGAAAATTTATTTGAAAATATAAAAAATACTTTTAGTAATTATTATTTTATTGCAGATGATTATTCTGAAAAATTTTCTCAACTTCTCTGGGAAAATCCAGAAAAAGCTTTAGATGAACTTTTTAATATTTATGATGAAGCTCTGAATAAATCTTATACTGACTCAAAAACAGGAGAAAATCATAGGTTTTTTGTAGAAGCAACTTGTGGAGGTCCTCATGAAGCAATTCCTTCTGCATTATACAATTCTATTGGTTTAATTTATCCAATTTTAGATAGAGAAACAAAAAATTATGCCTTAAAAAAAATTTTAGGAATTTTAGATGGTATTAAATCAGATTACGTTCAAATTTCACATACTTCTTATATTCATGAACCGCTTTTGTTATCAGATATTACTATAGCAAGGCCTATTTATTGGCCTGGATTAGATGAAGGAAAATTTTTAATTAATAAAAGCAAGATATTTCCTGATTTCAAAGTAGAATTTATAGATGAAAATGGTTTTTTTAAAAAAGATAAAGTAAATAGTGATTTTTTAGTTGGTTATTCTTTATTGAGAAGCGATTTTTGTAATTGGGGAGAAGATTATGTTAATATTGTGAATCAAAATTTTTTAAATAGAGTCCTGAAAGGAATTGTGAGTATGAGATTTTCGCATTTTTTTAGTTTAAAGAATTTAAGTGAAGAAGAAATTGAAGGAATAAATAAAGAAGCAGGAGATTCAAATTTTTATTCAAATATTAAGGATAAATTTAATGAGTCTTTGAACTTAGAGATATCTAATGGTGAAAAAAGGTTAAAAGAATTACTTCCTAGTTCATTACATTCAAAAGTGAAAGGTTTAATTCTAGAAAGAGACTGGGTTAATTTTAAGGATTTTATAACATATAAGAATTATATTTTGGAGAGAACAATTGACTCTTTTGTTAAATAAATTTAGTGTTTTTAAGAAAGATTTAATAATTAATAAAAATTTATATTTTCATGGTTGCTAAAAAAGAAAACAAGAAAGAAAATTTAAATGTAGAAGAAAGATTTGAATTAATCAGAAGTGTTGCAGATGGTGGGGAATTAATTGGTGAAGAAGAATTAAAAGAAATGCTTAAATCAGGAAAAGATATTATTGCTTATGATGGTTTTGAACCTTCTGGATTAGCACATATCCCTTTTGGATTACTTAGAGCAGAAAACATTAAATTTATGTTAAAAGCAGGTGTTAAATTTAAATTATATCTTGCAGATTATTTTGCTTTTATCAATAACAAACTTGGGGGAGATTTAAAAAGAATTCAAAGAGCAGGAGAATACTTCATTGAAATGTGGAAAGCCTGTGGGGTTGATACGTCTAAGGTTGAAATTATCTGGGCATCTGATAAAATGAATAATTTAAAATATTGGGACAGGGTGTTAAGAGTTGCAAAAGAAACAACCTTGAATAGGAGTATTAGGGCAACAACTATAATGGGAAGAAAAGAAGGGGAATTACAATCTACAGCACAATTATTTTATCCTAGCATGCAGGTTTCAGATATTTTTGAATTGAATGTGGATATTTGTCAATTAGGTTTGGATCAAAGAAGAGCAAATGTACTTGCAAGAGAAATTGCAGATAAATTAAATTGGAAAAAGCCTATTGTTGTTTCTCATCATATGATTTTAGGTCTTCAAGGAATTCAGCCTGGAAAAGATAAAGATGAAATACTTTTAGCAAGTAAAATGAGTAAAAGTAAGCCTGAAACTTGCATATATATGCATGATACCAAGGAAGATATTGAAAGAAAGATTAACAAAGCCTATTGTCCAGAAAAGATAATTGAAGGAAATCCTTTATTTGATTATTTAAAATATTTGATTTTTAAAAGATATGAAAAAATAGATATTTCAAGACCTGAAAAGTTTGGAGGAAATTTAAAATTGAATTATTCTGAAATTGAAAAAGTTTATATTGAAGGGAAATTACATCCCTTGGACTTGAAAAAAACAGTTTCTTTTTATTTAAACGAAATGATTCAGCCAATAAGAGAATATTTTGAAAAAAATAAAAAAGCAAAACAATTGTATGAAGAAGTTAAAAAATATAGCATTACTAGATGAAATGAAACAAAATGAATTTTTTGATATAAAACCTTTGAAAGATTGGGGGATTTTATTCTTTCCTATTTCAATGTCTAATATTACTACTAAGCAATCTGTTAAAAATTGTTTAGAATGGATTAGTTTTTTTGGAGATAAAAAAGCAGGAGAACCTAAAATAGGATTAAACTTGGTTTATTGTGATTTTTTATATTTAAATTCTGAAGATAAAGCAACTTTTTTAAAAGAGAAATTTATGAATGCAATGGTTAATCATAAAAATGGATTAAAAAACGCAATTCATAAAAATAGAAAATCTCTTCAAATACAGCACGCATTTCATTTTGAAACTTGGGGTAATCTATATCTAGAAATTAAAGGAGATTTTAATGTTTATTTTGAAAAAATTAAAGATTTCTATAAAAAAGATAAAACTTTTCAAAAATATATTCAAGAAGATATTAAATTTTATAATAGAAAGTTAGATAAAAATCAATTGAATTTCTTTTTAGAAGAGCATTTGATGATTTATCTTGTTTTGAATAATCTAGTTAATTTTAGAAATGAATATATTCAGGGAAGAGAAAAATGGATTTTACTTTGTTATCCAGGAATTCCTCCTAAAGCACAAGTTTATTTATTTCAAAAAAACCCTTTTAATTTAAAAACTGAAAATCCTTTTTTAGGACAATATAATCTTTTAAATAAAAAATTTTATGATTTTAAGAATATTAATTTAGAAAATTGGAATTATGAATAATTTTGTTATCTTTTTATAATTACAACAATAGAAAGATTTTTAAATAGTAAAATGTTTGAAAAAACATGGAAAAAACAATTCGATTTAGACAGTATGACTTAAAATGCGATATGAGAGAATACGATGCTCTTAAAATAGCCTTAAATGAAATGAATAGCATTTACACTCCTGTAGATAAAAATGGATGGGAAAATTACTTAATTTTAGATAAATTTCCAGTTAGAATTTCATTAAAAAAAGATTTTCAAAGTCCAAAAGCGCCCCATCTTGAAGAAAGGGTTCTTATGGCTGTATCAAGAACAACTTTTTTTGAACCAAAATTTGTTAAAAGAATTGTTAAAAGATTAAAAGGTAATTCTCCGGGATCTGGAAAGCATACAAATTCCAGCATGGTTGATTTATTTTTGGATTCTAGTTATGAAGAATTTCAAAAAAGAAAAAATCAAAAATAATCATTTTGTCTTAAATTCAACAACATCCATGTCTTTTAATTTATGATTTAATCCAACTATTTGCCCCCCAAATTTAGAACTTGGTCCCCAGATTCTTGTTTCTTTGATTTTTTTACTTAATCCTTTAAGAATTTTTTCAGCAACATCTGAAACTGTTGAATGTGGTTTCATAATCATTGGTTTTTTTGATTTTTCTTTTCCTGGTTCTTTTGTGAAAACTCTTAATATATCAAAAGATTCGAAAATTTTATCTTTTAAATTTTCTACATTATTTTCAGAATAATAAGGAATGCATGAAACTAAAATAAAATTATATTTTTTTGATTGAAGTTGCGCAGAGATTTTTCTTTTTTCTTGTGAACTAAGCAAATCAATTTTATTAAAAACAATTATTTTTTTCCCTTGTGTTTTTAATTTATTCTCTATTTCTTTTAATTGTTCAAAATTTTCTATTAAAATTAATACAGTGTCTGCAGTATAAACAACTCCTTTGTCGTATTCTTCACTTTCAATTGCTGGAATTTCAATTATTTGTATTTGTGTATCTAAATAGGGCATCATTCCAATTAATGGTTGTTTTGTTGCAAATTTATTATCTGAAATTTTTGGTTGAGCATTTGTCAAAATTTTTAATAAAGAAGATTTTCCAGAATTAGTTTTTCCAACAATCACTGCTTGCATGTCTAATTTTTTTATTCCTGTTTGAGTTGATTTTCCTACTTTTTTCTTTTTTTCAATTTGAGTTTCTAATTTTTTTCGTCTTGTTGTTAACTGTTGCCTTAAATTTTCTGCTCCCTTATGACTTGGAGCATGAGAAATCATTTTATTTAAAGCAATCAATTGGCTTTCCAAATCTTTTGCTGCATGAAATTCTTTTTCAGCTTGCACGTATTCTGGATCGTTTACATTTATTGGAATTTTAATTTACCTTGTATTTAGTTAATTTATTAAGTTAAAGTATTTTATTAAAATTATGGATGAAGAGATTTACAAAAAGATTATTCAAAAAAAGGAATTTTCTCAAATTCCACGTTTAGATATAGAACTGACTTTTTCAAAATTTGATAAATCTTCTTATTTAACTGAAGAAAAAATAAAATTAACACGAGATTTATTAAGAAAAGTTTATAGTGTTTTTTCAAGTCAAAAACTTTTAATATTAAAAGAAAAAAATCCTGAATGGTTTTTGAAAAAACATATTTCTACAAAAGAAAGGTTTGACTTTTATCCTAAACTTTATGATTTATTATTAAAAAATTTTAACAATAAAATAAATATTATTGATTTGGGTTGTGGGGTTAACGGGTTTAGTTATTATTTTTTTAAAAAAAGAATTAATTATGTTGGGGTTGAAGCAATTGGACAATTAGTGAATCTTCAAAATGAATATTTTAAAAAAAATAAATTAAATGCAATCTGTTATCATGAAAGTTTGTTCAATTTGGAAAAAATAAAAAAAATAATTTCTTCAGAAAAAGGGAATAATATTATTTTTTTGTTCAAAGTTCTTGATTCTTTAGAAATGTTAAAAAGAGATTATTCAAAAGAAATTCTAAAAGAAATTGTTAATTCATCTAGTTTAGTTATTGTTAGTTTTGCTACTCAAAGTTTGATTAGCAAAAAGAAATTTCAAGTTAATCGTAATTGGATTTTACAATTTATTAAGGACAATTTTAATTTAATTGATGACTTTGAACTTGGAAATGAAAGATATATTTGCTTTAACTCTAAATAAGGATTTAATAAAGTTTATAATTTGGAGTTTGTTTTTTAATTTATGGTAGAATTTGATGATTCTTTATTTGAAGATGATATTTCTTTAGAAGCAAAAAAGCAAAAAAAGATTTTGCTTCATGAAAAAAATTTAGATTTTGAAAAGAAATTTTTAAATCAGAAAAAAGCAAATTTATTATCTGCTAAAAAAAAGAGATATTTTGATTGGGAAATGTGGATTGTATTCTTAATTGTTCTTGGTTTTTTAATTTTTTTAATGCTTTATTTGAGGTAAAAATCAATAGTTATATTTATATATTCTTTCATGCTGTTTTAAAAATGAAAAATAATTTTACAAAAAAAATTTTAAAAAACGGAATTACGCTCTTATTTGAGAAAAGAGATGTTCCTGTTGTGAGCATTATTGTTGCAATAAAAAGTGGTGGAAATAGCGAAGATTTGAGTCAAAAAGGTATTTCCCATTTTGTCGAACATATGCTTTACAAAGGGACCAAAACCCGAACTGCAAGAAAAATTGCAGAAGATATTGAACGAAATGGTGGAGAATTAAATGGATTTACTAGCGAAGAAATTACTGGTTTTTGGTGCAAAATGCCTCAAGAATCCTATGAAATCGGATTGGATGTTTTAATTGATATGGTTAAAAATCCATTATTTGATGAAAAAGAAATGGAAAAAGAAAGAAAAGTTATTTTTGAAGAAATTAAATTATATCACGATAATCCTTTAAGACATATATTTAATGAAATACAAAAATGTCTTTATTCTGGTGCATTAAAAATAAGTTTAATCGGAACCAATGAAACTATGAATTCTATTGATAGAAGGAAAATTTTACAAAGGTTTCAAGAAACTTATACTTCAAAAAATTTAGTTGTTTGCATTGTTGGAGACGCAGATATAAATAAGATTGAAAAATTATTTAATTCTTCTTTTGAAGAAAAAACTTGCAATGATTCATTAAAGAAAATTATTTTAAAAAATGAAATTAAAGTTGAAAAAAGAAAAGGAATAGATCAAGCAAATTTAGTTTTTGGATATCACGCGCCCTTGGCTTCAGATAAGAAAAGTATTGTTGCTTTAATTTTAAATACGATTCTTGCAGGAGGCATGTCTTCAAGATTATTTTCTGAAATAAGAGAAAAAAGAAATTTGGCTTATGCTGTCAAATCTGGTTCTGAAATTGCAAAAGATTTTTCATATAATTGGATTTATGTTGGGACAAATAAAGAAAATACTAAAGAAGTAGAAGAATTAATTTTAAAAGAATTTAAAAAAGTTTCAGAAAGTTTGGATGAAAAAGAATTGAATTCTGTGAAAAAACAGCTTGTAGGAAATTATCACATTTCAATGGAAGATTCTCAAATTCAAATGGTTAATCTTTTGGCAAGTGAAATTCATACTAAAGCAGAAGATTTTTATGACTTTGAAAAAGAAATTAATAAAGTAAAGTTAGCTGATGTTAAAGAAATGGCATCAAAAGTCAAAAAAGGAAATTATTCTTTATTTATTTTAGAACCAGAGAATTAATTTTTTTAATATTTTCTTTCTAATATTTCCAAGAATTCTTTAGCACGTTTTCCAAGAATTTCTTCTAAATCTTTTTCTGAAGAATTTGAAATATTTTTTATTGTTTGAAATTTTTCCAGTAGTTTTTTTGCTTTTGCTGGTCCAACATTTGGAAATGCTTCCAATACAAATTGCAATTGCTCTTTTTTTGATAAACTTTTTTTAGAATAATTTAACGAAACTTCTTTTTCTTTTTTGTTTGAAATTATTTTTATATATTCAGCTGTTTCAAAATAATCTTTTACAAAAACAATTGGGATTTTATATCTGAGAATTATAGACAAGATTAAACCCCTCAAGGCATTTTTATTAGAAAATTTTTCTGAATTTAAATCAAATTCTTCTATTATTAAAAAAGAATTTGGAAATTGTTTTAATTCTTCTAACTGCCTGAAAATTCTTTTGTCAATCATTGAATTAATAAAATCTGAAAATGTTTTTCTTTCAATTAAAGTATTTCCAATTTGATAATCACCTATTTTTAATTGTCGAAATTCAATTTCTAAGCCAAGATTAACTAGTTGCGATGGAACTAAAGAATTTTTTTCTCTAAAATCTATAATTACTTTTTGAGAATCTCTTTTAATTGGTTTTTTTTCTTTTTTATCAAATATATCTTGGAAGGGTTTTATTTTCATTTTAACTATTCTCTTAATCCATGAGCGTTGCTTTCTTTTATTCCTGCATTGGATATTTCTATAAAATCTACTTTTCCAATTATTTCTTCCATATTTTTTGCGCCTGTGTAAGTCATGCCTGAAGCTAATCCTCCTAAGAATCTTTTTATAATCTCTTTTACAGGACCTTTATAAGGAATATATTTTTTCTCTCCTTCAATGCTTATTATTTCATTTTTTGTTTCATTATTCAAATTTATTTTTTTTAAAGTTGCATCATAACTAGCCATTCCTCGATATAATTTGTATTTTTTGCCTTTTATTTTTATTAAAGTTCCAGGAGTTTCGTCTGTTCCTGCAAACATTGCACCAGACATTATTGTGTTCGCACCTGCGCCTATTGCTTTTGTCAAATCTCCAGGATTTCTAATTCCTCCGTCGGCACAAATTGGAATTCTTCCTTGAGTTGATTCATAACAATCCATTATTGCAGTTAATTGTGGAACTCCTGCACCGGTCATAATTCTAGTTGTGCACATTGAACCTGGGCCAACTCCAACTTTTATAGCATCTGCACCTTTTGATAAAAAATATTGTGCTGCATCTTTTGTTGCAATATTTCCAGCCATAACATCAATGTCAGAATAATTTTGTTTTATGTAATCAATAATTTTTCCTGCATATTTTGAGTGTCCATGCGCAATGTCTAAAACTACAATATCTACTTTTACTTTTTTTAATTCTTTTAATCTTTCTTCAAAATCTTTAATTCCTATTGCAGCTGCAGCAATTAAATTTTGTTCTTTGACTTTTTTAACTTCTTTTGCTTGTTTTTCTATAGGCATAAATCTGTGAATCACACCCAATCCTCCAAGTTTTCCAATTGCAATAGCCATTTTTGATTCACATGTTGTATCCATGTTTGCGACGATTAAAGGAATATTTATCCAATGATTTTTTGTAACTTGTGTTCTAAAATCAACGTCTTTTCTAGAACGGACTTTATTATATTTTGGTAGAATTAAGACATCATCAAAAGAATATCCCTTTCCAATTATTCTTGCCATACTTTATTATAAATTAAGTAATTCTTTTATAAAGATTTGTGTAATTCAGAATTTATTTATTTTAATGATTAAATTTAAAAAGATTATTATTATTATTATTATTATGGATAAGAAAGAAATTTTAAAGAAAGTTAATTCTTTTAAGTCGGATGATGCAAAAATAAATTATTTGAAGAGATTAGAACCGAAAATTGGAGTTAATTCTGTAACATCTGAAACAAGAGAAGCTTTTTATGAAGTTTTAGGAGATTCTTATGTAGGAGAAGGGTTAGAGAGTAATGCTAAATTCTGTTATAGAAAAGCAGGTTTAACAGAAAGAGAATCTCTTGAAAGAATTGGAGATGTAATTATTTCAAATAAAAGTTCAAATAGAAGATATGGTCCTCAATCTGCGCGTTTTTATGAAGAAGCAGGATTAAATAAAAGCAATGATCCAGAAAAGTTATTAAAATTAGCAGAAGCTTACGAACTTTCAGGCCAAGAAGATAGAGCAAGATATATTCAGCGAAGAATTGAAAAATTAAAAAGAAAAGGAAGTGATTTAGAAAATAAAGTAGTTTCTTCTATTTTTGGAATTTGTGCTTTGGCTGGAATTTATTTTGGAATTTCTGGAATGACTGGTGCTGCAATTGGTTTGACAAAAGCATCGTCTAGCTTTTTAGGTGTTTTATTATTTGTCGGCGGAATTGCTGGTTTGTTTTTTGGTAGAAGATAAATCCCTCCAAAAATTTTTAAAACAATTTTTTTTGAAATTCAAGATTTATTTTTCCATTTTCTTTTAAATCTTCTTTTATTTCTTGAATTGACTTTTGCATTTTTCTTTCTCTTGAACGAGACGCATAATAATTTCCTTGATCCCTTGTGTTTTTTGTAACTAAAATTATAAGTTCGCCTTTACTTAATCTAGCAGTACGTCCTCTTCGCTGAATTGCTCTTATTGCTGAGGAAACAGGTTCATAAAAAATAACTGAACTTACTTCTGGAATATCTAATCCTTCTTCACCTATGGATGTTGCGCAAAGAGTATTTATTTTTCCATCTTTAAATTCTTCAATAATGTTTTTTTGTTCTTTTTGACTTAATCCTGTATCTTGTTTTTTTGCTTGTCCAATGAAAACCTTTGCTTTTATATTTGGTATTTCGTTTATTTTTTTAGCTATAATTGAAGCAGTATCTCTAAATTGACAAAATATAATTCTTTTTGAATTTTTATCTTGTTCTTTTATTATATTCACTAATTTTTCTATTTTTGGATGTTCAAAATTTTTAATTACCATTTCATTAATCATAGAAAAAACAAAAGTAAACTCTCTTTTTTTTACTAATTCTACTACTCCTTTACTTTGTTTTTTTGCTGCTTGATTATATAATCCTTTTAAATATTTGAACAAACTACTTATTGTTTGAGTTTCTAATAGTTCTATAGCATGACTAATTTTTATTGCCTGTGCGCATTCGCTGACTGCAGAATAAATATATCTGTCTTTTAAATTTCTTGCAATTTGAAATTGTAATTTTTTTTGTAATTCTAGCAAAACAATTTTATTATCATATCCTCTTAAAAAGTTTTTTTCTTTTAATGAATTTACATAAGAATCATAAATTTGCTTTAATAAAAATTTTATTTCTTGTAATTCTTTTGGGAAATCTATTTCTATTTTATTAAATTCTAATTCTTGAAGATATTTTTTTACATCTTCTGATTCTCGTGTTCTAAGTTCTACTTCTTCTATTGATAAATTTTTGCATATTTCTTTTACTTTTTGAAGATCACTTCCAGGCGAAGCTGTTAATCCAACAATCCTTGGATTTTGAGATTGATTTAAATAAGTTTTAGCAACAAAATTATAAGAATAATTTTTCACACATCTATGTGCTTCATCTTCGACTAATAAGCAAACTTCTTTTAAATCATACAACTTTTTTTTCACATCATTTGCAATGCACTGCGGTGTAGAAAAAATAATGTCTGATGTTTGCCAGATTTTTTTTCTTTTTTCAGAATTTATTTCTCCAGTGAATAATTGCATATCTGCGAATAATTCTGGAAGATTTTTTTTAAAAGATGCTAAATGCTGTTCTACTAGTGGTCTTGTTGGAGCTAAGATTAAAATTTTTTGTGTTGGGAATTTTTGTAATCTGTCAATTGAAAGCATTACTGCAATTAAAGTTTTTCCAAGTCCAGTAGGAAGAACTACAAGACAATTTTTATTTAAGCAAGTTTCAAATATTTTTTGTTGGTATTCTCTAGGTTGAATGTTTTTTAAAAAATCCATTTTAATTAGATATTATATTATTAAGATAGCTGCAAGAAGTCCTAATAAAACTATTGTTGCTAAAAATATCCATAATACAATGCTTCCGAAGAATATTTTATTTCCATCTAAATTTGATATTGGAATCATGTTAAAAAAAGCAAAACCTAAACTTAATTTTGCAAATTCTTCAAAACCAAGAAAATATCCGACTATTGCAAAAATCAGATTTATAATAATTCCTGAAGCAGCAATTACTCCTATTTGAGCTTCGCTCATTTCAGTGAATGCATAAATTCCATGTCTTTTTGCAGCTCTATAAACTCTGGCTTTTACTTCAAAAGTTAAAGAAGCAGTCCAGTTTATTATTCCGACAGTTATTGCTTTGATTACAATTGGAAGAAATAATCCAATAAGAATTGGTTTTTTTGCATGCATGTGTTTTTGAAATCCAAATCTTCTTATTGTCCAAAAATCTATTTCTACGTCGGTATCAAGAAAGTATCCTATTAATTTTTTTGCAAAAATATTTAAAATTAAGATTATAAAAATGCTTATTAGTGAAGTGAGAAATAATGTTTTTAAATTAAATAATGAAACTGCAAACGCCAAAACAATTCCAGTAATTAGAATTGCAGCAATCTCTTTTTTGTTTATCATTTATTTTGTAGGTTTGTTTTTTTTATAAACATTTGTAAATTTTGCAGCAAAGATATATTTCATTTTAGTATGGAAAACTATTTAAATAACATATGATAATTTTTATCATGAAAATAAGAAAAATCTCAGAAGTTATCGGATTAAGGGTATTCACTGACAACGGTGACTTTTTTGGAGAAGTAGAAGAAGTGAACCTATTTGAAAATAGGATTGACGGATGGAGAATTAAAGTTAGTGGTTCAGTTGCTTCAGTAATTGGTGGTGCAAGAGGCGTTATAATCCCTCATCAATTTGTTAAAGCAATCAGCGATGTCTTTGTAATAAGCAAGGCTGCTTTACCAAGTCCTGAACATGCTTTTGAAGAAGTTTCAGAAGATTTGATGTAATTTCCTAAACTTAAAAATGAGCAATATATTACAACATCCTATACTAACAGATTTTCTTTACCCTTTTCTATTAGTATTTTTCTTAGTTTTTGGACTCCTTCAAAAATTAGAAATTTTAGGAAAAGAGAAAAAACAATTAGATGCATTAATTGCATTAGTTATTGGTTTGATTTTTGTTAGTGTTGTATTTCCAAAAATTGTTGTAAGTAATTTAGTTTTATTTTTGGCTGTTGCTTTAGTAATAGTTTTTGTATCTTTATTATTATGGGGATTTGTAAATGGCAAAGCTGAATTTGGAAGTAAAATGAAAATTTTCTTAGGAATTATTTTATTCCTATCAATTGTTTTAGCTGTAATTTGGGCAACTGGTTTTGGAGGTGGGATAACTCCTGCGTTGTCGAATTCATTTAATTTTTTATTTAACAGTGCTTGGAGTGGAACTGTTTGGGGAAATATTATAATTATTGTTTTAGTTATTGGTGCAATTCTCGCTGCAGTTGGAATAAAGAAAAAAGCTGGTTAAGTATAATAATCTTTAAATACTAAAAATGATCGGGTGGTTTTTGTGAGCTCTCTGTAAAAATAAAATTTTAAATTATGGAAACATATTTAAATAATATTCTTTTTATTAATTTATGTTTGAAACATTCGTAACATTAGCATTTTATTCTTCTTATGGTGGTGGTGCAATTGGAAATTTATTTTTTCAATGGCAACAAGCAGGAGTTTTTAGTTATGTTTTGCCTTTTTTGTTAATTTTTGCATTAGTCTTCGGAATTTTGTCTACAATAAATATTTTTGGTACTAATAGTAAAGGGATAAGTGCAATAATTGCAGTTGCTGTTGGTTTAATGGCTTTGCAATTTGATTTTGTTCCAACATTTTTTGCAGAAATTTTTCCTAGATTAGGAGTTGGTTTAGCTATTATTTTAGGATTCATAATTTTATTTGGATTATTTGCATGGACAAAGCAAGGAAATGAAACTGCTATGGCTAGATGGTTTAGAGGAATGATGATTGTTGTTGTTTTAGCAACTGTTGTAATTGTTGTTTTAAGTAGTCTTGGAAATTCTTATTCATGGTATGGTGGAAATAATGCTTGGTCTTGGGTAAGATATAATTGGCCAACTGTTTTAGGAGTAGTTTTATTTTTAGGTGCAATAATTGGAATACTTGCTGGAACAGGTAGAAAAAATCCTACAGAACCAAGATTTTCTTTAACTAGACACGATTAATTATTTTTTAGAAATTTTTCTTTTAGTAGTTTCTTCTTTAGAATTAATTTTTTTATCAAATACTTTTGAAACAGAATCTTCAACCATTTCAATTTCTTTTTTTAAATTATCAAGTCCTTTTCCATAATTCCCAACTTTTTCAATTATTGAAATTTGCATTTGGTCAAACATTTTTTCAATTCTTTTTAATCTTTCTTCAATGTTTTCTACTTTAACTTCAAAAATTGATTTGAATTCAGATAATTCATTCATTTGTTTTTGAATTTTTTTTATTTTTTCTGTAAATACTTGTTCAGCAATTTCAATTGTAGTATCTGTTGAATTTTGTGAATAAGCATAATCTGCACTATTATTTTCTTGAGGATAATATTCTTCTGTTTGGTTTGCTTCAGAATCATAATATGGATTTGAATATTGTGGTGGCATTTGCGGTTGATATGAATTTTCTGGGTTTTGTGGAGGCATATAAGATGAAGAATTTTGAGGTTTATAATTTTGTTGTTCTTTATATTCTGAAAGAGTTTTTCCCATCATTGAAGGTTCCATTTCATTGTCTTCATCAACATAAGAAACAGCTTGTTTTATTTTAGATTGAGATAAAGCATCAACTATTTCTTTTGGAGAAATTCCTTCACTTTGAAGACTTCTAATTATTTCGTCTTCTGGAATTCCTTGACTTTTCATACGAAATACTCTTTCTAAAATTGCCATTTTAATTATTTTTAAAATTTTCCAAATCTTTTTTTGTTGCGAATTCTAATGGTTGGAAAATTTTTGCTTGCTTTCTTAAAATTTCTAAATCTTCTTTTCTTGCAAAATCTGAAAATTCACCAGAAATTGTCTCAATAAAAGATTTCAATCTTTCAAGGTTTTGTTTAATTGTTTCAATATCTTTTTTTAATTCAATTATTTCTTCTGAATTTTTTTCTTTTAATTCAATTAAATTTTGTCCAATTAATAATAATCTATCTTTTAAGATTCTCTGCCTTTCTTCCAAATCTCTTAAAGTTGTTGTTGGATTTTGATAGTAAAAATTTTCTGAGTTATCAGCTTCTTCCATTATTTAAAAAGGATAAATTGGTTTAAATCTTTTTGTATTTTGTAAAAACATTTAAACTGATTTTACTTAAAGTATTTATGATATTTGACAGGAATTCGAAACCGTATTTTTATGAGGTTAGAAGAGAAGGTGCTGAAGATGTTTTGTATATAAATTATTTGAATGTTCCTTATTCACCGAACTTGTCTGAATTTTCAGAAGTTATGGAAAGAACAATTGATGCTTTAATTGAGAATTCAAATGTTTCTAGAATTGTTTTTGTTCAGGAAAAAAATTATAATTATGATTTTTATGAAACTTCTTGCCTTTTGGAAATTGCAAGTCTTTATGTTTATCTTTTAAAACAAGAAAAAATTTTGTCGCATGAAAAAATTGCAAGAACTTCTGAAAAATATTTTTCTAGAAGATATAATGATTTATTTTCTTTTTTGTATCTTTTGAAAAAAGATCCGATATGGGCATATTTTGAATTGAAAAAATTTTTAATTGAAGCAAAAATTCTATTAGAAAACATTTCTGGAACTGAAAGGTCAGACCAAGGAAATTATTTAATTTTACTTGATAAAATTTTTAATTTAATTAAATCAACAAAAATAATTCAAAGAGCAGTTCCTTATTTAGAAGGGTATTCTAAAGGAAATAGAGAAATTTATTCTAAAATTTTCAGAGCAGATATTATTCCTAATTTCACATTTACGAGACTCATTTCAGATTTTCCGTTAGATGCAGAAATTATGGATCAATATACTATTTCAATGGAAGATTTTGATGTATCTGAAGTAACAATTTTTAAGAAAAAAGATGAATCAAAATTAATTTATCATCTAAATCCTCCTGAAAATTCATTATCTGAAGAACAAAATAATTTATTAAATTTAGCAAGAAGAGTTTTAATTGAGCATCAACCTAAAGCAGAAGAATTTACTGACACTGAAAGAACAAGACAGGTTTTTTTTAATATTTCGAAAGATTTGATTCGAGATTTAGCAGAGAGTAAAAAAATTAAATTGGATTATAATGAAATAAATAAATTAGCAAATATTTTGGTTAGACATACTATTGGTTTTGGATTAATTGAAGTTTTGCTTCAAGATAAAAATTTGCAAGATATTTCATTGAATGCTCCTATTTCACAAGTTCCTGTTTATATTAGACATAATCTTTATGATGAATGTTCTACAAACATTTTACCAAGTTTTGAAGATGCAAATTCTTGGGCTGCAAAATTTAGAATGATTTCAGGAAGACCTTTAGACGAGGCAAACCCTATTTTAGATACTCAATTGGAAATTGGAAAAATTCGAGCGAGAATTGCAATTGTTCAGAATCCTTTAAGTCCTGATGGTTTAGCATATTCTATTCGAAGACATAGAGAAAGTCCTTGGACTCTTCCTTTGTTTATTCAAAATAAAATGTTGAATCCTTTGGCTGCAGGTTTGTTAAGTTTTATGATTGATGGTGCAAGAACTATTTTAGTTGCAGGAACAAGGTCTTCTGGTAAAACTTCTTTGTTAGGAAGTTTGATGTTAGAAATAAATCCAAAGTCAAGAATAATTACTGTTGAGGATTCCTTGGAATTGCCTGTTGAATCAATGAGAAAATTAGATTTTAATATTTTGAGAATGAAAGTTCGTTCTGCTTTATTAAAAACCACGTCAGAAGTTTCTGCTGACGACGGAATTAGGACAAGTTTGAGATTAGGGGATAGTTGCTTAATCGTCGGTGAAGTTAGAAGTGTCGAGGCAAAAGCTCTTTATGAAGCAATGAGAGTTGGTGCATTAGCGAATGTTGTTGCAGGAACAATTCATGGTGCTTCTCCTTATGGTGTTTTTGATAGAGTTGTAAATGATTTAGAAGTTCCTGTTACAAGTTTTAAAGCTACAGATATAATTGCCGTCGCTAATCCAATAAAATCTGCTGATGGTTTGCAATCTTGGAGAAGACTATTACAAATTTCAGAAGTTCGAAAACATTGGGAAAAAGATCCAATTCTTGAAAAAGGATTTGTGGATTTAATGAATTATAATGTTGAAAAAGATGATTTAGAACCTAGTGATGATTTAATCAACGGTGAAAGTGAAATTATTAAGGAAATTGCCTCAAAAGTAAAAGGCTGGGCTGGAAATTGGGACGCTGTTTATGACAATATCCTATTAAGGGCAAAAATAAAAAAAGAAATAGTTGAAATATCTGAAAAGAATAATATGCCTGAATTATTAGAAGCAGAATTTAATAAATTTTCAAATCATGAATTTCATAAACTTTCTAATGAAACTATTAGCGAAATTGGTTTGCCTTTAAGTGATAAAGTTTTTCCAAGATGGCAAAAATGGTTGAATTCTGAAATCAAAAAAAGAAAAATGTGAGAATTTATTGTAATAATTGAAAAGATTTATAATCTTTATTTGATTGAGGGATAAATGCACAAAAAGATACTTCAATGTTTGTTTTTTATATTACTTTTATTGCTCATTTTTTTAGTTTTAATTTTAGGTTTTTCTATTAAAACAGGAAAAGTAATTTCTGATAAATCTATTGGGGATAAGAGTTATTCATTGTTTTTAGAAGATGAAAAAGAAGTTACTTCTGAAATTTTAAAAACAGAAGGAAAACAAGAAGAGATTAAAGAAATTGAGATTAATTTATTGGAAGAAAAAACTACCTTAACTAGTTCTGCTTTTTCTTCTGAAACAAGAACTTTTGATAATTCCCTTTTAAATATTTATTCAATTAAAAAGAATACTCTTGCTTCTAATGAAAATTTAAATAAAAAATTTTCCTATGATTTAATTTTTAATCAAATAGAAAATGAGCAAATTCCTAAAGAGAATATAGAAAAAATTATTTTCAATCCACATGAAGAAGATGTTTCTGCGATAAGTATTTCTGGATCTGGAGAAGTTTTTTCTTCTTCTGGCTTTGTAAGAGTTGTTGCTATAGAAGAGGGTGGTTTAGAATGGTTAGTTTTTGGAAGTGATTTTGTTTTTATTGAACAAGAAACTTTTAGTTTTAATAATTTTTGTGAAGAAACCTGTTTATTTGATAGTCCTAAAAAGATAAAAGAATTAAGAGTAGAATATTTGAATGCAAATTTAAATTTAGATAAAATTTATTTTCAAAATTCTGAAAATAAAAGAACGGATTTTACTGAAAATCAATTAAGAAATCAAAGATACAATACTAAATTAAATTTAATTAAAAGCTCAAATTTGATAAATAAAAAATCTGTTACTTTTAATACTAATGAAATCTCAAAAAAACTTTATAGAGAACTTAAAAATTTACAATATGAAAATTCAATATTAAGAATTCCTTATGATTTTTTCTTTTATTCTGGAGGAGTTTATAAAATAAAACCTTTCTTAGAAGAGCAAAATACAAATTTAAATATAAGAGATTATGTGAGCCCAAACTATAACCTTTCCAAACTTCCAACAACTCAATTTAATTTTACAAGCGACCCTTCAGAAGCAAGTGTTTCAGTTCACCGAAATATGGCAAACCCTCCTCTTTCTGTGGGAATTATTCCGTATTCATTTAATTTTACTAAAGGGTTGAGAAATAATCATGAAACGTATGTGCTTAATTTTTCAAAAGAAGGATATATGGTTGGTTGGTTATGGATTTATCTTTATGAAGACTATTTTAGGATGGAATTTGCACCAAGCATTTTAAATGTTAGTTATAATGGGAATCCTATAAACTATTACAGTTATCTTTATTACTCAAATAATTCCCAAGATATAAATGTCCAGTTTGTGAATGAATTAATTAATGTGAGCTTTGTTGGAGAAAGTTATAATGTTTCAATATTTGAAAATTATGCTTTTCCTAATGAAATAAATGTGCCGGGAAGTTCGCTTATTAGAGATAATAGTACATTTTCTATGAAATTTAGTAATTTGAATTCTTGTTTGGAGGAATTAATAACTATAAAGACAATTCAAGGGAAAATTTATATTGGTTTTGAATTCGGGAACATAAATTACTCTTTTAACGAGTCAACTAATACCTTTAATTTGACTACATCTATTTCTTCAAAATCTTTTATTTTTCCAGAATCTTTTGATTGGAGAGAGAGGCATGGGGAAAATTGGGTTACAGGATTAAATCATCAAGGATATATTTGTGGGAGTTGCTGGGCTTTTGCAACAGTTGGAGCTATAGAGGCAAGTACAAATCTTTTCTTTAATGAGCATTTAAATTTAAATTTATCAGAACAAGAACTTGTTTCTACTTGTTTTAATGGAGGAGATTGTGAAGGTGGTATCTCAGAATATGCTTTAAATTATGTTTCTCAGAAGGGAATTAGTGAAGAAGAATGCTATCCTTACTTGGGTCAAAATTCAAATTGTAGTGAAAAATGTGACAATCCAGAATATGTTTTGTATATTGGGCAAGAATATTTTAATGAATTTTATAAATGTGCTAGAGAATATAATTTTAAAGAAATGATTATTAATTATGGGGTGGTTGCGGGAGCATACTACCCTTGGACTCATGCAATGGCTCTTGTTGGATGGGAAGATAAAGAAGAAAGTGTGGTGTGGATTTTTAAAAATAGTTATGGTGAAGATTGGGTCGGAGGCGGGGAAGGATATGCTTATATAGAAATAGATAATGATGCTTATAGATCTGTTCCGGGTTTAGCTGCTGATCCTGTTAAGCATGCAATAATCATCTCAAATCAGCGAGGAAAATTACCTAATTGTGTAGATAAAGATAATGATGGATTTTGTAATTGGGGAATTTCTCAAAACCAACCTGCTACTTGCCCTTTATTCTGTAATGAAAAAAGAGATTGTGATGATTCAAACCCTCTTTTAGCAAGATATATTTCAGATTCTGATACATCTAATTTAAATTACAATTGTTATGAAACCATGCAAACATGTGTAGATAGTGATGGTGGAAAGAATTATTTTACAAAAGGTAATTTAACTTTTAGAGATTATTCTGAAAATATTTTAAGAATAGAACAGGATTCTTGTGTTAATAAGAACACTTTAAGAGAATGGTATTGCGGAGAGTTAGGGGATCCTGCAGGATTGTTGAGGTCTGAAAATTATATTTCTTGTTCAAAAGGATGCTTCAATGGAGCTTGTAATAAAAATAATTGGAGAGATTCTTTTATTGGTAAAATAAAAAATAATTTTGAATGAATTTTTGGTATTGAAAAATAAAAATATTTATATAGATTGTTTTTTTAATTAAATTATGATTAATAAAAAATTTGCAAATGTATTCTTGTTTTTATTTATATTCGTCTTTATAATTTCTTTTGCTTCTGCTGGATGGTTTTCTAATTTTTGGGGAAAAATTTCAGGACAAGTTACATCAGCAGATATTCCACAAGCTAGTTCTGATTCTTGCACAGATAATGATACTGGAATAAATTATTTTGAAAAAGGAACTCTTAGTTATTATGAAAATGCGACTTGGAATTCTTTTACAGATTATTGTGAATCAAATGTTTCTCTTCATGAAGGTTTTTGTGATAATAATAATCGTGCAATTGTTGTAGTCCAACAAAGTGGTTCTAGTTATTATTGTATTGAAGGTATTTTTGTTCCTGTGGGCGATTCAAAATCAGATTCAAGTTTAGTAGCTTCTGGGGAAAAAGAAAGTGATTCTTCAAATCCGAGCAGTGGAACTGTTTCTTTAACAGGAACTTATATTGGATGTTATGAAACAGATGCTTATGCAAATGGGGGAAATGGAAATGCCCCTTATATTTATGGTAGAACAACTTATTGGGAAAACCCTCAATACAAAAAATTAGCTAAAGATTATTGTACAGGAAGCGAAGAAGCACAACCTGCTGAAAGCGGGACAATTCTTAATGAGTATTATTGTTATGAACTCAACGACGGAACTTTTGAATTAAAACAAGAAACTTATTCTTGCAATTGTCAAGATTTTGGAGTTCAAGGTGCAAAATGTCTTGATGGTTCTGGAAATGTTCAAGCACAAGCACAAAATCAAAATACAGATACTTCAACATTAACTTTCAGAGAAAGATTTAGAAATTTTTTCACAAAAACAAATGTGAATGATAATTCTGGAGCAACTGAAAGTGGAGAAACTGATGCTGCTGGAAGTAGTGGTGCAATTATAGGATTATATAATGAATGCAAAGAAACAGATTCTTTTGCAAATAAAGGAAATGGTGATGCATATTTACTTTCTGGAAGAACTACTTTTAGAGACGGTGTTTATCAGGGTTCTCCATGGACTTTAAAAAAAGATTTTTGCTCTGATGGAAGTGAATCAAATAGTCCTATTGAATCAGGAGATTATATTGTTGAATATTATTGCGTGAAAAAACAAGCAATTGCAATTAATGATCCAAATAATAATTATGATGGTTTAGAAATACCAACAATTGTTGGAGACTTTTATTATGAAGTCTGGGAAAAAGTTTATGATTGTGTTAGTGAATCAAAAATTTGTAAGAGCTATGGAAACTATGGGGCAAAATGCATTGTTAATCAAGTTCCAGGAAGTAATCAACAAGGAGAAGAAATAGACAGTTCAAGTTCTAATGGTTTTACATTTGGTCAAAAAATTAAGAATATATTTACAAAATAATTTTTTAACTTTAAATTCTTTAATTCTAAACATTTATTAATTATTTTTTATTAGTATTTTTGTCTATAAAAAGAAGTGATTAAAAATGCCTAGGGATAATTTAGATGTAAAAGATGTTCTAAAAAAATATAGTTCTAAAATTGAAAATTCAATAAATACTACAAATTTATCAAATGCAGGAAATTATAGTCAATCTTATTTAAAATTTAAAGACGAACTTTCTGTTGAATTAAAAGGTTATGAAAAATGGGCAAATAATCTTGGAAAATCAATTAAAATAAAACCTTCTGCAAAAGATGAATTAAGATTAGGTAAGGCAATTTCATCTGCACATTTGAATATTGAATCTTGGCAAGCTGTTGGTTTGGCTGTGATGTCTTTTATTTTAGTTTTCTTTTTAGGATTAATAATTTCTGTTGCAGTGGCTTTGGTTAAAGGAGGTTTCCAGTATTTTCCTGTTTTGTTTTTTGTTTTAATTATTTCCTTTTCAATTTTTTTATTTACTTTTTTAAATAATTATCCTGAGAGACTTGCTAAAAAATGGAGGCTTAAAGCAAGTAGTCAAATGGTTCCAGCAGTGCTTTACGTCGTTGTTTACATGAGACATACTCCAAATTTAGAAAAAGCAATTGCATTTGCTTCTGAGCACTTAGATTATCCTTTAGCATTGGATTTCAAAAAAATATTTTATGATGTTGAAATCGGAAAATTTTCTACAATAAAAGAAAGTTTAGATAATTATCTTGAATCATGGAGAGATTATTCTACAGAATTTATTGAAGCATTTCATTTAATTGAAAGTAGTTTATTTGAACCAGATAATTCTCGAAGAATTGACGCTCTTGAAAAATCTTTGCAAGTTATTTTAGAAGGTGTTTATGACAAAATGTTAAAGTTTACTCATGATGTTAGAGCTCCTTTGACAAATGTGTATATGCTTGGAGTTGTTTTACCAACTTTAGGTTTGGCTTTACTTCCTTTAGCTTCTGCAATGATTGGAGAATTTTTTAATTATGTTCATGTTTTTATTATTTTTAATTTGATTGTGCCTTTTTTAGTTTTTTATTTGACTGATAAAGTTTTAGTTTTAAGACCAGGAGGTTATGGGGAAGTTAATTTACTTGAAAGAAATCGTTTATATCCAAAATATCGACAGAAAAAACATTATACTAATGCTTTCTTTTTAGCATTACCTTTTTTAATTATAGGATTAATTCCTTTAATTTTTCAATTTACAGGTTTTCCAGAATTAATTGGTTTGCAAAAAGATTATACTTTTTCTCAATTAGGAATTAGTTTCTTAGGAGATTCTCCTTTTTTTGGATTTATAACAACAGCTTCGGGAGTTAAAGGCCCATTTGGAATTGGCTCATTAATTTTGGGAATGTTTTTTCCTTTAGGAATTGCAATTTTTTTCGCAAGCGCATATAAAAATAAAACAAAAGAACTTATTGTTGAAAGAAGAAAAACAAAAGAACTTGAAAAAGAATTTAACAATTCTTTATTTCAATTAGGTAATCGTTTAGGAAATGGAACACCTACTGAATTAGCATTTGGAAAAGTTGCAGAATCTTCAAAAAATTTAGTTACAGGAGACTTCTTTAGAAAAGTAAATTATAATATTCAACAAATGGGAATGAGTGTTGAAAAATCAATTTTTGATAAACGACAAGGTGCAATAAATGTTTATCCTTCTAGTTTAATTTCTATTTCTATGAAAATTTTAATTGAATCAAGTAAAAAAGGATTAAAAATTGCTGCAGTTAGTTTAATGAGTATTTCTGAATATGTTAAAAATATTAACAAGATTACTGCAAGACTTAATGATATGCTTGCTGAAATTGTTTCGGATATGAAAAGTAATATGACTTTTTTAGCACCATTACTTTCAGGAATTGTTGTGGGTTTAGCGTCGATGATTACTTCTATTTTAAGTAAATTAAATTTAGCCCAATTAAGTAATGAATCTGTAAGTTCTTTAGGTGGTTTGTCTGGAGTTTTAGATATTTTTGATATGACTGCAATGATTTCTCCATATTTCTTACAAATCTCTGTCGGAATTTATTTAATTCAAGTAATTTTTATTTTAACTTCAACTTTAGTTATAATTGATTCTGGGGAAGATAAATTAGAAAAAATAAATAGAACAGGTTTGAATTTAAACAAGGGAATTTTAATGTATTTTATTGTTGCTTTAATTTCAATTTTGGCTTTAACAATTCTTAGTGCTGTTGTCCTAGGTAATTTAGTATAATTCTATTTGAAAAAGTTTATTAACATTCTTTAATAAATATAATTAATGAAAAAAATTAAAAGAGGAACTGTTTCAGAATATCTTCCCTGGATTTTGATTGCAATAGCAATTTTAGTAATTTTAGTAATAGGAAGTATTGTTTTAAAAGCAAAAGGTATTGATGCAATTACACAAATAAAAAATTTTTTTAGGTTTAGATAAAATGAGTGAAATTACAATTGAACAAGTTATAAAAATAATTCTCGGTGTTTTTTTAGTTGTGGCTGTTGTTTTGGGAGTTTATTTTATTTTTAAAGATAAATTTATTGAATTTTTTAAAGGACTTCCAACAGGAGGAAATGCTTCTTTACAAAATATTCTTTATTTATTAAAATGAAAAAATTATCTAATGTGAAAAATAAAAATGGAATGCTTTTGGCTTCAGAAGTAATTAAAATCGTTTTAGGATTAATCGGAATTATACTTTTAGTTTGGTTGCTCTCTGCAATTTATTTTTCAAATATTGATCAAAAAAGACTTTTACAAGCAAAATCAACTATTGAAAGAATTTCGGAAAATATAAATTTGATTCAATATAATTCGACATTTGTTGGAAAAGTAAATGAAATTTCTCCTCTAAAATGGTCAATTTTCAGTTTTGTCGGAGATGTTAGAAAACCAGATTCTTGTTCTAATTCAAATTGTCTTTGTATTTGTGATAGTGTAAGAGAAGATTATCTTGTTTATACTGCAGAAAATCGTCAAGAAAAAGAATGCTCTGAGGACGGCACTTGTTTAATCATTGAAAACTTAAATTCTTTTGAAGAAATTCCAATTGAAAAATTAAGTAATGGTTTTACAAATATTCAAATTAAAAAAGTAAATAACAAAATAGAGGTAACAAAATATGGATTTGGATGATGTTGGAAAATATATTTTATGGATTGCATTATTCATTTTGGCTTTAGCAGGAATATATTTACTTTTACGAAAAATTGGAGCAATGTAAAATGTTGAATAATAAAAAGAATAAACGTGGAGAACTTACAACACAACAAATTGTTTTGTTGATTATTTTAATTCTTAGTTTTATAATCTTGCTTTATTTTTTAATTAAATTAAATTTAGGACAAGAAAGCGAAGCAGAAGTTTGTCATAATTCAATTGTTTTAAGATCAAATAAATTAATTCCTACAGAATCTGTTCCTTTAAAATGTGAAACACAATATGTTTGTATTACAAAAGATGGAACTTGTGAACAATTTTTAAAACCAGAAAAAGTCAAAGTAAAAACATCTGATGAAGTTTATCAAGCCCTTGCATTAGAATTATCTGATTGTTGGTGGATGTTTGGCGAGGGTGAATTAAATTACATTGGAAAAGAAGCATTTCCAGAAATGTATTGTTCATTTTGCGCGCAAGTAGCTTTTGATGATAGTGTTAAGGGAATTTCTGGTTTTGAATCTGGGGAATTTGATAAAGAAAATTTTTACAAATATATAGCAGAAACAAAAATGAATGAAAAAGAAATTACTTATTCAGAATATTTATATGGAACAAATAATTATAATTCTTTTTTAAATTTGGAAAATATTAGTTCTGTTTCTTTCGGTAAAATAAACTTAGATAAACAATATAAAGTTTTAATTGGAGTTACTAGTGATGTTAGTAAATTAGGTTATGCTGTCGGAGGTGCTATTGGAGGGGGAATTATTGCAACAGGGATTATTTTAGCTCCTTTTACAGGAAGTGCCAGTCTTTGGGCTTCATTTGCAATTGTTGGTGGGGCTTCTGCAGCTACAGGAACTGGGGCATACTTTTTAGCACCGGTTGTTCAATCTACATGGGGTGGAGAAATGATTCCGCCATCTTTAATAGAATCTCCTTCAGAAGAATTAAATTCTATTGGATGTAAAAACATAGAAACTCTTTCTTAATTTTTATAAAAAGTTTTATTAATTAAAAATCATTCTTAAAAATATGTTTGATAAAAAAAAGAATGGTGAAATTCTAGTTGAAAATGTTATTTTTATAATATTAAATTTGGTTTTTTTAATAATTTTAATTTTATTTTTAATTAAACAAGGTGCAGGTGCAATTAGTTTAGAACAAGTTTATTCAAAAAAAATTGCATTGATAATAGATTCTTCTAGTCTTGGTATGATAATTAAAATTAATATGCAAGATGCAAAAGAAATAGCAGAAAAAAATTCTGTTGATTTTAGTAATGTTGTTTTTATAGATGAAATTACGCATTCAGTCACGGTAAAATTAACTGAAAAAGGAGGATATAGTTATTCTTATTTTAATGATGCAAAAGTTAATGCTTATAGTGATGGGATTTTTTATATAATAACTATTGATAAAAAATTAGAATAAAAATGTTAAATTTTATTGAAAGAAAGAATAAACTTGGAGAAGAAAAAATAATTTCTATTTATTGGTTTTTGGTTTTGATTTTAGTTGCTACTGCAATTGTTTTGATGGTAAATTCATTTTACAATTCTCCTTATGATGTTCGTGAAGTTGAATCTCAAATTTTGTCTGAAAAAATTGCAGATTGCATTGATAAGGGAGGAAAATTAAATTCCCAATTAATTTCTAATGGAAGTTTTTCAAAAGAATTTGAAGATAAATTTTTAGAGAAATGCTCAATTTATTTGGATTATAATGAAGATGGAGAAATTCAAGAATATTTTAAAGTAGATATTTATAATAGAAAAAATTCTTTAAATCCTGTTTTTAATATTTCAAAAGGCAATCCTAATTGGAAAAGTGATTGTTATTTGGAAGACAAAGATCACGAAAAAATTGTAAAGTGTGTTGAAAATAATTTTTATTCTTCAGATGTATCAGATAATGTTTACTTAATTAAAATTTTGACAATTGTGAGAAAAACTGAACAAAATGTTAAATTATAAAAAAAATAAAACTGCTCAAGTAGGAGATACTATTAGTTGGATAATTGCAACAGTAGTAATTCTAGTGGTTTTATTTTTATTTGTTTTTGCAACATCTCTTTTATCAGAGGGTAAAACTCTCATAACTGCTAAGCAAGGTGTTTTTTCTGATGAAATTTCTTCACATGGGAATTTGATTTTAATGAAATCAATTTATGTATATTCCTCAATTGGAAATCCCACAATTAAAAATGAAATTTATAATAATTTAAAAAAATGGGAGAATGAAAAAGAAAATCCTGCAGATATTGATGCAGTTATAAATAATTTAAAATGAAAAATAGAAAAATAATCTCAAAAAAAGCAAGTGTTCCAATTACAATTTTAGTTATAGGAATATTCGCACTTTGTACTTTTGCATTAATCACTTTTTTTGTTTCGCAATTTAAATTTAATAATTCTTTTTTAGTTGTAGATGATATTAGAGCAATGAATATTTATGTTGACCAATGGGAACATTATGAAAATTTGAATTTAAGTAATGACCAAATTTTAAGCAAGATAGATTTTTCAGTTCTGGAAAATGAAGGATATTCTTTTGAAATTTCTTTTAATGAAAATTTAAAAACAATTAAAATATCTAAAATTAAACCAGAATCTTTTTTTAATAAATTAAAAGACTTTTTTTCAGAAAAAATTGAAGAGAAAAATGTTCAGTATGTTTTAGAATACTCATTTAACTAATAATAAGATTTATAAATAAATTTAACTTGATTTAATTATGAATAACAAAAGAGGTCAAAGTATGAGTACTAATACAATAATTTTATTGATATTAGGACTTATTGTTTTAGTTGTTTTAATTCTTGGTTTTACAATGGGTTGGGATAAAGTTGCACCTTTTATTAAATCAAGTAACGTTGATAATGTTGTGAATACTTGTGATTCTGCTTGTTCTATTCAAAGTAAATATGACTTTTGTAATACTCAAAGAGATATAAAAGATGGAGAAGGAAATAAAGTAAAAACAAGTTGTTATGTTTTAGCAGGATTAAGTGAATTTGAAATTTATAGTGTAAATCCTTGTGATATTGATTGTGGTTTATCTTGTAGTCAAGTTAAAATAAATAATCAAATCGGGGTTGTTAATTCTCAAGAAGCAGGATATGATGTTAGTGCATTAGTTACTGGTTTACAAGACTCTGAGAGATGTATTGTTTCAATTGAATAATTCTAAAATGAGTGATTATTGTTTTGGAGATAAAAGAAATAAAAGAAAAGATAAACAGAAAGAGAAAAAAAAGCATCCCTATAAAAAAGGAGGGGCTTTGAGAAGTTCAGATATTTCTTTAAAAAAGAAATAATTTTAAATTATCTTCTCTAATTTAAGTTTATGCTTGAAATAATAATTTTATTAGTTTTTGGATTTATTTGGATTTTATTAGCTTTAATTCAAGATATTAAAAAAAGAGAAATTGATAGTTGGATTAATTATTCTTTGATTATTTTTATTTTAGGTTTTAGATTTTTTTATACATTATTTTCAGGAGAGAGTTTTAGTGAAATAAATTTTTTTTATAATGGTTTAATTGGTTTAGCAATATTTTTTGTTTTGGGAAATGCTTTATATTATTCAAGGTTTTTTGCAGGAGGAGATTATAGGTTATTTGTTGCTCTAGGGACAATTTTACCTATTTATTCATTAATTTCTTCAAACTTTAAAATAATGCTTTTATTCTTAGCATGCTTTTTTGCAGCAGGTTTTATTTATTTATTAATTTCTATTTTTGTTTTAAGTATAAAAAATTTTATTAATTTCAAAAAGTCATTCAAAAAAGAATTTATAATTCATAAAAGATTTTTGATTTTGATGACGCTTTTAGGAATTATCTTTTTAATTTTAGGATTTTTTTCAAAACCTTTTTTTATTTTAGCTTTGTTTTGTTTATTAATTGCTTATTTGTTAGTTTATGTTAAAGCAGTTGATAATTCTTGTATGGTTAAATCAGTTTTTTCTGGAAATTTAACTGAAGGAGATTGGCTTCATTCTGATATTAAAATTGGTAAAAAATTAATTAAAGCGAATTGGAGTGGTTTGACTAAAGAAGAAATAAAAATAATTCAATTGCACAAGAAAAAAATTTTAATTAGATTTGGAGTTGCTTTTGCTCCTGTTTTTTTAATAGCGTTTTTGCTTTGGATAATTTTAATAAAAACTGGTTTAATGAATTTTTGGATTTTTTAAGGAATTCTTCTTGGAAGTTTGAATTGTTTATCTGAAATTTCTATTTTTTTTGGTTTTTCAATTTCAATAGGTTTTTTTTCTGAATGTGGTTTTAAAATTTTATCTTGTAACTCTTTTAATTCTTCTAGGTTTTTCTTTTTTCTAGGTGAATTTATTGTTTCTTTTTCATAAATAGGTAAAATATTCAGAATGATATGTCCCATTACTTCTCCAGGAATTATTTCTATTTTTTTTGGATTAAATATGTTTTTTAATTGTTCAGAAACAATCTCTGCTAAGTCTCTTGTTGAATCTTCAATTTCATTTTCATTGTTAAGATGTTTTTTTGGAACAATTAAAGCGTGACCCTCTGAAATTGGATTTAATTCTAATATTGCAATTGCAGATTCGTTTTCATTTATCTTAGTCGAAGGAATATCTCCAAAGACAATTGAACAAAAAACACAATTTCTTTGAGGTGAATTATTTGAATCATTTAAATCCTCTGAATCTGTTTTTATTAAATTGTTTTGCTCTAAAAAATAAATTAATTCTTCTTCATTCATATTTTCTATTTGAGAAAGGTATTCTTGTTTTTTGTCTTCTGGAAATGAAGAATTTATTTGAGAGATTAATTGTTCTTTTATTTGTTGTAATTGTTCTGATGAAAATTCCATGTTTTTATTTATGAATTCAATATAATAAAAATTTATCCAATTTTTCGGATATCTATCATTTGTATTGAATTAACATTTTCGATTTTTTCCAATGAGCTTTCCATTTGATTCAAATCTTTTTCTTCAGAACATTGAAAAGTTGCAATAATTGCTTTTAAACCAAAAGCAATTGGTTCTTCTACAAAAGAAACATTTTCTCCTTGATTTTTTTTAATTACTTTTTTAATTTTTTCTTCAAGTTCTTTTAAATTTATTTCTGGTGAAGAAGGCATTATTTTATATTTTACTCCTGCAATTCCCATATCTTAGTTTAAGAAATAGGGTTTATAAATTTTTGTTAGTTTTTACAGAAGATTACTAAACAAGCTTATACTATATCTGGAGTGACAAAATTCTTAAAAAGACTGAATTATTTTTTAGGAAATGAATGGAAACTATGATAAGATTTTAGAGAGAATTGAAAGGTCTTCAGGAATTGGTAAAGGAGAATTAGAAAAAAGAGTTGAAGCAAAACGTTCTAAACTTTCTGGTTTAATAAGTAAAGAGGGAGCATTACAAATAATTGCTGCAGAATTAGGGATTTCTTTTGAAGATGAAAAATTGAAAATTAATGAACTTTTGCCTGGAATGAGAAAAATAAACTTGCTAGGAAAAATAATCACGATTTCTCCTGTTAGGGAATTTAAAACTAAGAAAGGAGATTCTGGAAAAGTTGCAAATTTATTTATTGCCGATGAAACAGCAAATATTAAAGTTGTTTTATGGGACACAAATCATATTTCTTTAATTGAAAAAGGTGAAGTTGTTGCAGGTTCAAATATTGAAATTTCTGGTGGAAACATGAGAGATAATGAAATTCATTTAGGTAGTTTTTCAGAATTAAAATTAAGTTCAGAAGTCATTAAGAATGTAAAATTAGAAAGAGAATCTAAAGAGAAACCTCTTTCTGAATTTTCAATTGGTGATTTTGCTAAAACAAGAGCATTTATTGTTCAGGTTTTTGATCCAAGATTCTTTGAGGTTAATAAAAAAACAGGAAAGAAAATATTGGAAACAGACAATGTTAATAAAAATGATGTTGAAAAAAGAGCGATTTTAAATATTGTTTTGGACGACGGACAAGATACAATTAGAGCTGTTTTGTTTCATGAAACAGTTAAAGAATTAGGTATTAAAAATGTTGAAAATCCTTTGCTTCTTAACCAAGAGAAAGAAAATATTTTGGGTAAAGAAATGATTTTTGTTGGAAGTGTTAGAAAAAATAGTTATTTCAATAATTCTGAATTCATCATAGAAAAAATAGAAGAAATTAATTTGGATAAATTAATTGATGAATTAGAAAATTAATCGTAGTAATTTTAAAAAGGTAACTTTTAGAAAGTTTTATAAATAGTTTTTTTATTTAATTTTTATGGTAAATTATGTTGAATTTAAACCTAGATTAATAAAATATCCAAAAGCAATAGTAATAGCTCCAGAAGCTGAAAGTGTTTTAGGTTTTAATCCCAAAGAAGTTTACAATCAAGCAAAAGAAAAAATAGAAAAAGATTTTAAAGAAAATTCTAAAGCAATAAAATCTTTAACAAATGGAATTGATTTTAAAGAATTAACAGGTTCTCAATTTTTTTGGAATAATTATTTGAATAATTTTTTCAAAGAACAAGGAATTAATGGAAGAGTTATGGATTTAAATGACTTAGGAAAGATTTATAGTTATGATGAAAATTTCTTTGACAATCATTATTCTGATACAATAAATTTGTGTTTGAGAAGTGAAGAACTTTCTTGGAATAATAACAAACATATTTTAGAGGATTTAGTTAAGCAAGTTAAATCAAGAGGAAAAAGTTTTTCTCCAAAAAATCCTTTAATTATGCAAAATATAGATTTAGTTAGCGATAATAATTCAAATAATTTTTATGGACTTTTATTAAAACTCAGAGAAGATTCAATTCTTGAAAATGATGAAAGATTTGCTTTTGGAAAAAAGAAAATTCAATTCAAAAATGAATTAGGAAATGTTGAGAAGAATCTTTGGACAAAAAAAAAGGATTTGTCTAGAGTGTATGCTAATCTTCGTGAGGATGTGTATTCCAACTACGATGGCTTGCGTATTTCTATTGGCGGCAATGGTCGGGTGGTTTTTGTGAGCGACGAAGTCGCGAACTCGCAAAATTTTAAAAGCTAACTTTAAATTCTTATTTGTATTTTAATCTTTTATGTATTTAAGAACACATTTTATAATTGCTTTGTTTTTTGGACTTTTATTTATGAAATTTTTTGAGAATAAAATTATTTTCCTTTTTATTGTTTTGATTTCTTGTTTTATTCCAGATATTGACACAAAATTTTCAAAAATTGGAAAAAAGAAAATTTTTAGAATCTTTCAATTGTTTTTTACACATAGGGGAGTTTTTCATAGTTTTAGTTTTTTGATTTTGATTTGCATTTTTTTATATTTTTGGAAACCTTTTATTGCTTTTGGATTTTTAATTGGTTATGGAAGTCATTTAATTTTTGATAGTTTTACTAAAACTGGAATTTATGTTTTTTGGCCTTTGAAATTAAAGTTCCATGGTTTCATAAAAACTGGAGGAAAATTAGAATTTTTGATTTTTATTTTGTTTTTAATTATGGATTTTTTGTTGATTTTTTATAAAATATATATGTTTTAATCTATATTCTAGAGAATTATAAAATTTATAAAGGGATTTTCTTTGAATAAAATATGAGAAAAAAGTCCTTGAAAATTATTTCTAATTATTCTGAACTTAGAAATGTATGCATTGGAGAATTTATTTCTGTTCTTGGAAGAGGGTTGGAGTTTGTTTTTAATCCCATACTTCTTAACCCAAATAGTGAAGAATACAAAAATCGACATCAAAATATTTATACTCTTTCACTTGAAGGCAATTTCTTAGTTGAAAATGAATATGTGATATATTTGGATAATCCTGAACCAGATTGGGAAAAAGAATATTTAAATCCAAAAAAGAAACATTCTTTTTATCTTTGCCCTAAAGAATCTATGTCTGGAGAATTAACTGAACTTTACAATCTTGCAAGAGAAGGAGGTTTAATTAAATAAAAATGACAAAAAAAGATAAAGTTGAAGAGGAACTTGAAGACGAAGAAGAAATTGAAAAGTCTAAGAAAGGAAAAAAAGAAAAATCAAGCAAAGAACTTGAATTAACAGACTTGCCTGGAATTGGACCTGCTGTTGCTGCTAAACTTGAAAGTGCAGGAATTTTAGATTTAATGTCTTTGGCTGTTGCTAGTCCTGCTTCAATTGCTGATGCTGCTGGTGTAAGCCCTGCTGTTGCAAGAAAAGCTATTCAAGCTGCTAGAGGTATGTTGGATTTAGGTTTTACAGATGGATTAGAATTTGCAAAGAAAAGAATGAATGTAAATTATATTACTACAGGAAGCAAAAATTTGAATGAACTTCTGGGAGGAAAAGGAGTGGAGTCTAGAGCTATAACAGAAGCTTTTGGTGCTTTTGGTTCAGGAAAAACACAGCTTGGTTTGGCTCTGGCTGTTAATGTTCAATTACCTAAAGAGCAAGGTGGTGCAGAAGGAAAATGCGTTTTCATTGATACAGAAGGAACTTTTAGACCTGCGAGAATAAAACAATTTGCAGAGGGAATTGGTGCAGATGCTGATAGTGTTTTGAAAAATATTCTTGTTGCAAGAGCTTTTAATTCTGATCATCAAATGTTGTTATTAGAAAAAATTTCAGAAATGATTAAAGCAGGAGAACCAATTAAATTGTTAATTATAGATTCTTTAACAGCACATTTCAGAGCAGAATATGCAGGAAGAGGACAATTAGCAGATAGACAGCAAAAATTAAATCGTTATATGCACGACTTGATGAAACTAGCTGAAACTTATAACATTGTGGTTTATGTTACAAATCAAGTTATGGCAAATCCAGCACAAATGTTTGGAGACCCAACAACTGCTATTGGTGGAAATATCGTCGGGCATGCTTCAACTTATAGATTATATTTAAGAAGAGGAAAACAAGGCTCGAGAGTTGCAAAATTAATTGATAGTCCAAATCTTCCAGATAATGAATGTGTGTATTTTGTTACAACAGAAGGTTTGAAAGATAAAGAATAAAAATGAAAACAATAAATGTTAAGGTTATTGAAGAAATTAATGATTTAAAAAAAGTTAACCCTCATGATATTGTTCTAATCAATAATAGATTTGAGGTTGTAATAAATCCACAGGAAGAGTACAAAGAGGTATACCCTCTTTCTAAACAAAATGTGCCTGCTTGGAAATGTTGGAAAGTATTTTTTGAAAAATTTAATAATAACAAAGGAGTTTGTACAATTTATTTTAATGAGGAAGACCATTATTTGTATCACTGTAGATATAATTTAGAAAAACAAAATGAAATTATTAAACCATTTGTAATTAATCGTATTGGTGCACCTAATTATGATTATCTTAAAGATAAAATGATGAATCTTTTTAAAAAAGTTGGTCTTAGAGATAAAGAATAAAATGGAAAAAAATTTAACTGAAGAATTAGAAAAAATATATCAAGATAAATTTAAACCTGCTTTTGAAACTGAAAATTATTTTGAAGCACATAAGATTTATAATGAAAATCCTGGTTTGGATAATTTTATGACTAATTCTGAAATGAAAGGAATGTTGGAATACATCTTAACGAAAAATGACTCTGATTTAAAAGAAATATTATCTGATTCTATAAAAATAAAGAATAATCTTGAGAATAATTAAAATGACAAAAGATTGTTTATATGGAAAAGCTGAAGCATGTCCTTATTTAGAAAAATGTCCTTATGTATCTAGTCAAGGGCTGATACCTTTAAACTTGTCTGATAAATCAAGAGAATTTTTAAGTTGGGTTTGCTGTTTGCAAGAAAAATCTCGAGTATGGCAATATGAAAATGAACTTAGGGCTTGTCTTCCTAAAGAAGATAGAGAAAAAAGTTTTAGAACAGAAATTAAAAATAATCTACAGAGTATTGAAAAACTTATAAATAATTCAGAATAAAATGACAAAGAACATAGGAATAAAAGTTGCAAGTGGAGAATCTTCTTTATCAGCAGATATTAAAAATAATTTTAAAATTCAAAATAATGAAGAACTTGAAAGAAATAAATCTGAAGTAGGTGGAATTTCGAAGGAACTTAATTATATTCAATTTAGAAGAAGTAAAGATTCAATTTATAGAAGATATAATTAAAATAAAATGACAAATAATTTAGCAGTGATTGTAAAATTTGAAAATCCTTCTGATATTTATGCTTCTGAAATGTATTCTGTTTGTTTAAATCAACTTAAAGAATTCAAATTAAAATTTGAATTGGAAAAGCCATTCAATATAATTAAAATTAATAGTTCAATGCCTGAAAAATGGTGTGAACTTTGCACTCCTTCAAAATATAATTAAAATAAAAAATGAAATATTTAATTGAACGTCCTGATGAAAAAAGTTTTAATTCAAAAACTAGATATTTTTTAGAATTTGAAAATGCTAATATTTCTTATACAAACTATATATCTAGAACAATACACGATGATGTTCCTGAATGGGTTCTAAAAAATAAAAAATTCGAGAATAAAATAATTAGTTCAGATTCATCTGTATTTAAAGAAATTCTTGAAAAAGAAATAATTCGTTTAAAAATTTTGGTTCAAAATGGAGTTTCTGAAGTTGATAAAGATATTAAAAAATTAGAAGAAATTTTAAAAGATAGCAATTAATTTTTATTATTAAATATTTTATGGACTTTTTCAATTTGTTCAAATATATTTTCTATTAAATCATAATTTTTTATTTCTTCTAAAGTCACCCATGCGTGTTCAATTAATTCATCTTCGTCTAGTTTTACTTCTCCACTTTTATGTTCTGCAAAAAGGCTTATAATTATTGTTGAAAATCCATTTGGTCTTATGAAAGCTAAGTTTGAAACATATCCAATATTTTGTATTTCTAAATTTGTTTCTTCTTTTATTTCTCTTATTAAAACTCTTTCAAAAATATTTAGCCAATGATAGCTAGTATCTTTTGGAGTTTCAATAAAATCTTTTATTTCTACTTTTCCTCCTGGAACACACCATTTGTTTGGAAAGTTTTTTTCATTTGGACTTCTTTTACAAATTAAGTATTTTCCGTCTGAATTTCGGATTATTCCTGTAACTGCAATATAATGTGTTTTATTTTGCATTTCTTCCATAATTATTTTTAGGTTTAGAAGTATAAAAATATTTTTGTGTTATAATTAATTAAATCTTTCTAATTCTTTTAAAATTATTTCAACCATAACTTCAGGAGAGCCAATTATTTTAATGTCTTTTAAAATTCCTTTATTTTTATAGAATTCAATTAAAGGCTGGATTTCTTTTTTATAAACTTCTAATCTTTCTTTAATTATTTCTTCACAATCATCTTTTCTTTGAATTAATTTTCCTTGACATTTATCACATTTTCCAGGAATTTTTGGATGCATTGGAGGCATATGAATTCCTTCTCTGTTTATTTCTGCAAGATTATAAATAAACCCGCATTCTTTGCAAGATCTTCTTGAACAAATTTTTTCAATTAAGATGTCTTCTGGAATTACTAAATTTGTAACAATATCAATATCTGTTATTTCAAATAGTTTTTCTGCTTGATAAATTGTTCTTGGAAATCCATCTAAAATAAATCCTTTTTTACAATCTTCTTGAGAAATTCTTATTTTTACTACTTCTAAAACAATGTCATCTGGAACTAATTTACCTGATTCGAGAAAAACTTTTACTTTTTTTCCGATGTGTGTTTCATTTTTTAAATGTTCTCGAAATAAATCTCCTGTTGAAATATGTGGGATTCCAAGTAGTGGTGCAATTCTTTGTGAATAAGTTCCTTTTCCTGAACCAGGAGGTCCTAAAAATATTTTTTTCATAATATTTTTTGTAAGATTATCTTTAAAAAGTTATCTTGTTTGATTTTTTAATGGAGTTAAAAGATGTTTTAATTGCAGATTTGCATTTGCATTCTAAATATTCAAGAGCTTGCAGTAAAGATTTAACTTTTCCGAATTTAACAAAATGGGCTAAGATAAAAGGAATTAATCTTTTAGGAACAGGTGATTTTACTCATCCTATTTGGTTTGAAGAAATTAAAAAACTAAAATCTAATGGAAAAGGATTTTATTATTATGAAGATTTTCCTTTCATTATTACTGGAGAAATTTCTTTGATTTATTCTGATAATGGAAAAGGTAGAAGAATACATTTAGTTATTTTAGTTCCAAGTTTGGAAATTGCTGAAAAAATAAATAATTACATTGATAATCGAGGATTAAGAAGAGATTATGATGGTAGGCCTATATTTGGAATTAGTTGTAAAGAATTCACTAAAGACTTAATGAAAATTTCAAAGTCTATTGAAATAATTCCTGCACATGCTTGGACTCCATGGTTTGGAATTTTTGGAAGTTTAGGAGGATATAATTCTTTAAAAGAAGCTTTTGGTGAAGAAATTGAAAACATTCATGCAATTGAAACAGGAATTTCAAGTGATCCTGAAATGAATTGGAAAATAAAAGAACTTGAAAATTTTTCTATTGTCAGTTCTTCAGATTCACATAGTTTTTGGCCTTGGAGATTAGGAAGAGAAGCAACAATTTTTAAAAAAACAGATTCTTCTTTTGAATTAATTGAACAAATAAGAAAAAAAACTTTTGTTGGAACAATTGAAACAGATCCAGCATATGGAAAATATCATTGGGATGGTCATAGATTATGTAATTTTTCTTGTAGTCCACAAACATCAAGAGAGTTGAATGGAATTTGTCCCAAATGTAAAAAACCATTAGTTATTGGTGTTGAATACAGAGTTGAAGAGTTAACAAATCCAAACTCAAATCATAAAAACAAAAAAGATTTTTTTAAGATTCTTCCATTGCATGAAATTTTATCTTTTTATTATAAAGTAAGTGTTAATTCTAAAAAAATTTGGATAATTTATAATAATTTAATAAAGATTTTTGAAAATGAATTTAATATTTTATTAAAAGTTTCAGAAGAGGATTTAATTAAGGAGAAAATTGAGAAAGATTTAATTGATTTAATTCTCAAGAATCGTCAAGGAAAAATAAAAGTTAAACCCGGTTATGATGGGGTTTATGGTGAAGCAATAATTGAGGAAATTAAAAAAGACAAGCAAAAAAAGTTATTTTAAATCACAATAATCTTTAAATAATTATTAAATAATATTTTTTTATGAAGAGGTCATTGCTTGGTTTTTTTATTTTTCCTTTAATTTTTTCATGTTCAAATTCTTTTTTCAATTCAAATTCTAAAAAAGAAAGCCAAATCATACATTTAAATGAGGAAATCTATAGGAATAATTTACCAAATGTTTTAGAGAAAGATATTTTTCCTTTTAGTAATGTTCAAGAATATTCTCTTTTTGTTAGAAATTTCGTTGACAGTAATTTTGAAAAAGATATTTCTGATGTTTATTCTTTTTTTAAAATAACTAAAAAACTCCCAAAATATACTTTTAATAAAGTTCAAAATTTAAATTTCTTTGAATGTGAAGGTGCAGAATATCTTTATGATGACAATAAAATAATTTCATTTACTTCAAATCCTTCTGAAGAAATGTTTGAAAAGTATAAAAATTTTTATAAAAAATATTATCCTAATTTTAAAGATGTTCTTGAAGAAAGAATTCATTATTATATCAAACATGAAGCAGGGCATTATTTTTATGATATGAGAAGCAATGAGTTAAATGCAAAAAATATTTTTAAAGATGTAAATGAAAAAAATGTTAAACAGTGTTATCTTTATGATGTTGTTTTAGAGGGTGTTGCAGAATATATTTCATGTAAGGGTGAAATTCCATTTACTGCAAAATTTATTGATAAAGACACTTTGTTGTGTACTGATTCTTTAAATAAGTATTATCTTTACAGCACTGGTTTTTATTTAGTGAAACCAATTTTAGATTTGAATTTTAAAAGAGGAATTGATTTATTAATTGAAAATCCTTTAGAAGAAAAAGATTTGTCTTGTTTAAAAAATTATCAAGATAGAATTCTTGGATTGATGAAAAATTAATTTTTTAAATGTATTTAAAGTATTTTTAATATATCTTTTCTATTGCAATAATCTTTAAATAAATATTAAATAATATTTTTTTATGAAAAAGCCACATGAAATTGTTTATTTTGGAAAATCTTTAGATAAAGGAAGATTATCTGAAACAGAATTTTTTATTTATCATACTATTGAAAATTCTGAAGTAGAAATTAAGCCATATATTGTAGATTCTGTGGATGTATCTTCTTTAGAGAATTATTTAAAAGGAGCTTGTTTTGGAAAAACTGTAAACCATTTTGAATTAATTAATGGTGTTCCAGAAGTTTTTAAGGGAAGATTTGAAAATTTCCTATTAAAAGAGTATGAATTGGAATCTCTTAAGGGAGATATTTGTCTTAAAAAAGATTTATCTAAATTTTTGAGAAAAAATATTTAATCTTTTTTAATTTTTATAAACTTATAATGTGCATCTTTTGTTTGTGAAGAACATTTTGGACAATTTTCTTTGAATGTGTAAGAATTACAATTCTTGTTTGAACATTTTTTTAAAAGCATTTTAAATTAAATTTTAATTTGTAGGGCAGGCTAAGCCCAAGCCGTCAATATATTCTTTTAATCTTGATGGAAATTTTACTTGCATTATTTTTTCTGCATTGCAAGGGTTAATCCATTTTAATTCTTTAACCTCTTTTCCA
This sequence comes from Candidatus Pacearchaeota archaeon, assembly GCA_041659445.1. Lineage (GTDB taxonomy): Archaea > Nanobdellota > Nanobdellia > Pacearchaeales > GW2011-AR1 > EX4484-71. The sequence goes on along the minus strand of JBAZYG010000002.1, from coordinate 18,997 downwards.
GGTTTTTCTTTTCCTTCTGTAGCTTCACATAAAAAGTATAATTCTAAAACATCATCTTTTCCAAGAATTTTATTTCTTGCATAAACTGTTCCAAGGTTATGTATCTTATAACCTGTTTTTTCTTTAGTAACTCTTTTCAAACATAAATCTAATTCTTCATTATAATTCAATTCACAGTCTAAAAAAGTATATTTCAAATCACCTTTATCTTTACCAATAAGAATTTCTCTTTTTTTTGGATCAAAAATTATTCCTATTAAGATTATTTTAAATTTTGATTTTTCCATAATTTTCTTTAATTATCTGTTTATTTAAAGCTTTAGTTTTCCTTTAAAGTGAGTCAAATTTGTTTCAATTTTAGGGTGCTATTTTGAAAGAATTTCAATATTACTTTTTTTTGCTTCTTTCAAAATTTCGTCAATTGTTTCTTTTAATTTTTGATCGGCTTTTTTTAAACTTTCCTGGTCTGAAATTATAGAATATCTTCCTGCAGAGATGTATTTTATTTTCACATCATTTTTATTTGAAAGTATTTCTTTTATTTTGTTTATTCCATCTGGTTGCGTAGTATGCAATTCAATTTCCTTTTTTAATGTAAATATTTTTTGTTTTTGAGAATTTAATATTTCTAAAACTTTTTTAGTGTTTTCTTTACCAATTGTTTTTTCTAATTCTTTTGAATCTTTTTTTGCTTCATTTAAAAAAGTTATTATTCCTGGTTTTTCGCAAATTCTTTTTATTGTATCTCCTGATTTTTCTCCGAGGACACTTTTTAATATGCTTACACAACTTTTTTCTTGTTTATATTTTTCTCTTATTTCTTTTTGTTCTTTTTGTGTAACTCTCCTTAAAGATAATTCAATAGTTTCTCCTGTTATTTTAAGAACTTTGCATACTATTGATTTTTTTGGTACAACATAATCTCTAATATTTCTTATTCTTCCTGGAGCAATTTCGCTAAAATTTATTACTCCTTGTCTTTTTGCATTTTCAATATTTACAAAAACTGTAGTTCCAACTATTTTTTCGACATTACATAATACTACATCTCCTATTTCAATATCCATACTTTATCAAGAATTAAATGGGTTTTAAAGTTTATGGGTTTACAATTTTTATAACTTGCAATTCAAGGTTTTTCTTTAGTAGTTCTAAAAATTCTTTTTCTTTTTCTTGAGGAATAATACAACCAGAAGCAAATTCATGTCCTCCAACTTCTCCTCCAGTGATTTTTACTACATCTTCTAATATTTGTCTAGTATTTCTTCCTTTATTTCCTACTGTTCTTGCAGAAACTTTTATTTTGTCGTCGTATTTTGCAAGTCCAATAATTATTGTTTCTTCTTCATAATTTGAAGAATATGATAAAATGCTTGTAATTGTCCCAATCATTGTGTCTTTAATTTCTTTATCTGCATTAATTATTGCAAATCCTTTTCCTTCAATTTTGTTTAATTCATTTACCTTTTTTATTCCTGAAATAAGCATTTGTTTGTATTTTGCATGTATTGCTTCTGCTTTTTTCTTTGCATCTTGATTTTCGAGGCAAAGCATTAATGCAACGTTACTTTCACCAAATCTTGAGCAAGCATTTATTTTTGCACTCATTTCTCTAGCATCTTCTAATTTTCCAAAGAATTTTAATAAATAAATATTTCCGATTAAATCTTTATTTTTTATTTTTGGATTTCTTAATAAAATATTTGTAGTTAATTTTTCCATTTCATCTTCATTTAAATCAATTAAATTTTTGTATTTTCCATTTTCAGGTTTTATTCCACTTTGTCTTAAAAGTTCTCTTACACCTTCTGAATCTCCTGTAACGCCTGGGATAAATGGATCTGAACAAAGTTCTAATGTTCTATTTAAAGGTCTTGTCGAAGGATAAATTAAAATTCCTTTTTTTTGAATAATTTCTCCATCTTGTAAAATTCCATGATTTAGTTCATCAATATTTTTTTCTAATGAATCTCCAATCATACCTAAAATTGCTAATTTTGCAAGTTCTTTATTTGTTTCATTTAATTCTTTACAAAATAAATAAGCAATACCTGAACTACTTATTCTTTGTTTTTCAAATAATTGCGGGTTAACCATATGTATATTTTCTAATTCTTGCTCAGATATTTCATGATGGTCTAAAATAAAAATATCTTTTATCTCTGTTTTTTTTATTAAATTTATACTTCCAGAACCTAAGTCAAGAAATAAAATAATCTTTTCTTTTGGTAAACTTTTAATTGTTTCTTTTGTTAAGCTTTTTAAAATTCTCAAGGAAAATTTTCTATCAATTTTTTTTAAAGCTTGAATTATTATTGCTGCAGAAGTAATCCCATCTGTATCAAAATGACTTACTATTTCAATGGGCTTATTTTTTGAGATTTCCAAAAAGTTTTTTGCACATTCTTTTATTCTTAAGTCTAGTTCTCCTCTTTTCATTTTAGAAAATACTTTCAGTTTAATTTTAAATATTTCTTAATCTTTCTAACTTTTGCAAAAACTCTGTCTTTTTCTCTTTTTGCTCTTTTGTCTTGTTTGTTTTTAGAATAATGTTTTTCAATTCCTTCTAATTTTTTTTGAGTATTTTTTAAATCCGGGTTTACATAAAGATTATTTTTTTTCAAAATCTGTGATATTTTTTTATTATACTCGCTAGGATGAATTTTTTGTTTTCTTAATTCTTCACCGATTTTCTCACTAGTAAGTCCTTTTTTTGCTAATTCAATTACTTTCTTTTCATACTCTTCTTGTGAGATTTTTGGGTTTTCTGGTTCAACTTTTTTTACCATCTCAATACTTTGTATTCTGGTTTTTTAAAGCTTGTGATGACTGTTTTTTTAGAAATAAATGTTTATTCAATTATTCCCGGAGCATATAAATCAATTAAGATTCCATCTTTTTCTTTGTCTCTTATTTTCCATTTCATTCCTTCATGATATAATTTTCCTTGTTTATGTTGGATAATTTTACTTTCTTCATAAGAGTTCACATTTTGTTTCAAAATAATATTACATACTGGACGAATATATTGCTTCCAACTTGAAATAGCATTAATTTTCATTTTGGTTTCATCTTCTGGAAGAATCATAAATTCTGCATCATCTGAACTTGGAAGTTTTGTTATAACATAAAATGAATTATATTCTATACTCTTTTGCTTTTTATCATCCCAAAAAAAACCTTCAGGATCTGGAAATGAACTATACCAAATTTCTTTTCCTTGAGATTTTGCATTTTTGATAAATTGTTCGACTTTTTGTTCTGATTCTTCTAAAGTTATTTTTTCTAATTGATTTTTTTCATGAAAATCTACGTTATCATTGTTTGAATTTTGAGAGTTAATTAAATATTTGTTTGGATTTTTTAAGAATTCATTCACATTCTTATAAAAATTTTGACCTTCATTTGTTAAAGACATTTCATTTAGAGTTGCTTCTAAAGAAGTTAAATATTGTTGAATTTGTTCTTTTTTCCCCATGTTTTTTAAACAATTTTTAAGTATTTAAATCTTTCTATATGTAACTACTATTTAGTTAATAATTTTTAAAATTCTTTTATCATCAAAACTCTTATAAATAGAAATATGATTTGATAATTAAAAGCCCTGTAGTACAGCATAAGGAACCAAGGTTCCTTCATGTTCAACTTCCTTTTCGACGCGGTTGATAAGTGTACTACAGAAAAACTTTAAAGCCCTGTAGTACAGCGGTCAAGTATACTGCCCTTTGGAGGCAGGGACCCAGGTTCGAATCCTGGCAGGGCTATTTCAAAATTAATTAATTTTATATAGTTCTTTTTTTTAAGTTATTTATGATGAAAAAGAGTGGTTTTGTTATTGCTTTGATTTTATTAATTTTAATAATCCCTTTTGCATTAGCTTCATCTTCGGGATTTTTTTATAAAATAAAGAATTTTTTTTCTGAAGGAACTTCTGCAAATGTTATTGGAGAAGGATATTGCACTGATAGTGATGGCGGTTCAAATATTTATATCAAAGGAACTGTAACAGATGCCTCTGGAAATACTGCTACTGATGCTTGTTATATTGTTTCTTCTGAAAATAGTTTTAGAGTTCATGAAAAAGGTTGTGATGTTTATGGAAATCTTGTTTCAGATAAAAAAAATTGTGAATATGGATGCTTTGATGGAAGATGTTTAAATTATGAAGAAAGATATATCTTTAATTCTTGTTCAGATAGTGATACTAACGTAAATGTACTTGCGAATGGTCCTTATTCAGCGTCGGAAGTTATTCAACAAGTTGCACCAAGTAATAGTAATGATGCAAAGTATGTAAAAGGAACAACTACTGGTTACACTAAAGAAGATATTAATACTTTAAACTCTTTTACAGATTATTGTTCTAATAGTTATACTCTGAAAGAATATGCTTGTTATTCTTATCCTTATTTTAGTTGGTTTGCTAGTCCTCCAATGTCAATACCTTTAGATGTTTATGTAGTTGAAAAAACATTTGGAGCAAGTGGAACATCAAAATGTCCTCATGGTTGTTCTAATGGTGCTTGCATAGAAGAAGGAATTTATTATTCGTGCACAAAAACAGGAAAAGTTTCAACATCTACTTATGATAGATATTTCAGGGACGCTGTTGTAGAGAATGATATTTTTTATGAACAAAAAACAGATTATTGTATAAATTCACAAAATCTTAAGAAATATTCTTGTTACGCTCAAACTTATAAGCCTGCTGCAGGAAAAATAAATTCTGGTCAAACAATTATTTGTAAATATGGTTGTTCTGACGGAATTTGCATGTCTGTTAATGACCCAAACGCAATAATCCCTCAACTTGAAAATGGTTGGACTCCTTGGTATAATTTAGATGATTCAAGTGATGGTTCTGATATAGAATATCATAGTGGTTGGAATGTTCTTCCTGATGATTGTTCTAAGATTATTGATATTGAATGTCAAACAGCGTCGGGAATAGACTATCATCAAACTGGAGAAGTTGTTAGTTGTGATTATAGAACAGGACTTTATTGTAAAGCAGTAAATCAGCAAAATGGCGTATGTGTTAATGATTATAAAATTAGGTATAAATGTCAAGTTTCAACTGATACTTCTAGTGAGGGTACAGAAAGTTCTGAAGAATCTCAAACAACTCAAGGACAGCAAGAGCAAGAACAACAAAGTGTTGAATCTCAACAACAAGATTCTTCAAATTTCAATATTATTTCTTCTCAAGGTTTTACAGATTTTCTTAAAAATAGATTTTTAAAAAAATGGAGCGTATCTCAATAATAAAGTAAGTTATTTAAATTAATTTTACTTTTTTAAATCATGGGGAAAATTTTAGGGGTGTTAAGTTTAAAGGGAGGTGTTGGAAAAACTTCAAGTGTATTAGCAATTGGTTCTTGCTTGGCTGAATCTGGAAAAAAAGTTCTTTTAATTGATTGCAATTTTTCAGCTCCTAATTTAGGAATTTGTTTGAATGTAATAAATCCAGAAAAAACAATTCATCATGTTTTAAATAATAATTCGTCGATAAATGATGCAATTCATTCTTTAGGAAATTTTGATTTAATTCCTGCTTCTGTTTTCAATGAACCTTTAATAAATCCTTTAAAATTAAAAGACCATTTGAAATTTGTTAAATCCAAATATGATTTTATTATTTTAGATTCATCACCGTCGTTGAATGAAGAAACCTTGTCTGTTATGCTTGCTTCAGATGAACTTTTTGTTATCACAACTCCAGATTATCCGACGCTGAGCATGACTCTAAAGGCAATAAAAACTGCAAAAAACCGAGGGATAAATATTACTGGGCTTATTTTAAATAAAGTGTATAATAAATCCTTTGAGTTAAGTTTAGAAAGCATTGAGAGAACAGCTGAAATTCCTGTTCTTGCTGTTATTCCTCATGATGCTTATTTTAACAAAGCAATTTTTAATTTTGTTCCATATACTTTGCAAAATCCATCTTCAAGAGGTTCTGTTGAATATAAAAAATTAGCTGGGATTTTGACTGGAGAAAAATATGAGCCTAAAACTTTTTTAAGATATTTTAAGAGAATTACTCCTAAAAAGCAAGATATCAATAGGGAAATATACTATGAGACAATGTTTAAATGATGATGTTTTTTGAATCTACTACAATTGTTGTTTTTCTATTAAGGTCTTGTGGAAGCATAATCAATGCTTTTTCTCCATGATCTTCAATCAAAACAATTTCCAAATACCCCTTTTTGTTAAAAAACTTTTTTTCAATCACACCTGAATGGACTTTTCCGTTTGAAAGAGGAATCATAACAAGACACTCATCTTCAAACTCTGCCTCTTTTGTTTGACATTTGAGGTAAGTCTTTTTCATAGTCTTTTAAGATTGAAATTCTTTATATGAATTCACGAGCATTTTAAGATAGTACTGAGATAGGAGCATTTTAAAGTTAAAATTGTAGTTTATTATTAAGAAGTTATTTATTTCAGCGTTATATTTAAATATGTGTATGACTTTTATTTTTTATGGCAGAAAAACAAATAGGTGTTGTATCAAATTATTTTGAACATGTTGGAGTTGTTGCAATAAAATTAAAATCTGGTTTAAAAGTCGGAGACATGATTCGAATTGTTGGAGGAGACACTGATTTAGAGCAAGTTGTAGAAAGTATGCAAATTCATAATAAATCTATAAAAGAAGCAAAAAAAGGCGATGATGTTGGAATTAAGATTTCTGAAAAAGTTAGAAAAGGTTACAAAGTTTATAAATTGTGATTGAATATATACTTTTAATTAAATAAATCTTTAAAAAGTTGTTAATTTGTTTTTGATTTATGGAAAATTTAAATTTCTATTTTACAGGACCTTTAGAAGGAGGTCATTATAAATATCCTGATACATATAAATTGGATCAAAGTTTTCTTAAAAAGAATCTTGTAAATAAGTTAAATAACCCAAATTTAATAGAATCCAATTATCAGGAAATTGCAGAACATCTTAAACCTTTTTATCAAAGAGGAAGGATAAATTTGAAAACAGATGTTTCGGGAATAATTATTCCTATTTGTCATGGAGATATTTCAGATTATTTTCACATAGCAGTTTCTATATCAGGAGCATTTAGAGAAGATTTAGAAAAAATTTGGAAAGCAAATGGAATTTTTGAAGAGCATCCTAAAGATGAAAATATTCTAAAATTAAGAGCAAATTTGACTTATAATTTTATGAAAAACGTTTTTGGTATTCCTGTTTTTAAATTATATGAGCATCTTCCAGGATATAGAAAAGTGCCTTTTCCAAAGGGAAGAGAAAACATGTCTCTTCAGGAAAGAATTGATTGTGTTGAAATTGCTTTTGATTCTTGGGTTAAAGAGAATTTTGAAAAGAAATTATAATTTAATTTCTATATCTTCCACGCTTTTCAATTGCTTTTAATCTTTCAAAAATTTTTTTAGATTCACTTGGATTTATTGAGGAATATGCTTTTTCAAATTCTTTGAATAAAATTTCCCAGTTTGAAAAGTGTTTTGCTTCTAAAGCTTGTTTTAACAAATGAACATCAATTCCTTTGTCTTCTATTTTTCCGTTTTGAAATCCTAATCCAAAGTCAATAAAATAAACTTTTTTTTCTTTTTGCACGTAAATCATATTGCTTGTTGTCAAGTCTCCATGAATTATTCCATTTTCGTGCATTTTTGCAACATCTTTTCCAATTATATTCATAATAGATTTTTGTTCTTTTAATGAAAAGTCTTCTAAACTTGAAGAAAGTTTTTTTCCGTTAATAAAAGGCATTATTATTTTGTTGAATTCTTTTGAATTTTTTGGTTTTGGAACAGAAATTATTTTGCTTGTTTTTTCAAGAATTTTTTCTTCTGCTTTTGTTCTTTGTTTGATTATTTTTTTATCTAATTCTGGAATTCTATAAGCTTTTGAAATTCTGTCTTTTATAACTGAATTGTTTTTTTTGTCAAGATAAATTATTGCTTCTGCTCCTTGCCCTATTATTTTCATTTTATTTTTTAATTTATTTTCCAATTATCTTTTTTTCTTCTATAAATAAAAGTCCAAGGCTTATTAAAACTCCTATATCAACTACTAAACAATATTTGCAAATTGCTTTTAATACAGCAAATTGAATAACTAGAAAATATATTGCAAAAATACTTCCAACGATTATTCCAAAATTAAGCAATCTTTTTTGATATTTTTTTGATTTTCTTAGTTCAAGAATTGCTAATATTGAAAGAATTGGAAATGCAATCAAACCCAAATGAGCATTTTTTATTCCAAATGTGCTTTCATATTTTGATGTTTGAACTATTGTACAACTTCCATTATTTCCGTCGATTCCTTGTCCACATGCTTGATCTAAAGGTACAAATGAAAGAACAATTGACATTGCTGTTGCAATAATCATGATTGCTAAAATGATTAAGTATTTTGTTCTGTTACGCATTTTAATTTAATGGGAATTTGGTATAAAAGGGTTTTGGGGAAACTAGGGAAATGGGGGATTTTAAGGTTGGAAAAATTGTATAATATCGTAAGATAAAAAATGGCTTTTTGTCAGGGATTTCACGACTCAACTGAGAGTGCAAATATTTTAATTAAAGGTCTTGATATTTGTTATAACTTCATTAGAAACTATTTAACATTAAATAAAATTCCGTCGTAATTAGTAATTGATTAATTTAAGCCAACTAAATAATCACAATTGCAACGAGAGATAATGTTTATATTTTCTTCATTTAAACTATTTGTATTTAAGAGATTAATACTTGTAGATTTTATGCTACAATTAACTGATTTAAGTTTAGATAAACCAATAAATTCTGTTCTATTATAAAATGCAGAAATACAATCGTCTTCATTAAAAAAATAAGTAAAATCGGGATTGCTATTGAGCAAAGAAAATTCATCAACGGTAAAGTCAGAATTTATTAAACTACTACTTAAATCTTCTTTGTTGTTATTAGAAAAGATAATATAACCCAGGATAAATCCTATAATAAGACCAATAATCATTCCTATTATTGACCATTTTTTCTTCATCATTTTGCAAAGACAATATTCCTTAAAAACTTGCCGATTTACTTTTTGGTTTTATGGGAGATTAATTTTGATTTAATTTTAAACCAATTCATTAAATGTTTTATTCTTTTTGAAAATTTGTAATAACCAATTAACCACAATATTAAAGAAACCATTATTAGCATTTCCCCCCATTTTTTATATTCCATAATTTTTATTTGGAATTTTCTTTCATCATCCCCTAAGTTATTTTGATAATTCATTATAAATTGACTATATGAATCATTTTCATTTATTGTAAATTTTCCAGAATTTGATACTTGGAAAAATAAATCTTCCATCATTTTTTCAGTTTGTTTTAAATTATTATGATAAATTCCAGATGTGGCAAACATAAAACCTGCTAAGATGATTAATATTTGTGCTAAAACAAACCAACTTTTTGCTTCTTCTATTTTTAATTGCACTTCTTCTTCCATCCATTTCACCTTCCAAAGCCTTTCATCATTTTCTTTTTTCCGAATTTTTTCATCAGTTTTTGCATTGATTTTTGTGACATTTGTCCTGAACTCAAATCTTCTATTCCTGACGAATCTTTGATAAAACTTTGAAGCATTTCATATTGTTTTAATAAACTTCTGACGTCGCTGTTATTCACACCTGCACCTTTTGCAATTCTTGAAATTCTAGAAGTTTGTTTTGAAAGTAATTCTGGATTTTCTTTTTCTTCATTTGTTAAAGATTTAATTATGTGTTCCCATTTCTGAATTTTTTCTTCTTGAGCACCAAGTTTTTCGTCAGAGATTTTTAATTTTCCCATTCCAGGAATCATGGATTTTATTTTATCAAATCCACCTAAAGAATTCATTGATTTAACTTGTTCAATAACATCTTCAAGAGATAATTTTCCTTCTTCTAATTTTTTTTGAATTTTTTCATTTTTCTTTTCATCTGTAACTGATTTTATTTTTTCAATTAATGTTTCTAAATCTCCCATTCCCAAAAGTCTAGATAAAAAACTTTCTGGATTGAATTCTTCTAAATCATTTATTTTTTCACCTGTTGTTATAAAATAAACTCCTGCGTGAACTTCTGAGCACGCTGTTAGAGCTCCACCACCTTTTGCAGTAGAATCCATTCTTGTAATTATTACTCCAGAAATTTTTAAAGCATCTTGAAATTCTTTTGCTTGTTTTTTTGCTGCTTGACCGACGTCTGCAGGCATTACTAAAATTGTTTCAGTGGGTTTTATTTCAGAACCCAAATCTTTTATTTCTTTTACTAAATCTTTATCCAAAGTGTGTCTTCCAGCTGTGTCAATCAAAACTAAATCAAATTTTTCTAATTCTTTTTTGAATTTTTTGTAAGTTTTTATTGCATCATTTTCTTTTAAATCAACAAATACTTTGAGATTGTTTTGTTCTGCTAATTGCATTAATTGTTCTTTTGCAGCTGGACGATGAACATCTAAACCAACCAACGCAACTTTTTTTCCTCTTTTTTGGTAGTAGTTTCCAAGTTTTGCAATTGTTGTTGTTTTTCCTGCACCATACAATCCTAAAAGCATAATTTTTGATTGCTCTTTTGCATTGAATTCTATTTTTTTATTTTTTCCAAGAATTTCAATTAATTCATCGTGGAGGACTTTTATTAAATGCTCTTTTTTTTCAATTCCTTTTATTCTTTCATCAAAAGCGATTTTCTTAAGTTTGTCAGAAATTTCCTTGACTAAAAGAATTTCAACATCTGCTTCAATCAATGCTCTTTGAAGGTCTTTGATTATGTTATCTACTAAATTTTTATCAAGAAGTATGGCGTTTGCTATCTTGTCTTGAAATCTTTTCAATGCTTGTCCGAGTTTCTCAAGTACCATGTTTTAAGAAGTCTTTTAAGGGTTAATAAATTTTGGGTTTTAGGAGAATTTAGAAAGAATTAAGTCATCTTAATTTCTGGAATTCCAAGTTCTTTATTTTCATAATGTATAAAAGTAATATTTGTTTGAAATTTTTTATCTTGGTTATTTTCAGTTGGGTAAGAATATTCACAAATTAAAGTTACTTCATAATCTCCAGTCATTTGCTGCTGATTAGCAGGGAATATATTTATTATTTGTATCACCTTGCTATTTGATGAAATATAGTTCATACTTTTATATCCTTCATATTTTTGTGAATTATTTGAAATTTTTATAGCCGTTATTTTTAGGTAATTTATTTTTGCAAGAGTTTCACCTTTATTTTCAATTATTAATTCATAGGTATATGTATCAGTTTTAGTTAAAGAATCCATAACTAAGTAAGGTCGTGTTCTAATTTCAAATTCTGTTTGAGCACGATTATTTCCTATTATTTGAAAAGATGTTGTAATCACTAAAGCAATAAATGTAATTATTACAAGAATGATGTTTAAATATTTTTTTTTCATTTTTTATAATCCTAATTTTTCTACAAACTTTTTTTTATTGAATTTTTCTAATTTATCATATTCTTGTCCTGTTCCTAAGAATAAAATTGGTTTTTTTGTTGTATAACCAACGCTTAATGCAGTTCCGCCTTTTTCATCAATGTCTGCTTTACTCAAGATAATTGCATCAATTCCAATTGTTTCGTTAAATGCTTTTACTTGTTCTGTTGAATCATTTCCTGTTATTGATTCTCCGACAAAAATTGTCAATGCTGGCTTGCAAACTTTTTTTACTTTTTCCATTTCTCTTAAAAGATTTTTGGCTGTGTGCATTCTTCCAGCTGTGTCAATTAGCACAACATCAATTAAATTTTTTTCAGCAATTTTAATTGTTTCAAAACCAACAGAAGCAGGATCACTTCCATATTCATGTGAAATTACTTTTACATTAAGTTTTTCTCCGTGCTTTTTTAATTGTTCTATAGAAGCTGCTCTGAATGTATCTCCTGCAGCAATTATTGAAGATAAATTATTTTTTTTAAACAAATTAATTAATTTTGCAATTGTTGTTGTTTTTCCTGTTCCGTTTATTCCACAAAACAAAATAACATAAGGTCTTTTGTAATCTTTTTTATATTCTTTTATTTTTTCAACCAAATCAAAAGGTTCAATAAGAACGTGTTCAATTGTTTCTTTTAAAGATTCTGTAATTGTTTCTTGTATTTCTTTTTTAGAAATTTCTTCTCCGACAATATACTTTTTTAAATCTGAAATAATTTTTTCAGCGACTTCTAATGCTACATTATTTTCAAGAAGAATCATTTCAAGTTCTTCTGCATATTCTGAAAATTTTTCTTCTGTAATTATTCTTTTTGAAGAAGTTAATCTTTTCAAAAAAGATTCTCTTTTTGTTTCTTCAACAATTTCTTCTATTTTTTCTTCATTAATTTCTTCTTGTTCTGGTTTTGCCTTTACTTTTTTTAAACTCTTGAAAAAACTTTTTTTTTCAGGTTTTTCTTGTTTTGTTTCTTCTTGTTCTAACTCTTCTGGTTTTTCTTTAGAAACCTTATTTACCCAAGATTTTAGTTTATCCTTTAGTTTTCCAAACATAAAAATAATAGAAAATTAAGGTTTAAGAGTTTAGTGGTTTTAGCATTTAACATGGTTTTACACAATTTTAAGTGACACTAAATTTTTATAAAAGAAAGAGATTTTAAATGTTTATGAGGGGTGTGTTAATTATCATCGATGGGTTAGGGGATTTGGATAACAAAGCCTTGGATGGAAAAACCTGCTTGGAATCTGCAAATATTCCTAACTTAAATTTTTTAGCAAGTTATGGTGAATTAGGTTTAATGTATCCTGTTAAGCAAAATTTTATTCCTGAATCTGATGAAGCAATTGTTTCTATTTTTGGAAATAAATTAATTGATAGTACAAGAGGACAATTAGAAGCTATTGGTTCTGGACTTGAATTAAAACGTGGTGACTTGGCTTTGAGAGTTAATTTCGCAACTATTGATTCATTTGAAAGAGGGAATATTTTGGATAGAAGGGCTGGAAGAACATTGACAACTTCTGAGGCAAAAGAACTTTCTGATGCACTGAATAAAATTAAACTTTCGTGCAAATTTGAATTTGTTTCAACAATACAGCATCGGGCTGCACTTGTTTTAAGAGGTGGTTTTTCAGACAACATTTCAGTTAATGATTTGACTTACACAAAAGGAATTTCTGGAGAGCCTGAAAAAATTTCTTTTTTTAAGCCATTAGACGACGATGAAAATTCAGAATATACTGCAAATATTTTAAATGAATTTTTGAAACAAGCTTATCTTGTTTTGAAAGATCATCCTGTAAATGTTAAGAGAAAAGAAAGTGGTTTGCTTCCTGCAAATTATCTTTTAATGAGGGGAGCTGGAATTGAAAAGCCAAAATTAAAGCAATATAAAAAATGGGTTTCTGCAAATTATATGCCTCTTGAAATTGGATTTTCAAAAGTTTCTGGAATGAAGAATTTTTCTTTTAATTATCCTAAATTAAAAAATTTGGATTGTTACAAGAATTTGTATGAAGGATTAAGAAAAGCTTGCAAATTTTCTGTTAAATTTTTAAAAAGAAATTATAAAAAAGCAGATTATGCATACATTCATTTGAAAGAAGTTGATGTTCCGGGACATGATAACAAGCCAATTGAGAAAAAAGAAATGCTAGAATACATTGATAAAACTTTTTTTAAATTTTTAAAAGGTTTTGCAATTTCTAAGAAAATAAATATTGTTGTTACAGGAGACCATTCTACTCCGTGCAAATTAAAAAATCATTCTGCAGATCCTGTTCCTGTTTTGTTTTTTAATAATTCTGAGTTCAAAGAAAAAAAGTTTAATGAAAAAGAAGCTGAAAATGGAAGTTTGGGAAAGTTTTTAGGAAAAGATTTGTTCAAAAAAGTTGAGTTTAAGTAAAAAATTGTTACTAATTGTTCTTAACAAAGAGTTTTAATAAGCTTTTTAAACATTAATTTTATTTAATTTTCATGGTAAAGCATCTTGATTTTAAACGAAAAGAAATAATCCCTCAAGGAGCAACAATAATAACCTTAGATGCAGAACCTGCTTTAGGTTTTGCTCCAATTGAAGTTTATAATTCAGCAAGAGAAAAATTAATTAAAGATTTTAAAGAAAATGAAAGAGCAATTAAGTCTTTAACTTATGGAATTAATTTTGAAACTTTAAAAGGTTCTCAATTTTTCTGGAATAATTATTTGAATAATTTCTTAAAAGAACAAGGAATAAATGGAAGAATTATGAATTTAAATGATTTAGGAAAAATTTATGCTTTAGATAAAAATTTTTTTAGTGAACATTATTCTGATACAATAAATTTATGTTTAAGAAGTGAAGAAATTGGTTGGGAAAATAATAAGCATATTTTAGAAAATTTAGTTAAACAAGTTAAATCAAGAGAAAAAAGTTTTTCTCCAAAAAATCCTTTAATTATTTCTAATTTTGATTTAATAAATGATAATAATTCAAATAATTTTTATGGACTTTTATTAAAACTTAGAAAAGATTCAATTCTTGAAAATGATGAAAGATTTGGTTATGGAAATAGCAAAATTCAATTCAAAAATGAATTAGGAAATAGTGAAAAAACTCTTCATACAAAAGAAAAAGATTTGTCGAGAGTTTTTGCGGGTAATAGTCTGAATGTGAAGTCTAACATTGACACTTTGCATGGTTCCAATGATTATGGCTGGGTGGTTTTTGTGAGGGATGTTGAAGAAATTAAAAAATTGTAATTTGAAATAATTTTTAATTCTATTTAAGTATCACAATTCTTAAAAACAAGAGATTTTTTGTTTTTAGATGATAACTTACAAGGAGATTTATGATGCGGCAAAAAAAGAGAGATATTCTGAAAGTCTTCAACCAATATCAAAAAGTTTTGTTAAAGATGTTGAAAAATATTTAAAAGAAAAAAAAGAAGTAGCTTCGAAAGATAATGATGTTTTTTCTGATAGTCTTTTAAAAACAAAGAAGCAATTGGAAAATGCCTTGACTTTATTTCAAGAACTTTTAAGAAGGAGAAGAAAAAAAATCTTGAATTTGGTTTTAATTGCTTCTGAAACAGGCATTTCAAAGCAAGATTTTGAAAATATGTTGCAAATGGAGAAAGATCTTTTTGAAGAAGTTGTTAAAACTTTGGAGAAGTCTGATAAAAAATTAAATAGATTTATGAATGGGGATAAACAAACTGAAGAATCTCAACAAAATGAAATGGTTTTATTTTTAGAAAGTACAGAAGAATTTGCAGATCTTGAAGGTGAAAAAATGGGGCCTTTTGAAAAAGGGCAAATTGCAAACATTCCAAAAGAAATAGTAAAAATTCTTTTATCTGATGGAAAAATTCAAATTGTTTAGAAAGATATAATTTTAGAATTTTTTTGTGATTTTTACATTACATACATAATAAGTATTATTACATAAATAATAAGTTTTATAAGTATTATTACATACATAATAAGTATGAGAAGGGCTTATTCACCAGAGATAGCTATAGCAGAATTAAAAAAAAGAATAGCTCTTGCAAAATCACATAAAGAAAAAATTCAAAATTATCTTTCTCGTGTTGAAGAAAAATATTCATCAGGGCATCTTTCTTATGAAGAATATCATGCAGCAATAAGAAAAGAAATTCATAAAAAAACTCCAAATTCTTGGATTCATTATTATAATTCGTACATTCATGAATGTGAAAGACATTTAAAGCATCACAATAAAAAACTTTTAAAAAAAGAAATATTAACCATATCTGCTTCTTTATTTTTTGTTTTAATTTTTGTTTCTGTATTTTTTCTAAGTCCGAATTTTGTAGGGTTCATCACTAAAGATTATTCTGTTCAAGATTTTTCTGATAATGTTAATTTGAATTTTACACAAAACACAAATTATACTTTGGAAATTCAAAACTCAGAAATTTTAAAATATGTAAATGTTGATGGTTCTTTTTATGGAAATGGAAGTTTTAAGATTTACTTGAACGAATATTTAATTTATGAAAGTTCTTCATCTAAAAGTTCAGAAATTACTGGAAATTCTATATCTGATTTTGGTATGACTGGAAAATCTATAGAAGAAAATTACTCAATTGAAATTGAAGAACTAAATGAAAGTTTTAATTTAGAAATTAATTCAAGCAATTTATCAAATTCAGAAGAATTAAATGGGACTTCTCAAGTGAACTTAAGCCCTTCTCAAGAGAAGTCTCTATCTTTTGAAAATGAAAATAATTTTGAAAGCTTCAATTTTAACAATGTTTGTGAAGAAACTTGTGACTTGGAAGAATTTAATTTGAATTTTTCTTCTTATGAAATTAAAATTGAAATTTCTAATGGAACATTAAATTTGAAATCGATAAATTATGGGGTTTTTTTTCATGAAAAAGAAAATTTTACAGAGCCTAAAGAGGCAAATATAAAAAATATTACCTTAGTTCAAGGAGAGGCTGTTTTAGGACAACCTGTTGTTTGGAAAAAAAATGTTGAATTAGAAAATTTTGGAGAAATAAATATATCTATTCCAAAAAACGCAGAAAACGTCGTTGTAAAACAATCAGAAACACAGAAAGAAGTTAATGCAAATATTATTGAGCCAATTGAAAATAAAGTAGTAAAATCTATTACTGGAAATTTTGTTGAAGAACAAATTGAAGGAGAGAGTTATTTAAAAGTTGAAATTAAAGAAAAAGATTCTTTAAAATATGAAATTAAGTATGAAACTCCTGCTCCTTACTCTATTGAAGAAAATTTATCAAATGGAAAAAAAATTAAAATTGTCGGGCCTGATGAAATTCATTATGAAAATGTTTTGGCTTTTACAAACTTAGATGAAAATTTAAATTTAAAAAATCCTTCAAAAATTAAAATATTTTGGGTTGAAAATTTAACATATCTTGAGGTAAAATCTGTTCAGGATAAAGACAATAATGGAATTTATGATTATGTTGAATGGAATATTCCTCATTTGAGCAATCAAACTTTTGAAATTATTGTGATAACAAAAGCAGAACACTTAGATACTGAAAGGAATTTTTTTTCAGATATTTATAATGAAGTTTATAAATTAGATAATATATGGAGCGAAGAAATATCAGATAATGAATATGTTCGAGTAACTTTTGAAAAAAATTTAACTTCTATTAATGATATTACAATTTTTCCAAGGATAGTTTCTGGAAATCCTGAAATTGAAGTATATGAAAAAGATAAAGATGATTTAATTGTAAAGTTTTCTGATTTAATTTCAAATGATTATAATAAAGTTTTATTGACTAATCTCGAAAAAGAACAGAATACTTTTGATTTAAAAATTGTTGACGGAAGTGTTCAGTTTGATTATATTGTCGACCCTGTTTCAAACTATAATTTTTCTTGGTATACTACAAATGTTGCATATTGGGCTTCTCCAGCAGGTTCTTCTAGATTTACTGCTGGGACTCAAGCAACATCTGCACAATATGTAAATATGAGTTCAAATGATGCCCAATATGCTATTGTTCAAACCGATGATAGGAATGATGAACCTTTTTGGAGATTTAATATTACATTGAATGAAACAAGAACAGCAATAACTTGGATAAATGTTTCTTTTAAGGGTTATGAAAATGCAAGTGAATTAGCAGGATTTTATATTTATAATTTTACTTCTTCAGCTTGGATTTATGTAGGAAATATTGGTTCAGGAACAAATACTGTTTCAACTGTGAATTATACTGATTTAGTAGCCCAGCAAATTGTTAATCCAAATAATAATCAAGTTGTCGTGGTTGTTGAAGGAGCAAACTTTGATTTACTTGATGGAGATAGTGTTTTTGTTGATTCTGTTATACTTTTGGTTGGTTCAAGTGATACAGTTTATCCACAATTTTCAAATTATACTGAAACACCGACGAATGCATCAAATTATTCTTATGAACAGATATATTCAATTAATTCTACAATTGTAAATACTAACGGAACTGTTTGGTTAGAATTTAATGGAGTAAATTATTCTGCAACAAATTTAAGTGTAAATAATTTTGGAGTTTATCTAACAAATGGATTATCTGCAGGAAGTTATAGCTATATTTGGTGGGCTTATGGAAATGGAACAAATAATAATCTTAACAGTTCTCAATCAAGAGATTATTATGTCAATAAAACTTCTTTAACTGCAACTTTAACAAATGATAAAACCTGGACAAGAGATTATGATGGGACTCCAAATGTACTTGGAATTTCTGAATCAAACAATGGTGATGGAGATGTAATTTATAAAATTTATAGAGATGGAATTGATAAAGGAAATTCTGATTCTATTTCTTCTGCTGGAACTTATTCTTTAGTATTGAATTCAACTGGTGGAACAAATTATTCATCTTTTCCAAGTTTGAATTCCAACACTTTAATAATTAATCCAATTCAATCAAGTGTAAATTTAACATTAAATAGTTCTGAATTTAATGCAACGATTGAATCTGGAACTTTAATTAATTTGAATTGTTCAATTCTCAACGGAGATTCTAATTCTTATATTTCGTTATACAATAATGGAACTTTAATTAATAATGGCACATCACCTATTGGAAATTATACACTTTTTGATAGCGAAGGTTTGTATAACATAACTTGTGTTTATCAACCTAGTCAAAATTATACTTCTAATTCTTCAATTTTTTGGATTAATGTAACTGCTTCTTCTAATTCTCTACCACAAATAATTAATGTTTTTAATGAGAGCATGACAGATGTTTCTTCTGGTCCTAATGAAGGCCCATTCTCGACGTCAGTTATAATTAATTTTAGTGTTTATGATGCAAATGGTAATGCAAACATAAATGATTCTAGTGCTAAAATTAATTTTACAAAAACAGGTGAAACAACAAGAGAAAATTTAACTTGTACTGAATATTGGAGTTCTGGAAATTATGCAAATTATACTTGTAATGTTATAATGTGGTGGTGGGATGGAGCAGGGCTTTGGAATATAACTGCTTACATTTCAGATATTAATAGCAATTCTGGAATAAATGATTCTCAGAAATTTTCTGTTGGAACAAC
>JBAZYG010000001.1:0-486529 GCA_041659445.1 Candidatus Pacearchaeota archaeon | reverse complement strand
TTCTGCTGTCGCTCCTGGTGAGGTTCACGGTGTGGAATCTAATTGAACCGCACGCGTCACTCGTTGTAGTGTCTCCCCGCCAATTCCTTTAAGTTTCGGCCTTGCGACTATACTTCCCAGGTAGCACACTCTTCGGCTTCCCTGCAGCACCAATACCTCTCGAAGAGATACTGATGTTTAGTGTGCAGTGTTTACTGCTAGGACTACACGGGTATCTAATCCGTTTTGCGCCCCTAGCCTTCATCCCTTACTGTCAGAACTGTTCTCGTAAGATGCCTTCGCTATTGTTAGTCCGTCCAAGATTAACATATTTTACTATTACTTTGAACGTACTTCTTACGTCTCCCAGTCTCTAGCTTTACAGTACCCCTTGCACGCTCTACATTTGAGATGCAAAATTTCACAAGGGACTTATAAAGCAAGCTACGGATGTTTTAGACCCAATAAAAATGGCTGCGACTTGGACCGCGGGTATTACCGCGGCGGCTGGCACCCGTCTTACCCAGTCCTTATTCCTACACCTTTTTACAGTGCAGAAAAGCTTTTCGATTGAAAAGCACTCTGGTTCAAACTGTCACACTTGCGTGTATTGCAGATGATTCTTAACTGCTGCACCCCGTAGGGCTGGGAATAGTGTCTCAGATTCCCTCTCAGGGCCTCTCCGCTAAGAGCCCTTACGGATCATCGGCTTGGTGGGCATTTACCCCGCCAACAACCTAATCCGCCGCAGCCTCATCCTTAAGCTCGAATTTTAGAGATAAGTCATTCCAGGGCATATCTCCTATCAAGTATTAATCTCAGTTTCCCGAGGGTATCCTTGACTTAAGGTTAGATTAGCTACGTGTTACTGAGCAGTTCGCCTTTAACTTCCGAAGAAACTAAAAGACTTGCATGTCTAAGTACAAACCAGAGAGCCGCAGCCGCCAGCAGGATCAACTGGATTTAAAAACAATTTCATATTCTCGTCGGTTTTTTATTAATTAATAACGAAAATCAATTGCGCAGTTTGTCATTTGTAAGAAAAACAAACCACTTCACACAAACTCCTTCTATTGGCTGAAAACTCCAACTGTAACATTCTCATAATTTTTCTAAATATAAAATATTGTGAAGAAAAATGATGAGTTAACTAAGTCAATTCTACATACATCATACCTTAAATTCTGAATATGTGAATTTTCTTAAGGCACTCATCTTAATTAATCAATATCACAAAAATACTTCGTTTATAAATGTTTCGTTGATTTTTTCGTTGAGAAAATTAATTTTTTATGAGGGAAAAATGAATTTAAAATTTTATCGACGAAAAAATAATTAATTTAATTTTTAGAATTATTTTTCTATTCTTTTAATGGGTGTTCCTTCCACAAAAGTAAAGTTAGTTGCTTCAAATGTTCTTGCATTAACTAAACCATCAAGATTTGCTTCTTTAAGTTCATTTTCAAGACCAAATAAAATTCTTGTAATATTATATCCGTTAGTTCTAAAATAATGGCTTACAATTTTGTATTGTGAATTTTTATCTAGGGAATTTAGTTCTTCTAATGATCCATTATAAATAATTTGTTCCATTTTATTTAATTTTTTTTATTTCAAATTTATCTATTAATGATTTTGGAAGTTTTTGATTACATTTTTCAACTGAATCATTCACTTCTTTTTTAACCTCTTCTAAACTCCTTTTATCATTATTAAATATTTCCAAATTCTTTTCTTTTTTAACTTTATAACTAAAAATTGCAGAACGATATCTAATAATTGCTTCAACGGCTTCTATTTGTGCTTGTTCAACTTCTTCAGGTGTATAAGATTCTTTATTTTCCATAACTTTGTTCTCATTTTAATATTTATAAATCTTTTGTTCACGTTACTTTTTTAAAATTACAACAAAACGAAAGATTTAAATATATTGAATAAAATAAAAAACTATGGAAACTGAATTTAACAAATTAGAAATAAAGCTAAAGGATGGAGAAAAATTAGAATTAGAAATCAAAGGAGTTACAATAGCTCCTACATATCCCCCCTTAAAAAATGAGGAAGATATAACAAAATATTTAGCAGGAACAGAAGAGCTTAAACTAGTGTGCGAAAAAAACTCACAAGGAAAAATTTATTTTATTCCGAGAGATTCTATTTCTTATATCTCTTTGACTTGTAAAGAATAATTCTAGAATCCTCAGAGACTACACGTTAAAAATAATTTTATTTTTAAGTAAAATTTTTCATCCGCAAAACTTTTAAAATACAAATTATTTTATCTTCATTATGGCAGATGCAACATATATTCAAAAGAGAATGCAAGAACTTCAACAGAATAAAAGTTTTGCTTCTGCATTAGGGAAAATTTTATCTGGACGTGATGGTTATGTTCCTGTTATCGAGGAAAAAGAAATTGTTCTGCAATGCAAACAATGTCAAATGATTTTGGAAAAAGAATGGTATTTTTGTCCAATGTGTGGATTAAAAATTGAAAAAGAAAATCCACAAGAAGAAAAAACAGAAAATTAATTATTCTTTCATCTTATCTATTCGTGATTCTAAATTAAAAGGTTTAAATTCACTACGACCTTCAGTCATATTATTTAATGCTTCAACATATTCTCTGTTTGTAATTTCTTTTGAAGTAGGAATTGCTTTTATCTTATCTGTTGAACTTTTAGAAACACAAATTGTTTTATCTTCTTGAACTTGAATGTATAAATGTTCTTGTTCACCTTTTAAATTAAGAATTATATCATAATATCTTATTTTTTTTTCCATAGTTTTTTATTAATATCAATGTTTATAAAAATAATTGTTCTAAAATATATATGATAAAAGAGAGTAGGTTTGTTGTTCACGAGCATCATGCAAGTCATTTGCATTGGGATTTGCGTTTGGAAATCAACGGAGTTTTAAAATCATGGGCAATTCCAAAAGAACTTCCAAAAGAATCTGGAATTAAAAGATTAGCAATTCAAGTTGAAGATCACAAACTTTCTTATATTAATTTTGAAGGAGAAATTCCAGAAGGACATTACGGCGCTGGTTTAGTAAAAATTTGGGATAAAGGAACTTTTAAATTAATTGAAAAAACTCCAAAAAAAATTGAAATTGAATTCAAAGGAAAAAAACTTTTAGGAAAGCATGTTTTAATAAAAACAGATTATGGAATAAATCCTGAAAAAAATTGGCTTTTTTTTAAACTAGATTAAAAAAATTTAAAGCAAACTCAAAACAGACTTCGTCATGTTTTTCGCTTAAAAAATATTATTAAAAGGCAATCAATTTTCAGTTAATATATTTATTTCATTAACAATAATTTAAGCGGAGAAATTTGCGAGAAGCAATTTCGAAGCGATTAGAATTTTTTAATTTTTGATTTATTTTTTATACTTTTCCATGTGATTTCTATATTCATCACCTGCTTTTATAATTGAGCCATCAGAAAGTATCCAAACCAATCCTGGCTGAAGTGATTTTCCTTTTTCTTCAGATTGATATATTTGTATTTGATAAAGTGAATCTGGAATTCCGTATGAAGGGTCTGTTGGATCTACTTTTCTAATTTCAATAGAAACATTTTTTAATTGAGGAGATTCTATCTCAATCATCCCCTCATTAAAAAGTTTTACTTCTAAAGTTCTGTCTTTTGTTTTGATAACTTTAACCATAATTTTTTTATATTTGACTTATTTTTTTAAAGTAGCATTTATTTCTAAAGTAAGTTTTGCTATTAAGTTTCTGTTTTTATTACATGGTTCTTTAGAATTGGTAATCATTCTTGAATTAAAAGTTTCATACATTTCTTTTACAGCAACAGAAACATCAGAAGAGGTATCCCAACCTAAAGCTTTAATTGAAATTTTTTCTTTTTTCTCACCAATTCCATGGTACACTTTTGTTTTTCCTTTACTGTACTCAAAAGTAAATTCCATAATTTATTCATAGACAAACCCATTATAAATATTATTGTCCTAGAATAGATAGTTTGAACTAATATTTTTAAATTAGATTAATTAAGGGACATCTTTATATTGTTCATCATAAATATATCCTGTTGTGGCATTTCCCCAATATCCTCTTCCACTTCTTTCTTCCAATTCTTTTATTGTTTTGTAATTTTTAACTGTGGGAATGTCATCATCCATAAGATCTTTAAGCTGTTGATTTGAGTTTTTTATCAGTTTTTTGTCAATACTCTTTTTCATATTTGTTTAATATTTAGAAGCTTTATAAAAATAATTGTTCTAAAATATAATTGTTTTAAAATATAATTAAATATTTAAACAAGTTATATCTAAATTTATTATGTCTTTAACTTCAAGATTAAAAAATTTCTGTAAAAAGATAAATGAAATGATTATGTATACTGGTGGACAAGGTCCTCATTATAGCAATGAATTTTATAATCTATTCTCAGAAAAACCTTATTTGTTAGACAAAGTAGTAGAATCTAATGTTGAATCTAGACATTCTAAAGAATACATAAGTTCAGTAACCCATGAGGGAAAAGATTATACTACACAAATGATAGACTTATATGCAGGAATAATTCAGAATATAAATCTTTAAAAATAATCTATTTGTCATTTAATTATGGGAGAAGAATTAAAACTAGATTATAATCTAAAAAGAAAATATTTTATTCCTTTTGTTGGTTTACATAAATATCTTAAAGAAAATCCTAGTCCTACATTAAAATTATTTGATGGTTTTAATTGGAAAGATGAATTAAAAGATATGAGAAATAAGGTTGTTTTAGGTTTTTATAATTTAGAATTATTTGCATTTACTGGAACAGGAATAATTTTGGGTATTAATGAATTAACTCATGGAAATTTAGAAAATTTAATTAAATAAAAATAAAAAATGGAAAAAAATTATAAATTTCATGGGATATATCTTGTTCCAATTTTTAATATAACTCCTTCTGTAATTAATCTTCCATTTAAAGAAGATCCAAATTATTCTGAATCAAAAAATAAATTTTTTAGTGTAGCAATTCCATTATATAATACAATTACAGGATGTGCAGGAGCATTTTTATTTGCAAAAGGAATAATTGAGTCACAAGAAATTGCTGGAAAAGTTTTAGAGATTCTAGTTAAATAAATTCAGTTAAATCTTTAAGATTTTCCAAACTAATTATTTGAGATAAATATTCATTAAGGTTTTTTGTGCATCTTCGATATTCTTCTTCTCTTCCTAACAAAATTATTCCATCTCCACAAGTTATACTCTGATTTTTTCTCCAAATTCCATTATTTACAACCCACGGAGAAATATCTGGATTGCTTTCCCAATTTTCTTTAACTCCAGAATATCTAAAAAAATCCATAAGTTTTTCTTTTTTTGAATTACTCCAAAGTATTGATATAAAATAATCTCCTTTTTCAACTTCTTTTCGATTATTCGCAATACAATTCATCAAATAATGAAGAGAATCATTTTCAGTTGGATAATTTTCTTTTCCAGAACTATGAAGATAAACTTTTCCTTTCAATTCTGGATAAACTTTTGCATTTATAAATCCCATTTTATTTATTTCTTAAAATTTTTTCAATTCTATTTAAAGAAGAAATAGCTATTTCCACGCTATTATCTAAATGTTTTTTAATTTTTTCTAATTTTGCATCATCTTTAGAACATTCATTATATCTTTTTAGCATTGCAAAATAATTTTTTATTGGACTTAATGCATTGTTTATTCCTTCTTTGTCTGTTTCAGAAATTGTTTTTTGATATTCTTTTTGTTCTTCAATTTTATATTTTTCAAGTAACCTTTCTGAATAAGTTTTTGGATTTAATTCTTTAAATGCTTCTAATATTTCATTAGAATATGTATATACTCTTCCATCGTCCCATATTATCAGGTGGTTATTTAAAGAATAAGCTATGAAATATTCTTTATTATAAATTGCACTTAAATTCGGAAACTTTTTATGTAAACCTAAAAAATCTTCTTCACTCATTTCAAAACTTTTGAGTTCTGTTTTATTTGTCATGTTTTTTCAATTGTATTATTCCTTTTTAAATATTATTATAGTCAGAAATATTTAATCACTGCCTTCAATCCACCAATCTAATTCTGGAATATTTGCTTTGATTCCTTTTGCTTTACAATAGCCTCTTGCTAAAAGATAAAAAATTATTCCCAAGCTTTTTCCGCTTTTGTTGTTTCCAATTATAATTTGACTTGCACCTTTTGAAAAATTATTTGTTCCGCATATCATTAAAACTTTTTTCTTGACGTCCAAAGTATCTTTTAATGCATTTTTATCAAGCCACGAATCTGTTACAATTGTTAATTCATTTTCAAAAAAATCTTCTAATCTAATATTTGTTAAAATTCCAGCAGGATATTTTTTTGTGAAAACTCTTATTCCAGTCAATTCACTGAATTTTTTTGCAGCTTTCCATCCAGCTTCTCTTTTACAAACTAAAACTGTTTCTTCTGGATTAAACTTTGAAAGAAATTCAATTGCTTCTTTTATTTTTTCATCAATTAAATCAGTATTGAAAATTGCCAATCCATCAGCTCTTCTTCTATAAACAAATGGTTTCATATCAGGTGTAACAACTTTTGTTCCAAGATAAATTCCTGTTTTGACATAATCTTCTAAAGGCA
Source organism: Candidatus Pacearchaeota archaeon (assembly GCA_041659445.1). Classification (GTDB taxonomy): domain Archaea; phylum Nanobdellota; class Nanobdellia; order Pacearchaeales; family GW2011-AR1; genus EX4484-71. Next base: position 479,916 of record JBAZYG010000001.1, on the reverse strand, counting down.
CGAGCATATCTTTTTTCTTAGAAGCTTTTATTTCTTCTTTTAAAGATTCAGTGCTTGCAACATCAATTTTTTCTTTAAGCTTTTTTGCTTTTTCTAATAATTCTTTTTTCTTTTTTTCAAAGTTTTCTGTTTCCAAAGATTCTTCCTCTGCAACTCTCATTAAAGCCTTGCCTTTAATTTCTTCTTCAGGTGTTGTTTTTATTTTTTGTTTTTTGCTTGAATCTTTATCTTGAACTTCTGTTTTTTTTACTACCATGATGAATTAGAGAAAAATTAGTTTAAAAAGGTTTTCAATTGAATTTAAGGAGTTAATTAGTGATTTTAAATTATAAAATGTCCTTTTAATTCATTGTTCCAGTTTTCTATTTCTTCTTGTGTTAAATATCTATCATAAGGTGATTTACATCTTTCACAAATTCCAGATATTATTTTACCATCATTAAACCATTCATTTTTTATATTATATGCATGTCCTTTTTCTTCACAAATTAAATTAAATATTTTCTGTTTCGTAGAATTTATTTCATATTTTAATTCTCTAATTAAATAATCTTTTTCATCTTTGTAAGCAGAAATATTTTCTTTTTTAACATTTTCTGAAGAATTCCATTCTTCATATTCTTTTTTTTGCTTTTCATTTAGAAATATTTCTTTAGAATTATTTGTTTTTTTTAATTCTACTCTTAAATGATTTATTTCTCTTTTTAATCTTGTTTCTAATTTGTTCATAAAAAATTAAATAAAACTCTATTTATAAAAATTTATATTCAAAAAATCAAATTAATGTTTATTTAAGCCATATGGGCTTTTATCAAAATGATAAGGAATCCCACACCTTTCACAAGTAAAATATTCTGTTGTTCTTCCAACACTATTATGAGCAGTTATTTCTTTTTTTGGGATATGTCCTTTTTTATCACATATTGATTTATTATTTAAATAGGATTTCATTCTTTCTCCGAAACTTTTTTCAGATATTTTTATTTCAAGTTTTACCATATCCTAATAATTAACCCATTATTTTTAAAGATTTATATGTTGAAGTTAAACTTTAAATTCTTTTTTTAAATTTTCAGAAGTATTTTTTATTTTTTTATCATAATTTAATATAATTGCAATCATTAACCAAAGAAGAATTAAAAGAAATATAAATAAGGGGTTTTCAATTTTTTGTTTAGCAAAACTAGATATTAAATATAAAATTTCTGCAACAATGAATCCATAAGGAATCATTATAATTGGAACAAAAATTATTTTCCATAATTTTTTTCTCTCAATTCCTTGATTGAAAAAATAAAAAGCAAGAATGTTTGGATGAATCATAGATAAAAATAATGCCTTGCCAACTTTCTTGGGATATTTATTTCCTTTGTATTTATGCGAAGAAATAAGTCTGCCTAAAAAATAATTTATAAAAGAGGTTATTGTTAAGGCTGTTGCAACATAAATGCTTATTAAAAGTAAAGAAATAAAACTTCCATTAGAAAGAAAAACAGCCAATGCAATAATAAAAGAGCCAGGAAAATATAATCCCAAATAAACAATACCTTCTAAAAAAGAAGAAAGAAATAAACCAAAAAGTCCATATTTATCATAAAGATTTTCTAAAAATTTGACGATTATTGTTGGAGATGGAATTAAATCAATGTTCCATAGTAAAAGAATGATTGAATAAAATACTAATGCTGTTACAGGAAGAACAGGTAATCTTTTGAGAATTTCTTTTATTTTCATTTCAAACTTTTTTCAATTTCAATTAATCTTTTTATTTTGACTTCTCTTTCTTTTCCTGTAATTCCGCATTTTAAAAAATCTGCTTCAAACCCAAAAGCCAAATCTGAAAGAATTTTTTCTTCTGTTTCTCCGCTTCTATGTGAAAAAATAATTTTAATGTTATTTTTCTTTGCAATTTCGCATATTTCCTTGACTTCAAAAAGCGAGCCATTTTGGTTTGGTTTTACAATTAATGCATTTATGCTTTTTTCATCAATTGCTTTTTTCAATCTTTTAAGATTTGTTACTGTTAAATCATCTCCGGCAATTAAAGTCTTTGGAAACTTTTGTAAAAGCTTTGAAAAACTTTCAAAATCTTCTTCATTAAATGGATCTTCTACATAAAAAATGTTAAAATTTTTTATTAAATTTGATAAATAACCCATTTGCTCTTCTGAAGTTCTATCTAATTTTGGATTTTCATATCGATATTTTTTTCTTTTACAAAAGCTTGAAGAAGCAACATCTAAACCCAAAGAAATATTTAATTTTACTAAAATTTCTAAAACTCTTTTGTCATCTAACGAAGTATTCCATGCATCTTCATCATTTTTTCTGGATTTGAAATTTGAATCTAATTTTTTCAAGAAGATTTCTGAATCTTCTTTTCCAGATTTCAATTTTTTGAAATTTTCAATTGCAGAATTTTCATTTGGAATTAATAAAAATTCTTGGAAATCTGGTTTTTTATCTAAACTAGATTTTTCATTACTATGCATTCCACCACCTATACAATTTCCAAGAAATCTGGGTATTTTTTTTGCGTTTTCATTAATTATTTGCCAGATTTCTTTTTTTTGTTCTTTTGCAATTGCTTTTAATGAAGCAGACTCCAAAGCAAAAAGAGTGTTTGCTCCAATTTCATTTTTTATAATATCTTCAATCCTTCGCAAATCATCAAATTTGTCAAGATGTTCTTTTGAAAAATAATCTTTAAATTTTTTCAAAGTTTCAATGTCTTTTTCAAGAGATTTTTTATATGGTTTTGCTTCGTGCTTTCCCTTGGATTTTCCGTTTGGCGCGGAACTTGAAAAATCACCAACGTTTGTTTTAATTTTAACAAGAATTGTTTTGTCTTTTCGTGAATCCAAAATAGATTTGGCACTCACTTCTTTTATTATCATGAAATAAAAAGAAATCCTAAATTTATAAGTTTTTGTTTAAGGTATTTTGTTACTTCTTTGAAAGTAAATTAAAATTAGAGCTTCATCCTGAAAAATCAAAAATAATTAATTTATCTCAAGATTGGAGGTTTAAAATAAATAAAAACAAAATGGGCAAATACATTTAATTTAAAAAAAGTTTTATTCTTCCCCACCACTAGAATCATCTTCGGCAAAATCTTCTTTTTCTTCTTCAGGTTCTGCTAATTCCATGATTTCGCCTTCTTCGATTATTTCTTTTTCTTCTTCAGATTCAGTTTCTTCTTTCTTTTCTTCAGTAATTATTACAGGTTTAGGTCTCTTTAGTTGTTCTTCTTTTTTCTGTGGAAATGGTTTTTTAATTGAAATTGGTAAAACATCAGAACTTAATTCAATTTCTGCAATTTTCAACGCATCAAATTTTATTTTTTCCAAATCTTCATTGCTGATTTTAATTAATAAAGGAGCATTCATTGCAATTTGTAAAGCCCTTGCCCCAAGAATTCTTGCTTTTTCGTATTTTGTAAATTTTTCTGCTTGCATTTTAATCTAAATATTTGTTTATACTTTTTAAAACCTTTTCATGAACTTTTTCAGCCATGTCAATTATTTTTTTAGTTTCATCAATTGTTAGAATTTGTGATTCTCCTTTTTGCATTGATGAAATTGAATTATCCATCATTCCAATAGTTACTCTTGTTTCACTAATGTCTTCTTCTTCTCTTGTTGGATCTGTAAGCAAAGAATTTCCAATTTTATGAATTGTTATTGAGATTGGTGTGCTTTTACTTAAAGGTAATTTTGTTTTTGAAGGTTCATCATAATTAATTTTACCTTCTTTTTCATCATATTTTGGAAGTACCGCATTTCTTAATGCAACAACAGCTCCGATTCCAGCAGCATCTAGTAAATTTCCGTCGTCATTTAAAGAATATATGTCTACAAAAACAGTCCAAACCTTCTTACCTTTTTCAATGCATAATTTTTTTAAATCAATAAATTTACTTTCTCTTAAAATTCTGTCAATAACTCTTCCTAATTCTATTGCTGGAAATTTTGGAGGTCCGTTTTCAAATCTCTCAGAACTTAAAGGCAATAATTCTGCAGTTGTCATTAAAACACCTTCATCCAAAGAATCAGGATATGGTTCTGAAACTCCCATTTTGATTCCAACTAAAACTTCAGTGTTTCCCATTTTTACTTTAACAGAACCTTCTGCTTTTTTTGAAACATTTTTTTCAATAATTATTTCTCTAAACTCTTCTGGTTTTCTCTCGTCAAATCTTTTTCCATTTTTTAAGTATTCATTTATTCTTTCTCTATTTGTTGATGGTGTTGTGCTTCCGTTTGTCATTTTATTTAGTTACTCTTTTTAATTTAAATTTATTTTTGATTATATCTTTTTCAACTTCGTCAATTAGATTTTCTAATCCAATCATCTTAAGATTTACCAAATTCAAGGTATTTACACCTTGATTCACTAATACTGAAACATCTTTTATATCATAAACTTCTAATAAAGCATCGTTATAAAGATGATAATGTGCATGCCTATTCTTCCAGTAAGTATCATAAAATTCTTCATAAGTTTCTTCTAAATTTTTCTCTTTTGAACCTAAGATATATTCTCTATATGTCATTTTATCCTTTTTCCTCTATTGATTTTGTTAAAGCTTCTTTTTGAATTTCATAAATTTGATTACAAGCTTTTTTTGCCATGTCAATTGCTTCTTTTAATTGAGTTGGACTTATTTTTCCGTCTAATTGTAAATGTGTTATTTCTCCTTCTGGAGTCATTGAAACAGGAATGTCTGTAGGTCCTTCTCCTTCTTCAAAATCTTCTTCTTCTTTAGTTAAATCAACAACTAAATTTTTATCTAATTTTCCAACAGAAACACTAGTTATAAGATTTTTCATTGGAATTCCTGCATGAGCAAGAGCCATTGAAGCTGCATTTATTCCTGCGCATCTTGTTCCTGCGTCTGCTTGAGTTATTTGGATAAAAACATCTACAACCATATTTGGGAATTTGTCTAAAATTAAAACAGGTTCTAAAGCCCATTCAGTTATTTTACTAATTTCAGTGCTTCTTCTACTAGTTCCAGGTTTAATTCTATCATTAACTGAGAAACTTAACATATTGTAAGTGCATCTTAATTGAGCTTTTTTCGGATCTTGCTGATGTTGCGGATGCATTTTTCTTGGACCATAAACTGCAGCAATCGCGATTGTGTCTCCTGATTGATACATTGCACTTCCGTCGGCATTTGGGATAATTCCAACTTTTGCTTTTATTGGTCTTAATTCTTCAGGTTTTCTTCCGTCTGGTCTTTTGAATGTTTTTGTTGTCATTTTAATTTATTTCCTCCAATGAAAATCCTTTTGATTTTATACTTTTAACAACTTTTTTAATATTATCTTCTGTTCCAATTAAATGCAAATTATTAACGCCCTTTGTTCTAATTTGTTTTATGTCTGTTAAGTTTCCAAATAAAATTATTGCAGTATCTTTAAAATCATAGGTAGTAAAGCCATCTCCAATTTTTTTTATGTAATCCCTGTAATTTCCAAAAAATTCGCTATAACACTGCTTCAAATTCAAGTCTTCTTTTAAAAAGATATTATAATTTTTTGTTGTCATTTTATTTTTTCCTCTCGTTGAACCATTTAATTACTTCTTCAGTTAATCCAGAAATAAAAGATCTTTCTGATATGAACATTATTGCTTTTTTTGCTAAAAGTTCTTCTTCAACTTTGTCTCCTTTTATCCAGATTTTACCATTTTGTCCGACGCTGACATTTGCATTTGTCTCGTCTTTTATTAATTTAATCATGCTTCCTTCTTTTCCTATTACTCTTGGAACTTTATGTGAGTTAATATCAAAAATAATTCCTTCTTCTATTTTTCCAAGTCCTCTTCCTTTTATTGTAGCATCAATTCCTCTTTTGTTTGATGAAACAATTTTTATCATAACCATATCTCCAATGTCCATTACTTCGTCTATTTCATCTTTGTTAACAAATCTTGGTACTTCAGATAAACTCAAAAAAGCATTTTGAGAGGTTCCAATATCAATAACCCATCCATTGAATGTAACTAATTCTACTTTTCCTATAACTACATTTCCTCGTCGAGGTTCGTAAATTCCTGATAAAGGAATTATTCTTACAAGGTTGTTTGATTCTTCAATTAATCCATATCTCAAAGAATAAATTTTATTATTTCTTTTTTCAGTATTTTCTCCAGGTAAATATTCTTCGCCTTCGGCGATTATCTCTCCAGGTATTGCTGCTCTTCTTTTATTTTCTGTCATTTTAGTTTGTCTTATTTTTAGTTTATATGTCTTTCGTTTTTATTGTTTTATTTCCTCTGTTAAGGCACTTCCGTGTGTTATTGAGTTTAATTTATCATAAAAATCCAAAATCATGCCAGCAGGAATTTCAACAATAGTTTCTAAATCTCCGTTTTCAAGCCACTTTTCGCTTCCTTTATATTGGCTTACAATTCCATAAGCTTTTCCAGTTTGTATTGCAGGAATTCTAACTTTTATTTTCTTTGTTTCAATTTTTATTGGAATTAGTTTTGCAATGTGTTCTAAAATTTCTGAAATTTGATTTTCAATAGGAACATTTTTTATGTTAACATGTGCTTGTTCTAGTGCATCTCTTATTCTATTCGGAGAATGTGGATGTCCTGTCTTAGGGTCTATAGCATTTTTTGATAAAAAATCAACAACTTGTCTTATTCTTTTTTCTTTTTCCTCGTCTCTATGTTCTTGATTAACTAAAACGTCTCCGTGTTTTACAATCACTTTTGCAATTTCATCAGTATCAGTAGTGTTAAAAGCAATTTCTAAATCATCTTTTGATGAAGCAGTACCTTTTTTTACATCTGAAAATATTTTGTCTCCTTCAGCGTTGATAAAATTAATTTCACCTTTTCTGAATTTTAATGCGTTGTCCATGTCTACAAGAATTTCAAAATTAATTCCGTTTTTCTTTATTCTCGCAGTAGTGTTAGTCATTTTAAATTATTTCCTCTAATTGAAATCCTTTTGATTTAATTAATTTAATAGTTTTATCTATTTCTTTTTCATTCAATCCTATTGTTAAAACTTTTTTTGAATTTGTTCCCATTTTCATTAAAGTTACAGTGGTATTATTTATATTAAAAATACTATAGTTGTAAAATCCTTTATCAAATTCTCTTTTCTCTACAATATTTTCCCTGAATTCACTGCAAAATGTTCCATAGGCATAATTATTAAATTGATATTTTTTGATTGTCATTTTAATTTTTTAAGTATTGTATAATAATATCCTCCTCGAGTTTATTCATTTCTTCTAATCTTGTTCTTTCTTCTGCTTCTCTTGCTAATTCATAAATTCTTGTTCTTCTTTCAAAACTTTCATAATCAATTCCTAATTTTTTTAATTTGTCTCTTAATTCGTTCATTTTAATTCGTTAATTTTATTTCCTTCAAGTCTTTGCATTTTTTCATGTTCTTTTGAAAGATAAACAAGTTCAAACCTGTCTATATCAAATTTTTGTCCTTGAATTTCTTTAAAAATATCTAAAGCAATTTTCACGCCTTTTTTAATTGTTAAATCTTTTTTATATACTTCTTTTAATTTATCTCTTATTTTTTCGTCATTTTCTCCAATAGCATTTGCATAATATTCAAAATAATTTCCAGTTACATAACTTGTGTAAAGTTGGAATTTTTTGTTGTAAACTCCAGCAAGCATTAATGAAACACCAAAAGGTCTTGCACCACCATACTGGCTAAATTGTTGTTTTAAGTTTGAAATTTCTTTTATAACTGTTTCAATTTCAATAGGAGAATCATAAGTTACTCGATGTTGCTGTGCTAAAACTTGGGACCTGTCAATTAAAACTCTTGCATCTGAAACAATTCCTGCGATACTTACAATTATGTGTTCATCAATTTCATGAATTTTGTTCGCAGAACTTGGAACAATTAATTTGTCTTCATTTCTTTTATCAGAAAGTATAAAAACCCCATCAGAGCAAACCATTCCAATACTTGAACTTCCAAGTCTTACTGCTTTTTCAGCATACTCTACCTGTAATAAATGTCCTTCAGGAGTAAACATTGTAGCAGTTCTATCATACCCCATTTGTTGGTGTTGCATATCTATAGGCATTTCCATTTTATGTTTTTTGTGAGAATTTAATAATCTTAATTTCTTTTTCTTTTCTTCTCTATTTTTAGAAAAATTACTAGTTTTTAAACTTTTTGGAGTAAAATTTATTTTATAAACTTTACCTAAAAGGCTCATATCTTGGGTCAGTCTTTGGTTGAGCTATTGAGTGTTTATATAATTCAACCAATTTCAGAATCCATTTTCCAAATAAAAATTTATTATTTGTCAGAGGATCCTCTGTTAATTGATGGAATAATAATTCTCCTTCATGTATCTCATTTGAACTAAGAATTAATTTGACAGGCCATTGGTTATAAATTTTTATTTCTCCCATTGGAAGGTCATTTATAATGTTAACAAGTTCTTGATGATTTGCGATTTTAATTTTTGGTTCTTCTAATGTGTGAATAATGTTTATATTGTTTTTTGGAACATTTGAAAAAATATGGATTATTGAATCTCCAATGTTTTTTTTATCATTTAATCCAATTGAAACATGTCCTTTAGTAATTGCAATATGTCTCGCCATTTCATAAATTTCGCTTGGCTCAAACTTTGTATAATCTTTTATACAAATTTTTTTATCGAGTTTCATAAAAATTTTACAATAAATTTATTTTTAAATATATTTATATTTAAGTATACATGACCATCAAAACCTTTAAAAACCATAATACTTATAATACTAATATAATTACTATAAATTATAATGCTAACAGAAAAAGAGAGAGAAGTTTTGGAACTTAAAAACAAGAATATGACTCAATTAGAAATTGCTAAAAAATTAAAAATTACTCAACCTGCTGTTTCTAATTTTCTAAACAATGCCTTGAAAAAAATTTCAGAAGCAGAAGAAATTTTGAAAATAAAAAAGGAGTTAAATATAAAATGAAAAAAAATTTCTTCTTTTTTGTTTTATTAATTTCTTTGTTAATTCTTCCAAGTATTTCTGCAACTTCTGTTTTAGTTGATTTGAATACATCTAGAACTACTTATGGTCATGAATTGCTTTGGACAGCAAATGTTACAGGAACTTATGACGAACAGGCAATTGCAGTTTATGCAAACGATACTTTGTTTGTAAATTCACGACGAGATAATAAAACTTATGCAGTTAATGCAACAAATGGAAGTATTATATGGGAATTTGATGTTGGAAATTCTGGAGCAGGATTGACTGGTTTCGGAGGGCCTGTTTATTACAACGGAACTATTTATAATTCTTTTAATAATGTGTGGGCAATAAATTCTACAACAGGAATTCAAATTTGGAATTATACAAGTCCAACAGCAATGAAATTTTCTCAAGGTGTTGCATTAGATGAAAATTATTTAATTGCGATTTCATATGCTTCAAATACATTTGTTGTTTTAAATAGAACAACAGGAGCTTACATATGGAATGACACTATTGGAGTTGGAACAGCCGCAATTGCTGCAGAGCCTTTATTGTATGGAGAATATTTAATTATTGCAACATCAAATTCTGAAACAAATGAAGATTTAGCAGCATATAATATTACAACAGGAACTCAACTTTGGGCAAGAGATGAAGGAACTTTTTGGGATAGTTCTCCAATTTTATATAACAATCAAATTTTTATTGGTTCTTCTGCAGGAGGACCACTTTTATTATCAAGGTATCTTGAAAATGGTTCAGTTGTTTGGGATACTGCCTCTTTTAACACTATAAGTACTCCTTCAGTTCACGACGATGTTTTTTTCATTGGAAAAACAACTACAGTAACAACCACAGATTTAGTACATTCTTATTATTTGAATGGAACTGAAAAATGGATATTTTATGATTCTGGTGCCGACGGTACTGATGCAATTTATAATCAACCTGCAATTTCTAATGGAATGATTTTTTTTAATGTGATATGTGCTAGTTGCGACGCTGCTACAGGCGGAGATGGTTACATTTATGCTATAAACGAAACAAATGGAAATTTTATTTGGAAATATCATGTCAATGAAGATGTTTTTGGTTACACTTCTATTGCTCAAGGAAATATTTATGTTGTAACTGACGACGGAAATTTATATGCATTTGATTTTGGAACAGGTTCAGGAGATTATACTTTAATTGGGCATGATTCAAATAGAACAGGTTATACTGCAGACGGAATCACAGATTGGCAGAACTTAAAAGTAAATTGTTCACAAAATTCACAGGGAAATTACACTTGTAATATGACAAACAATTATGATCATAATTTAACAAATATAACAATAAGTTTTGAAAGTATTGGAGTAAACCATGATGTTTACAATTCTTCAGGTTCTTTAGTTTCTACAAATTCAATAAATTATACTTTTACTTCAACTTTATCGTCGGGAAATATGGATTCTTTCACAATTGTCCAAAGAGGGGGAGAAATTTCTGGATGTGCTACTTTAAATCTTCCAGGAGAATACCTATTAACAGCAGACGTTACAGATTCTGGTTCAACATGTTTTACTATTAGTTCAAGTAATGTAACTTTAGATTGTCAAAATCATTTAGTTGATGGAGGGAATGCAGTTTTGTATGGTGTTGTTGCAGATACTGCTGCAGGAAGTGAGTATAAAAATCTAACTGTAAAAAATTGTAAATTTAATGATTTTCAATATTCTATGTATTTTGATTTTGTTCAAGATTCATATTTTTCTAATATTACTTCTACTTCTGCGTTAACTACAGGAATTTATTTAAGGCAAGGGTTGGATAGAAATTTATTTGAGAATTTTATTATTAATTCTACAGCACACGGGTTTCATTTATATTATACTAGCAATTATTCTAATTTTTCAAATTGCACAGTTTATGGTAATACTGGAAATGGGTTTTATTTACAATCAAGTCCAGATTATATTCGGATTTACAATTCAAGTATTTATAATAATGCAGTTAACATTTATATTGATTCAACAAGTATTGGAAGTGAAATTTATAATAATAATTTAACTAATGCTACAACAGCAGGAGTAACTTTTAATCAACTTGGAACAGATAGTAATTATTTTTACAATAATTTCTTTAATAATTCTTTGAATGTAAAATTTGGTAGCACTGGTGCAGATAATCTTTTCAATACTACTTTTAATTCTAGTTTAAGAAATATCGTCGGGGATTTAGCTTATGGTGGGAATTTTTGGGCAAAACCCGACGGAACAGGTTATTCTGAAACTTGTGCAGATAGTAATGCTAATGGTGTTTGTGATTTGGCTTATGATATTGAAACAAATGCATCTTGTATTGCAGGTTCAAATTGCACAACTGGAAATATTGACTATCTTCCTTTAAAAGATTTAGCTCCAGTTTTAAACACTGCACCAACAATTATAGCAAATGCAACAAGTCCAGCAACAGTTTACACAAATACTAGTTTGTTAGTAAATTTAACAATCACAGACCCTGATTTAGGAGATACTTTAACAGGTTATGTAAGAATGTATGTTAATAACACTCCAAATACAACAATTCAATCTCAAACAGCGACGAACAATACAAACACTTTAATTGCGACATTTGATTCTTCTGAATATAATGCTGGGGATAATATTACTCTTGAAGTTTGGACAGGAGATGGAACAGCAAACTCCACAGCTGTAAATTTAACAAATACTACTGTTTCTAATTCTGCACCAAATATAGATTTTTCTTCTTTAGATTTAATGACATTAGAAGAAGGTAATTCAAATTCTACAATTAATTTATCAAATTATGTTTTAGATATAGATGATGCTGATTCTTTAATTAATTGGACTTGCTCAGATAATGAAACAAATTTTACTTCAGAAGTTAACAATGAAACAAAATTGCTAAATATAACAGCTTTAAATAATTTTTATGGTTCAGTAAATGTTACTTGCACAGCATATGATTCTTTATTTTTAACAGGAGTAAATAGTTTTTTGGTAAATGTTACAAATGTTGCAGATGTTTCAGTTGTAACATTAATTTCTCCAGGAAATAAAAAAGGAGACTCTGACGGAAATGTAACTTTTTCTTATAATGTTTCAGACTCAGGAGTAAATATTGAAAATTGTTCTTTAATTTTAAACAATATTTTGAATTCAACAAATATTTCTATTACCGAAGATACTACTCAAAATTTCACATTGAATAATCTTGCAATTGGTCATTATAATTGGAGTATAAATTGCACAAATAATGATTCAGAAGTTTATTTTAGTTCAACAAACAACTTATCTGTTTTTAGGTTTCAAGGTTTTACAACAAATTCAACTAATTTAAGTGATTTAGATGTTTCAGAAATTTCAAATTTTGTAATTGATAATTATCCTTATGGTAAAATTAATTTTTCAGAAAATGTAAATCTTGAAGAAGGTGCAAATTTAGATGATTATATAATTATAGGGTTAAATAGTGCATACGTAAATTCTAGTAATTTAACTTTTTTGAATGCTTCTGCAAGAATAACTTTATATGATTTAACTTTTACAAATCCAAGACCTTTAAAAGACGGAGTTTTTTGTTCAGATTGTACAGAAGTTTCTTATACTGGTGGAACTTTTATTTTTGATGTAATATCTTTTAGTAATTATTCTTCTGAGGAAACTCCTTCAAGTAGTGAAGATGTCACAACAACTTCTGGTGGGAGCGGGTTGCCATTTAATAAAATAAATTTAAATTTAACAACCCAAGAATTAAAACAAAAAGTTTCTAAATATGATACTTTAAAATTATTTTATGAAAATAATACTTATATTTTAAAAATATTAGATATAAATAAAAATTTTGTAAATCTTTCTATAGATTCACAATTTTTTTCCATAGGCATTCATGAAAATTATTTCTTTAAATTAAATAATGAAAATGAAGTGCTAAAAATTTCTTATGATAAGCATAATACTAAATTTAATGGAAATTTAATTTTTGTAGTAGTTGATCAAGAAAATCTTTTAGATGAAAAAATTGTTTTGGGTGATTTTTCATTAGAACAACCAAATCAAGATTCAAATTCAGAAGACAATTCTCCAGGTTTGTTCAAGAAAATTTTCTCAAAAATTGGAGAATTCTTTAAGAAATATTATAATTTATGTAAAGAATATTCTTCTGAATGGGGGATATTTTAATTAGTTTTTAATCCTTTCAATGTTCCACTAACTTTTAAAACATCAATTTTTTCATTACACATAGCAAAACTAGCTTTAACATGATTTAGAGATTTTCTATCAACGCAAATTATGGCTTTATCTTTTTTTAATTCAATAAAAGAAAGATTTGATTTTGCTAATCCTAAAATTCCAATAAATTCTTTAATAGATTTTACCACATCTTCTTTAAGGTTTTCTCCAGAAATTAATAAATATCTTTTGTCTTCTCGCATTGATGGTTTGAGTGGTTTCATATACTTTAAAGAATACAAAAACTTAAATACCTTTTCATGAGTGTTTAATTTATGGTAAACGAAAGAAAATCTTTTTTATGTATTGAAGTTATTAATCAAGAAATAGACTTAGCTGAAGAATTTAAAAATAATGATTGTTATATTTGTGGAAAAGATGGAGTGGTTTATTCAGAATATTGGTTAGATAATAAATATCTTCAAAATAATTTGATTAATTTTAAAAGTATTTTAGATGGTCTTAAATTAAAATATGGTTTAGATGATGAATGGGGTATTGCTAAGATTTGTTCTTGTTCAGAACATTCAATAAATTTAAATCGTTTGGATAAAATTGTTAAAAAAGAAGGTTTTTTAACTAAAACTCTTGTTAAAAAATCATTAGAAAATTAAAATCTTTTAAATAACATTTTAAAAACATATATAAATTAGATTTATAAAGTAATCTTGATTTTTAATAAAATAAAATGGAAATATGTACAATTGGTGGATTTGAAGAAGTTGGTAAAAATATGACTGCAGTAAAAGTCAAAGATGATGTTTTTATTTTTGATGCTGGGTTTTTTTTACCAGGAGTAATTGAATTACAAGAAGAAGAAGGGCAAAGATATAATATTAAAGATTTGCGAAGAGTCGGAGCTTTACCTGATGACAGAGTTTTAGAAGAATTAGGTTGGAAAGATAAAGTAAGAGCAATTTTTATAAGTCACGCACATTTGGATCACGTCGGTGGTTTACCTTTTTTAATTCATGAATATCCAAACGTTCCAGTTTATGCTACATCTTTTACATTAGAAGTTTTAAAATCTCTTTTAGAAGATTCAAAAATAAGAATAAGTAATTCTTTGAATAGAGCTGAAACAGGAAAAATTTATTCTGTGAAAGGGTCTTCTGAAATAAAATTTGAATTTGTCCATACAACACATTCTACAATTGATTGTGCTTTTGTTGCTCTTCATACTCCTGAAGGGATATTTTTTTATGCATTGGATTTAAAATTTGATAATTATCCTACTTTGGGAAATCCTCCAGATTATAAAAGATTAAAAGAATTAGGAAATCAGGGTGTGAAAGCTTTGGTAATTGATTCGCTTTATTCTTCTGTTGAAAAAAAACCAGGTGGAGAAATAATTGCAAGACATTTGTTAGAAGAGGCTTTTTCAAAAGTTACAGATAAAAAATCTGCATTTTTTGTAACAACTTTTTCATCACATATTGAAAGATTAAATAATATTGTAAATTTAGGATTAAAAACAAAAAGAAAAATTGTTTTTATTGGTAGAAGTCTTTCAAGATATGTTGAATGTGCTTCAAAAGTTGGGAAATGTCATTTCAAAAATAAAATTAAAATTTTAAAATACCGAAGACAAATAAATTCTTTTTTAAAAGAAGTGGAAAAAAATAGGGAAGATTATCTTGTAGTATGTACAGGGCATCAAGGTGAAAAAAATTCCATATTAGATAGAATTGTTAAAGGTGAAACCCCTTTTACTTTTAAATCCGGAGACAATTTGATTTTTTCTTCAAGTGTTATTCCAACAGAAGTTAATATTCTTGCAAGAGAAAAACTTGATAAAAGATTAAGAGCATTGGGAGTTAAAATTCAAGTTGATGTTCATGTTCATGGACACGGAAGTCGTGAAGACTTGCGAGAAGTTTTAGAAATTCTTAAACCAGAGCATGTAATTCCTGCACATGGCAGTCTTAAACAAGAAAGTCCAATGATAGATTTAGCAAAAGAGTTAGGTTATAAATTTCGAGAGAATTCTCACTTGGCTTCAAATGGAAGTGTTTTAAAACTTTAAAATAACTTTTTAAATCTGATTTCCCTTTAAAAAATATGGAAAAAGGTGAGCTATTAGATAATTCAAATGAAGACATTCTTGGAGGAATAAAATCTGCTATTTCTAGAGGAGAAACACTTAAGCAATCCATGGTAGCCCTCTATAATGCAGGATATGAAAAATCTGAAATTGAAGATTCTGCGAGAAGATACATGCTTGGAAAAAGTGAAGAAAAAATTTATGATGTTAATTACAAAAAATTGAAAAAAGATGAAAAAAAAGAAGAAGCAAAAGTTACAGAAAAAAAAGTTGATTTAGTTAAAGAAGAAAAATTAAATGTTAAAAAAGAAGATTTACAGAAATCTGAAAAGCAAAAGGTTTTTGAAAAACAAAGATTTTTTGAATCTGGTAATAAAGAAATAAAAGCAAATCAAAAATTTTCAGATTATAATTTTTCTTCAAAAAGTTCTAGAAAAAGAAAAATAGAACCAATCACTATAACTTTAGTTTTATTATTAGTTCTTTTAATTGGAATTTTGGTCTCAGTATTTTTATTTAAAGAGGAATTAGTTACTTTTTTCAATAATTTATTTGGTTAAAATGTCATTAATTTACGAACCAGAAGAAGATTCTTATTTTTTATCAGAGGTTACTTTTCAAGAAATCTCAAAAATTATTAAAAGTAATTTAGATTTAAAATTTCTTGAAATGGGTTGTGGTTCTGGAGTTAATTTAAATACCGCCTTAAAAGCAGGAATAAAAAAGCAAAACATTCTTGGAATAGATATTAATGAAGATTCAGTAAAATATTGTAGGAAGTTAGGATTTAAATGTTTTTATTCGGATTTATTTAAAAACGTTAAAGAAAAATTTGATATTATTATTTTTAATCCCCCTTATTTGCCCGACGACAATCCTTATAATCCTGAATATAAAGAAAAATTTGATGATTTAAAAATAGCTCTTGTTGGAGGAAAAAATGGTTCAAGTGTAATTAATAAATTTCTTGAACAAGCAAAAAACCACTTAAATAAAAATGGAAAAATTTTAATTTTAACTTCTTCACTGACCAAAGGAATTAAATGGTTGGATTATAAAAAAAAGAAGATTGCATCAAAGAAATTATTTTTTGAAGAATTATATGTTTGGGAATTAAGAATATAATCAATTATAATAATCTTTAAAAGCAAAAGACTCTTTTTATTAATATGGAATTAATTGATAAAATACTTTTAAATTTAGATAAAGATTTAAATGAAATTTGTGAGATGTTTGAAGACGAGATTGCAAATTATGAATTTGTTCTTACAAGAAGATATAATTCTGGAGATTTGTCTACTCCGTGGGCATTAATTTATGAAAATGGAAAATTAAAAGAATATACTTTAAAAAATAGAAATAAAATAGTTAAAGAATTTATTAATTCAAAATTTTAATTATCTTTTAATTTCTTTCCAACTTTTGTTATTTTTTATTAAATTTTGTAATTGCCAATGATTTTCTTCAAAAGTTGGCATTTTTTTTTGATAAAAAATTCCTAAAGGAATTTTTGTTTTAGAGTCAATTCCGTCGTAATTCCATTCTTCTGCTTTTTTCATAGCTTGTTCAAAATTATTTGAATTGTGATTTTTTTTATTTAATAAATAAGTTTTTTCTTTGTATTTTTTGTCTGAATGAAAAATCAGGCAAGGTTGAATTATTTCTATAAATTTAAATCCTTTATGTTTTTTTGCTTCATTGAGAATTTTTTCTATTTGTTTTACGTCAGCAAAAACTCTTGCAACAAAACCGCAACCACTTGCAAGCATTAATTTTATTGAATTTAATGGGGAAAGTTTTACTCCTTCAGGAGTTGTTTTATCTGAAAATTTTTTTTCTGTAGTTGGAGTTGGTTGTCCAACTGTTAAAGCAAAAACTTGATTATTATGAACAATAAGAGTAAAATTAGAATTATATCTTGCTGCATGAATTAAATGTTCAATTCCTTCAGAATATGCGTCACCATCTCCTGAAAACCCGTAAACTTTTAAGTTTGGATTTCCAATTTTAATTCCCAAGCAAGTCGGTAAAACTCTTCCATGCAATCCATTTATTCCGTTTAAATTAACATAATCAAATATTTTTGCATGACATCCAATTCCAGAAACAATTGCAAAATTTTCTTTTTTCTGTCCTTTTTTTATTTCTTTTTCAAGAAAATTTTTAAAACCTGCAAGTATCTGAAAATTAAAACATCCCGGACACCATGTTATATCTGCGTTTGTTGATAAATTTGTTGTTGTCATTTTTTATTTATTTTTTTTATTATGTTTGAAGCTAAGATTATTGTTATTAAGAAGATTAAGCTAAATATGATAAAAGTTGTTAAGCTCATCCAATTATAATTTTGAGAAACCATATTAAAATAAGACCCTACCCAGAAATTACCTATAACTCCCCCAATTATTCCTGCTAAAATAGCATTCCAAAATAATATTTTTTCTTTTTTATTTATTTTCATCTCATCCTCTTTTTTATTTCTAATTTTAATTCATTTGAAAGAAAAGGTCTTCCATCAAACCTTAAAATTTTATTTTTGTCTGAAATAAAAATCCCTGTTTTTTCTGAAATTAATTGTCCTAGTTGTCCTGTTGAATTATTTTCAATTAAAATTAAATTTTTTCCTTGAATCATATTTTCAATTTTTGGAAAAGGTTCAAGATATTTTATTTGCAAAAAACCACAATTCAAATCTTTAATAGCGTCGATAATTGCACCTTTTGTTGAACCCCAAGAAACAATTAGATTTTTTAAATTTTTGTTTCCATGAATCTCGTATGTTGAAAAATTTTTAGATTCTTTTTCAATTTCTTCTTTTATTTTTAATCTTTTATTTACATTTTTAATTATAATTTCTGGGTTTTCTGTAGAACTTTCTTCAGAATCACTTTCATAACTATTATATCTCTTTAATTCAGTTGATTTTAAAACTGAAGTTAATTTTGGTTTTTTTTCAAAAGTAAAATAACTTTCTGCTAAATGTTTGTCTCCTAAAACAATTGTTGGAATTTTAAATTTCTGAGAAAAATAAAAACATTGATTTGTTAATTCAACAGACTCTTTAGAATCTCCTGGGGCCAAAACAATTCGATTAAATTCACCATGTCCTGCGTGTCTTGCAATGTTTAAATCTCCTTGAGCAGTGTAAGTTGCAACTCCTGTTCCAGGTCCTGGTCTTTGAGATAAATAAATTACCAACGGAATTTCAGCAATACCCGTCAAACTCAATCCTTCAGTCATTAAATCAAAACCTCCGCCAGAAGTTCCAATCATTGATTTCGCACCAGTTATCGAAGAGCCAATTGCAGCATTAATTATTCCAATTTCATTTTCCAATTCTAGAACCAAAATATTTTTCTCTTTTGATTTTTCAGCAAGTTCTCCGAGCAAAGGTGTTGCAGGAGTCATAGGATATGCATAATAAATATCTAAACCAGAATCTATTGCTCCTTTTGCAATCGCCTGTGTCCCATTATAAAAATTTAAATTTTTTTTACCGTTGTTTTTCAATTTAATCCATTCAGTTTCAGATTCATACCCTTTTTTTGCTTCAATCAAATTTTCTTTGAATTTATCTTGAGATTTTAATTGTTTTTCAAGATCTTTAAATTCCAGACCTAATTTTTTAAATAATTTTCCAGATAAATTTGCATTTGAGGGATTTTCATCAATGATAATTCCAGTTTTTTTCAAATTTTTTTGATGAAAATTCAAAGTTTTTTTATCTAAAGCCACAATTAAATCTAGTTCACTTTCATTACTAAAAACTGGTTTGTCTGAAAAAGTCAAAACATTAAAATTGTGTCCCCCTCTTATTAAAGATTGATAGTCTCTTGAGAAAAATACATAAAATCCTTTTTCAATTAGAGTTTTTCCAAGTATTTGAGCTAAAAAATTTGGACCTTGTCCTGCCTGGCCTCCAAAAAGAATATTATATTTCATGTCCTCTTTATTTACTAAATTATTAAAAAAACAAGAGTTATAAAGGTTTTCAAGGATTGTAAATTTGTTTTAATTTCTCATTAACACTTTCAATGTTAAGATTAAAATAATTTGAATTATCTTTTAATTCTTCATTTATTTTTTTTATGAATTTTGTAGCATCTGAAGGAATATATTCTTTTACTTTTGCATTTTCTACATTTTCCATAAAAGCATTATATTTATCTTGAATTTCCTCAAGAGAATTTAATTTTTTAGTTTTTATTTTTTTAGTTCTTCTTCTTGACCATTCATTAAATGTTTCTGCAAAACCAGCAAGTAAAGGACATATAATTTCACCACCTGGAGCAAAAGTCAGACCAGCTAATATTAAAGAACATGCATCCCAAGCACTCCCTCTATCTTTTTTCCAACCACTTCTTTTCCAAAAAGCATGATAATTCCAAAATTTCGAATTATTTAATTCTTGTTTTGTTTCTTCTATTTCTTGTTTTAATTTCCAGTTATATAGATATTTATCATCACTTAATTTAATATCATTAAGGTTAAAAGCAATTTCTTTTATTTTTGTTTTGATATATTTAGGTGAGATATTTTCAAATCCATAAAATTCTATGATTGGATTTTCTTGTTTTTCTAAGAATTCTTCAGAATTTACAATTTCATAAATTGGATTTAATGTTTCATCTTCTATTAGTTCATGTAATCTTAGCATGAATTTTCAATAAATTTTGTATTTATAAGCATTATTGCACTTAAGAAAAATAATCAAAATATTTATTAACGCACTCCAACAATACTTATATACTTAAAACAAATTCTTTTTTTAATACAAAATGGTAAAATTCGCCCACCTGAGAACTTGTTCGATTAGGTAGTAAGAATTTTACTTAAAAAAATAAGATGGTAAAATTCGCTCACATAGCAGACGTGCATTTAGGAGGTTGGAGACAGCCAGAAATGCAAGAAATAAACTTCCAAGCATTTACAAAAGCAATAGATACTTGCATTGAAAAAAAAGTTGATTTTATTTTAATTGCAGGTGATTTATTTGATTCAGCATACCCTCCAATTGATATTTTAAAAGAAACTTTTGCACAATTTAAAAGATTAAAAGATGAAAGAATTCCATGTTTTTTAATTGCAGGAAGTCATGATTATAGTGTCTCTGGAAAAACATTTTTAGATGTTTTAGAAAAAGCAGGTTTTTGTAAAAATGTTTTTGACTTTGAAGAAATTCAAGGAAAAATTGTTTTGAATCCAACAATTCACGAGGGAATTGCAATTTATGGATATCCTGGAAAAAAATCTGGTTTGGAAATTCCTGATTTAAGAAATATTAAATTAAACGACACTCCTGGAATGTTCAAAATTTTTATGTTACACACAACAATTGATAAAGCAAAAGGGTTTTTGCCAATTGATTCTTTAGAAACAGAAATACTTCCTTCAGTAGATTATTATGCTTTAGGGCATTTACATATAGATTTTCGATATGAAAATTTTGTTTATCCTGGACCAATTTTTCCGAATAATTTTGCAGAATTAGAAACATTAAAACAAGGAAGTTTTTACATTGTAGATACAGAAAATCCAAAACCTCTTGAAAAAATTTCAATTAAAATAAAAGAAATATTGCCTATAACAATTTATATAAAAAATGCACTTGTTGCAAAAGGACAAATAATTCAAGAATTAAATAAAAAAGAATTGAAAGATAAAATTGTTTTGTTAAGAATTGAAGGAGAATTAGAAGATCAAAAAATTTCAGATATAAATTTTCAAGAAATAGAAGATTTTGTAAAATCAAAAGGAGCTTATTTTGTTTTGAAAAATACTCATGATTTAAAAACAAAAGAAGTTAAACTTGAAATAGAAGTAAAAAACAATGACAAAATAGAGGAACAAACAGTAAATATTTATTCAATGGATAATCCTTCTAAGTTTAATGACTTGATTTTTCAATTAATATCTTCATTAGCAATAGAAAAACAAGAAGGAGAAACAACTGAAAATTTTAATTTACGTTTGCTTGATGAATCAAAAAAAATATTGGGGTTTTAAATGATAATAAAAAAAGTAATATTAGAGAATATAAGAAGTTATGAAAACGAAGAAATAGTTTTTCCAGAAGGTTCAACTCTTTTATCTGGAGACATTGGTTGTGGAAAAACATCCATTCTTTTAGCAATTGAATTTGCATTATTTGGATTGCAACCCGGGCAAAGAGGTTCTTTTTTGTTAAGAAATGGAAAAAATGAAGGAAGAGTAATTATGGATTTTGTAGTAGAAGAAAACGAAATTACTGTCGAGAGAACACTTAAAAGAGGAAAATCCATTTCACAAGAATATGCTTCTATAACAATTAACGGTGAAAAAAAAGAATTATCTGTTACAGAATTAAAGAGCAAAATTTTGGAATTGTTGGATTATTCAAAGGAATTTGCAAAAAAACAAAATCTCTTGTATAAATTTACTGTTTATACTCCTCAAGAAGAAATGAAACAGATTATTTTGCAAGACGCTGAAACAAGAATTAACACCTTAAGACATGTTTTTGGAGTAGACAAATACAAGAAAGTTTTAGAAAATATTTCAGTTGTTTCTTTAAAATTAAGAGAAGAAAAAAAAGTAAAAGAAGCAATGATTTCTAATTTAGAAGAAGATAAATTAAATTTAATTTCAAGAGAAAAAGAAATTGAACAAATGAAATTTAATCTTGTTGGATTGACAAAAGAATTGTCTTTCAGAATAGATAAAAGAAAAAGAATTGAAAAAGAAAAAGAAGAAACCTTTAGTAAAGTAGAAGAAAAATCCAATTTCTCGAGAGAAATTGAAAAAACAAGAATCATGATTTTGTCTAAAAGAGACTCATTCAATAACAATCAGAAATTGATTGTAAACCTTAAAAAAGAAATTGCAGAATTTGAAAAATTTCAATTCGATAATTCAAAAATAATGGAATTAGAAAAAGAAATTTCATTATTAAAAAAATCAGAAGAGAAATTAGATTTAGAAAGAGTTGAAATTATTGGTGAGTTAGCAAATTTAAACTTAAAAAATGAAGAATTAGACTCTCTTCATAGAAAAATGTCTAATTTAGATGTTTGTCCAACTTGTCTTCAAACTGTTGATTCTGTTTATCGTTCAAATGTTTTAAATAAAACTCATAATGATATTTCTAAAAATAAAAATAAAATAGAAGAATTAAATTTAAAGAAGCAAGAAATTTTCAGTAAAATAAGAGAAATAGATTATCAAACTCATTTAAAAGAAAAAGATTTGACAGAATTAAAAATACAAAAAATGAGATTAGAATCACTTAAAGACAAAAAAATAAGATTAGAAGAATTGAATAATTTGAATATAGATTTTGAAAAAGATATTTCTTTCTTGGAAAATCATTTACAAGAATTAAACAATGTTGTTTTGTCTTTTTCAAAGTATGAGAAAATTTATGAGTTGAAAATAAATGAACTCAGCGAGGCTTTAAGAGAAGAAAGATTATTTGATATAAAAGTAGCAGAATTGAAAAAGGAAATTGAATTATCTATACGACAAATAGAATTTATTAAAGAACGTATTCAAAAAACTCAAGAAACAAAGTCTCAGCTTGATTATATTACAGAATTAGAAAATTGGATTTCTAAAAAATTTGTTCCTTTGGTTTCATTTATTGAAAAAAATGTTATGATTACTTTGAGAAATGAATTTTCAAATCTCTTAAAAGAATGGTTTTCAATGCTTGTTTCTGATAATTTTAATGTTCGTTTGGACGAGAATTTCACACCAATAATAGAACAGCAAGATTATGAATTAGATTATTCTTACCTTTCAGGCGGAGAAAGAACAGCCATTGCGTTGGCTTATCGTCTTGCATTGAATCAAGTTATAAATTCTTTGATGAGCAAAATTAAAACAAAAGATTTAGTAATTCTCGACGAACCAACAGATGGATTTAGTGATACTCAATTAGACAAAATGCGTGAAGTTTTAGACCAATTAAAAATAAAGCAATTAATTATAGTTAGTCATGAACAAAAAATTGAAGGATTTGTTGAAAATGTTATTAAATTCAAAAAAGAAAACCAAGTTAGTAAGAGAGTTGTTTAAGAGAAAAATATTTAACTATGGATGTTTAATAAATATTAGTGGTGATGTGAGGGAAAGTAAATTATATACTTTATAGTGAATAATTTAAAAATGATTTTTATTTTGATTTAGAATGGAAAAAGAATTTACAATTTATATCCCTAATGACGATAATGATATTTCTCTGGATGGAAAAATATTGGTTAAATTACATGAAGTTAAAACAAGTGGGAGAATTTGGAGATTTAATTTAAATGATAAAGATACTTTTCCAAGCACCCCACACGGACACGATAAAGAAAATGGGGATAAAGTTAATGTATTTACAGGAGAGATTTATAATAAAGATAGAGGATTAGTTTCTAAATTATCTCAAAAACAATTAATGCGTCTTAAAATAATGCTAAAGGAAACTCATCACGCTATATAACCTCTAAAATAATTTCCGTATAATTAATTTCCTTCCAAAAAATCCCACAAACCAAAACATTTATAAAATAATCTTATTTAAAGAAATTATAATTATCAAATCATTCTATGTATATAGAAAATAAATCTAAAATGGACGAAGAATTAAAAAAATCAATCTTGAAAACAGGAACAACTATTTTAGGAATTGTTTGCAAAGACGGAGTTGTAATGGCTTCTGATAGACAAGTTACTGCAGGAAATTTAGTAATGGATAAGAATTTTAGAAAAACAGTTCAAATTAACGATTATTTATTATTATCTTTTACAGGAAGTGTTGCTGATGCTCAAAGAGTTGCAAAATTATTGCCTGCAGAGTTAAAACTTAAAGAATTGCGTTCAAAGTTTAGACCTACAGTGAAACAATCCGCAGGATTATTATCTACTATGTTATACTCTTCAATAAGACAACCATCAATGATTCCACATATTGTAGGAAATTTGATTGGAGGGTTTAATGAAGATGGTTCAGTAGAATTATATACTATAGAGCCAGCTGGCGGAATTTATAAAGTAGAAGATTATGATGCAAATTTTGGAAGCGGTATGCCTTATGTTTTAGGATTATTAGAAAGACAATATAAAAAAGGGTTAACAGTTAAAGAAGGAATTGAATTAGCAAAAGAAGCTTTAAAATCTTCAACACAAAGAGATTTAGGAAGTGGTTATGGAATTGATGTTTTTACAATAACTAAAGAGGGAATTAAAAAAGTGGTTTCACAAGGAATTTTACCTGATTACAAGGATGAATAATTTCATGTTTATTTAATAAATCTAAAATGGTTGACATCTTAAAAAGTATAATTGACAGATTGCACGGAAAAGTTAAAGAAGCAAATTTTGAAGGAGCAAATATAGTTCTTTACACACTTGACGAGGATTTTTTCAAAACAGGTGAAGGAAAAATAAAAGAATTGGTGAATGATTTTAAAAAAAGAATTGAATTAAGAGCAGATTCAAAAATTTTATTAAGTGAAGAAAAAACTCAGAAAAAAATTAGAGAACTTATTCCAGAAGAAGCAGAAATTACAGAAATTATTTTTGAACCAAACAGAAGTATTGTAACAATTGAAGCAAAAAGACCAGGAATGGTTATTGGAAAACAAGGTTCAATTTTAGACGAAGTGAAAAAAGAAACTTTGTGGTCTCCTCAAGTTCAAAGATCCCCTGCAATAAAATCACAAATTACAGAAAATATTCGAAGTGTTCTCTATGCAAATAATTCTCATAGAAGAAAATTTTTAGACCAAATTGGAAAAAAAATTTACCAAGAGTGGAATCCTGAAAAAATGGATGGTTGGGTTAGACTAACTTTTTTAGGAGGAGCAAGACAAGTTGGAAGAAGTTGTATGCTTTTGCAAACGCAAACTTCAAAAATTTTAATGGATTGTGGAATAGATGTTGCTTCTTCAGGAAAAGATCGTTTTCCAGTTTTTAATATTCCTGAATTTAATATAAATGAATTAGATGCAGTTATAATTAGTCACGCACACTTGGACCACGTCGGATTACTTCCTTATTTGTATAAAATGGGTTATACAGGACCAGTTTACATGACAACTCCTACAAGAGATATTGCTGCTTTGTTAGCATTAGATTTTATAGGTGTGGCTTACAAACAAGCAGAAGCTCCAATTTTTGGTTCTTCAGATATAAAAGAAATGGTAAAAAATTCTGTGTGTTTGAATTACAATGAAGTCACAGATATTACACCCGACGTAAGAATTACTTTTTATAATTCAGGACATTGTTTAGGAAGTGCGTTAGTTCATTTAAACATCGGAAATGGATTACACAATTTACTTTATACAGGAGATTACAAATACGGAAAATCTCGTCTTTTAGATCCAGCAGTTACAACTTATCCAAGAATAGAATCTGTTATTACTGAATCAACTTATGGTGCAAAAGGAGATGTTTTACCTCCAAGAGAAAAATCAGAAGAAGATTTTTTAGATGCAGTTAAAAAAGCAATTGATAGAGGAGGAAAAGTTTTAATTCCAGAATTGGGTTTGGGAAGAGCACAAGAAACAATGCTTGTTTTAGAAGATGCAATAAGAACAGGAAAATTATCAAAAATTCCAATTTATATCGACGGAATGATTTGGGATATTAATGCAATTCATACAGCATATCCTGATTTTTTATCAAACAAAGTTCGTGCGCAAATTTTTCAAGACCAAAATCCTTTCACTTCAGATATTTTCTCAAGAGTTGGTTCTCCTGCAGAAAGAAAAGCAGTTGTTGAAGGAGGCCCGTGCGTTGTTCTCGCTACTTCAGGTATGTTAGTTGGAGGAGCGTCAGTAGAATATCTCAGAGAATTCGCAAGTAATCCAAACAATGCAATTGTTTTTGTATGTTATCAAGGTGTTGGTTCTTTAGGAAGATTAGTTCAAGAAGGAACAAAAGAAACAAGAATGATTGTCGACGGAAGAGAAGAAACTGTAAAAATAAATTTAGAAGTCACAACAGTCACAGGATTCACAGCACATGCAGGAAGAAATGAAATTTTATCTTTTTTCAATAATTTAAAACCTAAAGCAAAAAGAATAATTGTCAATCACGGTGAAGTTTCAAAATGTTTAGATTTAGCTTCTTCGTTGTATAAACTTAATAAAGTAGAAACAAATGTTCCAAGAGGATTAGAAACTTTGAGATTGAAATAAAAATAATATGGATTATCCTTATTTTATAATAGGGTTTGTTTTAGGATTTATTTTTGCTTATTTATTATCTGGAAAAAAATCTGGTGAAAAAGGAATTTTAGGTTCATTAAAATTTAATTTTAAAAATTATAAAATCCATATTCATCATTGGATTATTTCATTAGCAATTTTAATAATATTAATAGCTTTTAAATACTATAATTATTTTATTTATGGAATATTAATAGGAATCTTTGTTCAAGGTTTGACTTACAAAGATTTTTATAAAATAATTTACAAAAATAAAAAATAAAAGAGAAGATGAAACACACATTAAAAGTAACTGCAATTATTTTAGTTATGTTTATTATAACCCAGTTTATTGGATTATTTGTTGTTGGGTTTTATTTTAATCATGAATTGCCTTATGGTTTAGGTTATTCGCAACCTGTTGAACAAAGTTATGCTCCTGCGTTTATCTCAATATTAATAGCATTTGTGATTGCAATTTCTTTGGTTTTTTTATTAACAAAATTTAAATCAAGATTTTTCTTGAGACTTTGGTTTTTTGTAGTTGTATTAATTGCATTAGGAGTTTCATTTAGTTCAATACTTTTTAATTTTTCAACTGAATATAGGTTGATGTCTTTCATTGCACTTTTGTTTGCACTTCCAATTGCATTAAGCAAAGTTTATTCAAGAAATTTAATTTCTCACAATCTTTCTGAATTATTAATTTATCCTGGAATTGCTGCAATTTTTGTTCCTATTTTAAATGTGTTTTATTTGATTTTGTTATTAGTTTTAATTTCACTTTATGATATGTGGGCTGTTTGGAAATCAGGAATTATGCAAAAAATGGCAAAATACCAAATGGACCAGTTAAAAGTTTTTTCAGGATTTTTAATTCCATATCTAACTAAGCAACAAAGAGATAAAATTAAAAAATTAAAAATCAAAAACCAGAATTCAAAATTCGTAAAAAAAGAAATAAAAGTAAGTGCTGCAATTTTAGGAGGAGGCGATGTTGTATTTCCAATAATTGCTTCAGGTGTAATGTTAAAAGCATTTTCTCCAAATTTTATACCTGCAATTTTGGTTATAATCGGAGCTGTTTTAGGGTTGGGATTTTTATTTTTAATTTCAAAGAAGAATAAATTCTATCCAGCAATGCCATTTATTTCTGCAGGAATTTTCTTAGCAATAGGAATTAGTTATTTGATTTTTTAATAAAATTGAAAACCTATTTTATTTTTTGGACTTTCTTTTTCTGATTTTCCCTCAAGAAATTTTATACCCTCTTCATTTGGAAAAGGATAACCTCCTTTAAATGCTACCTTTTCTAAGGGTGTATTTTTAAGTGTTTTCCATTGAAAATAATTTGATGATAACATAAATTCTATAATATAATTTTCTCCTAATCTTTCAACTTGTGCTGTTATAGGAAGAGCTACGCCTATTTCCTCTTCCATTCTAATTCTATCAATATAACCTCTTGGACCTGGAAAAGGTTCCATAGTTAAATAAGGTTTTAAAATTATTTCATTATCTGTTAATTTTTTAATCTTACCCATATAAGTTTTACCTCTATCTACAAATCTAACATCTGAGTTAGATTTCATTAGTGCATAAAGTATTTTTTTATGTTCTCTGTTTTTTTTAGTGTTAAATAAATTTTTCATATCTTATTCTATTTCTAGTTCTTTATAAACTTTTCTAAAGTGTACCCACTTATAAGAAACAACACAATCGAAACATTTATAAAGTCACTGACACGTAGTAAATTAATGGAAAAACAAAAAAAAGATTTTTTATCTGAAATCGAAGTTTTATCTAGAAAGTTCAATGACGAATTTGAAGAAGATTTATTTAGATGTAAAACTGTTTTGACTTATTACAAAGAGGAAGAAAATGCAAAAATATTAACTCAAGATTATGGAAGTTTTAGATATGTTAATGCTTTCACAAATCTTTTCTTTAATTTACGGACAAAATATATAAAAAAATATAGTCTTGATGTTGGAGAAAGTGAAGAAAAATGGGTAGACAGTGAAACTTCAAATAACAAAAAGCAAATAAAATATTTACCTTCTAATTATAATAAAAAAGGAATTGATGTAAGTTCAGATTTATTATACGAATATTCAAAAATTCATGACCTTGCTAGCGGGATATCAAAGAAATTATCACATATAAAAATTGAGCAATTAAATAAAGAAACAGCTGAAGGTATAGATAAATTTGAAAAGATAGGGGGCAAAAAATAAAATGAAACAATTACAAAATTTAATAAATAAATTTAAAGAAAAATTAAATCCCGAATGGTTTAGTGCAGATGAAATTAAACCCTTTTTAAAAGCAAATGGAATAGATATAGAAACTATTGGGTTTCCAGATATAGAATTAAGGAATGAACTTTCAGGATTATCTAGATATAATGTTTATTTTAGTAAAATTAAAGTTGTACCTATAAAATACGAGGATAATGTTTCATTAATCATAACTGGAAATTATGAAACTCAAGCACAAATAACCCGTACAGATAAATCTGGAAATCATACTCCTGGAACACCTGTTAAATACTCTTTTGAAATTGAAAAGAATAAATTAAATCTTAAAAGGAGAAATAAAAAATGATATTAAAACAAGATCTTATTGCGAAAATCAAAGATTACTTTGATTTGAATATTTATGAAACAAAAGTTTGGTTAGCTTTGCTTGGAAAAGGAAGCGCATCTGCAGGAGAAATTGCATCAATTTCCGGAGTTCCAAGATCAAGAACTTATGATGTATTAGAAAGTCTTGAAAAAAAAGGATTTGCAATTGTAAAATTAGGAAAACCTGTAAAATATCTTGGAGTAAAACCAAAAATAATTCTTGAAAAATTAAAAAACAATGTTAGAAAAGATGCAGAAGACAGAATTCAATCATTATCTAATATTCAATCAACAGAAGAATTTGTAAATTTAGAAGAATTATACACTGTTGGAATTAATCCTGTTAAAAGAGAAGATCTCTCAGCAGCATTAAGAGGAAAATCAAACATTACAAATTATTTAAGAGAAATTCTTGAAAATGCTGAAAAAGAAGTAATAATTTGTACTAATGCTGAAGAAATCAAACTTAAGTTAGGACTTTTCATGGAAACAATGGACATTTTGAAAAAAGGAAAAATCAAAGTGAAAATGGCTCTTTCAGGAGAAGAATTTTTAATAAGTCAAGTAGAGAACAAACTTAAATTAAAAATAGCAAGAACAAATGTCGACGCTAAATTCTTCATAATCGACAGAAAAGAAATTTTATTTTACTTATCTAAAGAAAAAGGAAAAGATGATGTGGCAATCTGGCTTAACTCAGAATTTTTCGCAGAAGCTTTTGCAACATTATTCGAAAAAACAATAGGTGAGTGAAATGACAGAAAAAATAAAATGTTATAGGTTTACCTCAAGTTTATCCACAGATTACTTTGATCCAAAAACAAGAAGGGCAATTTCAATAATTTCTAATGAAGGGGAAATAACAACAAAAAGAGAGATAGCTGAATCTCAAGGTAAAAGAATGCCTTTTAAAAAAGAAAAAGAATTTATAGGAAAATTAGAAGTTTATGCAGATTCCACTTTATTTACATTAACTTCACATTTAAATTATGTTCCAATAGAATAAAAATGAAAAATTTAGGAAAAATTATAGGTTTAAGTATGGTTTTTGCTGGTATTTCATTAGGTATATTAGGATATTATGAATTTTACAAAATGACAGAAAAAAATGAATCAAAAAATTTAAAACCTTTATTATATCAAGTAGGTGGTTATAGTATGATGATTGGAGGGGTAGTTGTAAATAGGATTTATAAAAAACATATAACTAAAAACAAAGGAGAAAAATAAAATGAAAAAAGCACAAATTTTTTTAGGAAAAGATAAAGAAGAGGATTTTTTATTGGGAGCAATACCTTTAGAACCTTATATGCTTAATGAATATGGTATACTCTTGCCTGAAATGTCTATTACTAATTATGGGAGTAAGCCTGAAATTGCGGCAGAAAGTTTTGCAAAAAAAATGAAAGAATGTAATATTTCAGGATATTCTATTGTTAATGGAAAAAAATTGCTTTCAAAAAATGTGATAATTAATTCTAATTTCAAGGTCTCTCAAGAAGATTTAGATACTTTTAAAAAAACTCTTGAAGAAAAATTAAAACAAAAAGGAGAAGTAAAATGACAATAACATTAGAAAAAATTAAAGAAATGAATTTACAAGTCGGAGATAAAATTGAATTAGATATAGATACTTCAGTACTAGATGATTTAGGTTTTATTCCTGGAAACACTGAAAAATATAAAGAAATGGGATATTTTAAAAAAATAATATGTAATAGAGAACAAGAGGGATTTAAATACAAATTTGGAATGTTGGTTTATACCAATGGAAAAGAGAATATAGAAACAATTATTCCTTGTATTAAAGAAATAAAAATATTAGAGTATAAAAAATAAAATGGAATTAGAAGAAAATCCAAACAAAGAAATTCACATAGCTTATTCTAAAGGATTGTTAGAAGAAGTAATTGATGAATATGAACTTATTGTTAAAACCCCAAAATCTTTTTTTGTTAAATATCCTTTTTTAAAACTTAATGATTTAACAAGAGATTTGTCAGATTTAAAATCAAATTATAAGGTTTTATTAAGAGCATTAAAAAAATCAGGAGAAGATATTTCAAAATACCCTAAGAAATTAAATTATCTTGAGGTGTTGAATTAAAATGGAAAAAACTTTATTTAATAAGATAAAATGTTTGAACATTTCTATAGGAAATCAAATAGAAATCTCTCTTAATGGAAATGATAATATTAAGATAGTTGGGTATTTTCGAGGTTTAGAGAAACAAAAGAATCCATGTATAGATTTTTTATTTTATTCTAGAAATAATCAAAATGAATGTCAAATCATACCTTTGCCATTAGATAATATTATAGATGTAAGAATATTAGATTATAAATTAATGAACTTATCAGATTATTTTGGAGGTTAATTAATCCCCTGAAATTTTCATTTCAGAAATATTCATTTCAAGGATTTTTCTTTTATTCTTATTTTTCCATGAATCAACAAATTGATTTAAATCAAGTTTAAATTTTTCTTGAGCATAAATTCTGCCTTTTTTTTCAAATGTGTTTTTATGTCTTTCCTTGAATTTATTCAGATTTTTTATGTCTTTAATTAAAGGTCCTTCAAGAATTATTTCGTTTCTTTTTTTTACAACTAAAAATATTTTTGCAGATTTTTGATTATTATAATTAAATCCTTTTTCTTTTATTTCAAAAAATCTATTAATCTCTAAACATAAATGATTATAAAACTTCAGTAATTTTGAACCTGCAATATCTCCTTCTTGTTTTTTTGTGGAGATTATCATCAAAATAAATTCTTGTTTTTTCTTTAATGCGTTTTCTTTAATTTTTTTCAAGTCAATTTTCTTTTTTTCAAAAAATTCAATTTTTGGATTCTTTAAAAATTTCTTAGCTTCCTCTTTAAATTTTGAGAAAGTTTCATTTGACAATGCTGCAAGAGCATTTCTATATTTATTTGTTGGGTCTATTAAGATTATTGGAGATTCTAGTTTTGATTCGTTCAAATTCATTAAAACTGAATTTTTATCTTTATAAAAATTCTCAATATCGATGATTATTTTTTCTTTATTTTCTTTTGATAAATTTTTTAATAAATTTAAAAATGTTTTATAATAAATTATCAATAACTCAGTAGTGTATCCTGAAAAACCTCGGATGTATGATTCTGCACCATAAAAGTCATTTGCTTGACAAAATGTTTTCATTATTTTTATTTCATCAATAATTTTTTGGGATTTTATTTTTTTATTTACATAATTTACATGTGAATATGAAAAATCTGTTATATTTTGTGCTTCTTTAGGATTTTTTATTTTTATTACTGGAACAATTTCCAAATAAAAGAAATCAGTTATTTTTATGTTAAAATAATCCCTAGAACCATGAATTTTCTTTTTGTTTTTGATATTTTTTAAAAGTTTGTTTGTGAGTTCAGTTAAATTATTATTTATGTATTTTTTGTCAAATCTAATAAAAATGTCGACGTCATAAACATCTTTTTTTATTATTGTATTCTTTGCAAAACTCCCGCCAATAAAAACTTCTGCATTTATTTTTTGTTTTTTTATTTGTATTTTAACTTCTTTTACAAATTGTGAAACTTCATTTTTTATAATTTTTATTTTATTTTCTTCAGGATTTATTTTTTCAAGAATTTTTTTTAAGATTAATGAAGTTTCATTTTTCATGAGATTTATCTTCTCCAAGCTTTTTAGTATATTTTCCTAAAGTTGTAGCTAAATCAATAATGTATTTTCCTTCTTCTAATCTATAAATTAATGGTCGTTTTTCATTAAACAAATTAACTACATCAATTTCAAATTTTCCAGGCCCGCTAATTCTTATGGATTCTAAATCTAAGATTACTGGTTGATTTTCTTCTTCTATTCCAGCAATTTCTCTAACATCTTTCTCTATTTTATCTCTTTCATTTTCTGGAATAATTATTGGATCTTCTTTTGCTTTTCGTAATTGTTCTTCTTTTATGTAAAAAAAGAAATGACTTCCGCAGTTTGCACATCCTGCTAGAAGTTCTTTACTTCCTTGTCCAATTATTTTAGAACATCTAACGCATTGGTGTGGCATAATGCTTTAAAATCTTAAGAATATATAAATGTTTCAAATTATTTATTTAAGAATAATTCAATTTTCTTTGGATTTCTTTTTATTTCCTTTACAATTGTAGCAGGACCAATAATTGTTATAGCTCCCAAATCTCCTCCACTTAAACTTTTTACAAGTTTTTGTTTGAAATTATCTAAAATACTATGATTTCCATTTCCTGCAATTACTGCAAGTTCAATTCCTTTGAAACCTTTTATATGATCTATCATTGCAACAGTGTCCCCAATTAATCTTGTTTCTTCTTCAGGTTTAAGCCTTCCCTGAATCATTAAAATATTATTTCCTAAAACAATTCCCAAAATTTTTCTAATTCTTTCAGTACTGTCCAAGTGTTTTATTTCAGAATAAGGAAGAAACTGAATTGAAAATCCTTTTATTTTTCCAAAATCTTTTTTACTCATATTTTCACCATTTTATTTTCCCTTTGAAAGTTTGAATAGTGTTTCATAAAATTCCTCTAAATTTTTACCATATTTAGCACTCATTCCAATAACATCATATTCTGGAAATGCTGATTCTATTTTTTTTATGTCTGCTTTATGCAAATCAATTTTATTTGCAACTATTAAAACAGGGATTTTTCGCGCAACAAGATTTCCTATAATTGTTATATTTACTTGATTGTAAGGGTTTTCTGAAGCATCTAAGACAACTACAACAACGTCCATATCGTCGAGCCATTTAATACTTTCAACAATTCCCTGGGTTGCTTCTTTTGCTCTTTGCTTTGCTTCTTTTTTGCCCAGTTTATATTTTAAGAAATCTTCATAATCTATTTTTGTAGCAATTCCAGGGGTATCAATCATTTTAAATGTCATTGATTTTCCTTTATACTTAATCTCAACTTTTTCTTTAAACTGAACACTTCTTGTTTCATGAGGTATTTTACTGACATTTCCAATTTCTTCTCCTGTAAAATCTTTGCAAATTCTATTTGCTAAACTTGTCTTTCCTGCATTAGGTGGCCCATAAAATCCTAATTTAATTTCTTTTTTTCCTTTATACAAATTATTAAACATTTTCTTAAAGAAATTTTTGAATATTTTTATTTCCATTTTATATTTTAGAGTATATTATTTATTAATGTTTTGCTAATTTTTCAGTAAAAGTACAGATTATCATTTACTTTTTTGTGAAAATTTTTTAAGAGCATATTTTGTTTGTTCACTACTCCAGCCAGCTCTTGTTAAACTTTCTGAAATTTGCTCGTTTGTCATGCCTTTTCTTTTTGAATTGTTAATATATTGCATGATATTATACAAATTTGTTTTATTCTTAAACAACCTTATTTCTTTTCCTTTTTTCTTTTTTAAAAAGATTACTAAAGCAATTATTCCTAGAACAACTAATATTCCTACAATTAGAAGTATTATAAATAATTGTTTATTGTCTTTAATACTTGGAATTATATTATTTTCTTCATCATTATTAACGTCGTCTCCTCCGCTTAAGACATAAAGTTTGTTTATTGATGGAGAAATAAATGCAGGTAAGTTATAACTTTCAATATCATCTGTTGTAGATAATGTTAAACTATTCTGATTTGAAGATATTTCTGAATATGTGTAATTTAAATTATCATCAAAAAAGCTTATTTCTTTGAAAGCTAAATCTGTAATTTGGTTACTTATATAATAATTCTTAACTGAAGTTTTTTTATCAAAATCAAATTCAAATGTATTTAGCCCGTATTCTGTTGTTCCGTCGTCAAACTCAAATTCATAAGTTCTTGTAATTACATTTGAAATTAAATCTTCTTGGTTCCAAGAGATAATTGCATCTTCATATAAAGAAACAAATTCTTCGTCAAATTCTTCTCCAGTAATTGCAGATAATTTATCCAAATCAATATGTGTTCTTTTTACATTAAATGTTTCTGGTTCGCTTATTGTTTGAATTATTTCATTGATTTCCAAGTTATGGAATAAATCTTCATTTTCATCCCAATAAGTAATTAATAATTCAAAAATTTCGTCAGATGTTGCCCCATTTTGTTCTAATTCTAAGCATTCTATTGAAAACTCGTCGATGATATTTTCAATTCCGTCTATTTTTAATACATTAGTTAAACTTTCTCTATCAAACTCTTGGTTAAATTCAGAAATTTTATCTCTTAAATCATTTAATCCTGCATTAAGTGAATCAGTAAGTTCAGAGCAAGTTGCATCTCCTTCTCCAAAAGGAATTTCATCAACAACGCTAATAGGATATGCACCAGTATAATCTTTTGAACCAATTCTTGCTGTTAAAGTTAAAACATAATTTCCATTTTGAGAGTAAGTTTTATCTAAAGAAGATGTTCCTATTGAATCGTCTATTGTTTGATTTGTTATGTTGCTTCCATCTCCAAAATTCCAAATTAAATATTTAACTTCTTGTTCAGGAGAAATAGTTGTTATAAATGTTGTTGAAGTTCCTTTTTCAACAATTGAAGGTGTAACAGTCATTGATATATTTGAAATTTTTAATTGTTCTGTATAAACTGTTGTTCCATTTAATTTCAAATTATAATTAAATACTTGCGGAGTATTTGGTAATTTAAACAATCCATCTAAAGTCAATTTTTGATAATTTGAATTAATCAAGTAATTTAAATATTCAAAATTATAAATTCTTTTTTCTGTTTTTAATACAACATTTTCACCACTTAAAACATTATATTTTAATTGAACATTTTTTAATGTTATTGTGTGGTCTGGGATTGTTGTATTCGCTGTTTTTTTAATACAAGCACCATTTGAACATCCATATGGACAAGATAAACTAGCATTTTTAAGAATATCATTTGTACAATATTGTTCAATTAAT
The DNA here is from genome assembly GCA_041659445.1 of Candidatus Pacearchaeota archaeon. Lineage (GTDB taxonomy): Archaea > Nanobdellota > Nanobdellia > Pacearchaeales > GW2011-AR1 > EX4484-71. Next base: position 443,939 of record JBAZYG010000001.1, on the reverse strand, counting down.
TTTCCACCTTGGCAAACATCATCGTATTGTTTTGTATTATAAATTGCATAACTTGCAGTATAAACAGATTGCACTCCTAAATTTGCGTCAGCATCATAGCAAGATGAAGATGAACCTCCCGAGGATGTTGTTTTGAATGTAACTTCTTTTGCATTACTTGAAGTTGAATCATTTATACATTTTATATAATATTTGTAATCTGTATTTGAAGTTAATCCTAAAAGAGTTGTTGTATGTGATTTGGAATTAGTAGTTGAAAATGTTCCTTCCATATTTGAATAAGGTAATATTGGATAAACTTTAGAATACTTACATGTAGCAACAATATTTGTTTGTGCATTTAAAATTGCACTTGTTGATTGAACGTTTACAGCATTTGCACTAGTTATTTCTGGGACTCCATAAGTTGTTCCTGTAGAAATGCATCTACCACTTGAACAAGTGTATCCTGTTGGGCAATTTGTCAAATTCCAATCATATGTTTCTTGTCCTGCTATTGTTCTACAATAATATTCTTCAATTTTTCCAGATGAACAATAATCTGAATAGTTATAAGATACTCCATTATAGAATCCTATTACATTTCCCTTCACATAAAAGTTTTGTCCTTCATCACTATCAGAACAACTGTTTTCATTACTTTCACTTACACAAGCACCATCAGAACAATTATATCCTGTTGGGCAAGTTAAATAATTTCCAGTTATTGAATTATTTCCTAAGCATTGATATTCCCAAACCCAACCAGGAGTAGTCATGCAATAGTCTGTTTTACTAGTTGTTCCACTTCCATTAACAACAGTTACAGTTCCTTTTTCGAATTTATTATTTAATCCGTCACTATCTGTACAATAAGATTTACATTTTCCAGGATATTCGGAACATCCTCCTGCGCAAGTATATGTCTTATAATAATATGTGTCTGTACCTGTTAAGTAATATTCTGTTAAAACATTATTATTACAAACATCATCATGATATTCTGTAAATTGATAAGGTTCAGTACCTATTACACAAGTTACAGTTCCGGGTTCATAAGGTTTATCTCCACCATCATCTTCATAACAAACAGTTACTTCCATTGTAACCATCCCAGCAATAACATTTCCAGTTCCAGTTCCAGTAGTTGTACTTCCGCTTGTTCCTCCACTTGAACTTACAGAAACTCCTTTGTCAACATAAGAAATTAATTTAAATGGAACAATACAACCCGAAGAGCAATCACTTAATTCTCCATAATTATCTAGAATATATTTTTCAATTACATCACTTAAATTTTTTTCAGAATTAGGTAAATCATTTGAAATTGGAAGAGTTTGTCCACTTAATTTTCCATATTTTAATTTTTTAACAGATAAATCATAAACAGCGTCTCTTGTTGGTAATGTTTCAGGTTCTCCTTTAAATCCACAACCATTTGTCAAAGATTCTTTTCCTTTCACGTTATATTTTCCTGCAGTTTGATCAGAAGTTTGCCAAATGCAAATATAATATTTTGAATTTTCAATTAAAGAAAATCCAGGAGCATTACAATAAATTTCTCCATTTCCAGCATTTTGAATTGAACTTAAATTTAATGTGCATTCGCTTTCTTTATTTCCTTCTAGAGAATAAATTCCCATTTTTATTGTAGAACTTGCAGTATTAGTGTGATTAATCCATGCACCAATTTTATAACCTGGAGCTTCTGGAAGATTTACTTCAGAACATAAAGGTGTTGTTGTTATTTGAATTTGACTAACATTTTGTAATCCTCCATAAATTGCATCCCCTGTAATTGATTTTCCAGTGTGCTTAAACAATCCTAATACAAAACTAAATACATTTCCTGGAGTTCCTTTAGTTGTATTTGTTAAAGTTGTTGTAGCAGAATTCCAATTTCCAAAATTATAATAACAAGTTGGTCGATAAATTCCAGAGCAAACATCGTCGTCAACAAGAGTATTTGCAATTTCATAACTTCCATCATTTCCAATATCAATTTTAAATTGACTTGTGCAAGATGAATCTGCGTTGCTATTTACCTCTAAAGATAATGAATTAATTTCTTGGATATTTGAATCAGTTATATTAAAAGCATAAAGTTTGTATTGGCTTTTTTTTAGAGTAGATGTTTTAATTTCTGAAGGACTTGTAATTCCATAATTATTTCCACAATTTCCTGTAGTGCATGAATAATTATAATTTGAATTTCCATACATTTCAAAAACTTCAATTAAAGGAATTTTATTCATCGGAGAAACAGAATCTGTAAAATTTGAATTTAATGGATGATTATTAAAACTAATATTTAACCAAGAAATTAAATAAGAACCAGCAGGATATTCTTTTTGAACATAATAATCTTCATCTCCTAAATTAAAACTAGCAGAAACTAATCCAATTAAAAGTAATCCAAATACAAATCCAATTAAAAATTTCTTCCTCATTTTATTAATTTATTAAGAAAACCTCATTTATAAATATTATTAAGAATAACTATATTAAATAAAAAATAAATTTATAGCTTTATTTTTTCTTAGAAGTTTTTTTTGAAATTTTATTTTTCTTTTTAGATAAATTTCTTTTTCTTATTAAATAAATTATTAAGTAAATTAAAATCAATCCTGCAATAATCGAAATAATATTTCTCCAATCTAAAAAAGATAATTGAACTTTTGAAGGACAAATAATTGTGTTTTCACCTTGAATACAATTTGAATAAGCTGATTCAGGATCATAATGCCAGAAAAAATCAGTTGTGCTATAAATACAAGTATTATTACCATAAACTGCTTCACATTCTTCTTCAGTATTGTAAGAATTTCCATTTGCCCAATTCCAAGTTGCATTCCAAATATAACTTAAAAATCCATCGTCGCATGTGTCTCCTTGTGCATTATCGTCGTAATTACAACTTCCAACTTCACCATTTGGTCCAACATTGCTGTAAATAAATTCACAAGTTTCTGATAAATTATCCCAAGAACATCCGCAGTTTGTTCCTTCTAAATTACAATTTACTTCGTGTGCAATTCCGTCGTTTTCTGCTTTTTGACAATAATCTTGAACACAATAATTTTCATTTAAATAATCTGAACAATAATTTATGTTTATGCAAGAGTAGGATTCAAAAAGTATTGTTAATAAATTTTCACTAAAATCTTTTTCTAATGTTCCTGAAATTATTTTTGGATAAAAAGTAATAGATGTTTCATTAGGATATCCTGCTACTATTAAATCTTCTTCTGTAATTGTCCAAAGAGCATAAACTTTTCCATCAGCAGTTAAATAACCTAATAATGCAGTTCCATTTTCAACACTTCTGATTTTATCATTATCTCCTGAAACATCATGTTCCCAAATTTCAATCCAAATTGGTGTTCCAGCAGTTCCAGTTATATTTTCAATATATGATGAAACAATATTTGGTATTCCCTCTGACCAAAAATATTCTGTGATTGGTTCAATTAAATCCCCATTTCTCCAACTTGCTTGCGCATTTGCAAAATTAAGATTTGGTTGAATGTCTCCGTTAATAGTAACTCTTAATATTGATGAATCTCTGAATGATTTTGTAAATGATAATTCTTCAACACCCATTACTAAATAATAATCATAACTTGCTTCTTCTTCACTTTTTAAGATGTCTGCTTGTGTTATTGTCCAAGGAATTTTTATAATTGGAAGGCTATCTGCACCAATAGTTCCAGATAAATTTTCTTTTCCTACTCTTATTGGATCATCAATTCCGTTGTCATCTTTTTCATAAATTTCAAAATAAATTTTTTTACCTATTGCTTCTTCTGGAAATCCTTCTGCTTTAATATAAACACTTGATTGAGGAGTTTTTCCCAAATCTGCAGAATTAATTATTTTATTATCAATTGTTTCCAATGTTGTATAATCTAACCAAGTTGGAATTATTGAAGAATTTAAATCTGTCCAATTAATTATAACTTTTAAAATATTTGCAAAACTAACACCTGTTTGTCCAATGTGCATTCTAAAATAATATTCATATTCGCCATTTTGATTTGGTCTTGACAAAGAAATATCATTTAAATTAATATACCACGGACCATAAGAAACATTTGAAGTAACATTTGAATAAATAGAAGATGCACCTGTTCTTATTGGAACATTTGTGTGCTGATCAATAATTTCAAAAACAGTTGGTGTTCCTGTATTCGCACCAATTCCTGAAACTTTTGCATGAACTAATGCATTAGAATTTCCACCAAGTCCTTCTGAATTTTGATTTGATCCTAAAAGATCCAAAGCATTTACTGTTATTTGATTTATTTCTAATATTTTATTTTTATCAACCCAAGAACCAACAACATTATTCAAATTTCCATCCCAACCACTTATTTGAACATATAATATTACATTTGAAAAAGTTTTAGATTCTCCACCCCTACTTTCAGTGACGATTACTTTAAAATAAAATTCATAAATTCCATCTGTTTCTGCTCCATCTTGACTAGCAGATAAAATATCTCCTAATGAAATTACAAATGTTCCTATTCCTTGAGCATTTGCATTATATGTTCCTTCTATTTTATAAGCACCAACTCGAATTGAATCATCCACTCCTCCTTCTTGAGTATCTTTTTCATAAACTTCAAAATAAATTTTATCTCCAGTAGAGTGTCCTGAAATTCCGTTAACAATCATATTAATATAACTATCTGGAATTCCTCCTGCTATTGGTTCTCCGTTAGAGCAATAATCTTCACCACAATTACTGACATTCCATAAAATTCCTGGAAATCCTCCTAATTCTGTTTCGTCTAATACTAAAGTTGTTCCAGTAATATTTGTTTGTCCTCTTGCCCAATAACCTGTTGCATTATCAAGATAAAATGCAGAAATAATTATTGCTGAGATAATAATTAAACTTAAACCTATTCCAAATATCCATCCTCTTTTTGTTTTCATCATGTCAAAATAATTAATTAAATCGTTTTTATAAACTTTTGTTTTTAAAGAGTTAATTTTCTTATATTTTTTAGAAATTTCTTAATTTAGTCATCCCTAAATGGTGACAAATAATAAAGTTTATAAATCAAGGAATCTAAGAATAATTAATGAAAAAAGCAAATAAATTAAAAAATATTGGTATTGGATTAGTTGCAACAGGAATTTCTGTACTTCCTAGTTTTACATATTCTCAAAATGAAAATATTCCTTATAAAGAAAAATCCTTAGTTTCAGAAGAATTTAAAGTTCCAGTAATTAATTCAGTTAATGTTCCTGAAATTAATTTTGATAATTTAAAAGAGGTAAATTTAAATCTTGAAAAAAAAATTATTGATTATATAACTCTATCTGAAGCAATTGATAAAAATTTAGCTTATTCTCCTAGTGAAGGAGTTTATTATTCTGAAAGAGCTTCTGAAATCATCAACAAAGAATATGAAAATTCAAATTCAACAGACAATGTAAATTCTTTTTATGGGGATCAATATTTGAATCCATTTATTCAACCAAATTTATTAAATGCTGGAAATTTTGATTTAAGTTATTATGGTTCTGGTGATGCAAATGACGATAATGTTTTAAATTGGCAAGATTATAATTTAATAATCTCTGGAACTTCCAACGATAGAACAGATATAAATGGAGATCAAGTTACAAATACATTAGATTCTCAATTAATTTACAATTACTTAACAGATGAAATTCCTTATTTGCCTAGTCATTGGAATTTTTTAACATCTTCTGAAAAAGAATTTTGGGACCAAAAAACTCAAGCAATTGATTTAACAAATCTTCATGCTCCAGGACCAAATTGGGATTGTAATCAATATTCTATGCAAACTCAAATAAATAAATCTGGAATTGAAAATATTGAAAATTCTGGTATAGATTTTTCAATTTATGATACAACTCAAAATGCAAGATTTAATGAACCATTTTATATTGTTAGCACAATGTATACTTCTCCAAATATTTTACATTCAATTAATGCATTTTTAAAAGGAAATAGTTCGACAAATTTTAATGATTGGGTTTTTGTTGAACCTCAAAATGATCAAATAGTTACACTAGGAAGTCCAAGCATGCATCCTGATAGTTATGCCCATATAAAAAAATATGCTTATTATTATAATTCAAATTTGGGCCAATACGTGTATACTTTAAATACAATTGCTAAATTTGATTTGCAAAATGGAAATGCAACATTAATTTGGCAACATCCTGATTTAATTGTTAATAAACCAGAAGAATGCAATCACGTTCATGTCGGAGGGCAAATGCCTTCAAACATCGACATTGAATATTCTCAAAATTCAAATTTAACAGCTCCAGAAAATACAGGAGAAGTTACAGGAAATGCTCCTTGGTCATATACAATTTATTCAGATAGTTCAAATCAATCAGGAACAGTTTGGGATTCAACTTATTACAATTTTGACATTTATCGAGACTGGTTTGGAAAATCTCTTGAAAATGTTTTAATTGATACAACTTATGGAACAATAGATAATGTGCATTTCCCAAATAAGCCTGCACAATTAATTTCAGTAAGAGATACAGAAAATCCAGAAATAACTAATATTTATGTTTCAGGTCCAGTTCCATTTACCCAAGCAATACCTGTTCCTTTAGCAGATGCCGACGATAATTCAGGACACGAAATTGTAACAAGAATTTCTGAAACTTCAACGCAAGGTTTAAGTCCTGACTCATGCAATTATTATAATTTCACTCAACAATTTACAGATCATGCTCAAGACCCAACTGGTAATTTTACAGATACAACTTATTCTAGAGACGTTTATTTAGATATTCATCAATGGGCATCTTTTCCAGCAAATGCACAAATAAATTATTCTCCGAATATAACTACTTCACAAACAGGTGGATTACCTACTGCATTTAATCCAACTGGAATTGAAGTAATTGTCGAAGAAGATCCATCTAAAATAAATTCAACCCAAAATCCAGATTCAACTGATTGTCAACATTATAATTATGAATTTGATTGGGCTCATAATGCAAATGATACAATTTGTTATAATTCAATTCAGCAAAATCAACATGTCAGCGTCGTTGAAACAGAACCTCCTTATTGGGCATTTGTTCCAGCAGACACAACAATAAAAACAGGAGAAAGTATGGCTCCAGAGGATTTAGGTTGGGCAGTTGCAGACGATACTATCTCAAATGTTGTTCCAGAAGTTAATTATACAGATGAATTAATTGAAGAAATTCCAAATGTTTATAGGTTATGGGAAAGACATTGGTCTTCATATGATATTTGTGGAACTCCTGCACCAGATACTTCTCAATATATTACTGAAGATATTTCAATTGGAGTTCCTGAAAAACCAAAAACTCTCGAGGACAAATTTAAAGTTTATCCAAATCCATCTGCTTCAGGAAAAATAAAATTTAATTATGAAGTTTCAAAACCAGAAAAAATTTATGCAGAAGTTTATGAAATGTCTGGGAGATTAGTAGATTATTTTAAAGAAGAAATTTATCCTGGAAATAAAGATGTTGAATTTGATTTGTCTAATTTAGCAAATGGAATGTATATATTAGAAGTTTCATCTTCTGAGAAAAAATTATTTGAGCAAAAAATATCTAAAGTGAATTCAATTAACAATTAAATTGATTATTTTATCACAATAATTCTTTTAAATTAGAATCTTTTTATTTTGTTATGACTAAAAGTCAAAGTATTTTTAAAAAATATGAAATTCATTATTCTTTAATAGATATGATTAAGAAAAATTCAGAAGATTATTACATTGATTCCGAAGCAGTAAAAGCAATTTTAAAAAATCAAGAATTTAATTTTTTAAATGCAATTTCATTTGAATTGATTAATCAAGAACTTTCTCAAAAAGATACAAATTCTATTCTAGATAATTATTCAAGTCTAAAAGAGTTTATTCCAAATAAATTTTTTCGTAAATTAATTGTAGTTACAGATTTTATAAATTATTTAAGATGTAAATCTAGCCTTTAATTACGATTAAAGGTCTTAATTGTGCAACTTTTTTTGCTAGGCCTTCTTCAGAAATTATTTCTACAACATCGTCGACATTTTTGTAAGCTTCAGGAGCTTCTTCTGCAAGAGATGAAATGTTATCTGTTTGAATAATTATTTTTTTATTTTGTAATTTTTCTTTTAATAATTTTCCTTTTACCATTTTCATTGCACTAATTCTACTTTTTAATCTTCCTGCACCATGTGCAACACTTGAAAAAGTTAAATCTTGGGATTTTTTATTTCCAATCAGAACATAACTTGAAGTTCCCATTGTTCCTGGAATTAAAACAGGCTGATTTTCAAAACTTCGAGTAGCTCCTTTTCTATGAACACATAACTTTTGTTTTTTTCCGTTTAAATTATACTCTTCAATTTTTGCAATATTATGGCAAACATCATAAAGAGTTTCAACTTTTGAATTTGGAAAAATTTCTGAAAAAACTTCTTTTGTCCAATGAGAAATTATTTGTCTATTTGCAAAAGCAAAATTCGCAGCGCAATTCATTGCTTGAAGATAATCTTGTCCAAGTTTACTTTTTATTGGAGCATTTATCAATTCTCTATCTGGTAAATTTTCAAAATCATATTTTTCTTCCATTAATTTAATATAATCTGAGGCAACTTGATGTCCTAATCCTCGAGAACCACAATGCAACATTATAACAATTTGATTCTTGAACAATCCAAATTTCTTTGCAATTTTATCATCAAAGATATTATCTACAATTTGGATTTCCAAAAAGTGATTTCCAGCACCAAGTGTCCCAAGTTGACCAATTCCTCTTTTTTTTGCTCTTTCAGAAACTTTAGATGAATCTGCATTTTTTATTCTTCCATTTTCTTCGATATTTTTTAAATCATCTTTTGAAGCATAATTTTTTTCAATTAAATATTCTACACCTTTTTCCAAAACTTCATCTAATTGTTTGTAAGTTAATTGAAATTTACTTCCTCTTCCAACCCCAGAGGGAATTTTTTTGAACAAAAATTCAGCAAGAATTTTTTCTTTTCCTGAAATATCTTTTTTTGTTAAATTTGTTTTGAGCAATCTTACCCCACAATTAATATCATATCCAACACCGCCTGGAGAAATTATTCCTTTTTCTAAATCAAAAGCAGCTACGCCACCAATGCAAAAACCATAACCTTGATGTGCGTCTGGTAGAGCAAGAGAATATTTTACAATTCCAGGCAATTGCGCAACATTTTTTACTTGATTCAGTGTTTTATCTTTTTCAATATCTTTAATCAATTTTTCCGAGGCATAAATTAATCCTGGAACATTCATATCTTCAGATTTAGGAATTTCATATTTGTTTTTTGAAATTTTTTTTATTTGCATGCAATTATGCTATTTTGAAAATATAAAAAACTACCTTTTTTTCTTTAATCCAATCATTATGAGAATTAATGAAAGTACTAATAGAAATATTGAAAGATAAGAATCAAAATGAAAGCTTGAATTTGAAATTACATTTCCTGTGAGTTTCAAAGAACCAATTATTAAAGAAATTAAAAAACCAGCCAATCCAACTATTATTAGAATATTTGAATATTCTGAATCGACGCTGTTTTCAAGATCTTTTGAACTGTTTTTATAATCTTCTTTAAAATTTTCTAATTCTTCTTCAAGATTTTTTATTTTTTCCCTTTGAATTGCTTCTCTTCTATTTCTTCTATATTTATTTAAGTTTTTTATTGCATGTTTTGAGCCACCATAAACAATACCTGCACTTGTTGCAACTCCTACAGGATGTTCATTATATGCATGAAATAGTCTTCCTAAAAATGTTCTTCTTGATATTTTATCCGGTTCTTCATTTTCGTCTAAAATTTTTTCATCCCAATTTTTATAGTTTTCTTTAAGTTTGTCTTTTTTCGAATGAATTTTTTCTCCAAATGGAGTTTCTTCAAGTTCTTCTTTAGTGTTATACAATTTTTTACCAATTTTAGTTTTTTTAAATTTCTCTTTTAAATTATCTTTTTCAGGTTTTACATTTTCTTCATAAAATTCGTCCATGTCTCTTTTTTTTCTTGCAACATCTTCTTTTAAGTTTTCAACTTTTTCATCGGCATCTCTATAAATATCTCTAAAAAATCTATATCCTCTTCCAAGAACATTTCCAATTGCCCCATATATTAATGCTCCTGCACTAATCTTAGCACCATATTTTATTGCTTCTCTTCTAGTGTATTTCTTTTTCATTTTAAATATCTAAAACAAATTGTGCAATCCATTTGTCTTTTTGTTTTTTAATATACATTTCATTGTAAGTTATTGCTTTTATTGATTTTCTTATTAAATATTTTTCACACTTGTCAAAATAAATTTCTGATTCCAATTTAAATTTATTTTTATCAATTTTTAATTTTTTAATTTTGGATATTAATAAGTTCTCTGAATCAAGGAGAAAAATCAATTCTTCTATAAAATTGTAAAGCAGACTTTCAAAATCTTTTCCTTGAACTTTTATTTTTTTTAATTTTTTTTCAGAAATTTTTTTATTTGTTAAGAAATTTAAAAAAGCATATGCTGAATTTTTAAAAACCTCATTTATATCTTTACCATAAGCTTTTATTTTTATGTCTGCAGTATGCTCAAGAAATTCAAATGTTTTCATAATTTAATTTGTCTAAATGACTTTTTATATTTTTAAGTTTAGAGAAAATCATTTTTCCCAGCAAAAAATAGATAATTTTCTTGGATTGAATTGATTTATTGATGAACTAATTATAACATTTTGTGTATATATTTCTCTTTCTTCAGGATAATAATTTAATTCGCAATTGCTTTCAGGATGGCAAATTTTTAAAATACATTCTAAACTTTCAGGAATGGAATCGTTTGCTAAATTAATTAAATCTTCTGGAAATCCTGTTTCGTTAGATTCTATAGGGATTTGTGTAACATTCAAGATTTCTTTTCTTAATGAATCATTTACTTGAATTAAATGTAATATTTCTATTTGTTTTTCTTGAACTCTGTTTGGTAAATCATATTTATTTACTTTTTCAGTATAAGATACAGTAAACATAATACTAACTATAAACACTAACGAAATAAAAGCTTCAAATATTTTTATCCAAGCTTTTTTCTTCTTATTTATAATTTTTTTTTCTTTTACCATAAATATATTATTAAATTTCCTATTTTTTCATTACCATTAACGTCTAAATAATCTATTTGAAAATTCTTTACAAAAACACTAGCCTTAATTTCAGTCATGTTTTGCCCGATTATTGTTTTATTAGCATATTCGAATTGCACGTTAAAATCTTCGTTTTGAGGTATTCCAATGTTTGATTTTAGATAAGAATAATTTGAAGAATATTCTTGAATCATTTTTAATATTTTTGTTTCCATGATTTTGTTTTGTTCTTGAATAGAATTTATTTCTCCGGTTTGACAATTCAAAGAACCAGTTAAATTGAAATTGCTAAAGTTTTCTTCAGAATAATAGCTTTTAAATAAACTTTGTCCAGAAATCCAACTAATATATAAATTTCCAGATTCTCTTTTTGAGTATATATTGTTTTCATTTATATCTTTAACAATATTTTTTAAATTTGGATCTAGACTTAATTCATTAATCATTATGCAATTTTCAGAAGTTTTTATAGAAGAATTTTTAATATAATAAATTGTAACATCTGAAGATAAATAATTCACCATACTATTTTTTACTAATCCTAGAGATAAATCTTGATCAGATTCTGATTTTTCTGGGAATTTTGTAAATATAAATAAAAATGTCAAAAACAAAACAAAAATAATAAATGAAATCGTAACATCTACATGACTGGCCCTTTTATTTTTCATTTTATTTTTTTATTTAAAAATAAATTATCCTCCTTTAGATAACAAAGCATTTGCTATTGCAGATATTAAGAAAGACAAAAACATTAAGGAAAAAGAATGTTTAATTCCTGCTTTAATGCTTCCTTCTGAAATTTTACCAATAACAAGTCCTGCGCAAAAGCCTTGTGTTAAAATTAAATACAAAAATGAATTTGAAATTTGTCTTTGCTCAACTTGTTGATAATTACTAACTTTTGAAACTCCAAAACCCGCTAACCCCAAATCTTGGACATTTGCTATTCCAGAAACCATTGGAATTATTTGATATTGCATAACTAAAATTATTACAATAAAAACCAAGAAAATAATATATCCTTGAGAAACTAATGTAGAGATTGAAGCTTTTCTTTCTTTTTTTAATTTATCTGAAATGCTAACAGCTCCTGCAACAGATTCAAGTATTTCTCCAATTTCTCCTCCAGCTCTTTCTGCTTGTCCAATTAAAGTTAATGAACGTGAAATAGATTTATTTTTTACATCTTTTGAAAAAACATCCAAGGCTTTATTTAAGGGAATACCTAACGAAATTTGATTTGCTAGTTTTTGAATATGCTCTGTTAAGGCACCATAATTTTTATTGCTCATGTTTACAATACTTTTACTTATTGGAGTTCCTGTTTTAACACTCTCGACGAGATTTCTAGCAAATTCCAAAAACATTTCTTCTTTTTCAGAAGCAGTTTTAATTTCTTTCATTAATGTAATTAAAAACGGAGCAAATCCAATTAATGCACCAATTCCAGCAATTAAAGGAAAAAGTTTTTTACTTGCTAAAAAATATCCAATTGCAATTAATGCAAACGCTACTAATGCAGAGATTAAATGTATTTTTTTTAGTTCCATTTTATTTTTGTTTTTTTAAGTGCAAAAAAGTTATTAAAACAGCATTAAGCACAACAACTCCAAGTACCATAATTAAAGTTAGTGTTGATGCAGGAGTACTTAATCCAAGACCACTTAACTTCAACATCATTAATAAGAGCATTAAAATCATTGGAGATGCGATTGCCATGCTTATATAAATATTCATAAAACTTTCTGCACCTCTTGTTGCTTTTTCCCTCTGAATTCTGTATTCAAATAATAAAGTTTCAGATCTCTTTTCAAAAAAACTCGGCAAGTCTCCACCAGAACTTATATTTGTAGATAATCCGTTTAATAATTCTGAAAGTCTTTTACTAGAAGTATTTTTTGCAGTATTTTTTAAAGCATTAACCAAATCTGAACCATAAATATTTATTTCATTTAATAATTTTGTAAATTCTTTTTCAAGAGCTTTATATTCTTTGGTTGTTATTAAAATTTCAAATATTTTTACAGGGTTTATCATCGAACCTGCGATAGCAGCCATATGAATTGTTGCAAAAGGTAATTCTGTGTCTATCTTATATTCTGCTGATTTTTTTTCAAGACTAGGATAAAAATATAATGTGAAAAAAGTTCCGACTGGAGCAACTATAACAATCCAAATTACTTTTCCAAGACGAATTAAAACTTCTTCGCTAGTTCTTGTTATAAATGGTGAAATTGCCTCGATATTAAAAAACAAGAAAAAAAGCATAACAAAAATAGATACAAAAACTGAAATCAAAGTAGTAAATAAAATAAAAGAAATATATCCTGTAGGAGAATAATCTAAATTTGCTTTAATCAAATTTTCCTGTAATTTTTTAAAAGATTCATTTCCTAAAAGTTTTTTTGAAACCTTTGAGAATAATTTACTTGAGAGTTCTGAATATTTTGATTTTGTTTTTATTTTTTCGTGTTTAATTTTTTCAACTTTTTTCTTTGCTTCTCTCAATCTTACTATTGTTTCTTTTTCAAGGCCTTTCACAGACAATTCTTTAGTATTGTAAATTTTTCCTCCTTTAAATTTCAAAGATTCATCTTCTCTATCCTCGTATGCACTTTCTTTAGGCTTTGAGTTTAAAAAGTTCTTAGGAGTGGTTTTTATTACTTCTTCAGGTAGGCCAAGTTCTTTTGCAAGGTTTATTCCTTTTATTTCTTCTATTAATTGATTGTTCTGAAGTTTTATTGTATCTTTTATTTTGTCCATCCTTTGAGAAATCATTGTTTTTTCAGATTCACCATATTTGTTTCGATACATTTCAAAAGAAAATTTTTTTAGTTCTTCTAATAATTTATTTTGTTTTTCAATCAAATTCTGTATTTTTTCAAAGGGATATTCTTTTTTTTTAATCATTTTATTGTTTCAGATATTTTTTCATGGATTTGAATTATTTCCTTTTTTAAAGAATTAAATTTTAGAACTTCTTTATTTTCGTATGATTCTTTTAATCTTTTTATTTTATCCTCAAGAATTTCAAATAATTGTCCTAAGTAAAGTATTTCCTCTTTTCTCATTTTATTGGTTTTTTGAAAAATGAAGTTTACCCAAATTTATTTTTAGTTTTTTCATTTTATTTAATTACTTGAAATTTTTTTAAAACTTCGTCAGGTCTTTTATAATATTCATTTATGATTGTTTGAACATCGTCAAAATCAAATATTTTATTTTCATACATTTTATATAATAAAATTGTTCTTAATTGAAATTCTTTAACTAATTCTTCTGTTGTTATACCATACCTTTTGGAAATTTTTTCAAATAATTTACTTTCTTTTTTAAAATAAAATACATCTTCTCTTGAATTCCATTTAAACGGGGTATTTGTTAACGCTATTCCGTCTGGAGTTACATTTACAATTTCAACAATTTCCCTTAATTTTCTTGTTTCTTGTTTATTTACAATTGCATGAGTCATAATACAAACACTGTCTAGAACATTTAACAGAGTTGGAGAAAGTTCAATAGGAGGAGTTTCTAATCTTTTTATAACTGTTTCAACAGAATCAGCGTGGATTGTACTAATAGATGAGTGTCCTGAAGCCATTCCCTGAAATAAAACACTTGCTTCTTTACCTCTAACTTCACCAACAATTACATAATCTGGATTTTGTCTGAATGAACTTTTAAGTAAATCATACAAATCAATTTCACCCATGTTTCCAATTCCAATAGCAGAACGCGAAACACTTGGCAACCAGTTTTCCCTAGGTAAATTTAATTCACGAGTATCTTCAATACTTACAACTCTTGCTTCTGGTGGAATAAAAAACGCAATAGCATTTAACAAAGTGGTTTTACCTGAGGCCGTTCCCCCAATAATAAGAACGTTCATTTTATATTCGACAAGTAACCATAAATAAGCAAGCATTTCAGGACTTAAAGTATTAAATGCAACTAATTGAGGAGGTGTCCATGGTTTTTTAGTGAATTTTCTAATTGTAAAAGTTGGTCCTTTACTTGTAATATCTTTTGTATAAGTTGCATTAACTCTTGAACCATCTGGCAAACTTGCATCTAAAATTGGTTTTGCATATGAAATATACTTTCCACATCTTTGTGCAAGTTTTTCTACAAAACTTTCCAATCTTGAATTACTTTCAAATTTAATGTTTGTTCTTAAATTTCTAAAAACTCTGTGAACAATATAAATAGGAGTGTTTGCTCCATTACATTCTATATCCTCGACAAAATAATCTCTCAATAAAGGTTCTACTTCATTAAATCCAACAAAATCTCTGCATAAATAATAAAATAATTTTTTATAACTTTCATAAGAAATATCTAAACCTAATTCAATTGCCAATATTTTAAATCTTTTATCAATATATTCAAACAATGAATCTTTGCTTTTTCGAATAATTTCATTAAAATCAATCATATCTTTCATTGCAGAAATAATTTGCTCAAGGTATCTTGTTTCATTTTTATCTAAAATTGGTTCTTCTATATCATATGCAACTTCATAATCTTCTGGATTCCAATAAATATGGACATATGTGAAAGGAGAAATTAAACAATATCTTACATTTATTTTAGATTTGTCTCGTTGTTTTTTTAATTTTGGAATTCTTGGTGAAAAATCAATAGCAACTTGAGGATAATCTTGAATTCCTATTCTTTTTGTTGGCATTTTAATCTATTTCAATATCTATTTGTATTGGTGAACCTCCTTTGTTTGAAATATATAAATCATAATCTGTTGACGATGTTGTAAGTATTTTTGTTTCTGTTAAATTATTTTGAAGTAAGTCATATTCTCCAGTGTAATTTAAATACATTTTAACTTCATTAAACTTTCCTTTAGCAGTTGTTGTAACAAATAAATTTTCTTCAGATATTGTTTTTCCCAATTCGCTATAAATATATTTACTATCCATAATAAAAGTCAGAGTATTATTTTGCGGATTAATTTCCAAAGTTCCTTTTCGAACTCTTAAATCAATATTTCTTTTATTTCCAACAGCTTCATTACCAACTTCTCTTATTGTTTCGTCTAAGACTTTCATCATTTTTGATGACTGCTCTAGAATTGATTTGTCTTGGTATTCCTGAATTTTTGGTCTTGCAAATGCTAAAATTAAACCAATTAATGCAAATGCAATTAAAATATAAGTTACTGTTTCAATCCAAACTTGTGCTTTTTTTGTTATCACCATCTCCTAATAAAGAATTATTTTTTATTTAAATAGTTAATGTTTAATATTCAAAAACAAATAGGAATATCTAAAATTTCGTCAATCTTGTTGCAATTATGATTGTTAATTATTGGAGCAATTTCAATTGTTAAAGGTTGCTCAGTAATGTTTGTTGCATAATATGGTTTTCCACTATTTTCTCCAGGAAGATTGACAGCAAATTCACCATTTAGAGAAGAACTTAATCCACTAACATTTTGTGAAAGATTTGTCAAAGAATAAGTTTTTGAATTTTCCTCGAATGTGATTGAAATTATTAAAGAGTCTAATTCTATTTCTTTTCTAGAAATTGAAAATTGAACATATTGCCCAGTTGAATTATAACAAGTAAAATCATTATTTAATGTAATTTTTTCGTAAATGTTGTAACAAGAACTTGTTTTATTGAGGTTTTTATTTGCAAAATTTTTTACAAAAACAAAAACAATTCCACCAACAGCAAAAACTAAAAGAAGAATGATCATTATTGAAACAACTTGAGATAATGCCTTTTTATTTTTCATTTTATAAAATTATTTCATAACCATTTTTTTCATCGCATGTATAGATTGTATCTCCTTGTTCAGTGTGGCCAATTAAAACAGGAATTAAAACAATTCTTTCTATAGAATAAGATTCACCTAAAGGAGCATAATTTCCTTGAAAAGCTCCACCTTGTGTCAATCCTAATTCTGGCCAATTATTTTCAAGAGTTTGTGTTTCATAATATCCTTCACCAACTTCTTTTATTTCCATTTTATAAATTGGAACATCTCCTGTATTAACAATATACATTGCTCCATTAGAATAATCTGCATCAAATTGAACTTCATCGCAGATTACTTTTACATTAACTCCGTCGAATTTTGTAATTGCTTCTTCTTGAATTCCTCTAAACCATAAAAATACAATTAATGCAATGACAATTGTTATTGTAATTAAAAGCATTGTTGCAATAACTGATGACAAACCTCTTTTGTTCATTTTTATTCTAAATCTTCTATATTTTTAAATATTATACAATCAAGCAAGTTACAATTTCTTTTATTCTTGAATTTCCACAACTAACTAATTTGACATTTTTTCCTTGTGATTCAAACCTCGCAGGAATTATTTCAATGAAATTTATTGATTGATTTAAATCAAAACTATTTATAATTTCATTTCCAGGATCAAGAGTATTGTTAGTGCTTATATTAAAAATTACAGAATTGAAATAAGTATATTGATTATCAATTCCAGAATTTAATTGCTTTGACAAATCTATTGTTGCAATTTCTGCACTTGAAACATTTGAAGCATAAATATAATAACCTCCGACGCTGAATTTGCCATTATTTTTTATAGTTATATTTAAAATTCCGTTTGAGCAAGATTTTTCTTTTATGAATAATGAAGTTTCTTCAGGGCATGCAGGCAAGTCTTTTGGAATATAAGTTCTCAAATAAACATAAACTATTCCAGCCATGACTACTACTAATGCAACTAGCAAAACATAACCAATCATCACGCTCACACCTTTTTTATTTTTCATGTTAGTTTCTTATAATTATTCTCTCTGAATTATATTCTTTGGAAATCAGATAATAAAAATTTTGTCCTTGCTTTAAATCAAAAACATATTCAATATTTTCTTTTATAATTGTCACGTTTTCAACACTCGGATTAAAATCCCTTTCAAATTCTCCTTCTGAACTTGCTAAACTTTCAACACCACTTCCGACGTTAATTTGCAAATCATTTGAATTATTCAGTTTGTATCCTTTGACAGTTATTTGTGATTTTGTTCCAAAAATAAAAATTGATTCTTTGTTTTTTCCTAATTTTGTAATATAGTTATCTGTAAGATTTATCCAAAGATTTTTTGTTGAACTGTCTGATAAAGAATTCAAACTTATGTATTCTAAATTTTTTTCAACTTCAGTGTTTAATTCTTGTTCAAAATTTTTCATTTCTTTGTCTGCTTTTGATTTGTTTGAGTAATTTGAAATTGAAGAAATTCCAATAATAACTGCAATAACAATCATTGCAGCAACAAGATAAAACTGACCGCCCTTTCCTCTTTTTTTCATATAATAAATACAAAAAATAAGTTTATTAATATTGTGAAGAAGTATATTTTGAAGTATAATTATATTTTTAAATTGTATTTTGTTTTTCAAAATATGAATAATGAAAAACCCGACTTTTATGGATTTTGGAATTATGAACTTGGAAGAGATAGTAGCATTTTCTTTGGGAAAATTATAGAGCAAAATGGAAAAAAATTAAAAGGAACATTAATCGATAAATTTGGAGAAGCAGAATTTTTTGGAGCATTAAATGATAAAAAAAGCTTTAATTTTAGAAAAAAATATAATAAGCAAGCAATAAAAAATGGTGGCTCTGAAGTTATCTTAAATTACAATCTAATTTGGAAGTTTGGAGTGGAAGATACTAAATTTTATGAAGGAACTTGGGAAAATAGACGGTGTGATGCAGGAACTTGTGTAATTTTTCCTTTCACAGAAGAATCAAATGCATTGGTTTCTTTTTATAATATTTTTTTGGAAAAAATTAAAATAAGTTAAAATGACAGACAAAAACCAATACCTTTATCTTGGAAGATTAAAAGACGAAAAAACAATTAATTCAGCTTTGGACAAAACTTCTTTGGAAGTTGCTTTAGATACTTCAAATATGACTTTTAGAGAAAAATTAGAGTTCAATTTAAAACCAGAAACCTGGAAAAACAAAATTGTTTATGGTCTTGTTTGTGCAAGAGATTATTTTGGAAAATAAAATGACAAATCTTGATAAACAATTAGGAAATTGTGAAAGATGGAAAAAAGCAGAAAAAGAACTTAAAAAATTAGAGGAATCAATGAAATTAATCAAACAATATCCCATTAAACCAATAGAAAAAAGAGTTTATTCTCCACCATATCAATGTAATAATTTTTATAACTATTAATTTTCTTATAAAAAATAAGTGTAGACAAAGTGGACAGCTCAAGAAAAACCAAAAAGCTTACCCTTAATCCTTCTCGATTTTGTGACCCGCTAAGCACCTTAATACATGTTTAGGGCTGCTCCGATCAAGGCCTGACCCGTTTTGCATCTACAAGATCAAAGCGGACAAAACGTCAACGTTAGATTAAAGACTTCCTGACTTCTCAATCACACTCCACTCGTAGTCTGCCATAAAGCCCGTTTGCACATGAGCAGGGGGCTAACCTGCCGATCTAGTCTACAAAAAACCAATATGTTTTGAGTATTTAAGTTTTGCGATGTTGGGAGAAGGGGAAGTTAAAACAAAGGAAATTGTGTATAAAATAAAATATATTGAGCTAAACCAACGAGGATTGTCATTCCTGCAAGGATACCCAATATTTTTGTTAATCTAATTATGACCTTATTTAATTTAACTATCCCAAAATGTGTTCTCAAAGAAGAAGCAAGTTGAGCACCTTTACCAGTAAGTGAATAACCAATAACTTTTTTGCCCTTTACATCTAATTCCCAAAGTTTTATGATTTCATCCTGCTTTAATTGTTCAATAATTTCCTTTGCTATTTCGGGGTTAAAATAAGATTCAAAAATTCCATAATATTTCCATGCAGGATACCCTCTCAGAAAATCAATAAGAATACTTTTTATTCTTACAAAAGTTTCAATATCTCCCAATCTATCTCCTGAAATTTCAGTTTTTTGAGGTTCCATTTTTATTCTATTTAAAATTAGATTTTCTTATTTATTAAGATTGTTGGGATGTAGTTTAGTTTTATTTTAAATTTAAGAAAAATTATAAATTCAAGGTTCTTTGATTCTTTATGATAGATACTAAATTCAAGAAAGGAGAACGTTCTTCTTCAAAAACAGAATTCAAAAAAGGCAGTATACCTTGGAATAAAGGATTAAAAGGGGAAGAATATAAAAAATATTTTCCGAGTGGATTTAAAGGTATTTTTAAGAAAGGTAGTGTTCCCAGCAATAAAGGTAAAAAAACAGGTAAACCTTCTTGGATGACTGGAAAGCATCCTTCTAAGGAAACAATAGAAAAACAAAAAATATCTTTAATGAAAACTTTATTAAGTTCAGAAGTAAGAAAAAAAATGAGTATTTCTCAAAAGAAAAGATTTGAAGGAGAAAATGTATGGAATAAAGGAAAGAAAATTCCTGAAATTTCTGGAGAAAAACATCCTATGTTTGGAAAACATCATTCAAAAGAGACAATCTTAAAAATTAAAAATCAAAGGATTAAACAAATTTTTCCTTTAAAAGATTCTAAACCAGAAATTAAAATTCAAAATTTTTTAAAGCAATTAAATATAGAATTTATTACTCATAAATATATAAAAGAAATTGAGCATGGTTATCAATGTGATATTTTAATTTCAAATTTAAATTTAATAATAGAAGTTGATGGAAATTATTGGCACAAATATCCTTTAGGTAGAGAAATAGATAATGTGAGGACAAATGAATTACAAGAAAAAGGATTTAAAGTTATTAGGTTATGGGAGAGCGACATTAAAAAAATGAATATTGAAGATTTTAAAAACAAGATTCAAGAAATTCTGAAAAATAAATAATTAATCTATATACTCCAATATATATGTTCTAGTATAATAATCATCAAGAAAATTTATTTTTATTTTTTCTTTTTGTCTTTCTTTCTGAATAATCCTAACAACAACCACCCAGCGATTAGAATTGCAAAAACTAATAACGGTATGTATAACCAAGGAGAACTAAATACTCTTGAAGTTCCACCAATAACTGCACCTGTTAATCCTCTTCCACCCTCGGCAGTATTTGTTTCAGTTGCGTTGTTCACAGTTTCAGGAATTATTTCAATAATACATGTTTGTTCTGTGTCTGGTCTTCCATAAGTGCTTCCACAATTATTTAAATTATTACAAGTTCTTGTTTGAGTTCCATCAACACATTCACCCCAACTAGAACATTTCCAATCATAATTTATATTATATGAACAAGAACCTCCACCACCGCCACCACCACCTGAAGATACAACAGGTTCAGATATAGTAAATGTAGTATATTCTGTTTTTCCTCTTGTTGCAAAATCATTTGCTTCAAAACTTGCTTCATAAGTTCCATAAGCAGTCAATGAAACAATTGCAGAATATTCATCATTTCCAAGAGAAGTTAAAGGATAATTTGTAATCACTCCATTTGGTGTTTTTAATGAAAATATTACATTTTTTATTCCAGAAAAATCATCTGTTATTTTTGCTTTAAATTCAAAACTCAATGCACCTGCTGTAACATTATGGTAAATTGTTGTAGCATTAGTTGGAGCAATAATTTCAATTACAGGAGTATAATCATCAATACCTATAACTTCCAATCCAGTTTTTGTTAATATTAAATCTGAGGATGTTACAAAAGCGTAATTTCCATTTACAATTATTTCACGAGGAGTATCTAATAAAATGTTATTTGATGTGCTTGAATCAATTATTAAAAAAATTTGTGATGGGGGAACAACAGTAAGGATTCCTAAAAGAGAAATTTCTTCTACAATTCCTTGTGTTGGAGAGGTTAATGAAAGATAGACCATATTATTTTTTACAAAAATTCCGTTAACATCGTGGTTGTTTAAAATTGCATCTGTTTTGTAAACTGCTTTCATTAAAGTTGGAGTTAAAGGGTCAGAGACGTTAATTATTTCAAAACCCTCTGAAGATAAAATATATAAGTAATTTCCTTCTTTGAAAATTGACCAAGCCCCATTCAATGCTGTTGTGCCGTCATCTGTTAAAATTGAAACTTGAGTAATGCTTGATAAATCAGTAATATCTAAAATTTTTAATTCAGAAGCACTTGAAACAACATAAGCATAATTTCCATCAACTAAAATATCATTTGCAGTTGTTGTTAAATCATATGAAGGAGTTATTATTGAATTATCACTAAGATTTACTATTTCCAAATTTGAATTATCAGAATAAACTACATAAGCATAACTTTCTAAAGAATCAACATCTATTCCAGAAGCTTGTCCGTTTAAAGTAACTGTGTTTGTAATTACAGGATTTGCAGAATCAGAAATGTCAATTATATTCAAGTCACTAGGACTAGTAAGAGAAACAGCATAAACATAATTTCCTTGGACTTTTAAATCAATTATTCCGTTTAAAGTATTCAAGTATCCTGTTACAACTGGATTTGCAGAATCAGAAACATCAACAATTTGAAAGCCTTGAACATTGCCCCCAATATATAAGAAATCATTTTGCATATCCATTGCATAAGAGTCATCTATAAAACTAGAATTATCTTCTACAGAATTTACATGAAACATTGTTAATTCTGTGGCAGAACTAACAAAGCAAATCAAAAATAAACTTAATAAAATCATTACTGGAAAAAGGTATTTTTTTGCTTCCATTTTATACTTTTTTATAGGAGATTTTCTTTATAAATCTTTGTCTCTGCAAGAATAAAAACATTTTAGTAGTTTTCCCATAAAACAAGCTTGCCTTGGTTGTCTCTTATATAAATAGTATCACCAGAACTAGTCCAAACATAAGTTTCATTAAAATCTTGTGCAGAAATTTCAATAATTGAGTTTTTTTCCAAAATTGTTTTTTCAAAAACGAATTTCTTCCTTCCTTCATCTTTTATTGTCCAACCTGTTAAGTCACACGAAAAATCACAAGTATTTTTTAAAATCACCAATTGGTTTTTTGTACCCCATTCTTTTAAAATAATACATTCTGAACATTTGTCTTGTGATTTTTCACACAAGTTCAATTCATTCTCTAAACATTCATTCCAAGAAGAAAAAAATTCAGGATAATAAGAATTTTTTCCTGAAGGAAAATAAGGATTTGCAAACCCGTTTTTGACAACTAAAGAATTTATGTTTTGGTTTTTGTAAAATATATAACCTAATTTTCTGCCGTATAAATCATATTTATCTTCTCCAAAATGAATTTCAACGGATTCGTTTAAGATTTCTTTTCCTAAAAACTCTTTTGCCTCTGAATAATATTTCTCACCTTTTTCAGGACAATTTATTCCAAGTAATCGAACACTTTCATTGTTTATTTTTATTGTGTCTCCATCAACAATTCTTTCAACAACTCCTGTTTCATAATTTTCATTTTCAGAAAGTTGTTTAATTACAAAATTATCTAACTTTCCATAATTCAAAGCAATTACAACTAAAACAAGAATTAAAATCCCGTATAAATAAATTTTTTTCATTTTTATTAATTATTCAAGAATCTAGTAAATAAAAATATTTTGGATTTAATTTTTCAAATCAAGAGAGTTATCTAAATAATTTAAAGGAGTCTGAATAAAAACAAAATCACCTATTTCTGATTTAAATTCTTTTAAATAAATTAATCCTGATTCTGAGCCTTTTGGAAGATAAACTCCGTATAAATTGTTTGAGCTATCTGTTTCAAAATCAAATTGAGAGCAGAATTGTCCAGAAAGCACAAAATCTTCTAATTCTGTTTTAGCTTCGGGATTTTCTAAAATAAAAAAATGTTTTTTTGGATTTCTGTTTGGAATTATTTTACTTTTTATTTTATAAAAAATTAAATCATTTATATTTTCCATAAAAATTTAGTTGCATTTGGATTTAAAAATATTTATGTGATTAATTTTTTTTGTTGTTGCCAGAGGCAATTGAACAACTTTGTTTAAGAGTTTAAGTATTATTTGCGATTTCAATCAGAGGCAATTTAAAGAAATCGTTATTCAGTGTCTCGCGAAGCCTATGGGTAATGGCTTTTTCATTCAGTGTCTCGCGAAGCCTATGCGTAATGGCTATGCGAGGGACAGGATTCGGACCTGCGGGCAAAAATCTAAATATTTTTTTAGGCTTGGTTCTCATCCTATCAAAATGCGAGGGACAGGATTCGGACCTGCGCAAGCACTAAGCTACTGGATCTTAAGTCCAGCCCGTTTGACCACTCCGGCACCCCCGCATAAATTGCAAATTATAAATTTTCAAATAAATATGAACTTAAAAACTTATCTAAAATAAAAATTATAAGAATTATTGTTTTCTTTTAAACCGATTATTATCTCTTCCATATCTTCTTTCTTTCATCATTATCTTCCATTCTTTTTGAAGATTTATCTTTTCTCTGTTCGCAATACAAGCTACAACAAAAAGGACATCTGCTAGTTCTCCACCTAAATCTTTTTTATAATTTTCATATTCTTCTTTATTTGTTCCACATACTTTTTCTAAAATTTCACCAACTTCTTCTGTTTCTTCTCTTAGTTTGTCTAATTGTTTCAAGGCATTGAAATAAGGCGGGTCAAATTGAGAACACCATTCGTCTACATCTTTTTGAATGTTTTCTAAACTCATTTAAAAATAAGAAAAATTCTATTTATAAAAATTATTGTGGTGAATTATTGCTTGTTAATTTTAACACCAAGTTCTTCAAGTCTTTTCAAATGTGCTGAAATAATAGCGTCTACATTTCCAACTATTTTTATAAATTCATTTCTTTCATTTACAAGAGTTGTTACAGCTCCTTGATGAAAGCCAATTTCCATTTCTTTTGACATTCTTGGTTGTTCTGTTTTTTCTTTATTCAACGCATTCTCTAACTTATCGTCGTTTATTTTTGCCATGATGTTTTTAGAAAATGTCTATTAATAAATGTTTTGAATTTATTTTTCTGATTCATAAATTTCTTTATATATATTTTCGGGTAGATATTCTTTTGCCGAGTTAAGAATTATTTCAGTTTGTTCTTTAATAACTTCAGAATCTGGGTATTTTTTAGCTAAATCTTGCAAACCTTTCCAATAACTAACTAATCTTTTTTTGTAATCTCCGATTTTCCATAATTTATCTGGAAATTTTGAGTATTCTCTTATTTTTGAAATATCTTCTAAAGAATCCCTTCCAATATAATGAGCACTAATTCCATCTTTCAAGATTTCATCAATGTTGTTCATTTTCATAAATCTCCTTGTATACTTCTTCTGGTAAATCTTCTTTCGCTGAATTAAGAATTCTTTCAACTGTTTCCTTAACAAATTCAGAATTAGGGTATTTTTCTGAAAATTCCTGAAATCTTTTCCAGTTATTTTTTAAGGTCATTCTATAACCTTCTTTTTCCTTAGGAAGAATTTCAATATATTTCCTTTCATTCATTATTAATTCAGCAAAATATAATGAATTTTCCATCAATAAATAAATTTTTCTACCATCCTCTAAGATTTCATCAATGTTGTTCATTTTCATAAACCTCTTTATATACTTCTTTAGGTAAGTTTTTCTTTGCAAAAAAATATAAATATTTTTTTCTATTTTTAATAAATTTTGAATCAGGATATTTTTCTATTAATTTTTTATATCCTTCTAGAAATGTTTTTAAGACGTTAACAGATATTTCTATATGCTCTTTGTAATCAAAATCTTCTTCTTTTTGAACTTCACATTCTCTTTTTATTTCAGATATAATTTTTGATAAATTGTTTTCATATTCTCTTATTTTAAAACCATCTTCCAAAAATTCATCAATGTTGTTCATCCATTTAAAGAATTTAATGAATTTTTAAAGATATATATTCTTGAAAATATAATTTATTTTTCCATCCCTAAATCTATGTATGCAGAATTTGCAGCAATAGCACCATCAGCTTGAGCAGTTAAAATTTGTTTGAATGGAGTGTCAGTTACATCTCCAATAGCATAAACTCCCTTGACATTTGTTCTTTTTTCTTTGTCAACTTTTATGCTCAAATTTTCTAATTTTAAATTTAATTCTTCAGCAAGTTTTATATTTGGTACAGAACCAATTTCAATGAATACTCCGTCTAATTTTAATTCTTTTTTCTTTCCTTTAGTGATTATTTCAACTCCTTCAAATTTTTCTTTTCCTTTTATTTCTTTTACTTCGCTATTGAATAATATTTTTATTTTGGGATTTTCTTCAACTTCTTTAACCCATCTTGGTTCTCCTTTTGAAAATGAATTTCCTCGATAAATCAAAAATATTTCTTTAGCATATTTACTTAACAATATTGCTGCAGTTAAAGCAGAATTTCCTCCACCAACAACACCTGCAATTTTGTCTTTATAAAATCCAGCGTCGCAAGTTGCACAATAACTTATTCCTTTTCCAAAGAATTTTTCTTCTTCTTTTAAACCCAGTTTTCTATGTTCTGTTCCTGTTGCAATAATTATTTTTTTTCCAAGATATTCTGTTTTGTTTGTTTTTACTTTGAAATTTCCATTTTTTCCAGAAATGCTTTGAACAGTTTCTTGTTTGAAATCAACGTCGATATTTTGAAGATGATTTATCATTTTCTTAGCTAATTCTGGCCCTGAAACTCCTTGGTCTCCTGGAACATTGCAAATTTTGTGAGTTAATCCAACATATCCTCCAGGTAATTCTCCGATAACAAGTGTTTTGAGATTATATCTAAAACAATAAACTGCAGCAGTAATTCCTCCAGGTCCTGCTCCAACAATTATTACATCGTATTTTTTTGTCATATTTTATAGAGGAACTTGTTTTTTATAAATGTTCTTTAGAATTGAAAAATAAAGAAGTTTTATTGCAGTAATTTCATCACAATAATTTTTATAAACCCTTTATTTCTTGTTAAAAAATGCAAAGAATATTTGGAAAAGAATTAATAAAAAAACCAGAGATAATTGAAGAATACAATTCTTATAAATTATCTTTTAATAATATTTTTGAATCTGGGTTTGTCAAAGAATTTTCAAAAGTTAAAAATTTATTAGACATCGGTTGTGGTTCAGGAGAAACTGATATTAATTTAATCTCTAAAAATCCTAATTTTGTTATTCAGGCTTTAGATAGCTCACCAGAAATGATAAATCTTGCAAAACGAAAGATGATTGATTTTTATAGAGGAGAAGGAATAGATCTTTCAAAAAAACTTTCTTTTTATGAGTCTAAAATGCAAGATTTTCCTTTTGATGGAGAAAAATTCGATGCAGTAATTTCAAAAGAGTTTATTCATGATTTAAAAGATCCAACTAAACTTTGGAGATTCATTCAAAACTCTGCAAAAGATGGAACAGTTCTTTATCATATGGATTGGATAAGGCCAGAAACAGAAGAAAAAGCAAAAAAAATTATTCATGAACTTGTTGGAAATGCAAGTTATAATTTAAAAGAAGATCTTTATAATTCTTTGAGAGCCTCTTTGACTGTTGATGAAGTTAAAGAACAATTATTTAGTTACTTTCCATTGTCAAGAGATTCATTAAATGTTGAATTAAGTGAAACAGGAATTCATTTTTTAGTTAAAGGAATTTATCATAAAAATCCCGCTAACAACTCTCAACATAGAATTTCATATGTAAAAGCAAAAAATTAATTAATTAATTATTAAAGATGTGATTGTTTTCTGGTTTCTTTTAAAATATAAACTAATTTTTCTAAGTCTTTTATGAAAGGCATTCGGTAAATTTCATAAGTTTCATTTATCTCTTCTTCATCTTCTTTATTTAAAAAAACAACCAAATCTTTATTTTTTTTATCTTTGGTTTCTTCTATACTTGCACAAAGTCTGTTAATTAAAATATCTGGATTTTCTTTTGTTCCATCATTGTATTTCTCGTAGCTTAATGTTATTATTTTTCCTTGCAATAATCTTTCTGCTAATGTTTTATAGCTATATGTCATCTTTTTTTTAAAATTTAATTCTTTTTAAAATTAAGTGCACTTCAAAGGATATATTCAAACCCCAAATTTTATTAATGCAATTTTCTTAATAAAGACATGAAATCAGAGGTTGTAAAAATTCTTCAAAATGCATTTAAGGAATTAGATTTAAAATTAAAAGATTCTGAAATTGAAGAAATTATTGAAATTCCAAAAAATTATGAATTAGGTGATTATGCATTTCCTTGTTTTTTTCTTGCAAAAATTCTGAAAACTGCTCCTCATGAAATTGCAGTTAATGTAAGACAAAAAATTGAATTTGATAAAAATATTTTTGAAGATATCCAAGCAGTTGGACCATATATTAATTTTTTCGTGAATAAATTAAATTTTTCTTTCAATTTTCTTCAAGGAATTTTACAAAAAAAAGAAAAATTTGGAAAGATTTTGAATACTGAAAAAGACAAAAAAACAATAATGGTTGAATTTCCTTCTCCAAATACAAACAAGCCGTTACATTTGGGACATTTAAGAAATATGGCAATTGGAGAAAGTGTTTCAAGAATTTTAGAATTTTCAGGATATAAAGTAATAAGGGCAAATTTAAACAATGATAGAGGAATTCACATTTGTAAATCAATGGCTGCATATTCTAAGTTTGGAAAAAATAAGGTCCCAGGAAAAATAAAAGGAGATCATTTTGTTGGAGAGTTTTATGTTAAGTTCAATGAAAAATCAAAAACAGATAATGATTTAGAAATTTTATCTCATCGACTTTTACAAAAATATGAAGAAGGAGATAAAAAAACATTGGCTCTTTGGAAAAAAATGAATAACTGGGCATTAAAAGGTTTTGAAAAAACTTATTCTAAATTTGGAATTAAACATCAAGTTGAAGATTATGAAAGTAAAATTTACAAAAAAGGTAAAGAAATTGTTTTTGATGGGTTGAACAAAGGAATATTTAAAAAAGACAAATCAGGAGCAATTATTTATGATTTGCGAAAAAAGAATTTAGGAGAAAAAGTTTTGTTAAGAGCAGACGGAACTTCAATTTATATTACTCAGGATTTGTATTTAGCAAAATCTCGTTTTGAAAAATATAAACTAGACGAATTAATTTATGTTGTTGGAAACGAACAAGATTATCATTTTAATGTTCTTTTTGAATTACTTGAAAAATTAGGAATTACATCAAAAGATAAATTAAATCACCTTTCTTATGGAATGGTTTTTTTGCCAGAAGGAAAAATGAAATCTCGTGAAGGAACAGTTGTTGACGCAGATGATTTAATTGAAAAAGTTCAGAATCTTGTTAAAAAAGAATTAATTGAAAGGGCAAAACTTTCAAATGTTCAACTTGAAAAAAGAAGTTTAATAATTTCTTTAGCAGCAATAAAATATATTCTGCTTAAAACAGATATTCGAAAAAATATGGTTTTTGACCCAAAAAATTCAATAAATTTTGAAGGAGATACAGGACCATACATTCAGTATTCTTATGCTCGTGCAAGTTCAATTTTGAAAAAAGCAAAAATCGAACAAAATGCAAAAAAAGAAATTGATAAAATTGAACCAAATGAATTTCTTGTCATAAAAAAAATGTCTGAATTTCCGTTGATAATCTCAAAATCTGCAAATGATTTAAATCCAAGTTTAATCTCAAATTATGTTTATGAATTATCTCAATTGTTTAATGAATTTTATCATGCTTGTCCTGTTATTGGTTCAGATAAAGAGTTTTTCAGATTGAATATTGTTAAAACTTTTAGGGATGTAATAAAATCTGGACTTTATTTAATTGGAATTGATGTTTTAGAAGAAATGTGATTCTAATTATTGGATTTTTTACAAATTAGAAAATATTAAATATTGTTCTTTCTTTTTTATTTAATGGGGTTTTATAATTGTTCAGTATGTTATACAAAGTTTGAAGAGTATAGTTATATGTTTTCTGGTAAATGCAAATCTTGTTATTTAAAAGAAATAGAAATAAAAGAAAGAAACCAAAGAAGTAAAAAAGAAATGAAAGCAATTAAAGAGATAATTAATTACATCAAACTTTCTAATGAATCAAAAGAGCCTCATTTAGATTGGCATCAAGAAGATAAATTTGCTCCAGAACAATTAGTTGTTAAGGCAAAAGAATATTTGAAGCTAAAAAGATCTAAGCAAAGAATTTCCTATTTTAATAAAGAAAATGTGATAAAGAAGGTAATAAATAAAGATTATAATATTGAAAAAGCAATAAATGAACTTGTAAGTGATGAACTTATAAAAATAGAATCAAATAAAATTTTGGAAAGACAAGAAAAAAGAAAAATAAGAGAAGAAGCTGAGAAAAAGATTTATGGGAAAGTTAAGGCTAAAAGAAAATTTTTAACAAATGATGAAAAGGAAATGGTCTTTGGCAAATTTAATAATGAATGTGCTGTTTGTGGGAAAACAGAAGGTCTTCACATTCATCATAAAGATGAAGATTCTTCAAATAATCAAGTGAATAATTTAGTCGTTCTCTGTGGGGTTTGTCACAAAAAAACACACATGAAAATTAGATAAAATGGTAACTATGAGAGAATTAGTTATGAGTAATTTTCCCAATGTAAAAATTCCAAAAAGAAGAAGTGAAAAAGTTAAGATGAATATCCTCAAAAAAGGAGTTTCTTCAAGAGGAATTTCAATAATACATAAAGATTCTTTTGATTCTTGTCCAAAGGGGAAACACCTTTGGTGGTTAATGCCAGATGCATATCCTGCAAGTTTTCAAACAAAAGCAGGAAAGAGAATGAGAAAAATAATTGTTGATAAATTAAAAAAATCAAAAAATACAAAATCAATCTGCGAAGAAATAAAAAACAAACCAATACAAATTTTAATAAAATATCTTTTAGTTAATACCCACAAAGATAGGGATGTAGATAACTATACAAAGAACATAATTGATTCCCTAAAAGAAGGCGGACTTTTTGAAGACGATAATGATCGGCAAGTGAGGTTTGTTGCATCCAAAGTAAATTATGTGAAAGTTACTGATAAAAGGTATTATCGTGCTTATGAAAAAGCAATTATTATAGTTGATTTTTTTGATGAAGATAATCAAATTGTTAAAGATTTTAATTCTAATTTTAATGGGCAAATTCTTTAGTTATTTTTCAAGATGATTAATTACCTATATTTTAATCACATAAATCAACTAGATAAAAGAATTAATGTTCAGACCAAATTAAATAATAATTTCTTTCTTTTAATTCGTATTCCCATTTTGGAACAAATACAGTAGTTCTACCTATTTTTTCCATTCTTCTTCCTATGATTTTTTTATCTTCAAAAATCTCCTGTCCTGAAAAAGTGTAATGTGTTGCATTCGGATGTTCTAAAGTTAAAGCTTTTTCTTCCCCATTTTCTTCCAAATAATCCGCGTTAAAAGAATCTGTGCACAATAATTTAAATTCTTTTTCTTGAGCTTCTTTAAGACTTATTTCCTTCATTAAATAATTTTAGTAATTATAGTTTATAAGAATTTATATTTAAGAGAATTAATTTCTAGTTAAATTTTCTAAAGAATCTTTTTTATTTTGAAGTTTTTTTAATTCTAAATTCCATGCTTCAATTTCTTCACCAAAAACATTTGCTGAGTTTATATTTGTTTGATAATTTAATTTTAAATTTTTTAAACTATCCATTTCATAATTTACATGATTAAGATTAGAACTAATTTGTTGTAATTCATTTTCTTTGCATTCTTTTTTTTGAGAAAATATTGCCAACCCATAAAAAGATATTGAAGCTAAAAGAAGTATAAAATTTCTTATAGGTAGTTTTTCTATTAAATTATTTTCTTTAAAATTTTTGTCTTTCATAACTTTTCATAATTTAGTTAGTTTATAAAAATTATTATAATGAAAAAATAAGAAAAAATTAAAAAGAAGTTTAAGCAAATGCTTTTTTTACTTCTTTAGCAAATAAAAGGTATCCTGCAATTGCAGAATCAATTATTAGCATGATTAAAGGTGATACAGTAAATTGTCCAACAAGTGAGATAATATACATTATCACTCCGATTATTGCAAAAATTATTGCAACTATTCTAGCCCATTTTTGAGATTTCCATAACCCATATCCTATAAAAAAACTCAAAACAGCAAATGCAAGGAAAATGATGCCCATTACAATTAATATGCTTGAAGTTAAAAGCTCTGGTACTGGCATAATTAATCCTATTGCTTTAGTTCCAATAAATGAGAGAATTGCTAATGCAACCAATCCCACAACTCCAATATAGTACAAAATAGAAATTACTTTAACACCTACTGGAATATATTTATTTTTCATCTTACCTCCTTTTATTAATATTTAAAATTACTTAACTTGTTTCATGTCTTTCCAAGCAAGTTCAAACATTTTTTCTAAAGCTTGAGCAAAGAAATCAGTATTAATCCAAACTCCAACATCATAATTTGGATGGAATTTTTCATCATCAAGAAGCATAAACATAACTTGATTACTATCAATAATCATAAATCTTGCTTTGATATTTTGCATATTTCTAACTTCTGCAACTTTTTTTAATTCTTTTGCAACTTTTAAATTATTATTATCAATAGGAGCAGCAATTCTTATTCTAACTCCTCTTTTTTTAGCTTTATCTAAACTTGGCATTAAAGCTTCAAGTTTTCTATTCAAACCTTCTGCAGTTGTAATAAGTGTAATTGTTTTTTCAGCATCTCTTACCATCATATCCATATGATTGTATAAATTTTGTCTTCCTTTCAAACTTCCAGATAAATCAGAAGGCTCAACAAATTTAACTCCTTTTGTGAATAAAGAATTTAATTCTTCTAAAACTTCATCGTTCTTCAATTTTTCAAGTCTTTGAGTTCTTTCTTTAGCTTGAACCAATAAATTTTTTTTAACTCTTTCAACAACTTCTGCTGGTTTTAATGCAACAAACTTAATTGGTTTTCCAACTTTCATTACAATAAATCCTTTTTTTTCTAAACTCTCTAAAATATCATAAGTTCTTGATCTTGGAACATCAGAAATATTACTTAGTTCTCCAGCTGTAGAAGTTCCTCTTGAAAGCAAAGCTGCCCAAACTTTTACTTCGTATAAATTTAAATCAAAGATTTTTCTCAGTCTGCTTAAAAATTCTTCTTTCACAATCATGTTATTATAATGTTCTTTTTCCTTTTTAAAGATTGCTATTGTCTAAAAGTAACTATTCTTTGTTACTCCTAGTTACTCTAACAATTTGGATGTTTCCAATTTCTTGTTTTATTTTAAATTCTGTTATTAAATTTGTTTTTTCTTTTGATTCCCCTTCGGTAATTTCAATTTTTTTTGAATTTGTTCTATCCAAAATAAAATTCTTTTGTTTTTCAAATATTTTCTTCAATTTTTTACTGCAATAAATAATTAAATCAATTTTCTCTGTTTTTTCAAGTCCAATTTCTTTTCTGAATGCTTGAACTTTTCTAGACATTTCACGACAATAACCTTCTTCTTCAAGTTCAGGAGTTATTTGAGTGTCTAATTTTACTTGGATGTTTTCTTCTTTATTAAAAACATATTCAATATTTTTTACGTTTAATTGATTTTGAATTATTTCATTATATTTTTCTGGAACTTTTTTATTGCAATAAATTGTAACTAAATTTAATGGCCATTTCAATCCAATTCCGGATTTATCTCTTTCAGATAATCCCATTTCAATTATTTTTAAAATATTTTCAAATTCTTTTTCAAGTTCTTTGTCAATTTCTTTTATTTCAATTTTTGGCCAGTTTGATAAGTGAACAGATTGTTTGTTTTCAAATTCAGAATAAATATATTCGCTGACATAAGGAGCATAAGGTGCTAAAAGAAGTGAAACTTTTTCTAGTATTTCTTTAATAATTTCCTTAGTATCATTTCTTTCTCTAGTTAATCGAATATATCCTCTAGATAAATCATTTGTTACAAAATCTATAATTTCAAGAAGAGCTTTGTCTAAAGAATAATTTTCTAAATTTTCTGTTGTACTTTTTATTAAAGAATTAAGTTTGCTCAAAATCCATTTATCCTCAATTTTTAGGTTGTTCTTTTTATCTTCTAATTGCAAGTAATACTTTTGAGAATTTGTTAAAATTGTTAAAAACGGAAGAACACTTTCTTTAACCATGTTCAAAGAAAATCTTTTGAAATTACCTGGGTCTGTAGTGCAAAATTGCAACCTAACAGCATCGATTCCTGCCTGATTAAAAATTTCTTCAGGTTTTATAATATTTCCTTTTGATTTTGACATTTTTTCTCCGTTTTCATCGACAATGTGCCCAGCACAAATTACATTTTTATAAGAAATGTCTTGAAATAACATTGTTGAAATTGCATGCATTGTATAAAACCACCCTCTTGTTTGATCAATAGCCTCTGAAATAAAATCATATGGAAATCTTTTTTCAAATTCTTTTTTATTCTCGAAAGGGTAATGGAATTGTGCAAAAGTAGCACTTCCAGAATCAAACCAGCAATCAATAACATCCGGAACTCTAATCATTTCTTTTCCGCATTTGCATTTTATTTTTATTTCATCAATCCAAGGCCTATGTAAATCATATTCATTAAAATGTTTTGTTGAATATTTTTTTAGTTCTTCAACACTTCCAATTATTTTTTCTTCATTACATTCTTCATTAGTGCATCGCCAAACAGGTAAGGGAGTTCCCCAAAATTTAAATCTAGATAAGTTCCAATCTTTAATATTTTCAAGCCAAACTCCAAATCTCCCGTCTTGAATATGGTTTGGATACCAATTTATTTTTGAATTTAATTGAACTAATTTATCTTTAACATTTGTTACTGCAATAAACCAAGATTTAATAGCATAATATAACAAAGGCGAGTCACATCTCCAGCAAAAAGGATAAGAGTGTTCGAATTTTTCAGTTTTGAAAAGTAAATGTCTTTTTTTCAAATCTTCAATAATTTCTTTTTCAACAGATTTTACAAATTTACCTTTCCATTTTGGAACAAGTTCATTAAACGTCCCGTCTTCATTAACTGTGTGAATTAAAGGCAAATCATTTTCTTTGCAAACATTGTAATCATCTTCACCATACATTCCTGCAGTATGAACAACTCCTGTTCCATCTTCTGTTGTTACAAAATCTGCACTGATAATTTTATAAGAATTATTATTTTTCAATTCTGGAATATCAAACAAAGGTTCATATTCTAATCCAATTAAATCTTTTCTTTTGAATTCTTTAATAATTTTATAATTTCCTTTAATTAAATCTACTTTCTCTTTTCCTAAAATCAGTTCATCTCCGTCTGAAAGTTTAACTTTTACATAATCTATTTTATTACCTATTGCTAAAGCAACATTTCCTGGAAGTGTCCAAGGTGTTGTTGTCCATGCAAGAATATAGGAATTTTTTTCATTTTTTAATTTGAACGCAATATAAACAGATTCTTCTTTAACATCTTTATATCCTTGAGCAACTTCATGACTTGACAAAGGAGTTTGGCATCTCGGGCAAAAGTGCACGACTTTAAAACCTTCATACAATAAATTTTTTTTATACAATTCACTCAAAGCCCACCAAACACTTTCAATATAATTATTATCTAAAGTTTTGTACGGATTTTCTAAATCAATCCAATATCCTAATTCTTCTGTTGATTTATTCCATTCTTTAATATTTGAGAAAACATCTGTTTTGCAATTTTGTATAAATTTAGTTTCACCATAATTTAAAATATCTTTTTTTGAATTTAATCCTAATTTTTTTTCAACTTGAACTTCAACAGGTAATCCATGGCAATCCCACCCTCCTTTTCTTGGAACAGAAAAACCGTTCATAAATTTGAATTTGCAAATAACATCTTTAAAAGTTCTGACTTCTAAATGATGCAATCCTGGAGCAGCATTTGCTGTCGGAGGGCCTTCTAAAAAACTAAACAAAGGTTTTTTTGAATCATCTTGAAGAGCTTTTTTTATTTCTTTATCGTGAATTTTCCAGATTTCTCTTGCTTTATTTTGAATTTCTTTAAAATCATACATGATAGAATTAGATAATGTGTGTTTTTAAGATTTTTGAAAAGAAACTAAACTTCTTTAATTCTATTTTTTATTTCTGGAATTTCTTTAATTAAGAAGATTTTGTATTTCTTTTTTATTTCTTTAGAATAATGTTTGGGTCCCTCAAATTTTATTTCGTCTTTTTCAGCATTTCCTGAATAAGTAATACAAGCATAATCCATACTTTGTCCATCGTCTGCTCTTAATGTAATAGAAGAAGAATTAGTTTTATTGTCCTTATAAAACTCCATAGAATGATTTGTGTTTTTTAAAAATTTTAGAGTCGTATTAATTAATTTAATTTCTAAATCAGATAACTTTTCTTCATGCATTTTAATTTTCTTGAAAAGGTGTTAATTCTAAATTATTCTTAGTTTTTTTTATTTCTTCTGAGCTCATTGTTCCAGCTAAATTTTTAGATAATTTTTCTTTGTAAAAATCAAATGATTTATTTTCAGGATACAAAATTTTATTTTTGTTAATTTCGAAATAAGGGTCAAGATATTTTGTATGTTCTTTAACCATAACACTATCCAAGCTATCACGACTATAAAATCCTGCTACAGTACATTTTTTTCCATTGTTTTCAGAATATTCAATTATTAAATCTGCTTTATTTTGTTTTTTACCAAATTTTATTTCATCCTTTATCTCTAAAGAAAAAACTATTGCAAGTAACCCAAATAATCCTAAAGTAATTTTTTTCATATTCTAATAATCTTTTAATTCATTTTTAAAGATTTATATAATCAAAGATAGAATTAATCAAATGTTAACCCATCAATTATTCTATTAACCAATCAATTATTCTATTAACTAAACTCTTTTGTTCTTTTTTTGGAGTGCCTTGTGAATGTATCTCTATTTCATTAATTAATCTATCAAAATGCCTATTTTGTTTTTCCAGATGTTTCATTACTTCCACTAACCCCTTGTATGCCTCATTTAATGAATCTAATAAGAGATATTCTTTTTGTCTTTTTAGACCATCTATATTTTCAAAAACTTTTTTATTCATTTTTTCAAGATGCTTTTGAAGTCCGTCAATTGTTGTTATTGGTCTTCCAGATTTCTTTATTTTAGTATATCCTAAATTATTAGTAACATCAAACATAATACTCTCTTGCAAACATATTGGGCTATCAAAAGAAAATGTTTCACTTAAGCCTTTTTTTTTGAAATCAAAATATATAGTTTTAGGAATAAAAGATTCTCGAATATATTTTGAAGGCAATGAATCAATTGGTTCTTCTTGAGGTTTGTATTCCATTGTTTTTTTAAATATTAACTATTTATAAACTTTACTACTTGTTACTTTTATAAAGTTAATACATCTTGGACTAATGAAATATTAATCTCCATCTCTTTCATTATAATACTCTTGATATTCTCTTATTTTTTTTACATGTTTTGTTCTTGAAGCATAAAATGCAGGTGTTCCTTGATTATATGCAGATAAAGCTTTATTCCAAGAATTATGACCTTTGCCTTTATGCAAATCAATTAAACATCTTGCAGCAACATCTGAACTTTTTTTAATATCAAATCTCTCGTCGATTTTTATTAATTTTGAATAATCATAATTGTATTTTTTTAATAATTTTTTCATTTCTTTTGCATGAGTTGTATCTGCCCCAGTTTTATTTGAATTTCCGTAAACTTTTAATCCGTATTTTCTTGCAGTTCCTGGCTGGAGCATAAATTCTCCAACCCCTCCATCATAGCTTACACTTAAAGGATTTCCAAGACTTTCTTGCATTGCAAGTCCTTTTAACAATCCTTTTGGAATCCCATAATCTTTTTCTTTTTTATCAAAAAAATCATCAAAAAAGTAAACTCTTTCAAAGATTCTTTCATTTGAGTACCAAGGACTATTTATTTGAAAGGTTTCTTTTTCATTTTCTTTTGAATTATTTTCTTCATGGAAAATTTGTGTTTGACAACTCAAATTAAAATAATTTATAATTCCAAATAAGAAAATCTTTTTTGCAAAATTCAAAAACTTTTTTTCGAGCATTTTATTTAAATTATTTTTTTACGTTTTAATTAATTCAGTAGATTTATAAAATTATCTGAAATTTTCATTCAAACAATTTCAAGAATTCCCTTTCAACTTCGTGAAGTTTTTCAGAAGGGATTATTATGCAATAAGGTTTTCTAACTCCAGTAAATTCCTCAAATTCTTTTATGCTTCTATAAAATATTTTTGAATTTTTTGTTCCAAGTGTTTGACAGACAATTAATTTTTTAATTTTGAAATTGTGTTCTTCAGAAGCTTCTTTTAATTGTTTTAATGCATCTGAAAATTCCAATCCAATGTCTGCTAAAATTAAACTGTGTGCATTAATTGAAAAGTTTTCTTTAATTATTTCCATAAAACTAGTCGGACGAAAACTTTTTTTCCAAGCAGGCATTGAAGTAACTTTTCCAAATTTATATAATTGCAATCCTGTTTCTCCGATTGCATCAAAAATCGAAGCATTGTAAAGAACTTTACATTTTATTCCAAGGTATTTTGCTTCTTGTATTAAAGAAATATGCGTTGTAGCCATTAATGGACTTCCGTAAATCAATAAAGCAACATCCATTTTTTTTGCTTCGTCGACAATTTCCAAACTTTCAACCTTTTCTCGATTAGCTTCAATTATTTTTTTCCCAACAATTTCTTCAAGTTGATAAGTAGTATAAGGAAAATCAACAGTGTAATTTTCAAGATAAATTCTTTTACATCTAGATAAAATTTCAAATGACTCTCTTGTCAAACTTCTTTCATTTAGTCCCAGACCCATTAGATATAACATAAAAGTAAAAGATATAACTGATTTAAAAATGTTGATATTCCTTTAATGTAACTTTTTAACTTCTTATTTTTTAGTTACCTTTTCTTCTCGCATTAAAAATTTAGCAACAAAGAAAATTACTAATGCAATTATTATAAAATAAATTAATGCAGATAAGAAAGGACCCCAAGCAATAATAAATTTCCAAACAGTGAATGTGGCTGTTTCCCATCCCCCACTCGGAATAAAAGGAGTAATTATAGGCATTACAATATCGTCAACAAGTGCCTTAACAAGAGTGTTTGCTGCTAAAGCCATTATAAATGCAATAGCCAAACTCATTACTTTATATTCTTTTAAGAATTCTTTAAATTCGTGAGCTAATTTTACTTTTGGAACTTTAATTTTTTCTTTTAAGTTTTTCATTTTTCTTCTTTTTTATAAAAGTTTTTGTATTTTTAATATTTTCTTTTTTCAAAGCATAGTTCAAATTTTGACTTGTAACAATTGCAACAAAGAGAAAACCAAAAAGCAAAAAATCTTGTTGAAATATCAAACAAATAATTGATAAAATTAAACTAAAAATTATAATTATTTTGAAAAGATTTTTTCTTGAGTTCAATTCTTCTTTTGTAGCTTTTGCCAAAAAATGTCCAATTGGAATTCCTAATATTAATACAACAATTCCAATCACTAATTCAAGCCATTCTTCCATAACAAATTAATACAAATGGGGTTTTTATAACTTGGTTTTTCACCACAACAAATTTTAAAACTGTAAGTATCTTCAAAAAAATATGTTTAAAAAATATTTAATTATTGCGAGTAAACAAGATTTAGCTGGGATGAATATCTTAACGCAGTTTTTTCAGTATATTGATGAATTTCAGAATAAGAATGTAAAATTTGAAACTGTCGATGGTTCAATTTTAGATGAAGGAAATCTTGATTTAGAAAAAATAAATAATTTTGATTTTGTAGTTTTTGCTTCAAAGCATTCCACATCTTCGACTGAAAAGCAAAAAACAATTTCAATTCATGCTCCTGGAAATTTCCGAGAAGTTTGGGGTGGAGGGAAACAAGGTAAACTTGGAATTTCTTCTGCTTTATTTAATAAGCATTTATTTGAAAATTTAGAACA
Source organism: Candidatus Pacearchaeota archaeon (assembly GCA_041659445.1). Taxonomy (GTDB): domain Archaea; phylum Nanobdellota; class Nanobdellia; order Pacearchaeales; family GW2011-AR1; genus EX4484-71. The sequence continues at coordinate 403,953 of JBAZYG010000001.1, read as the reverse complement.
ACAAATTCAAGATTTAGATTTACGAGGATATAAACTAACTCTTGAAGTAACTCATCACGGCCCGTTAATAAATAAGCCTTGTTTATTTTTGGAAATTGGAAGCACTGAAATAGATTGGAAAGATAAACGAGCAGGTTTTGTGATTGCAAATGCCTTAAAAAAAGCAATTGATACTTTTGAAGAAAATAAATATCGAGAAATTGCTGTTGCAATTGGAGGTCCGCATTATTGTCCCTCATTTAATAAAATTCAATCAAATTCAAATGTCGCGATTTCTCACATAATTCCAGGGTATGTTTCTCCAATCACCGAGGAATTTATAGAAGAAGCAATTGAAAAAACTTTAGAAGAAATTGATTTTGTGATTTTAGATTGGAAAGGTTTGGGTAATTCTGAACAAAGAGACAAAGTAGTTGAAATTTTGAATAAAAATTATATTCAGTGGAAAAGAGCAAGCGAGATAAACTGAAAATATATTACAGTATAAAAATGTTTAAATAAGGGCTTTCATAAAGTTAAACAAGATGAAATGTAAAAATAAATATTTTTTTGGAATGGTTTTTGTTTTAATCTTGATTTTATGTTTATCTTCTTTTTCTTTAGCAAAGACAAATAATAAATTAATTTCATCAAATTATAATTCAAGTTATGTTCCTTACGTTGGCTCAAATCATAATGTTGTTTTAGGAGATTACAATTTCAGTGTTGGAGGAACTGATTTTTTTGTTAATACAAATACCTATTCAATTTCATCAGGAACCTCAACAGCTTCGGGATTATATTCTGTTGCTTTAGGATATTCATCAACAGCTTTAGGGCCTTCTTCAGTAGCTGTTGGGAATCATGCATTCTCTTCAGGAGATTCTTCAATAGCATTAGGACATTATGCAAATGCTTCAGGAGATTCTTCAATAGCATTAGGTGATTTAACAAAATCTTCAGGAGCTTCTTCAACAGCGACTGGTTTTGCAACAACAGCTTCTGGGTTTTTGTCAACAGCAATGGGTAGAGAAATTATTGCAGGAGGAGATTATAGTTTTGCTATCGCATTGAATGATCAAAATAATTTGAATGTTTCTCAAGCAAATACAATGGCAATTATGGGGGGAAATGTTGGTATTGGAACAAGCAACCCACAATATAATTTAGATGTTAATGGAAGTATTCATTCTACAAATGATTTTATTTTGGGTGATTACAATGGTGGATATCTTGCATTTATTTTAGCAGATAGTTTTAATATTCGTTCTGGAAATAAAGAAATCTTTAAAATAGATTTTACATCTGCAGGAGATGAAAGTTTGTATTTTAGTCCAGGAGCAAATTCTTCAAAGGCATTTGTTGTAAATAATAATGGAAATGTTGGAATAAAAACAAACAATCCCCAAAATGCATTGACTGTCATCGGTGATGGGAAATTTACAGGAAATTTTTATGTTGGTGAAAATACTCTTTTAATTAATCCAAATAAGCATTCAATGTCTATGGGTTATTATGCAAATGCTTCAAATTTATATTCAACAGCAATAGGACCAAGCACATTAGCCTCTGAAATTGGTGCAATTGCAATGGGTGGTGCAACAATTTCATCAGGATATTATTCAACAGCAACAGGTTATGGTTCAGAATCTTCGCAATATTATTCAACAGCAATGGGAGAATACACTGAATCTTCAGGTTATAGTTCAATGTCAACTGGGGGTTACACAAAAGCTTTAGGAGATTATTCAACAGCAATGGGATATTCTACAACTGCATCTGAAACTGCTTCAACAGCAATGGGCTCTGGAACTATTTCTTCAGGTTATGGTTCAACAGCAATGGGTTTGGTGACTGTTTCATCTGGAGAAGCTTCAACATCTTTTGGAAGAAATACAATTGCATCAGGACCTTACTCTGTCGCAATGGGTAAAGGAATAGAAGTTTCAGGAAGTAATTCAGTAGGAATAGGGTTAAATGATCAATCAGGAACTATTGTAAGTCAAGCAAACACAATGGCAATTATGGGTGGAAAAGTTGGAATTGGAACAACAACTCCTCAAAGTGAATTAGATGTTAACGGAGATATTTCTTTCTCAGGAAATTTAATTTCTCAAAATAATATTGGTTTGACAGGAAATTATTCAGTTGGAAATTGTTGGATGGCTTTTTCAGATGGAATAATGTATGAAACAAATTGTGACGAAAATTAATAATATAAATCTTTAAAAACATTTTATTTATGACTTTTTTATGAGTAAAGAATTAACAAAGCAAGAATTTCGAAAAAAAGTTTTTGATGGAATGTGTAGAAGTGCTGAGAATTTTAGGAGTATGAAGGGTATTCAAGAAATTAAAAAAGTTACATCTTTTAAACCAACTCCTTTTAAACCAACTTTATCAGATAAATTAATTTTCAATAATCTTTTAGATAGGGTTATTAATAATATTTGGGAAGATTATTATAATGAAAAATTTGATAATCCTACTTTTGATTTCATTGGGTTTCAAGTTTTATGCCATTATTATTATCCAGATTATTCTTGGTGGGATAAAAAAGAATTAAAAGATGTTAGATAAATTAAATAATAAAGTATATAAAAAACATTAAATAAAAAAATAAAAAATAAATTTATCTCTTCTTTTTTTTCCAGGCTACAAATCCTATTATTATTAAGTATGCAATCCAGAAAAGTATAGAAATTATTGGGATTAAAACCAAGACATAACTTAAAGACAACCATCCAGGATATTTAGCTTTTTCAAAAACCCTCCACATAGATATTGTCAATAAAACAAGAATTGCAATCCAACCTGCAATTGGGATTAAAACCAAGAATACCCATGCCCAATGAAATCCTCCCATTTCTAAAATCATTGAAAGATTTGCAAATGGAATCCATGCAAGCCAATGACGTTTGTATTTTTGATTTCTACCTATTCTTGACCAAGCTATTGCATGATAAATATATATTCCAATGAATACTAATATCATCACGATTAAAAGTCCCAAAACTAATCCGCTTATAAAACCCCAAATAGGAGCAGTACTTGCGGTATTATTCAAATTTGTTAAAAATTCTCCAGTCATTTTTACCTCCTTTCATTATCTATTTAATAATTTAAATTTATAAATTTATGTTTTAAGATTATTTTTTTGAAAAGTATTTTTTAATATTTTTGTTATATTGCAAGAATATTCCAATTATAATAAAGAATGAAAAAGGAATTATTAAAAAAATTATTGTTTTCCAATCAAATATTAAAACAAGAATAATAGAGATAATACTTAAAACCCCAGAGAAAATTCCCATTTTTCTTCCCCATTTTTTTCCTTTATGCAATCCTAGTGAAATTAAAAACATTAATATTGGAATTAATAATAAAACTAAAAGATAAATTATAATGGTGAATTTATTTGCTTCTCTATAAGACAGTAAATACAAAAAAGAAGAAATTATAAAATTTATAACAAAAATAATCACACCAATAATTGAAAAAACATATCCAACTTGATAAATTGTTTTTAATTCTTTAGGAATTTTATTCATTTTTATCCTCTTTTAGATAAATTCTTAAAGTCTTTTTGTTTTAAAAAGTTAATGGATTGGTTTTCAATCATTATCGTGCTTACGTCCTCAATAATTGCAGGGGTGGTCGCAGGTTTAGCTGGAGCAAGTGCAGTTATGGTTATGGTTCCTATTTTAATGATTTTTTTAAAAATGGATCCTTATATTGTCGTTGGTTTAACTTTATTAGTAGATGTTGCAATTTCTTTAGTCGCTGTTAAAGTTTATTACAAAAATAAAAATATTGCTTTAATGTCTGCTCTTCCAATTTTGCTTGCTTCTTTTTTTGGAGTGGCAATTGGTAGTTATATTTCTTTTTATATCCCATCTTATAATTTTTCTTTGTTACTTGGAATTGGAATTATTATTGTAGGAATTTCAATTTTACTTAGAAAAGACAAGAAAAAAAGAACACCTCCAAAAATCATTGCATGGTTCAACAAAACCAAAAAAAGGAAAATTTCTTTTTTAATTTTTCTTGGAATTTTTATTGGATTTATTTCTGGAGCATTTGGAGCAGGGGGAGGATTGATGATGTTTGTTGTTTTAGTTTTTATTTTAGATTATACAATTCATAAAGCAATTGGAACTTCACTTTTGATGATGATATTTATTGCATTTTTCGGCGGGCTCTCACATTTTTATTATAAACCTTTTTCATTAATTTTGTTGGGAGTAGGATGCATTGGAGGAATTATCGGTTCTAGATATTCTTCTGTTTTTGCAAATTTATTATCTGAAAAACAATTAAAATCAGCTGCAGGAATTTTATTTTTGGTTTTAGGTGTTGTTTTATTAATGTGGAGTATTTTTGGCAGTGGAAGCGGGATTTAGAATCTCTCGAGACTTCTTTGTCTTGAATAATTGGAGCGAAAATACTCTAATTTAAGTTTACCAGAAAAAATTTATCGAGAATTCAATCCTATAAAATATTTGATTTCTCTTTTCCTTCATAGGTGAAAAAGATATTCTAAATGAAGAATAATCCTCAAAATAGTTTATGATCTTTCTAAATATACTCTCATTTGGAGTATCGCAAAAACAGGAATCCTCTTAAATGATTTCCACTGAGATTTTTTAGGATATCTTTTTCTAGTTGAACAAGATTAACATCTCCTATACCTTTATAAAAGTTTAATTTTACTTTGTGTTCCATGATTTTAAAACAAATTTTTTATTTATAAGTATTATTATAATGTAAACTAAACAAGAAAACGCCCTCGGCAGGAATTGAACCTGCGCGCCCAAAGGGCCCGGTTTAGCAAACCGGTGCAATAACCACTATGCGACGAGGGCAGTATTAAGCAATTTTGTTTAATTCTTCTTAAAATAGAATAATCTGACCTATTTTAAAGATTTTGTTTTTAAAATTATGCAATCTCAAATGTTTGAAGAAGTTGTCCAATTACTTCTTTTCCATTTTTTGCTAAAATAACAGGATAAATTTCTATTCTTGTGACATTTGTCAATTTTCCAGTTAAATCAAAAAAATATTCTTTTGTTTGAAGTGGTTTTAAAGAAGGGTCGTCAAGTTTGTATTCATAGCTGTTTGTATTGTTATAAAAAATTAAAAGAAAATAATCTGATAATTTTTCATTTTTTTCAAATAAATTTGTGATATCTCTTCTTACTTCTTCAAATATAAAATTTAAATTCGAAGCATCAGGTGCATAATTGTAATATTCTGGTTTAGTTGCAACTTGTTTAAGCATGTTCTCGTCTACAAATCCTGTTAAACCAATTGTAAAAATAATAATTCCATTGTCTTTGACTTCTTGTGCTGTTTGAATAACAATTTCAGAGCCTGCGTCATTTTGTCCATCTGTTAAGATTACCATTATTTTTTCAGAATTTTCTCTACCATTATTTAGTAAATCTTCTTCAGCAGTTTCAATTCCTGTTTGTATTGCTGTGCCTCCTTCCATTCCAGTGTTGTCAATAGCATTTATTAATTTTGTAAGATTTGATGTTAAAGTTTGTTTTAATTCTCCATAATTTCCAAAAACAACATAATTTATTTGTTCATCATCTTTTTTAGAATTAACAAAACTTTTTGAAGAATTTTTAGCAGCGTCGATTGAAATAATTGTTGGGTTTTTAGAAATTTGTTGAGCATTTCCCTTGAAAACTGAAATATTTACATTTTGGGAATTTGGAGGATTTGTCGACGGTCTTAAATTCCAACCCCATACTTTAACTTCCCAATTTCCTACTTGTGGGTTTTCAATATAAATTATTTGGGGTTTTGAAGAAATTCCATTAAAATATTCGTTGCTGTTTCCCAGAGAATCTGGGGGATCAACTTTTCCCCCAGTGTTTGGTTGACCTGAACCAAAAATCCATTCTCCTGAAGGTCTTCTTAAATTAAGTGAAAATTCTGAACCTTCAGAACCATTATATCCTTGTTTTTTATCCCACATCAACAAAATTGCAATTCGTGTGTTGCTAGAATTTACATTAAAAGTTTGTGAAGAACTATAAGAATTTCTTGGGACATTTAAATTATAAAAATTATACGAAGAAATAAGACTTGAGTCTAAATTAATTGTCCATCCACTTTGTCTCATACTTCCAGAACGATCTATGACTAGTCCAATATCTAATTCTGTATTATTTTCTTCTGTTTGTTTTTTAATTTGATATGAACCTGTAGCACAACAAAAAGTAATATTAATTTTTGAAGGGTCCTGTGAATCAATTAATACTTTTTTTATTTTAAAATTTTCACTTAGCAAAGAAACTTTTAATTCTGCTTTTTCTGAATTATTTTTTGCAAAGGAAAAAAGAATAACAGAAACAATTCCCAAAGCTATAACAACTAATAAAATTAACAAAATAGTTGTTATAACGTCTGAAAGGCCTCTTTTATCTTTCATTATTAATGTTTTGTAAATTTAATTAATCTCCTTTAGATTATAATCCTTTTGAATTCGTTGTTTTTGTTTTTGAAATTTTTTAAAAAATTATAGCGAGGGTGGGATTTGAACCACACGACCTCCGGGTTATGGGCCCGACGAGCACTCCAGGCTGCTCCACCTCGCTGAAATTGAATGTATTATCTAACTTTTAAAGGTTTCTTTATTGAAGTTTTTGTTTTTGAAAGAATTATTCAGAATATTCTTCTAAATCTGCTTCAAGGCAAAATGCTGCATCTTTGAGAAGTTTGTTATTTTGTTCTTTTGCTTTTTTATCTTTTTCAGAAACTAATTGTTCTGCAAGTTCAATATGTTGTTCTGCTAATTCAATTTCTTCATCTTTAATCTTTTTTATTTTTTTATTCATAACTTTACTTAGAAAATAAGGTATATAAATTTTGTTTTAATCTTTCTCAAATTTAAAACGCCCAGACTAGGATTCGAACCTAGGAGTCCAGAGGACCACGATTTCCAATCGTGTGCGTTAACCACTCCGCCATCTGGGCAATATATTCTACAGAACACATAATCTTTTTAAAGGTTTTTTCAAAGATAATTAATGGAGAAAAAAATTTGTTGAATGATCTTTCAAACAAAAATTTAAAAATGAATCATCAAACTTATTTTATAAAAAATGAACTTAAAATTCAAAATTATCAAAAAAGAATGAAGTTTATTCGAGGAAAATCCTTTCAAGGATTAAAAGATTATTTTGAATCAGATTCAATTAAGATTTATAATAAAGATATTATTTATTCTTTAAATCAGCAATTAGATTTGTTTCAATCAGAATATGGATTAAGAGTAAAATTGAGTCGTTTTTATGAAATTCTTACTAAAGGGATTTATGGGGGAGAATTAAAAGAACAATATGGAATAAAATTAAGTCCCCTTGAAAATTATTTATTAGTAGAACCAGATGTTTCTTGTAAGGATTTTTTTAGGGAAACTAAATCTATTAGTCCAGGACGTTGTTTACAACTAAAAGATGAACAAATGGCAAAAAATTTTTTATTAGAAAGATATAAAATAGATTTAAAAAAAGAGATTAAATTTGAGATATTTAGACATGGTATAAAAAAACTTCAATCAGATTATATAGAAAAAGATATTGAAATTCTTTTTAAAAAACTTGCAGATTCTACAAAATTTATGATTTCTTTACCCTTTAGAGTTATTTTTGACATTTATATTTCTGGAAAATGTTCTAGGCAAAAGGGAAATGAAAAGCATGATTCTTATACACGAATTGATTCATCTCCAATTAATGCTCTTTTAGCGTATCCAGAAGAAACATTAAATTATTTCAATGTGGAATTAGAAGGATTAAAAATAATAAAATCTAAATTGCCAGAAGGTATGAAATTAAATAATTTTGAAATTTCCCCATTTCCAATATTAATAATAAAAAATGTTAATTCTGAAAAATGGAGTGAAAAGTTTAATGAATTAATTAAGAATGAATATATTTTTCCTAGAGAGTTTAATATACATTTAAATTCTTTTTTAAATTCAAATAATAAATTAATTTTAAGAACCGAACCTGTTGAAGATTTAGAAGAAGAATTTCAGCCAATACCAAAAGAAGATGTTCCATTTTAATACAAAATCTTAAAAATATGTATTTTCTTGTTTGAAGTATGGGTAAAATTGTATTTCATGGTGGGGTTTGGAAGAAAAAAGACTTAGAAAAAGATTATTTTATTATAAAAGACGCATTGTATGTTGCACCAAAATCTAATGGTGCATATTTAGGAATACATGCTCCTAATAGGTCAGGAGAAGAAATTAATACTTTATTTGAAATACACTATTCTAATCCTAATTTTTTTAGAGATTATAGAAATGATAGTACAGAATTAGGACAAGAAGGAATTTGGATAGGAAAAAATTTGAGATTAAAAAAAATAAAAGATATTCTTGTAAAAATACCTAAGAGGGAAAGAGCATCAGGTAAGGCTTTAAGATATAGGTATATTGTTGCAGAAGTTGATGAAGAAAATAGTGAAAGAACTCCAACAGGAAGAGAGTATAAAGGAGTATTAAAAGAGTTTATGGAAAAATATGGGAAACCTTGTTATCCTGATGATTTAAGCAAAGAGGAAAAAAGTTTTTTTTATAATTCTATCCAAAAGACAATTAAAAATGGTAATAATACAAACAATTTGGAAATAGAAAATAATCCTAAAACATTGGAAAAAATTTTAAAGATATCATCGATAATTGCTTTTTTTGGAGGAATCTTTTTTTTATCTTCAACTTTAACAGGTAATATTATAGGAAATTCACAAATAGGTAATAATTCGATAATTAGTATTATCCTTTTTTTTTCTTCTTTCTTTCTTTATATTTTGTCAACTAAACAAAAAAGATGCAATCTTAATTTCCCAAAAGATAAACATAATTTTCTTTCTCACAAAATCTTAAAAACAAAGTTCTTTTTTTTATAAGATGTTAAAAATAGGTATTGATGACGCAGGAAGAGGTCCTGTAATTGGTCCAATGATTATTGCAGGATGTTTAATTGACGATAAAGATGAAAAATTTCTAAAAGAATTGGGAGTTCGAGATAGTAAAGAATTAACGCAAAAGCGAAGAGAATTTTTAGAAGAAAAAATAAAAGAAAAAGTAATATCTTTTGAAATTTCTATAATCTCTCCGTCAGAAATTGATGAATCTAATGCTCGAGGATTAAAATTAAATGAATTAGAAGCAGTTCATATGGCAAAAGTTGTAAACAAATTAAATGTAAATAGTTCATCTAAAATAAAATTAATCGTCGATTGTCCATCAACAACGATTTCAAAATGGAAAGATTTTTTGAAAACCAAAATCTCAGACCTTTCAAACTTAGAAGTTGTTTGTGAGCATAAAGCAGATAAAAATTATCCAGTTGTTTCAGCAGCTTCGATTTTGGCAAAGTGCGAGAGAGAAAGAGAAATGGAAAAATTAAGAAAAATTTATGGAGAAGAAATAGGAACAGGTTATCCTGCAGATCCTCTTACATGCAGGTTTCTTGAAAAAAATGTTAAAAAATTAAAAGATAAAGGAATATTTAGAAAGACTTGGGAAACTTGGAAAAATGCAGAAAACAACGCAAACCAAGAAAAGTTATTTTAAATTACCCTTATTTAACAGTTTCTTCGTCATCAGATTCAGCAAAAATTTTGTTTAAATATTCATCTGCCCAAGATTTTAAATCATAAATTCCTTCTATGTTCATTTCACAATCTTTTTTGAATCTTCCTGGACTAAGCCATATTTTATCTCTTTCTTGTTTAGATAAAAGAGCATTTCTATCGCTTTTGAATTTTAATAATAAATATTCTAATCCATTTCCGTTAAATTTGTTTCTAATTAAGTCATTCATTCCATCTATTTTATTGATTCCAGATTCTTCAAAATAATATTTAATGTTTTTTATTATTTCAGGAATGTAATCTGCGTCGTTGACAATGAAAAATGTCCACTCTGTTTTTAAATCATCAGAGTTTGCACTATTCTTTAAATTATATCTTATCGCTCTAGTGTTTTTTTTCATAGTTTTTTTATTCTGGCAATCTTTAAAAATCCTTCTATTCTTTTGTATGTATGCCTTACATAAAAAAATTGGTGATGTATGGGTTTAAAAGTTTCCCAAAAAAAACAGAACTCCCTTTTACTCCAGGGATAAATGTTATCCTCGGACCAAATGGTTCTGGAAAATCAAATATTTCTGATGCTTTATGTTTTGTCCTCGGAAGATTAAGTATAAAATCCATGAGAGCAGCAAAAGCAAAAAATTTAATTTTTTTAGGAACAAAAATTGCATCTCCATCTAAAGAAGCTTCAGTCGAAGTAATAATAGATAATTCAGATAATTCTTTTGGAATGGAAGAACAGGAAATTTTAATAAAAAGAATTGTAAGAAGAAACGGACAAAGTATTTATAAAATAAATGACAAAACAAAAACCCGACAAGAAGTTTTGTCTTTGCTTGCTCAAGCAGGAATTGATCCATATGGATTTAATATTATTTTACAGGGCGAAATTCAAAATTTTGTGAGAATGCAATCAGAAGAAAGGAGAAAGATAATTGAAGAAGTCGCTGGAATTTCTATTTATGAATCTCGAAAAGAAAAATCAATAAAAGAATTGGAAAAAACAGAAGAGAAATTAAAAGAAATTTCTGCAATATTAAGAGAAAGAACTGCTTATTTAAATAATCTGGAAAAAGAAAGGCAAGAAGCACTCAAATTCAAAAAACTCGAGAAAGAAGTCGAAGTCTTGAAAGCAAGCATTCTTAATGAAAATCTTATTGAAAAAAATAAAGAAAAAGAAAGAATAAATTCAGAAATAGAAAAGAAAAACAAAGAAATTGAAAAAATAAAAAAATTAAATTTGACATTAAAGACAAATGTAGATAGTTTAAATTCTAAAATCAATGAAATAAATATTACAATAAAAGAATCTACTGGAATAGAACAAGAAAAATTAAACAATGAAATAGCAAATTTAAGAGCAGAACTAACAGGTTTAAGGGTTAAATTAGAGAATTCTGAAAGAAAAATAAGTAATCTATCAAACCAAAAAAGAGAATTTGAACATTCCTTGACAGAATTAGAAGAACTTGTGGGAGAGTTAAAAATAGAATCTCCTGCATTAGATAAAAAAGAAAAAGAATTAAAACAAAAAAAGAAAGAGCTTGAAGAATTAGAAGAAAAAAGAAAAAAATTCTATATGTTAAAATCTGAATTAAAATCAGTTTCTGAACGTATTGAAGATAAAAAAAATATGCTTTTAAATTATGAAAATGAATCTAACTTTTTGCTCAAACAAATAAATGGACTTTCTTTAGAATTATTTGATAAAAAATCAAAACCAGAAAATTTAGAATCTCTTCAAGTTTCATTTCAAGAAAAAAGTCAGGCAATTGAATCATTAAAAATAAGAGAACAGGAATTAGAATTAATAATTCATACAAACGAATATGAAATTGACAAGCAAAAAAAAGTTTTGGAAAAAGTTTCTAAATTAGAAGTTTGTCCTCTTTGCAGAAGTAAAATTACACATGAACATGTTTCTTCAATAAAATCAGACATAAATCCAAAAATATCTCAACTAGAATCTGAAATAAAAAATTCAGAAAAAGAAATTTCTGAAATTTATAAGAAAATAGATTTACTAAAAAAAGATATTGAATTAATTAATTCTGAATTAAGTAAAAGAAAATCTGATTTGACTAAATTAATTTCAATAGAGGATAAAAAAAATCAAATAAAAATCTTAGAGGAAAAAATAAATCCATTAAAGCAAGAAGTTGAGAATTTGATTAAAAAAAGAAAGAATTTAGAAAATGATTTTGATCAAAATTCAAATGTTGATCAAAAATATGAAAATTTAAGAATTGAAATAGAAGAAATATCCTTGAGAAATAAAGAAAATGTAGATTCAGAGATATCTTTTAAGCAAAGGGAAATTGAGAGAATTGAAGTTTCTTTGAAACAAGTTGTTCGTGATGAAAAAGAAGTAAATGAAGAATTATCATCAATTCAAAAATCAATTTCAGAAAAAGAAAAAACTCTTAAGCAAAAAAGAGATTCAGAAGAAGAATTAACAAAAAAATTCCAAAAATTAATTTCTCAAAGAGATGAATCTCAAAATAAGATTCGAGAAATTGAGTCAGAAATTTCTAATAAAAAAAATGAAATTTATGGATTAGAACAGGATTGCAATAATTTCAAAATTGAAAGAGCAAAAGTCACAGCAGAATTAGAGAACATCCAAGAAGAACTTTCTGAATTTAAAGAAGTTGAAATTGTTCATGGAAATAAAGAGAATCTTTCATCAAAATTAAAAAATATTCAAGATACTTTGATGAGAATTGGTTCTGTAAATTTAAGGTCTTTGGAAGTTTATGATTCTGTAAAAGAAGAATATGATAAAATAAATGAAAAATCAGAAATTATTGTTAATGAAAAAGAAAAAATTCTTAAGATAATTCATGAAATTGATGTCAAGAAGAAAAAAACATTTCTTAAAACTTTAGAAGAATTAAATTCAATTTTCTCTAGGAATTTTGCAGAATTAAGTACAAAAGGTGAAGTTTGGTTGGATTTGGAAAACAAAAAAGATCCTTTTGAAGGAGGTGTAAATATCACAGTCAAGACAGGACACGGAAAATATTTCGATGTCAAATCTCTTTCAGGAGGAGAACAAACTTTAGTTGCTCTGTCTTTAATTTTTGCAATTCAAGAATTAAAACCATATTGTTTTTACATTTTGGATGAAATTGATGCTGCTCTTGATAAAAGAAATTCAGAAAGACTTGGAAATTTACTTAAGAAATACATGCAAAAAGGACAATACATTGTTATAAGTCACAACGATGAAATTATTTCAAATGCAACAAACATCTTCGGAGTTTCAATGCACGACGGAGTCAGTAAAATTATCAGTTTGAAATTGGATTAATGTTCTGATATTGATGAAAAATTATCAATTGCTTTTATAGTGCCTTTTACAAAATAATAACTTACTGTTAAAATAGAAGTTACTATCCCTGTGTCTTGTGCATAATTAATGCTTTCTTTTAAAGAATCCAAATTTGAGTTATAGTCAAATCCTTCTTTAATAAAATAAGTTGCTCCAAAAACAACCAATCCATTTCTTAATGTTTTTAATCCTATTTTTCCAAAATCTTTTATTGCTTCTAAATTTTTAGGCATTTTAATTATTCGATTTGATTTGAAATATATTTGTCATAAGCTCTTTCCCAGTCATCTAATGTAGGTTGATAAATTTTTGAACTATCGGATATTCCCATTAATTTATAAATTTGAAATTGTTCGTCATAACTTAATCCGTTTTTATCTTTGTCTATTTCTTCTATTAAGGATTTCTTTTTAATTTCTTTTATTAACTTTTGTCTTGAATTTTCTTTTTCTTTCTCAATTCTTTGTTTATGTCCATTTATAATTTGTTTTGGTGTCCAATCATTAGTCATAACTCCCCAAAGAACCCAGACACTTAAAATCGTAGTATATATCAAATTTCCTATTATTTTTGATGAATAAACTTTTCCAGAATCTTTGTTTTCTTTTTTTGATAAATGGTCGTTATATATAGAAGCATATCCTAAATATCCAAAAGGCACAGCCAATGAAACATTTCCTATTATTTTTTTTGTTCTATCTGATAATTTTTTCATTTTAATCTTTAACTCCAATTTCTAATTTACTTTGTTTTCCTCTTTCAGTGAGATCAATTAAAACAAGTTTTACTTTTCCTTTTGGTTTATTATACTTAGATTTCATAAATTTTTCTTTTAATTTTTCAAACATTTCTCCTTTTGCATTTTCATATGCTTTTTTATCTATGTCATCTAAATTATCTCCAACATCTACAAAAGTTTCATTCGAATTTCTTATAATAGGTCTTGTATCATAAAATATAGAAACTTTATTATAATCAGAAAATTCTGTAAAATCAATATTCAAAATGTAAACAGGAAGTTCTTTTTCAGGGTCTTTGAATAATTTGCATTTGTAAATTAAAGGTTTTGTTTTTGGCATTTTATTTTTATTCTTCTAATTCTTTTTCTAATTTTCCTCTTTTTGTTAAATCAACAATTTCAATAATATAATTTTCTTCATTTTTTGCAGTTTCATATTCTTTCCTATGGATTTGTGCAATTTCTTTTGCTTTGTTATATAATCTTTTATCTGCTTCTTCAATGTCTTTTGCTATTCCAAATGCTTCTACTTGGCCCATATGAAATCTTTTATTTAATAAAAAGAAACCATCAAGTATGTTTGCAAAAACAAAACTTCTTCCACCGCCTTGAGCTCTAAGTGCAATTTCATAGTTTAATCCCTTCCAATCACAAATTTCCACTTGCTTAATTATTTCCATTTTATTTCTTGTTTGTTTTTGTTTTTAAATATAATTATCCTTGATGATATATTTTGTTGAATTAAATCTTAAAAAAGAAAGGGTGAAAGTATAAAAAAAATAAAAAAATAAAAAAGAAAAATTAGTAATAACTTTCACCAAAGTCTTCTGTGTTTTTTTCTGGTTTCTTAGCTAATAGAACAATAAGAACAACTAATAATACTACAAAGATTATTGCCAAGATTATTGATAAAATAACTGTAGAGTTAACTTTCTTACCTTCTGCAGTTAAATTGTAGTCAACAACTTGAACAACCTTTCCGTTTGAAAGAACACTTACTGTGAAGTCATTTGAGCCTTCACTTTTTGCTAAAGCAGAAAATTGTACAGTCTTACTTGAACCAGCACCGACAGCAACTACACTTTCTTCAAGTTCAGTTGTTATTCCGTCAGATTCAATTAAAATTGTGTAGACCTTAACATTATCACTAGGGTTAACTAATAATAAAGTAAAATCAGCTTTTTCTCCTACAGCAACAGTTTTTTCAGTGTTTGTAGCAATAACTTCGTTTGAAAAGTCATTCTTGATTACTATTTGCTTAACTTCAGTAGTTTCTGTGTCGTCGTTGTAAACTGTGAATTCAAGGTCATAAACACCTTCTTTGGCACTGAATGGAACATCTAAATATAATTTTCCAGCAACAGTGTCTTTATCACAATCATCGTCGTTACATTCTTCCATAGTAACTAAGTCTCCAACCCAAACAGGTCCTTGACTTAATCCTAATTCTGTAATGCTAGCTTTCACATAAACATCATCTAAATCATTGTATCCCATGTTCTTAAGAACGAATTCAACTGAAAGTTTGTCACCAGCTTCAATTGAACTAGGAACTGAAAGAGATTTCACTACTGCGTTGTATGAAGGTCTTTGAACTAAAAGTTTAACTTGTTCAAGTTCTGTTTTGTGGTCTTTACCATCTATTTCAATGTTAAGGTAAACCATATCAGAAAGTTGGTCTTTAAGTTCATAAGGAACTTTTAAAGTCAAAACTTTTCTGTATGCAAAACCTGCTTCAACATCGAAAGAACTTGTCATTGTATCAACTTTAACTTTTTCGCCTTCGATTTCTGCTTCAACAGTTACGTCAGAATCATCAACTAGTGAATTGAAGTAAACTTCAATTTTTATTGTTTCACCAGCAACAACACTAACTACGTTGTTATAAGCATTGATGTTTTCAATTTCAACAGTGTAATCGTTTGTGATTTCACCAGCACTAACAGTTGCTACTAAAAATAAGGCAATAGCAAGAGTAGCTAAAGAAAACATTACATTTCTAGTTTTCATTTGCTTTTTGTTTTTCATTTATTTGTCAGAAAACTTTGTTTTCTGTAATCTTAGTATTGGAAGAATGCTTTATAAAGTTTGTCATTTTAAAGTGAACATAGTTTAACTAAGTGTCCTTACAAAGAGGGACATTTTCATTGATTTAATTTTTTAAAAATTTTTAAAGCATTTATAGAATCATTAATCATGTCTGGAGATTCATTTATCACGACGGTATTTTTGTTTTTTGGAAGATTTGAAATTAATTTATGTAATTCTTCATCTGAAGTTTTTTTATGATTTTTTTCTCCTTTAATTCCGTAATCTATTCCAGAAAAATGAATATGTAATTCTTTTAAATTTTCAAATAATCTTAATGTTTCTTTAAATTTATAATCTCCATTGGAACGTGCCAGAATATGTGCAAAATCAATACATGCAAAGCATTTTGTGTCCTTAACAAGCAATGCTATTTCTTCAATGCTTCCAAAAACATTTATTTTTCCCATTGTTTCAGGAGCAAGTTCAGGCGTGTATTTATTTTTCTTTTTAATTTCTTGCAATTTCAAAATTTCATTTTTTATATTTTCATAAGTTTCTTTTTTGGATTTTTTTCCATAAAAACCTGCGTGAAAAACAACACATTTTGCATTCAAATAAGTTCCAATTTCCAAACATTTAACAATTCTTTGTTTGCTTTTTTCAATTTTTTCAGGTTCTTCTGAATTTAAATTAATCCAATAAGGCGCATGAATTGATAATGAAATTCCTAAATCTTTTGCAATCTTGCTAATTTTTTCAGCCTCTTCTTTATTTATATAAACACCATAAGTAAATGCAATTTCACATGCTTCAAGCCCATTTTCTTTTAAAAATAACAAAGTTTTTTCTGCATCTTTTACAGAACCCAATCCTGCTGGCCCAAATTTTATTTTGTAGATTGTCATGATTAAGATAAGGAAAAAAAGTTTTATAGAAGTTTTGGGTTGAAAGAATTTAGGTTTACACTTTTACTTTCAGACTCAATTTATCTTTTGTCAAGAGTTATTTTATCGCCATATTCTGGTGTGATTGAAATTGTTTTGTCATCCATTTCTAGTCCATGATAGTCAGGAAACATGGGTCTTAATATATTTCCTCTTAACAAATACAACATTGGATCCATATGGATTTTTGCCATTTGTGAGAGAGGATAATCAAGAGAACTTGGTTCAGTCCAAGCATGATCTTCATAAATTTCTTTTAGTTTTTCTCCTTTCTTTCCATAGAAAACCATTTCTTTCATTTGAAAACCTTTTCCGATAGCAAAGTCCATTTGATATCTAAATAATATGGCTGCTTCATTTTGTTTATTATCTATAACAAACTCTTTAATTAAAGGAACAACATATTCTATTCTTGCAATATCATGAGAACCTACGAGTTCTTGAAATTGTTCATATATTTCTTTTTCAAAGTCAGTCTCAGGAAGAGGCATTCTGTATCTTGAATTTCCATCTTTAAAACTAACATTATTTGCAAGAATCCTCATCCTATTTATATAAGGAAGTTTATGTGCTTCTACAGGAATCACTCTCCAAATTTTCTTTTCTAAAGTTTTTTTGTTTGCCATTTTATTTATCTTGGATATCAGAATAGCATATTCTTTTATAAACTTTTCGTTAGTTTACTACTTTATAGTTAATAAGCAAACCCTAATTTTTATTTTATTAATCTAGCTTTTTTCAAAACCAAAAACAAAGTTCCAACAATTGCAAGAATTAATAACATTAGTCCAACAAAAGTATATTTTCCATCTTGAAAAGGTAGAGATATATTCATACCATAAATACTTGCAATCAGCGTCGGTATTGAAATAAAAATAGTCACAATTGTCAAAGCAGTAACAGTTTTGTTCAAATCATTTGATAATTTTGTAGAATAATATGTTCTTGCGTTTGAAATAGATTTAAGAGTTTGTTTACATAAATTAAGGGTTTGATTTAAATCAATAATTGCATCTTCTAGATTTTGTTCATCTTTTTTCAAGAAATGCAATGACTTATCTCGTAAAATTCTTTTATATGTGCTTATGTTTGCTTCAAAAACAGAAATATATTCATTTAATTTATCTTCATAATTTATCAAGTCTTCAATGTCTTTTGTTTTAAGTTGACTTAATTTGTTTCTATTTTTTCTTATTTCTTTTCTTATTTTTTGTATAGATTCTTCAAATAGTTTTGAAACTAAATTCAAAACCTTAACAAGGTTTTTTGAAATCAAGAAGCTCATGAATCTTGATTTTTCGTTTAAAATTCTTTCAAATATTTCTAAAGAAGTTTTTGAAAAAGTAATGAAATGATTTTTTCCATAAATAATTAAAAATGAAGAATCATATTCTTGAGATATATTTTCAGTAGGAGTTGTCAAATAAATATATGTTTTTTTGTTATCTATTTCAAATCTAGGGTTTTCATGAATATCTAATCCATCAATTAAATTTGATTTACTTAAACTAAATTCTTTAACTAAAAATTCAATTTCTTCGTCAGAAGGGTTTGTAACATTAACCCAGCATCCTTCTTCAAAACTTTCAATTTTTTTAATTCTTTCTTCGTCTTTTATTTTCTTAAAATACTCAATCATAATAAAAACAAGAAAAATTGTTATTTAAATTTAATGTAAGTTTTAAAAACTTAACAATTTTATTTTCGTATCTGTTGTTGAAAAGTTTTTGGCAACAATCAATTGAATTCCTTCTTCTTCACAAGAATAAATTATATTTTTTGTAGCACTTCCATCAAGAATTATTATTGCTGGTTTTTCATGCATTCTTCTCAAGGTGTTTTCAAGCATTTTCAAACCTGTTGATTTGATTTCTTTTAATTCAGAATTTAGCATTATTACTTTTTTAGAGCCTTCATTGTCTTTTGAAATTTCTTTTAATTTTTGTTTTGAATCAGAATCTAAAATAAAATTAAATTCCTGCCTAGAATTTTCTCTTTTATTATCTCTGAAGTTTCTTTTGTTATCTGAGAAAAATTCATTTGCAGGAATTTTTTTTCTTAAAGCCATTAAAATTTCTTTACCAGTTAGTTCTTCAACTTCTTTTCCATCTGGTGCGATTACAATATATGAAATTCTTGCGTTTTCCATTGCATTTTGAATAATCAATTTGCCTCCTCTATCTCCGTCGACAAAAAGAGTTATTTCTTTTTCCTTGCTTAGTTCTCTTACTTCTTCAGGAAGTTTTGTTCCGTTCATACCAACAACGTTTTTTATCCCTGCTTTTAAGAGATTTACAACGTCTGCTCTTCCTTCAACTACAATTATGTCTTCACCTGAAAGATCACCTGAAGCAAGTTTGCTTAGCCCATATTCTTTGATGTCTGCAATTTTAGCAGAATCTTTGATTTCATTTGAAATTTCCCTTGAATTTGCAGAGCCTTCAATTTGAGACATTAATTTTTTTGCTCTATCAATAATGTAGTCTCTTTTACTACCTCTTACATCTTCAATTCGATCAATTTCAATTTGAGCATCGCTTGGTCCAACTCTTTCAATAGTTTCAATAGCAGCAGCTATCAATGTTGTTTCAGATTGGTCTAATGCAGTTGGGATTTTTATTTTTCCAATAGTTTGCTTTTCTTTTCTCTCTAACTCTACTTCAATTCTGCCGATTTTTCCTTCTTTTTGAAGGTCTCTCATTTCTAAATCAGCTCCAAGCAATCCTTCTGTTTGTCCAAATAAAGCTCCGATTACATCAGGTTTTTCTAAAGCACCTTCTGCAACTAAAGTCGCATGTATCATATATTTTATTGAAACTGGACTTACTTTTGCCATTTTGATTTTCTAAATGGATTAAACGAAATTTTTAATTTCAGTTTAGCCATGTTTTGTTTCTCCGTGTTTAATTTGTTAAGGACTGAGAGTCCCTTTAGAAAAATACCTATATTTCTTACAAGTAATCACTCGCTAAAAAAATGAGCGTGATGATGATGTTATAATGTGATAGTGATATCTTTCTAATATCAAATATAATGAAAACAGCTTTTTAAAGGTTTTCCCTATTTTGGCTTTGTTAAATAAGTAATGTATGTTAAAAAAGTTAATTAGCACCTTTAGATAAATTACATTTATTACATAAAACTTGCCCATTTTCAAGAGTTGTTTTTCCACCTCTTGAATGAGGAATTATGTGGTCTGCGTGAAAATTATTATATTCTACTTTTTGTTTGCATTCCTGACAAATACCCTCGTTTTTTCTATAAATTGCTATCCTCTCAATTTCTGTAAAACCTCTATTTGTATCTAATGGTTCTAAATCTTTAGCAAATAATAAAAAATAATTCATTAAAATTTCGTGTCTGGTTTTTATTGAATTTGCACCATCAGATGAATGACTTATTGCATTCAAAAATTTTAATAATTCTGGATTATTTTCTTTTTCTTCTGTTTCTCTTAATTTGTCCTGAAAATAAATAACAAAATTTTTAATTAAATCTTCCTTATCTTTTAATGAATATTCTTTCATCAAAGTAGAAATTAAAAGATACAATGAAACTATTCCCGCCCTCGTATGTAATTCGGGAGTTTTAGTTTCAAAAGCACGAGATAAAAAGTTTATTACTTTTTTTACTTGTGTCGGTGCTTTTCCATTTAAATCTAAATTTTTATTTTCTGTGTGCATATCTTCTAAAATCTTGAATTTAACATCTTTCATTCCTAACATCTCAAGAGCCAAAATTTGAGAACACATTTGATAATAAGCACCTCTATAGTCTCTTACATTAATTGCATCAGAGAAAAACTTTGTTTTTGTTAGTTCTAAAATAAAACTTCTAATATTTCCTGTTTCTGCTTTAAGTTTTTCTCCAGCAGTTAAGGGCATTCCTTTTTGTAATCTTTTAAACATCTCTTTTGTTTCGTCATCTGAAGCATTAACTATTTCAAAAACCATTATTTCGTAATCATAAAATCTATCTTGTATTTCTGTTGGTAATTCTTTAAAAAATTTCCCCGCAAATTCAGGAGAATATTTTTTTGAGAGGGGAAACTTATCATCAAAAAAATCAAATACTGCCGTGCATCTTTGTTGCCCATCAACACATTCATAATATCCATTTTCTAAAACTCGAAAATAAATTGGAGGAATGTGCATTTTTTTAAGAATTGTATCCATAAGAAGTTGTTGTTTATCTTTTGACCAAACCTTTCCTCTTTGATATTCTTCTGGACTTAATTCTATATCAGCTCTTCTTCTATGTAATTTTAATAATATCTTTGGATGAGGATGTATTTCCATATTAAATCATAATCAGAACATTATTTATATCTTCTTCAGGTACCACATACATTTATAAATAATCGGTACCTCATTAATTTATGAAGATTATAAAAGTTCTTTCAAAAAAGGTGAAAGAAAAAGATTATTATAAGTATATTGTTACACTTCCTAAAGAAGCTGTTGAAAAATCAAGGTTAGAAGGAAAACAAATTAAGGCTGAAGCAGAAAAAAATAAAATTTGTTTAGTTAAAGAGAAAAATTAAATTAATTTAGGAGAAGTTTTGATATAAATGGATTTTCTGAAATCATAGGTTTTTTTATAATATAATCTTTTATTTTTAATTTTTCTAAAAACACTTCCGTTTGTTTTTTCAATTCATCCATAATCCTATTAGAATTATTAGTTATGTTAATATTTTTTGGTTCTAATTTTCCTTCGTCAAATTTCTTATAATAATAAGAATCAGAATCAAAGAATCTTGCCTTGTGTTTCCATATTTCTTGTTGGTCCATATGTTCTGTTTTTGCATTTGGATTGAATTTTTGTGGCTCACGATTAATTCCAATGATGTTTGCACCGCCAATACTTGAGAGTATATCTGAAGAAGATGTATTTTGACTTTTAATATTAGATAAGATTTCTCTTTTTATGTTTGTAAAATAAAATATTGACTCTTTAAAAAAATCTTTTGGTTCAAGAAGTCTTCTTATTCTATTTATTCTTGCAGAAGTATTTTTATTTATTGCTTTTCCCTCAAAATCAAACCAAATATAATAATATTCTTTTTTTCTATAATGTTCTATTAATTTATTTATACTATCCATAGACATTCTCATTGATATTGGAACAAATAGTGATTTGGAATTTCTTTGTTTAAGGAAATCATAACAATAGTCTATAAATTTTATGTAATCATCTATGGAAATAATTTTGTTAGTTATACTTGGAATTGTTACTATACTATTTGAATGGCTATACAAATATTCTAAGAATGAATCAAATGTTTCTTTGTTATTTTTATCAGATAGTGGATTAAAACAGAGTGTCAAATTTATTGTATTAAAAAATTCAGAAGCCCATTTCTTGTTTTGAAAAAAATCGTCTATCTTTTTATCATCTTCTGAGGCGACTATATTTTTTATTTGTGAGAAGTCTTTTATATACTTTGAAGTTTCAATAATCTCTTTTTTATTTGTAGAATTAATAGAATCTTTTCTAAGAAATTTTATGTCAAAAGTCTTTTCTGGCATTTCAAACCTTTTATTACCTATGCTAAATCTTTTTATTTGTTACTATGATTAAATAATCACATCAATTCACTAAAAATCAAAAAATTCAATAAAACTAAACAAAATGAAATTATTAAAAACCAAAAAGAGATTTAATTTTCTCCAAATTTTTGGTTCTTTTGAAAGAATGTTATTTGGGTTTTCTGATTACTTTTTAATTTTTTTATTAATCCTTTTCATATGGGTTTTTCATATATTTTTTGCAGGAATTACAAATTAAATTCATTGCTTTTAATACAGGATCTTTTATTGCAAGAGATAATTTTTCTAAGCCTGAGGATAATTGGATTCTTCCTTCTCCAAGTTTTTTTCTTGAAGGTCTTTTTAAATCATCTTGTGTTTCTTTTAGATATAATTTTTCAAGACATTTATATACCTCTAATTGATAAAAATAATTTGTTTTAAAAAATTTTTCTGCAAATTCTTTTGGAGAGTATTCGTCAAAATTTTCAGGATGTTTATTTTCATCCATTTTTCTAATTAATTTCCTCGTAAATGTTTTGCTTCGTTGAATTTACCAAGTTTTTCATATAAATTCATTAATCTTTCTTTGATTTCTTTCTTTTCCGTTTCTGTAAGATTCATTGTCAGCATTTTCTCATAAAGTTTTGTTGCTTGACTGCTTTTGAAATCTTTAACCAAATTTTCAGCATATTCTTTACAAAATTGCTTAAATTTAGAAGCAATTTCTGTTTTTTCTCTTACTTCTGCTTGTAAAATTGCCTTTTTTATAGATTTATCTGCTTCAAAGAATTCACCTGCTTTTAGGTAACTTTCTGCTTCTTTAATGCAATAACCAACTTTTTCTTTTGTGTTCAAGCAATTATTTCCAACTTCTTTGTAAGCTTTAGCAGCGTCGAAAAACATTCTTTTTTGTCCATAAATTTCAGCTAATTTTAAATAAGCGAATTTTCGCATTTCAATAGGAGGCATTAATTTCAAATATCGATTTAAATAATCAATTTGTATAAATTCACCTTTTCCATTTAAGAAACTTTCAATCTCGGTTTTTCTCATGTCTTTTGTTAACATACCTATAAGAAAAAATGTGGATATTTAAGGATTGTGATGATTAACTCCTTAAAACATAATCTAATATAGAAGATTCTTCAGATAGTTCATTTTCATAAAAAACATATTCATCAATCTCACATTCACAAGAAATATCTTGTTTTTTAAGGGTGTCGTTCAAATCTTTTAAAAATTGTTTTTCTCTTTCAATGTAAGCCATTTCTGATTCGAGATTTTTTTTAGCATTTTCTAAATGGTAAAAAGTAGAAGCCCCATAAGATAAAGATATTTTTTCCAATGCTTTTCTTCTGTATTTTATTTGATAAGATACAACATCAATAATTATATTTTTTGTTTTGTCGTCCATCAACTTTTAACAATATTCACAATATCCCCCAAATATCACTAACCTCATTTTTTATTTTTACTCCGTGTCTATGTAAAAAAGAATTTTTTATAGAAGCAGTTTCATCTATTAAATTATCTTTTGTTATCAATCCCCCCATTGTAAATGTTCCAACAATTTTTCTTTCTCCATCAGTTTTTCCACCAACAGAAATTCCTTTGCTTGAGATTAATAATTTTTTATTCCATTTCCAAGAATGAGATTTAAGTAGATAGAAATTTTGTATGAAATCAGTAGCAGACATTTTTGGAATATCTTTAACCATGTTCACAAAATTTTTTGATGCCTCTTTTCCTAAATTAGATTCTATTAAAGAATACAATTTTTCAAGAATAGCATAATTTAAATCAGAGGTTGTTGCTCCCCTTGCACTATAAAATTCAGGGTTTGGAGAAATTCCTGCTTTGTCCAGAATTTCTTCTGCAGTTAATTTTGTTAAGTTATTCATCTTTTTTTAATCCTTTATTCATTTAAAAAGATTATGGTAATAAATTATCATTTTATAATTTTAATCTTTTAAGAAACTTAATTTGATTGAGTGATTTTTTCTAATCTTGTTTCAGGAACTATTAACTTAGCTCTTTCGTCTTTGAAATATTCTGAGCCAACATTTTTTATTAATTCTACTTTATATTTTCTTAAACCCAATATAAAATATCCAAATAAATTTGGTCTTACAACTTTTTTTATTTCAACTCTATCAAGTGAATTTTTTATTTCAGCTATTTCTCCGACTTGATAATTTATTCTTCCTGGAAGATTGTTTCCGTATTTTATTTTTTTCATTTTAATTTTATAATTTTTGTTCGAGTTATTATCAAAAAAAGTTAATATATAAATCTTGTGGTAATTATCTGAAAATTCTTGCAATCAACCCCTTTTTTAATTTACTTAAATCTCCTTTTATAATGTCACCTGTTGTCTCATTGTTAAGTTCAATTGTCAACCTATCATTTTTAAAAATTCTTCTGATTTTTTTAAAAGAATAAAAATTTCCTTCAAAATAAATTTTTTTATCAATAATAATCGTAGGATGTATTTCTGAACTAATGTAATTAAACAAGCAACTAACAGGCATAATCTTTAAATCTCTCGCAGAGCAATGATAATATTTTTTATTGGAAGTGACTGCAACACTTTCTCCATTTTGAAATTCTTTATTGCAATCCGAGCATGAATATTTATTTTCTGTCATTTTATTTCAACTCCTTTTCAAGTTTACTTTTTTTTGAACTTTCTTCATCGATTTTAACTAGTTGATAAATTTTTGCACAAAGCATTCCTAGTAAAGTTATATTTACTCCAACTTGTACATTCTGAGCTGAGTTTTTTTTATCAATCGTTCTATAAAAACCATAACTTCCTAATCCAAATGCTGTTATTAAACTCCCATACATAATTGTTTTTTGAATTTTGTTCATTTTAAATTTGTATTTTATTTTTCTTCTTCGTAAACTGAAAAACCATATCTATCTTCTTCAGGAAAATATTTTATATATATTAAACAATCTTTTTTCTTTGGTTCCAAGAGTATACCCCCTAACTTTAAAATTTCTATACGACTATCTAAATTTGTTATTTTTAATGGCCCACCCATAAAAGGATGTGTTTCGCTTAATATTTTTTTTAATTTATTAAAATCTTTTTTGTTTGTCATTTTAAATTTTGTTATCCTTTAGTTTATTTGTTAAATCTTTTGAAACTACGCTAAATTCATTAATTAATTCTCGAATTTTATTTGTTTCTGGAATGAAATAATTATTAACCCAATTATTAAATCTATTTATTCTTTTTTTTTCTTTTATATCTAAATAAGCCTTTGTTCCAAATCCCACTAATGCAATTCCCCCTAAAGCGATTAATTCATATTCAACCATTTTAATTTTTTTTGTTTGTCATTTTTTTTAAATTTTTCAGAACTCTTCTCTGAAGCCAATCATCCTCTTCATTTCTTCAGACTTATTTTTTCTTTGTAATTTCGTTGCACATACCAGCTGCAACAGTTGCACCAGCGTCTCTAACTGCGAATTTACTCATGTATGGATTTTCTTTTTGAGTTTCAATACATAAATTTCCTTGTGGTTTTATTCTAACTTTAGCAGTATCTCCGTTCTTTAAAAAATCAGGGTGTTCTTTAATAACTTCACCAGTTGCAGGATTAATTTGTGAAATTAATTCTATGAATTGGCAAGGAACTTGAGCAGTGTGTATGTGGAATACAGGAGTATATCCTTTAGCTAAAACAGTTGGGTGATTAATTACTGTAATTGTAGCAATGAATTCTTCAACAACTGGGCAAGGTGCACTTGCTTCACAAATAACATCTCCTCTTGCAACGTCTTTCTTTCCAACACCTCTAATATTCACACCAACATTTTCACCAGCAAGAGCTTCAGGTAAAGATTCGTGATGAGCTTCAATAGATTTAATTTCTCCAGAAATACCGTCGCCAGTTCTTCCCGGAAGGATTTTTATTTTTTGTCCAACTTTTAAAATACCTGTTTCAACTTTTCCAACAGGAACTGTTCCAATACCAGTAATTTCATAAACATCTTGTATTGGCATTCTCATAGGAAGAGTAGTTGGTAATTCAGGAGCAGGGAACAAATCCATTTGTTCAATGATTGTTGGTCCTTTATACCAAGGCATTTTATCAGATTTCTTGAAAACATTTTCTCCTTTTAATCCAGAGCATGCAATAAATGAAGTATTGTCAGGGTTTATTCCAACACCTTTTAATAATTTTCCAACATCTTCTTTAACTTTTTTGTATTTGTCTTCGCTGTATTCAACAGCATCCATTTTATTAACTGCGATTGCAATATTTTTAACACCCATTGTTCTTAATAACCATAAGTGTTCTGTTGTTTGTGGTTGAACACCTGCAGGAGCAGCAATAACTAAAAATGCAGCATCTGCTTGTGAAGCACCAGTAATCATGTTTTTAACAAAGTCTCTGTGTCCAGGTGCGTCGATGATTGTGATTTGATATTTTTGTGTAAGAATTTTTTTATAAGCTAAATCAATTGTAACTCCTCTTTCTCTTTCTTCTTTAATTTTATCCATAACATATGCGAATTCAAAACCAGCTTTACCATGTTTTTCAGCTTCAGCTCGTAATTTTGTCATTTCTTGTTCAGAAACAGCACCAGATTGGAACATTAATTGTCCAACTACTGTTGATTTTCCAGCATCAACATGCCCTACAAAAACAACATTCATGTTTGGTTTATCTTTAGCCATTTTGATTTTTTGTTTTTTAAATGGGTTCTAGCCAACCTTTGTTGAGCTTAGCCATAGTTAGTTAATAAAAAATAAGGTTTATAAATATTTCGTTTAATTGCTTTTTATTTTTTAGTTATATTTATTTGCTTCAAATTTTATCGTCGGATTTTAAAATTTGGTAGTTGATATATAAAATTGTAAATAAAAAGAAAATATCTATAATGATTTTTTCTCTCCAAATTTTCCTCTATAACCTATCTGAAGTTCTTTATCTGGATTAGTTGAATTATATTTTTTTATGAATTTTTCTTCGTCAAGATAAAATTTTCCTTCTTTATATCTGTTCTTAAATTCTTTTATTATTCTGTAGAATTTTTCAAGGTTTGAAAAAATTTTATCTTTTCTTAATTCATTAAGTTTTTTTGATTCTTTGTCTATTAAATCAAAAAATTCAAGTAAAGTTATTTTTTCACTTAACAAATGTAATCGTCTTTCTATTGCCTCAACTGCAATTTCTTCACAATAAGTATCTCCAGTTAAAAAGAGGATTGCTCTTGCTTCATTTAATTCTTCCCAATTTGAATTTTTATCCTCAATAATTTCTTGATATTTATTCCAAAGTTTATCTAATTCTTTTTTAATTTTTTCAGGGTCCATCATATAAGTATATTTCATTAATTGAATCATTTTTATCTAAAGAATTTGATTAATTTAAATCTTTTTAATTATATTTTCTAATTTTGATTTTCCTTTATTCCAAAATTCTTTTTTTAATAAAAATAAATCTGCACCATTTTGCATAGCTGATTTTCTATAACTATTGTTGCTACTTGCACAGATAATTGGAAAATCCATTCCTTTTTCTTTGCTTTTTTCTTTTGCTAATTTAATTAAGTCTAAGCCTTCTGTTGTTTGTTGATTTAAAGGTAATCTAGGATTATAATCAAGATTGACATCAAAAATCCCTACAGAATATTGTTCAAGATTTCCATTTATAGCTTTAAGTGCTTCAGAATAATTTGTTTTCCAATCAATTTCAAAATCATTACCAAGAGCTTTGCTAGTATTTTCATAACATTGCTTCATGTCTTCTACATATAGTATTTTTTTCATAATATTTGTTGTTTATTAAACTATATAAACTTTTCCATTTGTAACTACTTATAAGAAACTACAAAATCAAAAGATTTATAAAGATTAAATTTATTATTTTTTTATGGTAAAAGAATCAAAATTAATAAAAAAAGTAAGCGGTTTAAAACCAATTAAATGGGTTGCTGATACTTCAAATCAAGTTTTTAGTAGAAAAAATTTAAATGAGTATGGTGTTCCTGTAATGGTTGGATTTACTTTATTTGCAGGGTTAGAAACTCTTGGTTATATTGATGGAATGTTTGATGCATTAGGTGTTTCTGGAGCATCAAAAATGAATGCATACGCTGTTATTGGTCCAGGGTCAAAAATCGGTTGTGTTGCAGCAATGAATTATGAAAAATTTGCGAATACAGATTATAAACAAATTGCAAAAGATACTGCAAAAGATTTTGCTCAACTATTAAAAAATACTTCAAATAATCTTAAAAATAGTTTTTATGAATTTGCAGATGCACAAATAAACAATCCAAATCTTTTAAAATCTTGTAAATAAATATTAGTTTATTTTTCTAAATTTGTTGAATCGCAATCTTCAAAATTTATTGTTTTTTCTAATTTATTTATTTTAGTTGAATCTATTGGGTTTTCTGTATTAATTATATTTTTTATTTTATCTTTTGCAATTTGAACAATATTGTATTCTGCGGGGTTCCATACGTGAGTTACTACACCATTAATTAAATATGCTGTTGTTCCTGCAACTTTAATTATTAAAGGTATTGTAAATATGAAATCTGCTGCAATTAAACCTTTTTTTCTTTCTTCTTTTGATTCATGATATTGTTTTGTTAAATCATAGATAGCAAATAATCCTCCAATAACTGGTAAAGGATAAATTACCCATCTCATCCATTTTGAAGTTTTTTTCCAACTCATCAAGTTTTTAGAATTTTTGGATTTATAAATTTAGTCGTGATTAATATAGAAATTATTGTCCAAGCAATCCCAATTAAAATTCCTCCAAAAACATCACTAAACCAGTGGACATTCAAATAAATCCTACTGAAACTAACAAATAGAATAAGAATAATATTTATTGTAATGAAAATTATTTTCAAACTTTTTATTTTTATTTCGTCTTTAAATATATAAATTAATAGTAAGAAAAATATTATAGATAAAAGTGCATGTCCACTTGGAAAACTATATCCTGTTTCAGAAACTAAACTATTTTCAGGTCTTATTCTTTTAACAGAAATTTTAATTAAGGTTCGTAAAATTATTCCACCAGCGATACCAATAAATAATAAAATTAATTTTGAATATTTTTTCTTATAAAACAAATAAATTATAATGAGAAAACTAAGAGTAACAATAAACAAACCCCCGCCCATGTGTGTAATAAAAAGCATAAATTTGTTCAAACTTGGGTTCCATATTTCAGGAATTTTTGAATTTATTAAAATATCTAAGTTTAACATTTAAATCTTAGAAGATAAAACTTTAAAAACATTTTATTTATGGTTTTTTTATGGGCAAAGAATTAAAAAAATCAAGAAATTGTAAAATTAATCATACTCTGAAACTTTAATTGGTTTTGTTAAAAATGAATTGAATTTCTTAAAATATTCTAGCATTTTTTTAGAATCTTTTGTATTGCAAAAACCCAAGGGGTTATCTTCTAATTTATCTAAATTTTGTAAAATTTTTTCCACTTTTGATTTTACTTTTATAATTTCTTGATTTGAAGATTCATTTGGGTTTTTGTTTAAGGATGAAATAACCATACTTTTTAAAAAAGGAGTTATAAAATATCCTTTTGATTCATCAAAATTTATCATTGATTCTAAACTTTTATTTGCACTTTCAAAATATTCTTTTGTTGTTTTAAGATATTCTTTAGAATTTCCAACTATTATTGGAGTTTTGTTCTCAATTAAATAAGAAATATGAATAAATGCAATTTCAAGTTTCCATTTTTCAAATTCCATATTTTTTCATGGATTAATTATTTTTAAAGATTTATGTTCAAAACTAATTATTATTTTTAACAAATTTCAAGAATATTATCTATAGAATATTTAACTTTCTCATTTTGTCCCTCTACTTGAACAAGAACTTTTTTATCTTTAATATAAATTTCTAAAACATTTGCTTTTGGAATTAAAGGGTAATTTATGCTACCTTGAATTTCAGAGCAATATCCCCAAGAATCAGGTTTTATTTTTATTTGAGCTCCAACACTTAATTTTTCCACTTCAACCATTTTAATTAATTGAATTTGTATTTTAAAAATATAACTGTACTAAAGAATATACTTTTTAATTTAAAGTATTTTTTCCATTGCATAAGCATCTTTACATTCATTTGGATAATTCCCAATTGATTTAAAGCCAAATTTTTCATAAAATTTTATTGCATTTACATTTTTTTTATTAACGCCCAAACAAATTTTTCTAAATCCTTGTTTTTTTGCGTTTGAAATTTCATATTCTAATAATAGACTACCAAGTCCTTTTCTTTTTTGTGAAACTCCTAAATGTGTAATCCAATCAACATCATATCTCGGACTTTCTCTAAATAAAAAACCTTTTATTTTTTTATTTTTTTTAATTACAATTAGGTTTTTTTCTAAATTTGGGGGGTCTTGAATTTTGCTCCATTTAATAAGATTTTTTTCTAAATTAGCAATTTCGTTAGAAACATTTTCATTTGAATATTCAGATAAATCTAATAAATATCTCTCTGTAATTTTTAAAAATTCATTTACATCTTTTTTATTAAGGTTTTCTATAGTAGTTTGCATAAAAAATTATTCTATTGTTAATTTATAAAGATTTGTAAAGAATTACTTATTCTCTGATTTTTCATTTGCTCGGTGATAATCTTCAACTTGTTGTTCAAAATCTGTTTTAGGTACAGGCATTTGAAAAGTTCTTTGTTCTTCAAAAACACTTAAAAAATTATTTTCTATTGTTTCCAACATCCTTCTTAAACGAGAAGTGTTATCTTTAAAATAAATTATTTGATTTTTATATTCTCTTAATTTTTTGTTTATTCTTTCAGCATCTTGTTCTTTCACTTCAAGAGTTTTTTCGTATCTTGCTAAAAATTCTCCTTCAGACATTTCTTTATTTTTGAATTTTTCATAAAGTTCTCTGAATGATTTTAATGATATTTCTTCCATGATTTTATTTTAGTTATAACCTTTAAATATCTTTCTGTTTTGTAACTTCTTAAGAATTAATACATTTATTGATTTTCAGATAAAGCTTCATTCAAATCACTGTGTGGATTTGGATAGAAAAATTTCTTAAAATTTTTCGAGGTTTATCTTTTTACTGGTTCTCAGATAAACCTTTTCTGTCCCTTATTTTTCTAATAACATCTGCTTGTAATGAAAAAGGAATTTTTTCAAAAGATTGATCTTTTAATGAACTTGTTCCACGTCCCTCTGAAGCAGATCTTAAATCACTTGACCATCCAAGCATTTCAGCAACAGGAAGTTTTGCTTCAACTTCTGCATTTAAACCTTCTTGACTAATATTTATAATTTGCCCTCTT
This sequence comes from Candidatus Pacearchaeota archaeon, assembly GCA_041659445.1. Lineage (GTDB taxonomy): Archaea > Nanobdellota > Nanobdellia > Pacearchaeales > GW2011-AR1 > EX4484-71. Next base: position 372,431 of record JBAZYG010000001.1, on the reverse strand, counting down.
TTACTACCAACTAATTTTGTTATTGCTCCTAAAAAACTATCTGGAATTTCTATAACATGTTTTTGAAGTGGTTCTAAAATTGTTGGGTTTGCTTCAGCCATTGCACCTTTAATTGCTTCTCTAACTGCAGGATAAACTTGTGCAGGTCCTCGATGAATTGCATCTTCATGAAGTTTAATATCTGTTAAAGAAACTTTCATTTTTGTACATGGTTCTCTTGCTAAAGGTCCTTGATCTATAACCATTTCAAACGCGTCCAAAACCATTTCAATAACTTCACCAATATGGACTTCTCCTCGTGTATCATCTAAAAATAAATTTCCTTTGTAAACATCTCTTATATCCCTTATTTGATCTCCGCTCCAACCTAATTTTGAAAATGCATCTGTAAGTGCTTGGGATTTTTTCTTTACTCTTCCTTCAGGAACATCACCAGCGTCGATTGCATTATAAATTTCATCTTCTAATGGTTCAACACTTATGAAAAAACTATTATGTTTATTTGGACTTCTTCCTTCAATTCCTTTGCCAGAGTTTTTACCGACGGTTTCTCTATAAACTACAATTGGTGCAGATGTTTTAACTTCCAAACCTTTTTCAGTTCTAATTCTATTTTCAATAATTTCTAAATGCAATTCTCCCATTCCAGAAATCAAGCTCTCACCAGTTTGTTCATTAATTTCAACTTTTATTGACGGGTCTTCTTTTGAAACTTTTTTTAAGATTTCAATTAATTTTGGTAAGTCCATTGTTTTAACAGGCTCGACAGATTTTGTAATAACTGGTTGAAAAATGTGTTTTATTTCTTCAAAAGCAGTTTGTTCTTTTTCTGTAATTGTTTCTCCAACTTCTAAATTCAAGCCACTAACAGCCAAAACATTTCCTGCTGGAACACTTTCTAATTGTTCAGGTTTAATTCCGTTGTAAACTAAAACTTGTTGAATTTTTCCAGCTTTCTTCTCGTTGTTAGCATAAATTTCCATACCGCTTCGGATTGTTCCAGAATAAAGTCTTCCTGCTGAAACTTCTTTACCAGATTTAGGTTCAATCACAATTCTTGTAACAACAAATGCAACTTCAGCATTTTTATCGCAATTAAGTAATCCTTTTCCAAAATCTTCTGTTAAATCTCCTTTCCAAATTTTAGGAATTCGATATTTTTGTGCATCAAGTGGATTTGGAAGATGTTTAACAGCCATATCTAAAACAACCTCATAAAGTGGAGCATTTTCCCAAACCCATTTATCAATTTCTTCTTTAGTAAGTGAACCGTCGTATAATCTGTAAATATCTTTGAATGAAATTCCTTTTTTCTTCATGAATGGAATTGATAATGCCCAGTTTTCTCTTGCAGAACCAAAAGCAACACTTCCGTCAGAAACATTTACTTTGTATTTTGAAGCAAATTCTTTTTCTGCAATTTGATCAATTAATAAATTAAATTTTTCAATTATTTTTAAAAATCTTTCTTGCATTTGTTCTGGAGTTACTTTCAATTCATTGATTAATCTGTCAACTTTGTTAATAAATAAAACAGGTTTTACTCTTTCTCTTAATGCTTGTTTCAAAACATTTTCTGTTTGAGGCATAATTCCCTCGACAGCACAAACCAAAACAAAAGTTCCATCAATTGCTCTCATAGCTCTTGTAACATTTCCACCAAAATCAACGTGACCTGGTGTATCAATTAAATTAATTAAATATTCTTTTCCTTGATATGTGTGAGCCATAGAAACATTTGCAGCGTCGACAGTCATTAATCTTTCTTGTTCATCAGCATGTTGCCAAGTTGCCATTCCGCCTTCTAAATCTCCAGCATTTTTTACAGACATCATTCCAGCAGCAGCTAATAAATTATCTGTGAAAGCTGTTTTTCCGTGGTGAATATGTGCACTTGTAGCGACGTTTCTTATATTTTCTTGACTTGAAATTAATCTCTTAATTTTGTCTAAGCTTGATTCTTTTTCTGCCATTGTATTTTTGTATTTAATGGAAGAACCTTGAATGAATTTATTCGTTCTTTTTCTGCCATTTTTTATTTTGTTTGTTTTTATATCTAAAATGAATTTAGAATAATTATTGTTAAGAAAATTGATTTATAAAGTTTTGGTATATACTAAAAATTCTTGAAAGACAATTCATTTAATTGAGCCAATTATTTTTTTACTTCCTTCCCAAGGAGCATAACTATTTGAAATAAGTATTTTTCCTTTTGGGTTTAACCAAATATCATTTTCAAAAGAAAGTATTGCCGGTTCTGTCAATTTAATAAGTTTACCTTCTTTTGTCCAACGCTCTAGATTATCCTTGGAGTATTCTGAGCCCTTTCTAATAGATAATCCAAAATAAAAAATATCTGGTTCTTCTTTCAAGCTCGTAAAATAAGTCATTCTTTTTAAACCGTTTTCTGGAACTTCATTTATATTAATATACTGAACTAAAATTGTTTTTTGCTTTAATTTCTTAACATCCATTAATTAATTTAATAAAAGATATTTAAAAATAAATCTATACTTAAGTATATATTTTTAGTTTCAAACCAAAATATTTAATCTATAAACTTTAATGTTATTTTCATTTTCAACAAGAATAGGGTCTATTTTGCTATTCCAAAATTGATGAGTAAAAGATTTTGTTGATTCTCCAAGAAGAATTGCATTAATTTCTGATTTTAATTGAATTTTTTTTGTAGTATTTATAGGTTCTCCAATTAAATCAAAATGTTGCATAGAATTTGGATGTCCGACGACAGTTAATATTGCTTTTCCAGAATTCAAACTAATTCTAAATTTTATTTCTGGAAAACTTCTTTCATTTAATAATGGGTTTAAAATTTTTAAGATGTATTTTTTTATTCCATATGCACAAAAAAGTGCATTATCATGCATTCCATTAATATCTGGACCTGGAAAATAAGCCATAATCTCATCTCCAACATATTTTAAAGCATATCCATTATAATTATAAATAATATGAGATATTTCTCTTAAAATTACTGAAATCACTTTAGCATAATTTTCTTGAGTTAAAACATGACTGAGTTTTGTTGAATCTACAACATCTATAGAAAGGATAGCAACTTCAATTACTTTTTTCTTAGTTGTTTTGTAATAATTATATAAAAATTCTTCAGAAGGATCTTTTTCTTTGTATTCTGGATCTTCCAACCTGTTAATTTTTCCATCTAAGTAATCTGCAGAATCTTTTTTAAGAATATCAAAAAATTCCTCTTCATCTTCAAATCTTGGAGTTGTTCCTGGTTTTAAAGAATCTATAAATTCTTCTGCACCTTCATTTAAATAATTTCTTTGTTTGTTCATTTTTACCTCTTTTATTTTATAGCATATTACATAAGATATTTTATTTATAAATCTTTAGAATTAATTTAAAATCCGATATATGTAATATTATATTTTTCGTAAAATTCCCTAATATGTCCGGAATATTCTTTTAATGGAGACCAAATAATTCCAATATCTCTTAATATTTCATTGTCAAATATTAATTTTCCTTTTGAATTTTTCATTGATTTAATTATTACTTGTGCGTTTTTGTTTAATTCATCAATCAAAACATCATAATCTTTTATTGAAAAACCGTTCATATCTATTTCTTTCAAGTTTTTTTCAAAATCATTTGAAATTTTTTTTATTAATCCTTCTTTTTTTTCTTGGTAAGGAATTTCAATTTCTCTTTTAGCTTCTTCAGTAATTTCTTTTAATTTAAACAATTCATCATATTCTATTTCTATTTTTTTCATGAAAAATAATCATTAAAGATATTTATAAGGATTATTGTGGTGAAAATCATTCGAAAATTTTAGCTTGTTCTTTAGAGAATTCTTGACTAACTCCAATAAATCTTGTTCCAAAATAATTAATTCCATTACTCGTATCATCAAACTCAAAACACGGATCAACTATTGCATTTTTTTTATTTATATCAAAGCAGTATCTGCTAATGTATGCAGAATTGATTCTCAAAAGGTGTGCTTCAAAAGCATTGTCTTGGAATTCTATTTTTAGGCTGTCATAAAATGGCTTTTTAGTTATATCTTCTGTGTATTTTATGTAATCTTGAATCAATTTTGAATCTCCCTCTAATATAAACTCAATGAATTTTTGTTTCCAAATTTTATTTTTTATAATTATTCTTTTATCTAACTTATATTCCAATTCTTCTAAAGATTCGTTTATAACTTCTTCTGGAATTTTAAGAGCTTCTTTTTCAAATAAATTATATCTTTCTAAAAAATCTTGTGATAGAGAACTCTTAAAGAAGTTACATAACATTTCCAAAGTTTTAATCTGGTTGGAGGATATTATAATTATTTCTGGTTTTTTATCAAAAGAGTAATGTGTCGGGTTTCTTTTATAATCTATCCAGCTTTTGTTTAAACTAATTGTTTTTGTTTCGTATTGCTCTTCTCTTAATTTTATCAAATCATTTTCATTTTTAAAATTTAATTGAATAGAAATTAATTGCCTTGGACTAATTAATTCTCTTCCAGAAAAGAGCAAGTCTTTTAAACCTTCAGTTTTACGAGCATTTGAAAAAATTCTTAATTCATTTGATTCAAAAAAATTATTTCCCATTGGATTTAAGATTAAATTTTAGTTTAAAAAGAAATCTATTCTAGAGAATATATTTATCGTGCAGGATTGGTTTGAACTTCAACTTTTTCAGGATATTTTTTAAACAAATGTTCTTTTTCTAAGTTAGATAATCCTAAAACATTTGGGTTATTCAAAATTAAAAAATTTCTATTATCAAGATTGTATTTCTCAAATTCAACTATTGTTGAAAGCGTATTTTCATTTTTTAAAATACAATAATTGCCATTTATATCTTTTTTAAAAATTGGGTTTCTAAAAAATAGTTTATGTGTTTGATTTTCACCTGATCTTCCAAGATATATTGCTTCTTCTGCAAAATAATGTTCAGTTTGATTATTATTTAATCTTTATAATATCCTGCTATAAAACCAAAAATATGATTTTCTTTCAAAAACATTTCAATTTTTTCATTCTTCCAATGACGTGATGAAGGATGCAATTCTAATTCAAATAAATAGTTTTCCATCATTTTAACATCATGTGCATATTGTTTATCATTTTTTAAAGAATCATAATCTTGCTCTTCAATAGGAAATTTTGATGCAATTAATTCTAAATTATAATTCTTTCCCAAAATTTTCATTTCTTTAACTTTTACAATAAATCTCATATTACAAGGGTCATAAAAAAATTTGAATTTTTCTAAGCTTTGTGTTATTTCGTTTCCTATTTCTGGAATATTTAAAAATCTCTTTTTTGTTTCTTCTTCAATTTTTTTAATTTGAGAATTAAGTTGCCCAAAATAAGAAATTTCCAATTTTTTAAATGCTTCACTATTTCTAAATTCTTTTTTTGCTCTAAAAAATTCTTCTTGTAATTTAAGGTATTCTGGATTCTCTCTAATTTCCATAAGTTTAAGATTAAATTTTAGTTTAAAAAGAAATCTATTCTAGAGAATATATTTATCGTGCACTGTCAGCTTGTTTTTCAGATTCGTTTTTCTTTTTTACAGAAAAACTTTCACCGTTATTTTCAGAGGCTAAGATTATTTCTTCAGCAAGAGTTTGTGAAAGTTTTTTCTTTTTTCCAAATGCCTTATCAGAAGAACCATGCACAATATGTTTCAATGCAAGATTTATTCTTCTTAATGGTGAAACATCAACTGCTTGAGGATATCTTGCACCACCATACTCAATTACAGTAACTTCATCTCTTGGCGCAGCATTTTCAATAGCCTTAACTAAAACTTGAACTGGATTTTTTTTAGTTCTATTTTCAATAATTTTTAAAGTTTCAATAACAATTTTTGCATTTTTTGAATATTTTCCAGTAGCATGTCCAATTTCAATTTTATGTTTTTTACCTCGGTGTCCGCCAGTGGATATTTTGTTTATTAATCTCTCAACAACATTAATTTTTGCTTGCCCGAATTTTACAACATTTGTTCCTTGATTTTTCAAGATTAATTTTGGTTGTAAATTTATTACATTTTTCAATCCTAAATCTTCAACAACAATTTCAGAAATATCCCACATGTCAAATATTTTAAAATTTAAGTTCGTCATTTTAATTTTTTGTTAAGATTCTCACTAATCCATCTATAATGGTGTGATTAACTTCTCCTTGTGTATGAATGCTTAATTTATAACCCAAATATCCTCTCTCTTCTCCATTGTCTTTAAGAATTATTCTAGACCCTGTATCATAGGACCAACATAATTGAGCTAGGTCATATAAATTTCCGAAATTATTAGTCATATAATCTTTTGCATCTTTAATTTGAAAAGAGTTTACTCTAAATTCAAAAAGAGGAGCATTTACTTCAACAAATTCTTCCAACTCCTTAATCTTTTTTTTAAGATCCTGTGCTGACATTGTACGTTCTTTTCCGAAATCTTGTTTTGTCATTTTAATTTTCCTCTCCTTTTATTAATTTTTCTAATTCTTCAATTATTTTTTTGTTATCTCTTATTAAAGGGTTGATATATATTTTCATTTTAGGAGATTTCATATCTTCAAGATCTAAATTTGTTTGAATAACGCCTTTTTTAAGACTATGCATTGTTGCACCTGGGAGATATGCTCTTACAGGTTTATTATTAACTCTATTATAATTTTCTGTTATATAAGGAAGAATTTTCTCAACATATTTTTCATAGGCTATTTCTAAAACTTTAAATGTCATTTTAATTTTCCTCTCCTTTTATTAATTTTTCTAATTCTCCCAATGCAGGACTTTTGTCATCAAGAACAATTTGAATGAATAATTCTTCATGGTTTGGCTCTGTTAATATAGCCCCATATTTAGTATAATGGCAAATAGAGTTATTACTTATTTCTGGTTCTTTAATTTTTATTTTTAATAAATAAGGTGCAATTTTTTCAGTGTAATCTTCTAATTCAACTTTTAAAGTTTTTAATGCCATTTTATCTTCTACCTTTTTCTATTTTGCCTTTCCATAATCTATGCAAAGGTTGATCATTTACTTTAATTATTTTGTATCTAATTCCAGGAATGTCTCCTTTTGATCTTCCCATTTTTCCACCAATTCTTTCAATCATAACTTCATCATGCTCGTCGATGAATTTTTGTGCTAAATTTCCAGGAATAAAAACTCCGACAGTTCTACCATTTTTTGTTAATTGAACCTTGCAACATTTTCTCATCGCTGAGTTTGGCTGTTTTGCTTCTTTTTGAAATTTAGAAATTACAATTCCTTTTGCTTGGTTAGCTCCTTCTAAAGGATCTGATTTAGCATATAAATTAAGAGTTCTAACTTTGAATCCTCTATCTTTCCATTGAAATTTTCTTCTGTCTTTTTTCTTTTTTAATGCAGTTTTTAATCCCATTTTATAGTTATTGTTAATAAATTTGATTTATAAAACTTTGGTTATGTTTTAAATTAATATCTTCTTAATTAATTAAATAATTTTAAATTCTTTTCCAAAATAATCTTTGATTATTTTTTGCATTTCCAAAAATCTTCTTTTATTTCTTCCAATTAATGCAGCTTTGTTTGCATTACCTGCATTTAAAACTATTTCATCTTCTTTAACTTCCAAATCTTTAAAAGTTACAGGGTTAATTATAGACTGGATAAAAAATTTTATATCTTGAATTCCTCTTGGTTTTGGAATAACTCGTATTCTTTTTTTTAAGATATCACTCATTTTTTTAAGATTTTCATTATTTCTTCCTAATGCTTGTCCTAATAAAGATTTAGGAACACAAAACATTATTGTTTCATTATATCTAAAAAAATATCTTGTTTGAACTCTTGTAATTTTTTCAAATAAATTCAAGTACCTCATTCCTTGCATATCAATTGTATTTACCATCTGTATAGAAATTGAATATTTTTTTCATTTTTAAATCTTCCTAGAAATTAAATTTATGACTTATTTGCAGAATCTAATTTTACTCCTTTTTTTTCACTTTCTTTTTTACTTAAAGGACCAATCACATTCACTAAAAGTCCAGGCAAACCTGTTCCTACAGGGACTGGTTGATTCAAGATTATATTTTCAATAACACTTGATAATTTGTCCTCGCTTCCTTTAACAATAGCATTTACAAATTGTTTTATTGGTGTTTCAAAAGTTGCCCTCGCTAAAATAGAAGATTTTTGTGCAATAATTCCCATTCTTGTAACCCCTTTAACTTCTCCAACATTTGTCATTGAATCAGCGACGAGTTTTAAGTGTCTTTCATTAATATCTAAACCTTGATTATCAATAACTTCTTTTATTTCGTTGATAATTAATTGTCTTGCAACTTCAACTCCAAAAATTCCAGCAACTTCATGCAAATCATTTGAAATTGTTTTTTCTGCATTTACTTCTTTTAATTTTGTAACATCTTTTAAGTTTGTTCCTAATGTGATTATTAAAAAATCGTTTCCTTTCTTTGAAATTAAAATTTGTTGAACATCTTTAATTCCAGAAATAATTGTTCTCTTAAGTTTTTCTTTTAATTGATAAATTTCTTTAAATCCAATTTCAGATGCATTTATTAAAATAGAATCTGCACTTTCTTTAACCTTAAATCCAGATTCATTTAACTTTTCAACAACTTTAGTTATTGTCATGTGAGTTTTTCTTAATGCTTCTTTGTCAACTGAAATTTTAATTTTTTTATTTGAGAAATCTAAATTTATTTCAGAAGAAATTTCTTTTAATGTTACTTCTTTTATTTTTTCTGCAAAAGTTTTAGCATCTTTTTCATTATTGTATTCTTTTTTAAGATAAATTTCCATTTTTGGTGATGAAGGTTTTTTTCGAGCATCAAAAATTTCAATTAATCTCGGTAAACCTGTTGTTACCTGCATTTCAGCAACACCTGCCATATGGAATGTTCTTAAAACCATCTGTGTTGAAGCTTCACCGAAACTTTGTGCAGCAATTAATCCAATTGCTTCTCCAGGACAAACTTTTTCATTTTTGTGTAATTTTGAAACATCAATTCCGTCGTCACCATATTTAAATTGAATTATATTATTTCCAGAATCTCTTACTGTCTCGTCGTATTCAACTCTAATATCTTGTAATGCACTTGCCAATCTTCTATATAAATAACCTGATTTAGGAGTTCTTAATGCAGTATCCATAAGTGAATCTCTTCCTGTTATTGCCTGAAAGAAAAATTCATCTGGTCTTAATCCTTTAATAAATGGACTTCTAATAAATCCTCTTGCTCTTGGGGACAAATCTCCTTTCTTGAAAAAAGGAAGTGTTCTTCCAGTATATCCAAAATCAATTCTTTTATTTCCCATTGCCTGTTGACCGACGCAAGAAGCCATCTGAGTAATATTCAAAACATTTCCACCACCACCAGATTTCATCATATAACTTATTGGATTTTCACTTGGGAATTCTTTTTTAACCATTGGACCGATTTTTGTTCTAACCTCGTTCAATACTCTTAAAATTGCAATTTCCCGAGATTCTTCTCTTGATTTTCCAGGAATTAATTCTAATGTTTCATCTTCATATGATTTAATAATTTCTTCAACTTTTTCTTCAGCTTCTTTAATTATTTTTTCACCCGCTTTAATTAATTCTTCATCTAAATCAAAATCCTCGACAGAAGCAGTAATTCCTCTTCCAGATAAATAATTTTTACCTAAATTAAATGCTTTTCTAATTGTTTCAAAAGTTTCATCTCTTCCAACTTCTCTGTCTAAAACTTTTATCAATTCTCCGTCTTCATCTCCAAAAGTAGTTTTATCAATAACTCCTTCTTTTATTTCACCGTCTTTAATTTTAATAGAATCATTAGAGAAATTAACTTTTGGTAAGATTTTTGAAAATAATTCTAATCCAGAAATGCTTTTTTTCGTAATTGGACTATCTATTCCAGAATTATAAAGTAATTGATTTGCTTCTTCTCTTGAAAATTCTTTTAATCCAATTAAATAATTTCCAGTAATAGAATCAACAATACAACCAACCAAGTTTGTATTATTTTTAGGAGAAATTAAATTGTTTTTAACATCTAAAAGTATTTTTGCTTCTGCTCGTGCTTCTTCATTTTGTGGAGAGTGAATATTCATCTCATCACCATCAAAATCTGCGTTGTAGGGTGTACATGAAGCAGGATGCATTCTGAATGTTCTTCCAGGCAATACTCTTACAAAGTGTGCCATTAAGCTTCCTCTGTGAAGGCTAGGGTGTCTGTTAAACAAAACCACATCCCCGTCTTGTAAATGTCTTTCTACTTTATAACCTGGTTCAATTTCATTTATTATTTCATCTTTTAATTCATCTGTAATTTTTTTCTTTTTTCCATCAGGTCTTATAACATAATTTGCCCCAGGATATTCGCTTCCTTTTTTAATAAGGTCTTTTAATTTTTTAATATTCAAATCATTCACATTTTCTAAAACAGTTACAATTCTTGCGATTTCATAAGGAATTCCCACTTCGTTTATTTTTAAATTTGGATCTGGACTAATAACTGTTCTACCAGAATAATTTACTCTTTTACCTGCAATATTTTTTCTAATTCTTCCTTCTTTACCCTTGATTCTTTCTGTAATTGTTTTTAATGGTTGTCCAGAACGATGTCTTGCTGGAGGAACTCTTGTAATTGTGTTATCAAAAAAAGTTGTAATATGATATTGTAATAAATCCCATAAATCCTCGATAATAACTTCAGGTGCACCTGCATTCAAATTTTCCCAAAGTCTTTGATTTGCTCGAATAATATCTGAAAGTTTGTGTGTTAAATCATCTTCACTTCTTTCACCTGTTTCTAAAATAATTGAAGGTCTTACAGTAACAGGCGGAACTAATAATGAAGTTAAAATTGCCCATTCAGGTCGACATGTTCTTGCATTAACTCCTGCTTTTTTCAATTCCTCGTCGGGAATTTTAACCAAAATTTCTCTTATTTCTGTTGGAAAAATTCTTGATTTTCCTTTGTAAAAATTAGTTGGTTTATCTAATCTGAATTTTTCTTGTGCAGCTTGACAATAAGGACATTTTTTAGCATCTTTTGCTTTCTTTACTCTCATACTTGGAGAATATTTTGATAAATCTTTTTCATTAATCATTAATTTTCCACAGTCTTTACAAAAAGATCTTAAACACATTTCAATTAAAGGAACATAATTTAAATGAATAACTGGTTTAGCTAAATCAATACTTCCTGGATGTCCTAAACATTCTTTGATTCTTCCACCACAAGTTCTACATCTTACTCCTGGGTCAATTGCTCCTAATCTCAAATCCATTAATCCACCGTCGACAGGATAACCATCAATATCATAAAGTTCAGGTGTAACAACTTTTGCAACAGAAATATTTTTGATATCTTCTGGACTCAAGAGTGAAAATCTTATTACTCCTATTTTTTTTCTTATTGGTTTTTCTGTCATTTTAGTTTCTTATTTTCTCCTGTTGTGCTATATATTCTAAACTTTTTCTTGTGAAATCATCAACATTAATCAGTTCAATTTTATTTTTAGAGGATATAAGTTTAACAACATAATCACCCTTTCTCCAATAATTTTTATTTTTAGAAGTTCTATCTAAGTTAAACCCGCTTTGCCCTAAAAAAGAAGTCATTTCATCATAACCTTTTTCATTTGCTTCTATTGTTTGATAACTTTGATTTGTCATTTTGTTTTTTTGAATTCATTTAATTTTTTTTCTAAAAAACTTTGATCATCTAAATATTTGCATTCTGCAGAAATTGCAAATTTTTTGTTGTCTAAATTTATTTTCATTTCTTTATTAACACTTTCGTAATGATCTCTTTCATCATCAAAAACGCATGACCCTTCAGTATTTTTAATTAAAGCTCTTAAATATTCTCTAGCTTTTTCATAATCTTTTTTATTATCAAATTTTATTAATTCTTTGTATACCATTTTAGTTTTGTTCTCCTAGGTATTCATTTATTTTTGGTAATAATTTTTCATATTTTTCTTGTATTTCTGTAAAGGTTAAACCATATTCTTCTCTGAAATTAAGTATATTTTTATTATATCTTTGATTGCTTCTTATTAATTGATTTTTATTTAATATAGGGTTTCCATAATTAAGATCTAAATCTTCTAGTGAATTTCTGATTTTAATAAAATCCTTTAATAAAATACCTTCTAATTTCTTTTTAGACATATCTATTAATTTTGTTTCTTGTTCTGTATTCATTTTATTCATATTTGTTTTTTAATTTAAATTGAGTATTAATATGTAATCCTTGTAATTCTTCAACTAAAAGTTTGAATGCATAAGATACTTCAATAGGTTCAACTTCTTCAGAACCACATTGATGGCATATTTTTTTATTTCTAATATTGTCGTCGATTGCAATAGAACCGCACTTAGAACAAATTGGTAAAACAACTTTATCAGAATCATATCTTTCTTTTAATAAAAGAGATGCTCCGTGTGCAACTAATGCTTGTTGTTCCATTTCTCCTAATCTTAATGCTCCTCCTCTTGATCTACCTTCAATAGGTTGTCTTGTTAATAATGCAACTTTACCAGAAGCTCTTCCGTGAATTTTATTTCCAACCATATATTTAAGTTTCAAATAATACAAATTTCCGACGAAGATTTTTGAAATCATTCTTTTACCAGTAATTCCGTGATACATTGTTTCTTTACCGTCGTATCTGAATCCTAAATCTATTAATTGATTTTCAATGCTTTGTTTGCTTTCACCACTAAATGCAGTACCTTCAATTACTTCTCCTTTTGCACATCCTAATTTACCTGCAAGTAATTCTAATAAATAACCAACAGTCATACGACTTGGAAGTCCGTGTGGATTGAAAATAACATCAGGTCTTATTCCAGAGATAGTGAATGGAATATCTTCTTCAGGAACAATTGCACCAACAACTCCTTTCTGTCCATGTGAAGTAGCAAATTTATCTCCTAATTCAGGAATTCTAGGATCTCTTGTTTTAACTTGAACAACTTTATTTCCTTCATCATCTTCAGTTACAAAAACAGCCTCGACAATTCCTTTTTCTTCTTGTCTTAATGTTACACTTGAATCTTTTTTAGTTCTAACAGAAATTTCTCTAGCTTCAGATAAGAATTTTGGAGGCGATGTTTTACCAATTAAAACTTCTCCTTCGTTAACATCTGCTTCAGGATAAATAATTCCGTCGTCGTCTAAAAGTCTATAACTTTCTTCTGTTTTATATCCAGAAGTATCTTTGTCAGGAGCAACGATTTCATCTCTTAATCCTCCTGCATAATTCATTTCAACAGCAGAGTAAGGTCTGAAATAAAAACTTCTTCCGACTCCTCTATCTAAACTTCCTTTATTTAAAATTAAAGCATCTTCCATATTATAACCTTCATAAGTCATAATTGCTACAACTAAATTTTGTCCTGCAGGATACGCTTTCAAAGTGTCATAAATAAAACTTCTAACAATTGGTTTTTGGGGATATTGTAAAATAGAAACATCTGTATCTAATCTAGATAAATAATTTGCAGCGTATAATCCTAAAGCCTGCTTTTGTGTTTTACTTCCTCTGTTTAATCTTGAACTCTGGTCGTGATTTCCGTAAGGAACCAAACTTGTAACAACACCCATTAAACTAATGCTATCAATTTCCATATGAGTATTTTCAGGAATTAAATTTTGTTCTGAAAGTGCAATTAATGTTTCTTCTTCTTCAGCAGCGTCGATGTATTCAAGAATTCCTTTTTTGATTAAATCTTTCCAAGCAATTTCTCTTTGTTCTAATTGTATTAAATGTTCATTTTTTAATCTTGGTGAGCCATTTTCTACAATAATCAATGGTCTTAAAACTCTACCTGGTTCAGTAGAAATATTTATTGTTTGCAATCCTTCATCTTCTCTAATACTTAATTGTTCTGGTAATTCATCATTTCTTCTTTTTTCTCGAATTGTTTTAACAAATGTTTTTGGATTTGGAACATTTCCAATATATAATCCATTAAAAAACACTTCAAAGCCGTCGACACGTTCTTTATCTAATCCAAGTGTTTCCAAATCTTTGAAAAATTTATCTTTATTTAAATCAACTCTTGTTGAAACTTTACTTAAGATACATAAATTTTTTCTTAATCCAATTTCAGTTCCTTCTGGAGTTTCAATAGGGCAGAATCTACCATAATGTGTTGGGTGCAATGTTCTTGCTTTGAAATTTTCTTGTCCACTCTCGAGCATACTTGAGACTTTTTGCAATTGAGAAATTGTTGCAAGATAATTTGTTTTATCCATATTTTGTGTAACTCCACTTCTTTCACCTGTCCAAGAACCAGTTGCGATTGCAGATTCAACTCTATGTGAAAATAATGTTGATTTAGCAAGAACTTTTATTGAAAAATATTTTTTTCTTTTTGTTGATTTTTGTAAAGAATATTGTATATCTCTTATTAAAATTCCAAGATTAACTCTGAATAAAGTAGCTAATAAATCTCCAGAAAGTCTAACTCTTTTATTTGCATAATGGTCTTTATCTGTTCTTAATTCAGGATTATTTCTTGCAATTAAAAATTGTTTAATTAATTTACATAATGTAACTGCTTTTTTTATTCTGTCATCTTTTAATTGTCCAATGTGTGGGAAAAAATAAGAATCAATTCTTTGTCTAACTCTATCTAAAATTTCTTTTTTAGTTCCTTGCAAGTTTGCTTTTTCTGCAATGTAAAGCATTGCATCTTCTTTTGTTGCAATGTTAACAAATTCATATAAATTAACAATAACATCGTCGGTTTCTTTTCCAATGTATTTTGAAATGTCAGATTCTTTTATTAATCCTAATGCTTTTAAAAGAATTATTGCAGGAATATCTTTAAATCTACTAAATGAAACTTCAAAAAGTCCTTTTTTACTTTCTGTAAGTGTGATTGGAATTCTATAAGTTCCTTTTAATGAAAATAATTTTAAAGTAACTTCATTTTTTTTATTTTCCTCGATGAATGGTTGGTTTTCAGCAAGGTCTTCTGCCATTACCATAACTCTTTCGTTTCCTTTAATAATAAAGTATCCGCCTGGGTCCATTGGATCTTCATAATTTGAAGTTAATGTTTCTTTATCCATTTCTTTAGTATTACAAAATTTACTTTTTACCATGATTGGTATTCTTCCAATTTCTACAATTTCTGAATCAACATTTCCATCTTTCTTTACAGTTAGTTCAAGAAAAATTGGTGCAGAATAAGTTAAGTTTCTAATTCTTGCTTCATAAGGTAAAATTCTAGAAGTGCTTCCATCAGCCTCTGTGATTATGGGATTTCCTATACTAATTTTCCCAAGTTTTATTTCAAAGTCTTCGTTCTCGATAGTTTCATTAATTTCATTTACAATTTCTTGAATTCGATATTCGATAAAATCATTAAAAGAAGTAATATTTGATTCTACAAGTGAATGATTTTCTAAATATCTTTTAATAACTAAATGTTTTTCCATTTTAAACTACAACCCGAAAATAGACAGAAATTTTCTCGTCATCTTTTCTTTCAATTTTTATAATATCTCCGACTTGGCAACCTTCAGGCAATGCAACATCAGTTGAATAAATTTTTGGAAGTTGCGATTTAGAAACATTTAGTTCTTCAAGTATTTTTTGAGCCTCTTTTTCAGAGAGTTTGATGTGTTTTGGTTGTAGAATATGCATGTTGTTTTCCGTCGGTGTTTTTTAAATTTTAATACAGATAGCTCTAGAGGCATTAATAACTCTGTAATAATAAAGAATGTTGAATTTTTTGGTTTAAAAATGTTTCTATTTTAGTTTTATAAAACAATTAATTCTCGTGTATGAGTTAAATTAAGGAATTAAATATTCAATTTCTTTTTTTGTAAAACAGATAAAACTATATAATAAGTCATCTTAACTAAAATATGACTGAAGAACAAATACTAAAGGCTTTTGAATCTGTAGGCATACCTAAAATGCAAACAATAATCTATTTAGACTTGTTAAAAAATAAAGAATCTACTGCAACACAAGTTTCAAAAAGAACACGAATGCATAGGGCTAATGTATATGATACTTTAACAAAACTTAAAGAAAGAAATTTAGTTTATTTATCTAATAAAGAAGGAAAACAAGTATTTGCTGCTCTATCAACTGATTTAATTATTAATGAAGAAAAAGATAAGTTAGAGAACTTGAAATCTGCAATGAACTATATAAAAACAACTTATGTGTCGGGTCAGACTCCAAAAGTTTATACTCTCGAAGGATTAAATGCTATAAAAAGCATTTTATTTAGTTTATTAGAAAAAAAATCAGAAATCTGGATTTATGGTCTTGCAGAAAATGAGAGCATAATCAACGTTCTTAATGATAAATTAATGCATTCCTTTCATCTCGAAAGAATAAAAAAACAAATTGAACTTAAACTGCTTTTTTATAAACTTCCAGAAGAAGAAATTAAAGCGCTTAGTAATTTAAAATTTACAGAAGCAAAACTTTTGCCTAAAAATCAACAATCGAAAACTTCTCAAATAACACAAATAGTTTGTAATGATTCTGTTTATATTACCCTATGGATTCATCCAATTTATACAATTATAATAGAAAATGATATTGTTGCAAAAGAATATCTTGATCTTTATAATATTCTTTGGGATTATTCTAAAAAAGTTGTTTAATTATTTACAATAAAAGTCTCTTCTCATACAACAGTTATACTCAACTACTGCTCTAGCATATATACTTCATTGTCTAAAATATATTATAATGGAGGCAAAAATAAAATGACAAATAAACAAAGAATGGAAAATGATCTAGCAACTATGGATAGAAGGGAAGCAGCAGATAATACCATGGATGATAATCGAATCAGAAATGATAAACTAACTACAGAAAGAAGAGCTAATATAGATAGATGGGTAAGGGCAAGCAAGACAACAAGAGATAATCGAATCAGAAATGACGAACTAACTGGAGAAAGAAGATTTAAGGCAGATCAAATTTTAGGAGGAAATAGATTGAGAAACGATGAATTAACTGCTAATAGAAGAGAAATAAGAGATGGTCCAAGTATAGGCTTGACAGTATTTTTATTGATTGTAGCAGTTTTAGCAATTGGGGCTTCTTTTATTTTTATCTAAAGAAAATGAAAACTACAAAAAATGAGCAAGTAGTTAAAATAAAATACAGGAATGCAATAAGACAAAAAGGAAGTTACAGATGGATAACAAGAAGAGAAGAAGATGGACTAGTTGTTAGTGCTAAGGTGCAAAAAATAACACCTATTATTGGACTAACTAAAGAGACTCGAATGAAATTTATTCCTATTGCTAATAATCCTGAATCTTTTATGATGCAAAAAATTATGATGCAAAAAAACAACCTCAATTTAAAAATTGACTCTCTGGAACATAAATAATTAGAAATTAATTATATCCTTCCAGAGGGTTTAGTTTTCTTAAAAAAATAAAATAAATTTATACAATAAACCAAAGATGATAAAATTAAAAAATAACGTGGAAAAACTGAATAATCTAATTAAAGAAGGTAAAATTATGGAAGCCTTTGAAAAATATTATGGAGATAATGTGATTATACAAGTAAATGGAAATCCCCCTATGCATGGAAAAGAACAAAATAGAAAAAGAGAAATGATATTTCTTCAAGAAATAGAAAAACTAAATAGCGCTGAAATAAAATCAGTTACTTTTGGAGGGATTGATGATAATGTTTCTATGACAGAATGGGCTATAAATATTGAAAATAAAAACAAAGAAGAAAAAATAATTTATCGTGTAAATGTTCAACATTGGAAAGATGATAAAATAATAAACGAAAAATTATACTTTTGTGGAGATCAGAAGTTTTAAAGATGTATGAAATCATACAACACAACTATATAAATAAGATAAAATATATTAATTAATGAAAAAAGAATTAATAATTTTGTTCGTTGCAATGTCTTTTATAGTTCTAGTATCTGCAACTGTTATGGCAGAAGATGATTCTGATTTTGAAAATAGTTCTAAAAATATGACTTTTGGAAACTGTGTTGCACAAGCATCACAAGTAAGACAAGAATGTTACCAAGATAATAAGAATATACTAGAGCAATGTAATGCTTCAAACTTAGACAAAGATAGAAATGTATCAAAACAATGTTCTTCTGATTACAAGGAAACTAAGAAAAATTGTAAAATTAATTTCAAAGAGTCAAAAACAAGTTGTATACAAACATACAAACCCAATTTCTGGGAAAGAATGAATCTTCGTAACTTATAAAATAATAATTCTAATATAATGGAGGAAAAAAATGAAAAATAAAAAAGGCGTAGGCGGTTGGTTGGTTTGGGCAATATTGTTCTTAATATTAGCTATAGTTTCTGGAATACTTGGATTTGGAATAATTTCAGGGGTTTCATACACAATAGCAAAATGGCTAACTATTATTTTTGTAGTGTTACTTATAGTTTCAATAATAGCCCATACAGCAAAAAAAGCTTAATTTATTAAATTTATTTAAATGAAATGAAAAATAACAATAGCACTCTAATGATAATATTATTGATTGTTCTAGTTTTAATCTTCTTTGGAGGTTTAGGATTTGGAATGATGAATTTTGGAGGGGGAATGATGGGAGGATATTACGGATTTAATTTGTTATTTTCAATTATAGTTTTTATTGCATTAATTTTATTTATTGTTTGGTTTTTTAATCGAGAAAAGATAAAAAAGGAGGAAAGAAATAATGGCAAAAAAAAGTAGAGGTGGCAGAATGAAAGCAGCAAAATCAAGAGCAAAATCAGGAAGACCTGGAGGTAAAGGTTCTGTAAAAAATAGACCTGCTGGAAAAAATATAATGAAAACTTAAAAGGAGGAAAAATGAAAAATGTTTTTTAATATAATACTGGGAATTTTAGCAGTTATTGCTGCTATATGGGTAATATACGATGTTATTGTAAATAATAAAAAATTATCTGATGGCATGAAAGTGTTATGGATAATACTTGCTATAATATTCAGCATAATTACTGCAATAGTTTATTATCTAGTTGGAAGAAATAATCAGAATGATTTATTTAAGAAAAGATAAAATAATGAATGTATAAAATGAAAAAATATACTGTTATAATAGTAATTGGAATTATTCTTTTAGTCTTGCTTGTTTGGGGATTAATTGGAAGTTCAGAAGCAGCTAAAATAGGAATTGATTGCGATATTGGAATTGGTCAAGACGGAAGTGTGTTCTGCTGGAAATGGCATCAAAATATAATTGGAGATATTGGAAACACAATAAATGAAATTTTTAATAAATAATTTTATTTGAATTATATTCCAAATAACAAGTATTTTTCTAATTTGTTTGCATCAAAAAGTTCAGATTTTTTAACTTTTTTTTGAACTTTAATAGATAATTCTAATTTCAAATTGTATATCTTTAAGAAAGAAGGTTTGCGTACATAAAATAATTGTTTATTTCCTTTTTTTTCAACGTTTTCACTTTTTTCTAAAAAATTTAAGATTCCATCAAAATTTTTCAATCTTGCTCGAATACCTTTTTTTATTTCTTTACTCAAATCTTTTGGAAATTTATATTTTATAACTAAAGAAGTTTCTTTTTCTTTTGGATTATAAAAATAATTTTCAGTGTAATATTTGATTATTTTTTCCATATAAATCTTGGTTTTTAATTCTTTAAAAAGATTTTTGTGGTTTAGTTTTAATAGGTTCTTCCACATCTTAAGAATTCATCCAGTAATTCGACGTTTAACGGTTTTGAAATTTCTACTCCATCCAATTCTTTTCCATTTTTATCTTTAGGAAAATAATGAGTATCTCTAATTACTATTAAGTTTAAAATTGGTTTGAATAATTTTCTTTTCACAGTTATTTCTTTATTTAATGAAGTATATTCTTTAGAAAACAATGCATTTTCTGATTTTGGATGAACATGTTCTATATTAATTAAATAATCTGAAAGATGATTCCAGATTCTATGGCTTATTTCTTTTCTTTTTTGTTTTTCAAAATTTGTGTAATCAAAGATAAAATCTATTTCTTCTCTTCTATAAGAAATTTTTTTATGATTATGGTCTTCTTTTGTATAGAGGCTTATTTTTAAATTGGAACTTTTGTAATTTTTATTCGAAATTTTTTTTAAAGTTTCAAATAATATTTCTGATTGCTTTTCAGAAAAAACAACAGTAGGGTATTCTTTAATTTCCCCATTTCTACTAATAATTATTTTCCCAGAAGAAGCATCTCCCGCTTTAGCAGTTATTTCTAAATTATTTTCTTCCATGATATTTTTATTTGTTCACGCTTTAAATTTATTACTGTATTATAGAATATATATTAAAATGTAAAAATGGCCCCGGAGGGATTTGAACCCCCGACACCTGGATTAAAAGTCCAGTGCTCTGACCAGGCTGAGCTACGGAGCCATATTTGTAGTTCTGATTGGTCACTCTAAACGAAATTTATTTCAGTTTGACCAGGCTGAGCTACGGAGCCATATTTATTTTTTGCTCGTAGCTTTTTTGCAATTTCCTCGGAGGCAATTTTGAAATTGCTGTTCTGTGCCGAAGGAAAGTTGAACGTTAAGGAAACCTCGTTTCCTTACGTGAGCTACGGAGCCATGTTTGACTAAATTAATTTATATTTAAAAAACCTTTGGATTAAAGATTTCAGTTTATTAATGAATTTAAATTATGATCTTTTTCGTTAAAGGCTTCTGCAAAACCTGTTGCAAAAAAAGAAAATCCAATTAAATTTGAATTTTCTTTAATATAATTTATTATTTTTTTACAATCTTCTAAACCCAAATTTCCTAGTCTCCCAGCAAATTTAGAATTTGTATTTGTAAAATCTGAACTCACGTCTGAATCAAAACTTATGAAACTATTTTCCATCAAAGAAGCGTCAAAAAAATCTTTAATATTATTTAATTTAATTTCTCCATTATATTCTTTAAAATCTTTTTCTTGCTTGTAATTTTCACCTAAAAAAAATGAAACTTTATTTTTTAAATTACCATACTCAAATCCTTTTCTTTGTCTAGAAGAATGTGTAAAGTCTGTTACACCTATTAATGAAATATTTGAATATTCTCTAGAAACCATATATGCAATCCAATTAGCCATAGTTACTTTTTTTTCAAAATGGTAATATCCTTCACCTTCTTGATACATATCAGTATGAGAGTCAAATATTATTAATGATAAATTTTTTTTATCTATTTTTTTAATCTTTCTCGCAATTTCAATGTTTTTAACATCTTGGTGGTGTTTGAAATTAAAATCTGTAATAAAATAAGGGGTTTTATTTTTTAAGTTCATGAAAGGATATAAATTAATAAAGTATTTTCTTTGAATTCCAATCAGATCATTCCTATCTAAAAAATTTTTTATTGGATTTGGTTCTATTGAAGAGCCATCATAAACTATTAGTTTTTTCATAAAGTTCAGTAATACTACGTTTTTATAAAAGTATCTTATTAAGCATAATTAATCTTAAAAACTAATTTTTTATTCTCTTTTTATGAAATTCTACATTTCCTCAAGAACATCTAAATTAGACGAAGTTAAAAGAATGTATAAAAAATTAAAAAATCATGGACACGAAGTAATTTTTGATTGGACTAAAAAATCTTCTTTGAAACCATATAGTAAAAACGAAATTTTGATTCAAAAGTATTCATATAAAGTAATTAAATCAATTATTAATTCAGATGTTTATGTTTTATTAGGAGATAGTGGAGGCACAGATATGTATGGAGAATTAGCTTCTGCTATTACTTCAAAAGAAATTTTTGGAAAACCTTTAATTTATCTTATTGGAGAAAAAGGAGAAAATTCTATTTTTCCATTTCATAAATTTGTAAAACATAAAAGTTCTATAGAAGAAATTTTAGAAGATATAAAAATTAATTAGAGGTAAAATATAATTTTAAACTATCTTATTGAACATAATTAATTATTTAAACAAATATAATTTAAAATTTTCATGGACATTGAAAAATTATTTTTTAAAAAACAAGAATTGCCTATTCTTCACGAAACTTGTTTTCAAATTCCAATTCATCCAAAATTATTAGACACTTCTTTAAAATTAGATGAAGAAATTGCTAAGAGAATTTTTCCAGAAGTCGCGCAAGAATGGTGTAAAGAGTTGAAAAAAGAAAAATTTCCAACAAGATGGGAAGATTTAATTCAAACTAATGAAAATGGATTGGTAACTGGTTTCCAAATAAGCAGAGATTATGGAGGAGGTTTATATTTTGATGAAGAAGATTCTAATTGTCAAATTTATTCCTCACCTTATATTAAATTTTCTGATGAAAAAAGAAAAGAATTTCAAAATGTAAAAAATAAATTATTTATTTATGCTCAAACAAATGTTGATTCTTTTGAAGGAGCTTTATTTTTAAGAAATTGGGCAATGGTTTATATGAATGAAGTTTTTAAACAAGTATTTTAATTTTTTTTGAAAATTCTAATTTTGATTTTTCAAAAGATTTTTTAATGCTTTGCATAAGATTTTCTACAATCTCATCACAAATTTCTGAAGAGGATTTAATTTTTTTTATTAAACAAGATTTGTCATAATTTCTTTTAAATAATTCTTTAACTTGTTCTTTATTACATGCTTCAATTGGAACTGAGTGATAAATTTTTCCAGCAAAATCATATTCGACAATATAGTCTTCTAATTTCCCAAAACTATATTTGCTAAATACCATTAAAATAATTAAAATTTATTGTATAAAAAGATTATTGTATTCAATTAATATAAATTTTTATAACTTCTGCAATTTCTTCGTGAGTTCTAGCTCCAATTAATTGTTCGACAATTTTTCCATCTTTAAATAAAATAAGATTAGGAATAGAAGAGATATTAAATTTAGAAGCTAGTTCAGAATTATCGTCAACATTTATTTTTCCGACTTTAATTTTTCCAGAAAATTCTTCAGCTAAATCTTCAATAACCGGGCCCATCATAACACAGGGCATACACCATTCTGCAAAAAAATCAACTAATACAATGCCTTGTTTTACAAATTTTTCAAATTCTTTATTTGCTAATTCTGGAACTAATTCATTTGTTATCATTTTTTTAAGAGAAATATTTTGTTTTTAAAGATTTCTTTTAAATGTTTGGAAAGAAAATTCAAGACCTTTTTCAGATTTTTGCCTTTTTTCATAAATTTTTTTCCAATCATTCCAATTTATTTCTGGAAAAAAAGAATCTCCATCAAAAGTTTCGTGAACTTTTGTTATTTCTAAAAAATTTGCTCTAGGCAAAAATTCTTCATAAATCTGGCTACCACCAATAACAAATGAATCTTCATTTTCAGTAAAACTTAATGCTTCTTCTATATTTTTTGCAATGTAAATTCCGTTCTGGGGTTCTAATTTTTTAGAAAGTATAATATTTTTTCTGTCAGGTAATGGTCTAAATTTTTCAGGAATTGATAAATAAGTTTTACTTCCCATAATTACTGGATGTCCTGTTGTTAATTCTTTAAATCTTTTCATATCTTCTGGAATTCTCCAAGGAATCTTATTATTTATTCCAATGACATTATTTTCAGATATTGCAACAATTATTTTTAAATTCATTTTAAATAGCCATCGCTCTTTCAATTTTTGGATATGGGTTATAATCTTCAATAATAAAATCATCAATGTTTAACTTATCAAATGGTTTTTTTGCAATTATTAGCTTAGGTAATGGTCTTGGTTCTCTTGATAATTGTTCAAGTATTGCAGTAATATGATCATAATCTTTTGAAGGTTCATAATTTTCTTCGGTTTGATTAGCATCTCTTGGTGCATTTTTATTTACCCAGTCAAGAATCTCTAAATATCCTTCTCTACTTTTAACTTTTCTAACCCTTTCTCTAAACTCATGAAAATGTTCTTTATACCAATTACTTTTATTTTCTAATCCTGTATAAAAATGGGTATCTCCAAAACTATGAATAAATGTTTTTGGTATAGCACCAACTTCTTGTGCAATTAATTGTGTAATTAAGGAATAACTAGCATAATTAAACTGAACACCTAAAAACATATCTGAACTTCTTTGATAAAGGTTTAATTCTAATTCGTTTTCTTCATTAATAGTTGCTTGAAAAAGAACATGACAAGGTGGTAAAGACATATTCGGAACATCTCCCGGATTCCATGCAGTTACAATGTGTTTTTTTCCAGTAGGTTTTTTCTTTAGTCCTTCAATCATATTTCTTAATTGATCTATTTCTACAATTTTACCTTGTTTTTCATCAAAATGTTTCCAATGTCTCCATTGAGCAGGATAAATAGGACCAGCATCTCCAAATCTTTCTGCAAATTCAGAACTTTCTTTTATTTTTTGAGCATATTCTAACATTGATTTATCCCAATCAGAAGAATATTTTACACTCTTTTCTAATAGGTTTCTAGGAAAAATACTTTCTTTAACCATCGCAGGTAGATTGTATTCAAAAGCATTACCTCTCCAAATTTTGCAACCATTATCCTCTAAATATTTTATATTGGTATTTCCTCTTATAAACCAAAGAGTTTCATGAATCATGGATTTTGTAAACATTTTTTTAGTTGTTGCTAAAGGATATCCTTCTCTTAAATCATATTCATTTTGGTATCCAAATAAAGAAATAAGCCCAGAACCTTTACTTCCCCATTTAAAATTAGAACGTTCTGATGTAAGAATCTTTTTTGAATGTTCTAAAAATTGTTGAACCATTTTCTTTTTAGATTGTTTTGTTTTATAAATATAATTATACTAGATTATACCTTTTGATATAACTCCAAAAAAACCAGATTTATTTTGGCTCATTTCAAACAATAATGAACTTAATTCTTTTTTTTGGACTATTCCTTTATCTGGATTAATGTATTCTATATATGGATCTTTAAAATCATTTAATAAAACAACATGCTTATTCCAAGCAATAAAAATATCTTTTTCAAAATTTTCACTCAATAAAAAATCAGGTTCATTAAAAGGTGTTGTATCATATTTAAATAAACTATATACAAATCCATAAGCATTTAAAAAATTTTTAAATTTAAAATCATCAAAATAAAAACCATTTTCTCCAGAATTTAATTGAGGAGCAATTTGATCTTGGGAAATTTTTTTTCCATGTTTATCAAAAATTGCTTGAATAACAGAGCAAAGACAATAATTGTTTTTTTCTTGCGGAATTAAATTATAATTTTTCATTTAATTTTGAACCTCTTTTTTTCCGTCGCTTGTAACTCTTCCACCTTGATGTTGTCCAGAATAAATTCTTTTAATTTCTCCAACAACTGCAACATATTCAATGCTAAACATTCTTGCTCCTAATTCAAATACAAAATCTTGATCGCCTTGATTTTTTATTCCAAATGTTAATTGTCCTTTATATCCTGGATTAGTATTACTGCAATGCAAACTTAATCCTCCTCTTTGTAAAGAAGTTCTTGGAAAAATTTTTGGAATAATGTATCCTTCTGGAAAAGAAGCATCATATTTTATTTTTTCAGCAGGAGAAGAAATTATTTCTATTGTTGTAACAAGAAAAAATTCACCAGGTTTTATTGTGAATTTTTTGTTTCCGTCTTTATTTACATCTCCAATTGTTTCAATTTTTGAAGAATATCTTTCTTGAATCCCTAAAAAACTTTCTCCAATTATTTTATGAATTTGTCCAATTCTTAAATCTAAAATGGTTCCTTCTGGATTTTCTAATTCTCTTTCTGATAAATTTTCAATTAAATTGTATTTTTTATTTAATTCTAAAACTTTAAGTGCTGATAATATCATTTTTCTCTCTTTTATTGTTTTAATATTTCATAAGGGTTAAATTCTTTTTTAAATATTATTGTTGTCGAGAATTACTTTTTGTTGAACACATTTGGCAAGATGGATTTTAAATCCTTAAATCCAGTGCTTTTTTTATCCATATATCTTTCTTCTGGTTCATATAACATATTATACAAATTAAATTTTGCCAATGATTGGTTGTCTTGAAGTATTATTGGAACATCTCTTGCTCTAATTTCAAAAACTATATGTGACGGAACATTTGGATTTTTTGGATCATATCCATGAGAAGCATTTATCAAACCTGCATAATGAGATTTCATGTCTCCTAATTCAGGAGAATATTCGTCGATTTCTGCTGCAACTGTTGGAGGAAGCCTTATGTTTTGTTTAGAATTAACTAAAACAAAATCTCCTGGATGAATTATAATTAATCCTGAATTGTTTTTGTTTTTTATTTCATCATAATATTCTTTAGGCACATAATTTCCTTTTTTAGATAAATCAATTGTTCTTCTGTCTCTTTTTGCAATATATGCAAGCAAACCTCTTTTTGGAATGTCTGCTGTAAAAGTTAGTTTTCCTGTTCTAATCATTTCTTCTTTTTCAATTTCATCGTAAGACTGGTTTCCATTATCGTCTGTTAATATAGGGTGTTTTCTTAATAATAATTCTAAATCTGACCCAGCTATTGGTTCAGGATTTCCTTCATAAAATCTTATTTGGGGAATAGGAGTTATGCCTGAATGAATTACTAATGGAAAACTTGTAGCAGTAATTTCAGAATATAAATCTCCTTGATATCCATTTTTTATGTAATCAAATTGAGAACAGCCATCAGTTAATCCTTTAGCAGATATTCCAATTCTCCCTCTTCCAGATTTATTGAACATTTTTGCACTGATTGTATTCGGTAAATTAAGACTTTCTACAAGTTGCATTACATAAGATTGAAGGTATTCGACATAAAATTGTTCTTTTGAAGAATGATCGTCTACAATTTCTCTGGAACTTAATATTTTTTTTATGTTTTGTTCTCGAAGAGGAAGAAAACTTCCAACAAGTTTCCATTTATCAAACCCTATTCTTAAATCAAGACTACTCGGATTAACAAGATTTACATCTGCATTGCAAATAATTCCTTCTTTTATGAATTCTCTTATTTTCCAATCAGGAAGAACTCCTCTTCTCATAAATTCAAATTAATTCATTCCTTTTTAAGAATTGTTGTTCTCTTTTATAAATTAAATTTTGATAAAAATATATCTAACCGCAACCAACACCATTATCATTTCCACATTTAGAACATACAGGAGAATTACATCCATCTTTAAAAGTAGGTTTTTCACATCCACAAAGATTACATATAAATTTTTTGTCTAATTTTCCGTTATTTCCACTAACAATAACTGCTTGTTCATTATCTCCAACTCTTACTTGAGATAGGATAGAAGAATATTCTTCTGTTCCTGGTTCAACTTTTCTTAAATCTTTTTTTCTTACAACTTGAGTTAATTTATTTGATAGAGAATCTCTTTCTATTACTCCATTTGTTAATAAATAATGTTCTAATACAATTCCCATTCCATGTTCTATTGATTTTATTTTTCTTGGGCCAATTCCCTCACTTTCATCTGAAGAAATAGATTGTAAAATTTCGATTAATCCTACATAATCTGGATCTGCTCCCCTAAATGCTTGTGATAAAAGTATACCTTCAGTTGTAAAGCTTGCACTTGTTGGAGTTCCTGGAGGTAATCTATTTGTAAAACTTTCATCAGGTAAAAAATAAGCAAGTTTATTTTTATCATCAACATACAAATCACTAGTCGGAATCATGTGAAGTCTATCTGTTTGTCTTTTTACCTTATACTTTATTGATTGAGGTTTTATATCTAATAATGGATGTGGTTTTACATTCTTTTGAACAAGAGTAACTTTTTCTTCTAAATTTTTATCTTTCTTAGAACTTAAAATACCCTCTCTTGAACCTTCTCTATAAATAGTATGTCCTTTACATCCTGATTCCCAAGCTTTCATGTATGCTTGTGCAACAATATTCTCTGAAACATTTTCTGGCATGTTTGTTGTAGCACTTATTGAGTGATCAACCCATTTCTGAATTGTTCCTTGCATGTTGACTTTCTCAACCCAATCTACATCTTCAGAAGTTGCATGACTATATGGTGATTTTTTTTGCAATTCATATATTATATCTTTAAATTCATTTTCATCTTTTATGTTATTGATTTTTTCAATTTCTTCAATAGATAAATTTTTTTTCATCCACTCCTTAAATTTAGGGTGAAATACATTTCCATAAACATGCCAATCATCTCCTTGTTCGTCGGTAAAGTCTATTTCAAATCCTTTATTATTTTTTTCAACTTTTACTTTTCTTTGATAACCCATTAAAAATGCAGGTTCAATTCCTGAAGTTGTTTGTGCAACAATACTTACAGAACCATTTGGAGCAATAGTTAATGCAGAGATATTTCTTCTTCCATGTTCAACCATTCTCTTGTAAAGTTCAGGGTCTGCTTCTTTAATTCTATTAATAAAAGGATTGTCTTTTTCTTTTTCTGCATTATAAATTGGAAAAGCTCCTCTTTCTTCAGCCAAATCTACTGAACTTCTATAAATTTCTAATGCTAACATTTTATGAATTTCTGTTGAAAATTTTGTCGCTTCAGGAGTTCCATAAGTTAATCCCATTGCTGCGAGCATATCTCCTTCTGCAGTAATTCCTATTCCTGCCCTTCTTCCTTGAATTGCTTTGTTTTTTATTTTTAACCATAAATTTTTTTCAATTCTTTTTACTTCTTCCTCTTCTGGGTCAGAACCAACTTTATCTAAAATTTTATCAATTTTTTCTAATTCCAAATCAATTATATCGTCCATTATCCTCATAGTTTTTTTTGCATGATCTTTAAAAAGTTCATAGTTAAATGTGGCTTCTTTTGTGAAAGGATTTTCTATGTAACTAAATAAGTTTAATGAAGTCAATCTACAGGAATCATAAGGGCATAGCGGGATTTCTCCACAAGGGTTTGTTGAAACTGTTTTAAAACCTTCATCAGCATAAACATCTGGAATAGACTCTCTTTTTATAGTATCCCAAAATAAAATTCCTGGTTCTGCAGATTTCCATGCATTATGAATAATTTTATTCCATAATTCTTTAGCATCAATTTCTTTTTTAACAATAGGATTCTCAGAGTTAATTGGAAATTGTTGAATATATTTTGTTCCGTTTTTAACAGCATACATAAATTCATCGTCTATTTTAACAGATATGTTTGCTCCAGTAATTTTTCCTTGTTCTAATTTTGCATCAATAAATTTCTCTGCTTCTGGATGTTTTATATGTAAACTTAACATCAAAGCTCCTCTTCTTCCATCTTGTGCAACTTCTCTTGTTGAATTAGAGTATCTCATCATAAAAGGAATAACTCCTGTTGAAGTTAGTGCAGAATTTTTAACAGGTAATCCTTCTGGTCTTATATAAGATAAATCATGTCCTACTCCTCCTCTTCTTTTCATTAATTGAACTTGCTCTTGATCAACCATCAGTATGCTTCCATAAGAATCAGAAGAATTTTCATTATATCCTATAACAAAACAATTTGATAAAGAAACTATTTGCATATCATTTCCAATTCCAGACATGTTGCTTCCTCCTGGTATTATATATTTGAAATCTTTTAATAAATCATAAATTTGTTTTTCAGATAAAGAGTTTGGACTAGGATATTTTGTTTCAATTTTTGCAATTTCTTTTGCAAGTCTAACGTGCATTTCATTAGGGTTTGATTCGTATATTCTTGCCTGAGAATCTTTTAAGGCATATTTATTTGCCCAAACATCAGCAGCCAATTGATCTCCTTTGAAATATTCTAAAGCATTTTTTACAGCTTCTTCACGAGTATAAACTTTTTTTTCTAGTGTGTTCGTCATTATAATTCTTTTATTTCTTTTTTGAAATCACTTATGTCTTTGAAATCACGGTAAACTGATGCAAACCGCACATATGCTACTTTATCCAACCTTTTTATTTTTTTAGATACTAAATCACCTATAATTGAACTAGATATTTCTTTTTTCCCTCTTTTTCTTATTGCTTCTTCAATTTCGTTTATCATCTTTGAAATTTTCTCAATTGAAACTGGTCTTTTTTCAAAAGCTTTTTCAACACCTCTTTGTATTTTTTCTATTTCGAATTTTTCTCTTCTACCATCTTTTTTTATAACATATAAATCTGATTTTTCAATTTTTTCGTAAGTTGTGAATCTCTTTTTACATTTTAGACATTCTCTTCGCCTTCTTATCCCTCCAGGAGATTCTCTTTTATCTGTTACTCTAGATGTTGTATATGAGCAAAATGGACAGTTCATTTATTTTTATACATACAATATGTTGTATATTTGCCTCTTTTTCATACTATTAATTGTATTTTTAGAAAACCTAAAAAACATTTTTCTATTTAAACATTTTGGACTATTAAAAAAAAGTAACAAACAAAAATATTTTTTTAGGTAAGTTTTAAAAGAAAGATTTTCTTTATTTTATTAGGAGGTGAAAATGGATTTAAATTATTTTACAAGTTATGGTTTGAATTTGGGATTTCCAATTTGGCTAACTGTAATTTTACTTGTTTGGTCTCTTGCATGGAAATTAGTTGCATTGTGGAAATCTGCAAGGCACAAAAGTATTGTTTGGTTTATTGTGTTGGGAATTGTTAATACTTTAGGTATCTTAGAAATATTGTATATCTTTGTATTTTCTAAATTGGGCATGAAAACAAAAAACAATGAAAAACCAGTTTCAAAAAAATCCCATAAATCTTCTAAATCAAAAAAGAGAAGATAAATTTATTTTTTAATTTTTTATTTATTTTTTAGTAAAATACATTTCCTACATAATTCATTCCTAGAAGGTTCTCCACAGTTTTTGCAATAATTTATTCTATTGTCCTGATTTTTTTCAATTCTTTCATATAATTCTTCAAAACTTTGGATTATGTTTCTTTTTTGTTTTTCAGAAATAGTATTTAAAAATTTTCTAACTTGTATTCTGTAAGAATCAATTCCGCAAGGACAAGGTTGAGGAATTATCTTTAGTTTCTTTTTTTTAACATATTCTCTAATATCATCTTCTAAAACAAAAAACAAGGGTTTAATTCTTGGAATGAATTTTTCATCAGGATTGTTTCTTGAAATTGGTCCTGAATTTGAAGAAAGTTTTGGACTACCTTTGAAAATATTTATTAAAAATGTTTGAACTTCGTCGTCTAAATTATGCCCTGTTGCAATTTTGTCTACTTTTAATTTTCTTGCTTCTTTGTTCATGATTGATTTTTTTATAACTCCACAAACAGCACAATTTGTTAATTTTATTTTGGACTGCACACCTTGTCGTATATAACACATTCTTGAACCCATTTCTTTTTTAATATCATAAACATGAAATTTTATTTTATTTTCATTGCAAAACTCTTTTATTGCATTTTCACATCTATCGCTATATTCTCCTAATCCCAAATTAATATGAAATCCTTCAATATTATATCCAAATTTTTTCAAAAGATATGCAGTTAATGTAGAATCTTTTCCTCCAGACAAAGCTATTAAAATTTTCTCTTTTTTATTACAAATTTTGTATTTAAAAATTGTTTCTTTAACTTGTTTTTCAATTTTTAAAATTATATCTTCCATGAGAAAATTTAGGTTTTTCAGTATATAAATCTTTAAAAATAAGTTATATCTAAAAAATTCATGGCTTGGGAACTTTTATTAAAAAGACCAGAAATTTTATCTAAAAAAGAATCCAATTTGAACGAATTAGAAGAATCTATTTTAGAAGATAGCAAATTTGAAAAAAAATTAAAAAAATTAATTGAAGGAGAACTAAATAATTGTGTTGTGAAAATAGAAGATGATGCCAATGGAGAATTAATTGGAAAAGTAAAGTTAGACCCAAACGATAACCTAGAAGAAACTTATTCTTTTAGTGATGAAAAAGGGTTTTTAATGCTTTATTATTACAAATGTAATGCAATTTACAAAAAAAAATAATTTTCATTTTAACACATAAATCTTTAAAAATAAACTTATTCTAATCTTTTTATGAGATTTATAGAAGAACCAATTAAAAATGAAGATTCTAAAAAATTACTAATTTTAAATTCTTTGAATGAAGAGGTTTTAATAAAAGATAGTTCTATAAGATGGGTTTATGGGAAAATAGTTAGTTATGACAAAGAAAAAGGTAAATATTCTATAAAAGAATTACACCATGATGAAACTCCTGCTTATAATTTAGAAATTAAAAACTTAGAACAATTTCTTTTGGTTCGTTAAGTTTAGGCAATCTTAAAAACTCTCTTTATCTTTATTTTTTATGAATAAAAAATATGAACTTTTAGCTCCAGTAGGAAATTTCCCTATGTTAGTTTCAGCAATAAATGCAGGAGCAGATGCAGTTTATTTTGGATTAAAAGAATTTTCAATGCGTGCAAATGCAGGAAATTTTTCAATAAACGATTTAGATAAAATTGAAAAATTTTGCAAACCAAAAAAAATCAAAAGATATTTGACATTAAATACAATAATTTATGATTCTGAATTAAGCAAAATAGAAAGTGTAATTAAAAAAATAAAAAACAAAGTTGATGCAGTAATTTGCTGGGATTTATCTGTGATTTCTTTATGTAAAAAGTATAAAATTCCATTTCATATTTCAACTCAAGCTTCAGTTGCAAATTCTAAGTCAGCAGAATTTTATAAAAAACTCGGAGCAGAAAGAGTTGTTTTAGCAAGAGAACTTTCTTTAGAGCAAATAAAAAAAATATCCAAATCAATAGATGTTGAATGTTTTATTCATGGAGCAATGTGCGTCGCTGAATCAGGAAGATGCTTTACTTCTCAGTTTCTCTTCGGAAAATCTGCAAATCGTGGGCAATGCCTGCATCCTTGTAGAAGAAGTTATTTAGTTAAGGATTTACAAGAAGGTTATGAATTAAAATTAGAAAATAATAAAGTAATGTCTGCAAAAGATTTATGCACCTTGCCTTTTATTGATAAATTAAAAAATTCTGGAATTAAAGCATTTAAAATAGAAGGAAGAAATAGAGATGCACGATATGTAGATGTTGTTGTTAGAGTCTATCGAAAAGCATTGGATTCAAAAAAACCTTTGACAAAAGAGCAAATCTCAGAATTTATTGAAGAATTAAAAAAAGTTTACAATCGAGAATTCTCTTCGGGATTTTATTTAGGGACTCCAACAAACGATGATTTTGCAAAAATAGAACACAGTGCAGCAACATCAAAAAAACATTTTGTTGGAAAAGTATTGCATTATTATCCAAAAATTTCAGTTGCAACAATTAAGCTTGTTTCAGATTTAAAAATTAATGACGAAGTTTGTATTATAGGAAAAGAAATTGGAATTATTAATTTCAAAATAGCTAGCATGCAATTCAAAAATAAAAACATCTTAAACGCAAAAAAATTTCAAGAAATTGCAATAAAAGTTCCTTCTGTTGTCAAAAAGAACGATGATGTTTATTTAATAGTTAAAATTTAATTCAAAATATAAATCTTTAAAAATAAAAGATACTTGAAAGAATAATGGGTTTAGAAGATAAAAAAAGATTAAGTTCTGAAGATATACATTTAATTAATACAATAAATACAAATTTCAAAGAACTATCTCTTCATTATGGAAATTTAAATGATGTCCTCGGTTATTCAAGTGTCGGAAATATTCCTTTAACAAGAAAAATTTTCTATCAAGAAATAGATAAATTTCTAGAACAAAAGCTACCTTAATTTAGTTCTCACTAAGTTCTTAAAAAATAAAAAAATAGAAAAAGTAAAAATAAAAAATTAAAAGTCAAAAGAGTTTGTTATTGTACAAAGCTTTTCTTGACCGTTTTCATCAATGTAATAAGGAGTAACTTCTACTTTACTTACATCAGTGATTCCTGTATTTTGGAGTGTATATGTTTTAACTCCTAAGGGTGTTAATCCTCCTTGACTTCCAATATCTAAAACTCCTGAACTATTCATGTTGTTTGATACAACAACTTTTGCAAAAATCTCAACATTATCACCTGTTGCAGATCTCTTTAAAGTAAGAGCATAGTCTCCAGTAACATTACTTGTTTGGTTTAGCTTTGTTGCTGTAATATCTAAATCAAAACATTTTGTGCTTCCTTCAATTGAACCTTTACTTTTGTTTAATAAGTTGTTTACAACTCCCCAAATAACTCCTACAGCTATTAAAACTAGTAAAATAATTATTAAAGTAGTCACAACATCAGATAAACCTTTTTTATTATTCATCTTAACCTCCTTTCAATTTTCAGTTAAACTTTCTTTAACTATAAAATATATAGAAAAAACTACTATAAAAAGGTTATGCTTCTCGATTGAAATTATCAATTATCTCGAAAAAATCTTTTTGACTTATAACTTTATCAACTTCTGTTAATCCTCTTTGTTCTGCAAATTTTGCAAAAGCTTCTGGCTTGTAACCTCTTTTTTTTAAAGAAGAAATTGTAGGAAGTCTTTCATCGTCGAATCCAGAATATTCTCCTGCTTCAATTGCAGCTTTTATTTTTCTTTTTGATAGGATTAAATCCGAGAATTTAATTCTTCCCATGAAAAAAGCCCATGGATATGTTTTTCCAAAAACATTAAAAATAAATTCTTGTCTTTTTGCATTATCTGCATGGTCTTTTCCTCTTATAATATGCGTCATTCCAAATTCCATGTCGTCAACAGGAACAACTAAATTCATCAAAGGCCAAACTCGATATTTTTTTCCTTGTCGTGCATGATTGCTAAGATTAATTCTTGCTAAAGGAAAATCTCTCATTGCTGGATTTGGATATTGCATATTTGATTTCATTCTCAAAACAGCGTCGCCTTCTTTGTAACCTTTTTTATCAAGCATTTTTTTCCATCTAAACTGATTTTCTTTTAATTCATTATTTCTGCAAGGACAATCTTCTTTAGACTCGGCGTATAATTTAAATTTTTCAGAAGAGCAAGTGCAGACATATGCTTTTTCTTTTTTAATAAGTTTTTCAGCATAATCATAATAAATTTTCATTCTATCAGAAGAAGAAATATATTCAGAAACATTTCCAAAAATCCAATTAAAATCTTTTTTTATGTTTTCGTAAGCTTCTGGAAGAGTTGTTTCAGGGTCAGTATCGTCGATTATAATATAAAGTTTTCCGCCGTATTTTTTTACATATAAAGAACTTGGCATTCCTGCAATAATATGTCCGACATGCAAAGGTCCAGAAGGTGCTGGTCTAAATCTCATAACAACTCCTTTTTTTGAATTTACATTCGGTAATTCAGGTAATCCTTCTCGGTGTTCTCTTTCAGAAACAAGTTCTTTTAATTTTTCAAATTCTTGTTCTTGTTTTTCTAAACTTAATTTTGAAATTTCCTTGACAATTTCTGAAACTTTCGGCATGATTGATTTTATCTCTTCTTTTTTTAAACCTTCATTAAATAGAGAAGAAATAACAGCACCTGAATTTGCTTTTCCTGAATAATGAATTGCATTTTTCAGTGCATATGCTTTGATTAATTTGTCTGATATTTTTGTCATGATTTAAATTAGAAAGAGAGATTAATAAATTTATTTAAAAATCATATTCAGAATCATTTAAACTTGAGCCAGAACTTGTTAATCCAGATTTTCTTTCAAGAACTTCAATTCTTTGCTGAAGTTGATAAATTGAATTTGAAAGTTCTTCAATTTTATTTGTCATATCCATAAGTCTTTTAGTCAATCTTTTTCTTCGTTCTTCAACACTTGTGTCATCTGAACTTTCATTTGAATTGTAATTTGATGAACTCGTTGAATTTGAATTATCTGCTCCAATTCCTGCAAAAAAAGGAAAAGGCGTTGATTCTTGTGATGAACTTGAAGAAGTATTTGAAGTTTGAGAACTCGATGAAATTCCAGACATTTCAGATTTCAATCTGTCAATTTTCTCTTGCTGTCTTTGCATTTTGTCAGTCCAATCCACAACTTTTTGTCTTTTCTTGAAAAGTCCCATGATTAATTAAATTAAAAGGAATATTTAAAAATTTGCATATAGCAAGATTTTTTAAAACCAAAATACTTAATTTAAACATGGTAGAGGTGAAGTCCATTAATGAAATTATAAAATCTATAAGTCCATATTATCAAAAAAAAGGTAAACCAGAAGCAGAGCAAACTTTGGTTTATGATTCGTCGTCAGAAACCCTTGAACCAATTTATTTTTTCTTGCTTGATTTAATGGAAGATTTTGGTTTAAAACCTGAAAAACTTTTGGATAATTTTTCTTCATCTCCAGGTTCAGGACATTTTTCAGAGCTAGGAGGAAAAGCAACAGCAATGCAACAACAAGGTGCACAACTTTTAGGAAGTATAAATCAAGTTTTGAGAAGTGTGTTAAATATTATTTATGATTTAAGAGAATTCAAAACAAGACTTTCTGTTTATGATGATTTGAAAAGTTCGTCAAAAAAAGACGCTGCAATTTTAAGTTTGAAACAAATTTGGATGGATAAAGTTGATATTCAAAAAGGAAATTCAAGTGTTAAAGCAATGGCTTTAGGCCAAGCAGGATTTGTAACTTTAATCGACGCATTTTTGGCTGCAAAAGATATTAAAGACGCAGAAGGATTAGATTTAAACGATAGAGTAAAAAGAATTCTTATACCAAGAATTCAAGAATTTAATATTTGGGCAGTTCAATCAGAAAACGAATTAAGAAAAAGATATGAAATTGAAAGAACTTATTTAAAAAGTCAAGTGAATAGTTTAAAGCTTTATTCTCGTTGGGCAAAGCCTTACTTGAAAGCAGCTGCAGATTTAGAAATGAAAGACCAAGATAGAAATCCTGCATTAGTAAAAACTTTTAATACAATCATTTTAGAGCTAAGTCTCCTCGGAAAAAACGCATTAAAAATAAAAGATTTAGCACTTGAAGGAGAATTTCCAAAAGAATTTACAAATGAAAAAATTTTAAAAAAATTCACAAGAAATTATTATAGTTGCGTTTTAGTCGAATTTAGTTTCAGAGGAATACCTCAAAAAGTTCAACAACAATCTCATTTTGCATTCGGAGGTAGAGCAGAAATAACATTCAGAGCTTATTCATTAAACGACGAAGAATTAAAAAAATTAAATCAAGAATTAGATGATTCAGACATTAATGCAGCATTTAGTTTAATTCATGGAATAGGTGAAGAAAGTTTAGACCAATTAAAAGATGATATAGAATATTTTCTAAAAGATGAACCTAAAGAACCAGAAGGACCAACAGATACTTCAAATCCTTTTTTAGCTTTGTTTGGGATTTATAATAGAAAAACGAAAAAACCTGAAAAGCCAAAAGAAGTTTTGAAAACTCCAGAGAAAAAAGAAAAAATTGGAGATATTGAACCAGATGATTGGTATGAAAAAACTTTTTTTAGAAAAAAATCATCAGAAAACGCAAAAAACACTTTGCTTTCAATATTTGATGTTTATAAAAAAGCACACGGTATGGCTAGTTTTGTTTGATTCTTGGAATTCTGTAGTAATTTTTTAAAAGTAACATTTATAAACTTTAATTTCTAGTAAAAAGAATGACAAAATACGTCCCAAAAACACAACCCATAATTAAAAAATCAACAATAGAATTGCGGATTCCAAATAAGGACAAGGAAACAGGATTCATTTATCCTTTTGAATATGGGGATTATTTAGAAGTAGGAAAAAAAATATTATCACAAGGAATGGAAGTTTCAACAGGAGATGAAATTGCATCTTTGCTTCACCATTCATATTTTTATGAATTCAAATATTTTCCTGAATATGCAGACGAGGAAAAAGTAATAAAAGAAGTAATATCAAATGATGGTTTTTGGGTTTATAACTTAAATATACTTACTGATAAGGGTATTTTTGTTTGTAAAGACTTAAATGCACTTGGAGAGTACAAAAAATTAAATATTAAAAAGTTGGAAGAAAAAATATTAATGAAAAACCAAGCAAAAGAAATAGATGGTGTTAGGTTTAGCGAAGATGGTTTAGTTAGATTTGCTCCTAAAGGAAGTTACTTTTTTTATATTTATAATAGGCAGGGCTCAGATCGAACACACTCTATAGAAGAACTTTCAGAAGACGGTTTTATACTTGCTAGTTTTGGAAAGAAAGGAAGAAAACAATTAACAGAGATTTCTTCAGAACTAAAAGAATATTCCGAAATTTTTGGACCAGAGGAATATATTGAAGAAAGAAATTTACCAATACAAGGAGTTTCTTGGATTTGCTTTTGGGATGGAGTACTTAAATTTCAGGGTTTTCACAATCTTGAAAAATATAGTGGTTATAAGGCTGAGGAGAATAGTGGAGTTGAGGTAAAAAAAGAAAAATAGTTTTTAATTTCTTTTTTTCAAAACCCTTAAATATTTCTTTAACATGAATTTTTTATGAAAAAAGATAATTCTAAAGAAAAAAACCTAAAACAAAAAAAACCAAAGAAAAAATCAAATATCAAAGTTTTAAAATCTTCAATAAAAATTAAAGAAGAAAAACAAAAAGAAATTGACTTAACTATTGAAAAACCAAAAAAACAAGGACATGTTCAATCAGATTTAGAAGAAATTAATGACGTTCAATTTTTAAAATTTCTAGAAAAAAATACAGAAGTTGATCCTGTTATTCTCGAAAAAATTGAAGAAACCCCATTTTCAAAAAGACTTGAAAAACAAGTTTTTTCAGATTCTTCTCCAGATTCTTTTAATAATTCAAATGAAAATTCAAAGAATGATTTTAGTTATTCTCCAACAACAGAAAATAATGAAAAAAAATATTCACAAAGTTCAGTAAATTATGTCGAGCACATGAATCCTTTTCATACTCTTTCAAATTCAGAACTTCAAAATTTAGGAAAAAATAATCCTTTAATTGAAACAAAAAAAGTAATGCGAATGGAATCAGAGCAAGCAAATTTAGTAAAAGACTTACATGTTGAAAAATATACTGTGCCTGAAAAATTTAAATCAAGCTCTCTTAAAGATAAAAATAAAAACCTTGGGCAAGAAGTTAAATACACCCCGTCACAATATTAACAATAGTTATTTAAATAATTTTTAACTTAAACTATCATGGCAAAAACAAGTGATTATACAATAAATAATACATATCAAGGAGGATATTCTTCTTTAAAACCTGGTTATGGTGAAAATTTTACTGGTGTTAGAGCAAATGCAGGAAGCTTTGGTATAACAACAAATCCCCAAACAGCGAATATAATTAAAGACGCTTCTACAAAATTATCTTCAGGTGTTAAGCATATTGAATTAACTTTAATAAGTCCAAAAATTTTTGATGCAGTTCCACAACAGCAATTAAAAGAATTAAATAAACTTTCAAAATTAATTGGAATTGATGTTTCAGTGCATGGTCCAGTTATTGATACTACAGGAATGACTCAGACTGGTTGGAGTGAAGTTGATAGAGAAAGTCAAGAAAGGAAAATTTTTCAAACTTTGGAAAGAAGTCAAGATGTAAGACCTGACGGAAATGTCCATGTTATTTTTCATTCAGCAGAAGGAATTCATGGTTCAGAATGGAAAGAATTAAATGGTGAAGAAGGAAGAAAAGCTCGACGATTAGTTATAGTTGACAAAGAGTCTGGGCAAATGAGTGCCTTTGAATATGAAAAAGATTTTTATCCTGGAGGCAAAGGCGGAAAAATAATCTCACAAGAAAGAACTCCTGAAAAAAGAATAAATGACGTTAACGAGACAAAATGGAATAATTCTATTAATCAAATTGTTATGAACAAAGAAAGATTTGACGAAATTCTTGCTCAAAATGAATTTCAAATTCGGCATATCTTAAGTGATAGAGATGCAATGGAAAAAATAATTAAAGGACAGTTTAATGATTTAACTCAGACACAAGTGCAAGCTTACTTAAAATACAACGACGCACAAACGTATTTAGGTGAAATAAATAAATCTGCAATGAATGTTTTTAGTAATGCATACAAACTTGCAACAGACGAGCAGAAAAAAAAATTATTTGAAATTTCTAAAGAATATGGGAAAGATATTGAAAATTCAAGAGGAGATGTTTTAAATCAATCTCTTGCAATGAAAAAATTACTTTATAATTTAAAAGATGATTCTCTTGCTCCTCGACAAATTGTGCCTATAGAAGAATTTGCAGTTGAAAAATCATCTCAGACTTTTGGAAATGCTGCATTTCAAGCTTACAAAAAATTTGGTGAAAAAGCTCCTGTCATGTGCATTGAAAATCCTCCAGCAGGTTTTGGTTTAAGCACTGGTGAAGATTTAAGAAATTTAGTCAAAGCATCAAGAAATCAATTTGTAGAAAATCTCGTCGAGAAAGAAGGAAAAGGCAGACGAGAAGCAGAAAAAATCGCTGAAAAATTAATCGGTGCAACTTGGGATGTTGGGCATATTAATATGTTAAGAGGACAAGGATTTAAAGAGCAAGATATAATTAAAG
This sequence comes from Candidatus Pacearchaeota archaeon, assembly GCA_041659445.1. Lineage (GTDB taxonomy): Archaea > Nanobdellota > Nanobdellia > Pacearchaeales > GW2011-AR1 > EX4484-71. The sequence continues at coordinate 332,101 of JBAZYG010000001.1, read as the reverse complement.
AAACAGAAAAAATCGCACCTTATTTGAAACACGTTCATCTTTCAGATAATTTTGGTTTTGAACACACTGAATTACCAATGGGAATGGGAAATGTTCCATTAAAAGAAATGATGGGTAAACTTGGTGAAAAAGGTTTTGAAGCAAAAAAAATTATTGAAGCAGGAGATTGGTGGCAACACATGCAAACTCCTCCAATAAAAGAAACTTTCGAGGCATTTGGTTCTTCTTTTTACACTTCAGGAGCAGGACCTCAATGGAATCAGTCACTTGGATTATATCAAGGATATTCAGAAGGTTTAGTCGGAAACTGGTTGCCTCAAACAAATTACGAAACATTTGGAACAACTTTTTCAAGATTACCTACAGAATTTGGCGGAGTTGTCGGAGGCGGAACTGGCGGACGAATGGGTGGCGGAAGAGAATAATCAAGAATATTTAAAAAGCCAATTAAATATATAATATAAAGAGAGGTAGAATGAAAATAAAAAAAGTTTCTAAAAAAAGTTCTGTTAAGTCAGAAATTTCTAAAAAATCAGAAGAACTTAAAGAAAATTATAAACAAGAAGTTGAGCAAAAAAGAAAACAAGGTGCAAAAAAATATCCCACACTGCAATTAAAAACAGAAAAAGATATTGCAATGGATTTTGCTGTTAAAGCATATAAAACATTCGATAAAATAATAAAATCAATAGTTCTTTTTGGTTCTGTTGCAAAGAAAAAAATTGATGTTGGTTCTGATATTGATATTATACTAATCCTCGACGATGCTTCTGTAAAATGGGACCAAGAATTAATTGCATGGTATAGAGAAGAATTAGATAAAATTTTGAGAACAAATCCTTATTCAGCAGATTTACATATTAACACAGTAAAACTTTCAACATGGTGGGAAGATTTGTTAAGAGGTGATCCAATTGTTTTAAATATTTTAAGATATGGCGAAGCAATGATTGATGTAGCTGGTTTTTTTAATCCATTAAAATACCTTTTAATCGAGGGTAAAATTAAACCTACACCTGAAGCAATTTATAGTTGTTTACAAAGAGCACCAATTCATCTTGCAAGAAGTAGGGGTGCAGAATTAGGAGCAATCGAGGGAATTTATTGGTCAATGGTTGATTCTGCTCACGCTGCATTAATTTCAGCAAGAGTAATTCCACCTTCCCCAGAGCACATTGCAAGAAATTTAAAAGAAACTTTTGTTGATCCAGGAAGATTAAAAGCAAAATACATTATTTGGTATAGGGATTTATTGTTTCTTCATAAACAAATTGAACATGGAGAAATGAAAGATGTTAAAGGTGCAGAAATTGATGTTTGGCAACAACGTGCACAAGAATTCTTAGAAGAAATGGTTAAGATTGTTAAAGAAAATATTTAATTTTAATTATGTTTTTCACCAGTTTCTTTAACTTCGTTATAAATTTTGTTTAATGAATCTACATTTGCATATTTTGTTAATTCACTTTCAGGACTTAAATATATTCTAAGTAAATAAAATGTTTTGTGCATTGAATCTCCTTCTGCAAATATGTCATCTTTTCCATTTGATATAAACATTTTTTTTCCTTCTGGACCAAAACTCGCAATTGCTTTGTAATTATCATACTCTTTTACATTTTCAAAATCTTGACTTGAATCTCTACATCCAAATAAACCAAAAGTAAATATAGGTATTGTTAAAAGATTTAATAATTTTTTCATTTTAATTTTTTATTTTCTTTTTCAATTTTATTATATGTTCCTTTTTCTATGCAATGAAAAAAAGGATTATATGTTCCTTTTATAATTTTTTCAATATTATAAATTTTGTAGTCATCTTCTTTTTTCACAACTCTAACAAGTCTTGGTGCATCAATTAATTTTGGATTTGGGTTTTCAAGAATTGAATTCAATCTTGAAACTGCTCTTTCTTTTTCTGGACCTGCAATGAATATTCTTTCTTTATTTTGTTTAGGAATTATTATCATTGTGCCGTTTACTTGGTCATAAAAATATCTAGTATCTTCTGAGGGTATAGTAAGTTCACAAAATCTTTCTTGTTCCATTATTCCTTTTATTATTCTTTCGATGTTTCTAGAAGGAATTCCTATTTTACATTCAATAGAATTTTCTGATGGTATAATTTGATATTCTGTTTTTTTCATTTTATTCTTTTTTCTTTTCTTTTTCTTTAGGTTTTGGGAAATATTTTTCACCAAGTTGATTACCCATTGCATTAATACTTGAGTAAAATCCTGAATTCATTAAACTAAGAGCACTAATTTCTTTGTATGCATTTGAAATTAATTGGTAAAATCCGAAGTAATCTTGTTCTTCTGGACTTAATTTTTTAGCATCTAAACCACCTTCTTTAGTTATTGCTCCTTTTTTAATTACATTATTAATTACTTCTTCTCTTGAAAGTCCTTTTAATTTATCTGGTAATTTAAAATCTAATCCTGGTGCAATTTTTTTGACAACACTATAAAGTTCACCTAAACTAGATTTTTCCATAACTTCATCAATTTGTCTGATTACAAGGTTTGAAATTTCAGGGTTTGATAAATAACTCGGGTCTCCAAAAACTCCTCTAGCTTCATATTCTTGTTTTGATTTTTGATATTCGTTAAGTCTTATATTATTAACTGCTTCACTATTCATAACTTGACTATAAACCGGGTCTACGTAATTTACTCCTCTTGAACCATATTCATTTGGATTTGCTTTTACTAAATTAGCTCCGACTATTTGCATAAAATCTTCTCTTAATAAAGTTTTTTCAAGGATTGATGGTTCTTTTTTTGGTTCAGGTTTTTTTTCTGTCATTTTATTTTTTATTCAATTGTTTTTATTCCTAATTTAGTTATTAAACTTTTCGGTAGTTTTTGATTACATAGATTTACTAATTTGTTTATATTTTTCCTCTCATATTCTCTAAAGGTTTTAGCATTTTGATCATTATATAATTTAACAAGGGATGTATAAGCATCATTTAATTTAACAGCATTTACAACTATATCTTCAACTTCATTTGCTGTGTATGTGTCTTTTTCTTTCATAAAAAATCAATAATATTAAAGTTTATAAATCTTTCGGTTTTGTTACCATTAACTAAAAGTAACAACTTTTACATAATTAAATCATTCAGAAAATCTTTCGTATTCTGTTTTGATTTTTCCAGGAAGTTTAGGGTCTATTTGATGGATTGATTTTCTAGCAATTGCAAGTCCTTTATCTGTTCCGACGGCAATTATAAAAATCTTTGTTCCTTTTTGAGCAATAACTGCTTTTCCAATTGCTTTTCCAAAAGATAATTGCATTCCTGTTTGCATACGATCAGCACCTGCACCAGTCAACATTTTATTTTCTCTTTGAACATGATGTGGATATGTAACAACCTTGAAAAAATATTGTCCAGCCAAATCTTTGTCCAATTTTTTATTTATGAATTGTCTGCATGCTTCAAGAGCATTATGTCTTATTTGAACTTTTTCAGCTGAATAAACATTCAAAACATGTGGTAATTTTCCAGAATGAAAAAGATTACTATTTCCCATTTCAAATTTAACAATTTTTTGAGCAGGAACTGCTTTTATGAATGCCTTATTTTTTTTCTTTGAATTTCTAGTATAAGGTGTAACTTTTTTCTTTGAATATGCTGCTGCTTTTCTTAATCCCATTTTATTCTCTGATTATTTCATTTTTTAATTGTGTTAAATGTGTTCTTTCTCCACTAATTGACATTTGTGGACATCCACCTTTTTCCCATTTATTTTTTAAACATCTTGTAAGATAAAAACTTTGTTTTTCTTTGTCTGGAGTTTCTAAACCTTTTTCAAAAGGAATTGCATAATTGCAAATATCATAAAGAATGCATTTTGTTTCACTCATTTTATTTCTACCTCTGTTGTGATTGCTTGTCCAGGAAGCCCTTTTTCAAAAATCGCTCGAACAACACCTTTATTTCCGTGAGATGAAGTGATTTTTCCTTTGATTATTTTAGCATTTTTTCCAGAACTTTTCCAATGAACTTCTTTTCCGACGAATTTCTGTGCTTTTTCTTTAGAATCTACACTTGGAATTTCAATTAAAAAATGCCTTTCATGAATATTATGTCTTCCTCTTCGAAATTGAATTACTTTTCCTGTTGTCATGTTAGTTAATTGATAAAATTAGTTTATAAAGGTTATCTTTAAATTAATTTAAATAAAAGGAGAATAATAAATAAATTTATATTCCAAATCACAACATAAATCTTTAAATATATAACTTTTTAAAATTAAATATGAAAAATGAAGAAGACAATTTAGTTTATGAATTAGCAGCAATTTATAAAAAAATAGACTGCGATTTGAGTAATGAGGGTGCAATCAGAAATGCTATTAAGTATATTTTTTTAAATACAAAAAATCCAAATAAATTATATGAGAGTATTGGGGGAGATGCATCTCTTGATTTCCAGTCTCTTGAGTCTTACTTTATGAATGAAACTTTTGATGATTTGCTCGATTCATGTAATGTTTTAAGTTCAAAAGGATTATCAAATGAAAACGTATTAAAGAACATACATAAGGCATTAGGAGAAAAAAATCATGAAAAAGCAAAAGAAAAATTATATTATATTCTTGCTGAGAAAATAAGGAAATTACATTTTCCTAGTTCAGGATTAGAAAGCATTATTATTGCAAATGGCGACGATTATTAATTTTTAAATTCCCACAAACCTCAAAAAATACATTAAAACTAATCCTGCTAAGAATATTAAAAAATTAATTAATGCTTTTTTTAAAGATGTTTCTTTTCGAATTTCAGGAATTAAATCAGAAGATGAAATATACAAAAATCCTCCTGCTGCAATTGCAAGCAAGAATGCAAAATTAAATTCTGTTATTGAAAATATTAAATATCCAAAAATTCCTCCGAGCACAGCAAGAAGCCCAGATATAAAATTGTAAAATAGTGCTTTTCTTTTTTCAAATCCACCATAAACTAAAACTCCAAAATCCCCAAATTCTTGTGGAACTTCATGAATTATTATTGCTAAAGTTGTTATCCAACCAATATGAATATCAACTAAGAAACTTGAAGCAATTAGCAAACCGTCGATAAAATTGTGAATTCCGTCTCCAAATAAACTAATGTGTGCAAAACTATGAACTTCACAATTTCCTTTGTGACAGTGTCTCCAATGAAGAACTTTTTCAATTAAGAAAAATAAAACAAATCCAATTAAAACAAAAAGCATTGTTCTTTCTAAAGTCAAGTCATTCGAAGCTTCAGGAATTAAATGAAAAAATGCTCCTCCAATCAACGCTCCTGCAGAAAGTGAAACTAAAACTTTGAGAAAATTATTCAGATTCTTTTTTTTAAGAATCAATGTAAAAATTCCTACAAAAGTAATCAAGCTAACTATAATTGTTGAGACAATTATTAAAATTAGTATGTTCATTTAAGAGAATATTAAAATTAATTTATAAACTTTCATATTAACAAGCATCGCCTATATCACGTCCTTTCATTTGTTCTTGTATCTTTTTAATTGTTTCATCATATTTTTTAAATTTATTTTCATATCCTGTTACTATCTCTTTTAATTGCGGATAATTTTTTAATTGTGCTCTTAATTTAATATTTTCTTGGACAAGTTTTTGATAATCTTGAGTTAATTTGTCAAATTTTTCATCATGTTTATCTAATCTTTTTTTATTTTTTACAATATTCTGTTTATTTATTTTTATATTCTCTCTGTTTTTATCCACCTTTTTTTCTAAATCTTCTATCATTTGAAATTTAGAATTTGTTTGTTTATAAATATTATTGTGTTAAATTTAATCAAGAAAATTACATTCATTATGGAACTTTTCTAATTTTAATCTTTCTAAAAAATCTATAAGAGGAGTGGTTTGTAGTCTGGACTTTTCTAAAACTATTTCATTAATTTTATTAAGTTGTTCATCTGAGACTTTTTTATATAAACCCTTTTTGACACAATCATCTATTTCAGAGCCTGAAGAAATACCATCTATACAATACCAAAGCTTTCCTTCTTCTAATCCAAAAGAATATGTTTCATAAGTTCTTTCATGATTTTTGAATCCTTTTTGAGAAAAGAATAAAAAATAGTTTTTTGGATTTGTAATTTCTAGCACTAACCCTGATTTGACTTCTGGTCCAATTAAGGGTTTCTCTTCGCAATCTTTTGCTTCTTTTTCTGTAGGATACCTTGTTTCACAAACTTCACAAAGATATTTTACCATAAAAATACTTTGATTAATTGTTTATAAGTATTATTGCATTGAAAAGGATGAATAAATTAAATCAGAATTTCAAAGTCACCAAACTCTTTTTTTAGAATTTCAAAAACTTTAAGGTTAATTTCAATGTTTTTCTTTTCTTTTTGATCTTTAATAGATTGTTCAACTTCTTCCATTGATGATTCTTCAATTTTGTTTGTGATTTTTTTCACAGTTCCAGCATCAAAAACAAAAGTTTTTCCACCAGAACTAATAATTTCTATAACTTTATCTTTTAATTTTAATTTCATTCTGCCCTTTTCAATAGAAACTAAATCACATCTTTGAGAATATTCAACCAAATTGTTAATCAAAATTTCCCCATCTTTTCTTGCTCTATCAATTTTATGACTATCTGATTTTCCCTTCTTGAATTCATTTCTAGCTGAAACAATTTCTCTTAAAATTCTTAAATCCTGAGGAGAAAATTTTCCTTTCTTGACAAAGTTCTTTTCAAAATCATTAATTGTTTGCTCTTGTGATTTTTTACCGACTATGATTTTGATTAATTCAAAAGTATCTGCGTAAATTTGTTCAATTGTTTTTTCTTGGAATTTTTTCTCAATTTGTATTCTCAATTCTTTTAATCTTTTCAAAAAATCTTCAGTCTCTTTCAAAAGCTTGTCAATTTCCTCACCTTTAATTTCTTTTATTTTTTCATGTTCATAATCTCTCCATGTTTCAATTACTTTTTCTAAGAAATCTACATATTTTTTTTCAATCATTTTTGTTTCAAGAAATTCCTTTTTGAATTCACGAACTAGTTCTTTCTTTGCATTTGGTGGCGGGCATCCGTTAAGCATCACTACTGCTTGAGCAGGTGTCGTTACTCCCCAAAAAATATTTGTGAAAACTTCTGATAACATAACTCTTTTGCTTCTAGGAATTACTTCGTCACCCATCGACATAAACATATCTATTGCTTCTGGACTTGGTTTTAATTTTCCTTTTCTCAGCAAAGCTTTCCAAGGCATGAAAGTTCCTCTATCATAAATAGGAACACCGTCACGAATAAAAGTAAACATAACAGGGTGTGCGTCTTTAACTGCATCCCAAAAATCAGTCAATAAATAAATTTGGGGTTCTAATTTTGTTTTTGAGCCAGCCAATGAACCCGCTTCTGCAACATATCTATAAATCATTCCTCTTAATCTTTCCAAAAGTTCTAGTCTTGACATTCTTTTAACATCTGTATCATTGATAATAATAAACACATCTAAATCAGAAGTTTTCATTGCATCTCCTCTTACTAAACTTCCTCCTAAAACATAACTAACAACATATCTGTCAAATTTTTGTAAAACAAGTGATTTGTGAATTTCTGCAACTCTCATTGCTTCTAAAAATCCTTTATCATATAATGGAAAAGACATAAAAATTGCAGAACTAATTTCAAATTTTTGGTCCATGCAAATTTCCCAGATTTCCTTCGGAGTTCTTATGTGCAACCAAACTTTTTCTTTTGTTTTTTCAATTTCCTTAACTATTTCTTTTTGTATTTTTTGGGCTTCTTTTTCCTTTTCATCAGGAATGATTATATTAATATGAACATATTTTTCAGATTCTTTTGGAGCTTCTTCTTCTTCGATAAAGAATTTAATTGATTGAGGAGGTAAAATACTTATAGATTGAACAAATTTATATTTTTTAATAATGAAATTTTTTATTTTATCTAGTTCTTTTTTGGTTTTTTCAAATTGTTTTTTTGCTTGTTCAGCGTTATTGTCAATTTCTGGTTTTTTATATTTATTATCAATTTCCATTCCAGGAATATTTTCAGAATCTTGGTCTGTCATAATTAAAATTGTTAATTTGTATTTATAAAGCTTGTTACTCCCAGAGGATTAAATTTTTTCTTTATAATTCATTAAAAATCCTTTCAAAATTTTCATTATAATTTTTTTGTTTTTTTAATATTTCGATTAATTCTCTTTTTAACGAATTGCTTTTTTTTATTTTCTTTTTGATTAATTTTTTTGCAATGCAAACACGATTTTTAACATCTATTTTTCCAAGCCCCATTTCCTGAGCTATTTTTATTTGAGGTTTTTTTTCGAAAAAATATTCATAAAGGATTTTTCTTGACTTCGGTCCCCCTGAAAGACCTATTAAAAATTCTCCTAAATCTTTTTGTTTTTTTGTTTCTTCTGAATAAAAAAAATCATGAGGTTCATATTTTTCTTGAGTTAATAACCATTCTTTTAACTTTTTGGCTTCTTTTGAAAGTTTTAAGTTTCTTTGAAAAATTTTAATCTTGACAATACTTATAAAATATGTTTCTGTGGATCTTATGTTAAAATGTTTAAATTTTTTATTTTCATAATTTTCTAATAATGCAAGCATGGAATCGCTCACAATATCTTCAATATCTTCTCTTTTAAGGTAGTTGTTGTTTTGTTGAAATGCAAAGTTAAGACCATAATGATATAATTTGGTAAGTTCATCTTCAAAGAGTTTCATTTTAAAATAAATAAAAGAAGCTTTTTTTAAAGATTGTTATACTCAAAAATAAGATTAAAAATGTTAAAATGGCCCGTAGAGGAATCGGACCTCCGCTTCTTCGGTGTAAACGAAGTGTTCTGCCATTAGACTAACGGGCCTGTGTAAATATAAAATCTAAAGATAAATTGCAGTTAAAAAGGTTTTTGTTTTATTATTTTTGTTTTTTTAATTTTTAATTGCAACTTCGTAGGAGGCAATTCTGAAGTTGATGTTCAGTGTTTGAGGAAGGTTGAACACGAACGATGTCGTGATAGGAGTAATTTAAAAGTTTAATTTCCCGTACGAAATCGAGAGAAAAGGAAACCTCGTTTCCTTACAGAATGCGCGAGCCGGGATTCGGACCCGGGTCACTTCGTTGGCAACGAAATATTCTAACCACTGAACTACTCACGCACAAAAAAGAGTATATATCTTATTTTAATAATCTTTTTATTTTGAATAAGTAATTTGCTTTTAAGAAGAAATTTATTTTTATTAAAATTAATATTCAAAAAAAGAAATTTCTGATTTATGCATTTTTTTATAAAAATCATAATCAATTTTATTTTCTTTTGAAGTAATAAATATTTTATCAAGTCCTTCCCAAAAAAAGAACCAACTTGCAGGAGTAGAAATAATTATTAAAAATTCAATAATCCATCCTTCACGATATTTTATAAAAAATGTTTCTAACGACATAATTAAAACTCCTAAAAAAAACCAAATTAAACCACTATATCTTACTTTTTTTCTCTCTTTTTCTTTTTCTTTATGATGTTTTAAAAAATGTTCTTTTAATCTCTTTTTTATTTTAACTTCTTCAAGATAACTTCTTTTAATTTTAGGTATAAATAACCTTAATTCTAAATCTTCTCCTTTGTCCAACGTCGCTCTTTTACATTCAGAAAGAAAATCATCTGAAATAGCTCTAGAATCAGGTAGTCTCGGATCAAAACTAGAAAATATATCTTCATAGGAATCTAAAACCAAACTAATATTTCTCTCTTTTAAGTTTAAAGAAGACTCCTCTTTTTTTACCATAGATATATTTGTCAAAAAATATTTATAAGTTTATCTAATTCAGGTTTTAAGAATAAAAAGAGTTTTTAAAGATAGTTTTCTTATATTTAAAAGGTGATAATATGTGGATTCCTATAATTTCTGCAATTGCGTTAGCTGCTGGAACAGTTGCTGAAAGATTCCTATTAAAAAAGAAAAAAGTAAACATAAAACATTTTCAAACTTTTAGTTTTTTATCAATTTCTATAATTTTACTTCCATTAGTGTTTTTTTTCTGGAATGCAAAACCAGAAGCGTTTCAATTAAAAAACATTCTTTTAATGCTTGCTATTGTTGTAATTTCTTTTTTTGCAAATATCTTAACTTTTTATTCTTTGAAAAAGGAAACCTTAACAAAATTAGAACCAATAAGAATTACTGAACCTCTTTTTGTTATTTTATTTTCAATTATATTTAGTTTGATTGGATTAACAATATTTGAAACAAAGACTTCAATATTAATTCCGGCGTTAATTGCAGGTGTTGCCCTAGTATTCGCTCATATTAAAAAACATCATTTACAATTTAGTTCCGCATCTTTAGCTGCACTTTTTGGTAGTTTATTATTTGCGTTAGAATTAGTTTTATCAAGGCTAGTTTTAGATTATTATTCTGCAATTACTTTTTATTTTGTAAGATGCATTTTAATTGGAATATTAACGTTTATAGTTTTTAGACCAAAATTATTCCAAAAAGGAAATAGTGGTTTAAATCTTAAAATATTTTTAATCGCTATAATCTGGATAGTATATAGAATAATTCTTTATTATGGATATCTTGAAATTGGAGTTGTTTCAACAACTTTAATGTTGATGTTAGGACCAATTTTAATTTATTTTTCATCTGTAATTTTCTTAAAAGAAAAATTAAATTGGAAAAGCATAATTTTATCATTAATTATTTTAGGGTGTGTGCTTTATGCTTCATTAATTTAAAATGAAATACGATGTTCATGCACATTTAGATTTTTTTAAGAAAGAGGAATTAGTTGATTTAATAAAAAATGCAGAGAAAGAAAATGTTTCAAGCGTAATTACAAATTCAGTTGATTTAATTTCTTGTATAAAAAATCTTGAAATTGCGAAGAATTATGATATTGTTCGATTGGCAATTGGAATATATCCTTCTGATAAGATTACAAGACATGATTTATTTAATTTCAAAGATTTTTTTGAAAAACACAAAAATTCAATCACTGCAATTGGTGAAATTGGTATGGACTTTCAAGAAGGAAAAGATAAAAAAGTTCAAGAATCAGTTTTAAAATTTCAATTGAATATTGCAAGAGAGAATGGATTACCAGTGATAGTACATTCAAGAAAAGCAGAAAAAGAGGTTTTGGAAATCTTAAAAGAATATTCTTCATTAAAAATAATTTTGCATTGTTTTTCAGGAAATTTTAATTTAGTCAAAAAAGCAGTGGAATTAGGATGCTATTTTTCAATTCCAACAAATATTGTAAGAAGTGAACATTTTCAAAAGATGATTTTAGAAATTCCAAAAGAAAAAGTTTTGACAGAAACTGATTCGCCGTTTTTGTCTCCTTACAAGGAAACGAAAAATCAGTCTGCATTTATTAAAGAATCAATAAAAAAAATTTCAGAAATATGGAAAACTTCTGAAGAGCTTGTAGAAAAACAAATAGAAAAAAATTTTAAGGATGTTTTTGCTTGAGTCCTTTTAAGATTTCTTTTGAAATTTCAGAATATAAATTATATTTATTTAAGTCTTCCCAACCATAAATTTCAACAATCTTTCTTTGTTCTGGCGACAAACCAGGTTTCCAATTTGAAAGTTCGTCTCCTTCTATAAAAATTTCATCTAATCTTTTTTTCAAAATTATTAGGTTATCTAAGTTATTTTCTTTACTTTGATCCATTTCGAATATATTGTTTTATTTCTATTATTTTTTGGTGGGCTTCGGCATTTGTTAGTTTATAAAAATCAAATTCTTTAGAAAAATCTAAACTTTCTTCTGATAAACTATCTCTCCAACCTTCGGCATAAAGTGCTTGTTCTGCTATAGCTTCAGTTACTTTCTCGTCTATTTCTCTCAAGATTTTTGTTAATTTTTCTTCTGGAATTTCCTTTATTTTTTCTAAATCCATAAAAATAAACTATCAATTCTACTTATAAAGATAACTATACTAGGGTATAATTTCTGGGCCAAAATATTTTTCATATTTAAAGTCTTTTTCTGAAAAAATATTTTTTTGAATTATTTTTTCTATTTCTGGAATTTTGTCCTCGAGAATTTTTATTAAATGCTTTATTGTTTTACAAATTAGTTCATCCCCTTTTTTTGGCCAAAGTCGAGAATAATTCCAATATAAACATCTTCCTCCACAAATTTTTGAGAAGTTACAATTCAAACAATTTCCTTCACAATAAATTTTCCTAAGTTTTTCTTTAGGTGTGTTCAAATCTCCACAATAAAAGTTTTTAACTGAATTTAAAATTGGACAAGCAGAAATTTTTCCAGAAGTAGTTATAGTATAATTCGCATAACCTGCTCCACAATGAATTTTAGTTTCTTTATCCCATTTCATTAATCTATTTAGAATGCCTAAAAAAGGATATAATTTCCAAATTTTTCCGTTTTTTATTTCTTTAATCCACCAATTAATTAATCTAGTAATTTCATGATTATATTTATTAACAAAATTTGAAAATTCTTTTTCGTTAAAATCATTTTTATAAAATCCTGCGTCTATCTGCCAATGAATCGAATCTAAATATCTTTTTTTTATTAAATTCACGAGATGTAAAACTTGATTGTAAACATCAAAAGATTTTGGTGGAGAAATTACCATTCTTGCAACAATTTCTCCTTTAAACCCATTTTCTCTAATTATTTGCAAATTTTTTAGAACTTGATTATAATGTATTTTTCCTTTATTCTCATTATCTGTTTTTTCATCTCCATCAATAGAAATTAATATTTTTTCGAATTTTATTAAATATTCTTTTGGAATTAAATTCAAGAGCATGCCATTTGTTTGAATACAAAATTTAATTTTAGAATTCTTGAGAAAATCCATAATTTCTTTTATTTTTTCAAGCATAATCAAAGGTTCTCCTCCATAAAAAATCAATCTATCTCCTGGTTTTAAAAAATTTTTAAGATTTTCAGGTTTAACTTCAGAATCAAAAGGAACAGTATTATCATAATCCCATTTTTTTTGTAATCCATTATCAAATTCATTCATAGATTTTTCATAACAATATTTACATTTAAGATTGCATCTTTCTGTTAGGATGATGTGATAATTCATATTTTATTTTAGAAAAATTGGTTTTTAATTTTATTTATTTCAACCTTTTGGGCAAATAAATTTTATTCCTTCTGGTTTTTTAGTTTCATCAAAATGTTTTTTGTTTGGTTCGCAATTATAAACTGAGCTATTTCCAATAAATTCAAAATAATCAACCATCTTAAAACACTTTCCAGCACCTACAAGTTGATATTCGCCATCTTTATTTTTTTCAGGAACCATTTTTCCATGTATTCTTATTTTATTGTAATTTACTTTGAATTTTTCAAGTATTTTTTCAAGTGCTTCTGAATGTTTTGCGCTACCCATAGATTCTCTTCGTATAAACTGAAAATAAGGACAATTATTTATATAAATTTGTATAAAATCCTGACTCAGTTCATTAATGTCAAAACCTAAAAAATTATGTTCAAATTGGGATTTATCTTCTAATTCCATAATTTTTTTTGTAAAGAGCTATTTATAAGTATTATTGTGATTTAAATATTAAAATTTACTAAAAAAGAAGGATATTCTAGAACATTTTCGTCAATCACATTTACTTTTCCAAAAAAATCTTCTAAATTTCGCTTATTTGCACCCTTAACTAAATCAAAATAATCTGAACTAGCATCATAAAACTTTAATTTTTCATTTGAAAGTTTTATTTTTCCAGCACCAATTATTTGATAAGAATTTCCAATTCCTAAAGGCATTTCTTGATGCATTCTATTAAATTTTGTTTTATATTCTATTCCAAAAAATTCTAAAGCTTCTTTTAAAATTCTTCTATGATAAAGATCTCCAACAAAGATATATTCATTTTCTTCAATTTTTATTTGTATAAATTTATCTTCTTTTTTTAAATTTTTTTTATCAAATTTTGTAATTTTTGGATTTGCATTTCTATCAATATATCCAAATTTGATTTCTTCTAATTTCATTATTCCAATCCTCCAATATCAAATCCTTTTCCAAAATCAGAACGATTCATATTTCCTTTTTTACTGGGTTTTGAAGCAATAACATCGTCGATTCTTAAAATCATAATTGCAACTTCACTAGCAGAAGTCAAGGCTTGGCTTTTTACTTTGTATGGTTCAATGATTTTTGCTCCCAAAGCGTTCTCGATAGAATTTGTAAATAAATTTAATCCAAAATTCATTTCTCCTGCGTCGTGTTTTGCTTTTAATTGAGTTAAAATATCTATTGGATCAAGTCCTGCATTTTCAGCTAGAGTAATTGGAATAAATTCAAGTGCATTTGCAAATTCAAAAATTGCTAATTGTTCTCTTCCATGAAACATTTGAGAAAATTCTTTTAATCTTCTTGATAATTCAATTTCAATTGCTCCTCCTCCTGGAACAACTAAACGAGTTTCAACTGCAGAAGCAACATCACCCAACCCGTCGATAATTGCTCTTTCAATTTCATCAATAACATGTTCTGTTCCGCCGTGAACAAGAATTGTCACAGCTTTTGGATTTTTGCATCCTTTAATATAACTAAAAGTTTCATTTTTCGTTTTAATTTGTTCAACAACATCTGCTTCACCCAAATCCCTAGACGATAATTCATTTAAATTACTAACAATTTTTCCACTCGTAGCTTTTGCTAATTTTTCCATGTCACTTTTTGAAACTCTTCGACAAGCATAAACGCCTTCTTTAGAAAGTAAATAACTTGCAAAATCATCAATGCCTTTTTGACAAAACAAAACATTTGCATTTGTAACTAAAATTTTTTCAACCATAGTTCTGATTGAATTTTCTTCTTCTTCGATAAAATCTTGCAATTGCTGAGGAGTTGAAATTGAAATTTTTGTATCTATTTCTGGATTTTTTATTTCTAAAGGAAAATCAATCAAAGCAATTTTTGCATTATTAATCATCTTCGGCATTTCTTGAGAAATTCTTTCTTTATCTAAAACAATTCCTTTCACTAATTCACTATCTTTAATTCCATTTCCCATAATTTTTTCAATTTTAATATTATTCAAATCAACCTTTCCATTTTCTGAAATCATTTTAACAGCCTCGACAATAATTTCTGCAAATTTTTCCTTGGAATTTTCTGCACCTTTTCCAGTCATAGCAGTCATTGCAATTTGTTTTAAAACAGCGTCGTTTTCAGGACTTATTTCTAAAGAAATATCTCTCAAAATTTCTTGAGCTTTTTCGTGCGCAATATTATAACCTTTAGTAATTGTTGTTGGATGAATTTTTGAATCCAAAAGTTTTTCTGCATTTTCCAAAAGTTTTCCAGCGAGCATAACTGCAGTTGTTGTTCCATCTCCAACTTCATTTTCTTGAGTTTTAGCAATTTCAACCATCATTTTTGCAGCAGGATGTTCAATTTGCATTTCATCTAAAATTGTCACGCCATCATTTGTGATAATAATATCATTAGTAGGAGAAACCAGCATTTTGTCCATTCCCTTTGGACCTAAAGTTGTTTTGACTATGTCTGCAACCATTTTTGCAGCTAGAATATTATTTCGTTGTGCATCTCTACCAATCATTCTAGAAATATCTTCAGAAAATAAATCAGGACTTTTCACCATGTTTTAAGATAATTCTGTAATTATTTAAAGATTGTTGTAATGAAATTAATCTATATTAGGATTGTATCTCACTAATAAAACCCAAATTCCAAACTATTTATAAATTTTTCCAAATCCGAAGAATATTTAAATAATATTTTTGTCTTAAATACATAAAAGATGGCGGAAAAACAAGACATTTATTCGAGTAAGGTAAAGTATGATGGCGTTTTTTCATTCAAAGATTTTTATAAATTTTGTTATGAATGGCTAAGTCAAGAAACAGGTTTGGATTTAGTTGAATCAAAATATTCGGAAAAAATAAAAGGAAACTCCAAAGATATTGACGTTGAATGGGAAGGTTCTAAAAAATATACTGATTATTTTAAAATAGATGTAAAAGTAAAATTCAGAATTCTTGGTTTAGTTGATGTTGAGATGAATCAAGACGGAGTAAAGTTAAAATCAAACAAAGGAAGCGTTGAAGTTTCAATCAAAGGAATTCTTGTTCGAGACTATGATGGGAAATTTGAAACAACAGCATATAGAAAATTCTTAAGAGCAATTTATGAAAAATGGGTAATTACAGACAGAATTAGTACATTTGAAGGAAAAGTTGCAACTGCATGTGATGAATTCTTAGGACAAGCAAAAGCATACCTTGATTTAGAAGGAAGACATTAAATTATTATTTAAAAAATTCGTAATATACCAATAAGAAGGTTGTTGCTCCATAAAAAATATATTTTACATTGTCCAGATGTTCCCCAATTTCTGAGATATCCTCAATTTTTTCAGAGGCATATTTTTTTCTTTTAAGTGAATCTTTAATAAGAAGCTGAATTCCTTCAGGATGGTATATGCCTCTTAAAATTTTTTTTAATTTTGAACACTCTTTTTTTGTTTTTTCTTCCATGATTTTCTTATTTTCATTTAAGTTATATACTGATTTTTGTTTAGTTTATATATTTTTTTATTTTAAAAATAAAATCAATCACAACAATTTTTATAAAGAAAGTTTAGTAATTCTTTGTATGCAATCATATCAAGAAGTAACAAAAGAAGTTCTTAAACAAATTGATGAATTTCAATTAAAAATAAGAAATTTTGATTATCAAAGTTATTTTTACAATTTAAAGAAAAAGGAACCTAAGAGATTTGAAAGATTAATTTATGACGAGAACAACGACAAACCTTTTTCAGAAGATTTGGAAAACATTGTTTTTGATTATTATATGTCTGATTCTGAAGTGCAATAATCTTTTTAAACTAAATTTAAATTAATAAAATATGGTTAAGAAAAAACCTTCACAAGATTCTAATTTTCTAGAAATATCTGGAAAAGGTTATCAACCAAAAAGTATGCCTCTTGAAATTGGAGAAATTCATGGAAATAGGGTTTTTCCAAAAGAAGAAATAGGTTGTTCTCTAAGAGAAGACTGTTTAATGTATAAAGATTATGCTTCTTATGATTTAAGATTTCATGAAACTTTTAAAGAATTCTGCGATAGATTTTCAACTTCTGGATTTTCAGAAAATAAAATTTGTCCAATATACGACATATACCATAAAGATTTAAAACTATTTGAAGAAATTTTTAAAAATTTAAAAGAATTCGTCAAAGGCAGTGTTAATCCAAATTTTCTTAAATCCTCTGAAAATAACGGGTTTAAAGGATGCACTACAGATTGGGATGAAATAAGAAGTTCAAATAGTTTTAAATGAAAAGATTAAATAATTTTCTAAAAATCTCTAAAAATTTTCCATAGAAATGTTTAAATATCTAAAATTCATTTTCTTTAACATGAAAAAGAGAAATTTGATGTTTGTTTTTGTTCTAGCGTTATTAATAATTCCATTTGTTACACCAATAGATTTAACAATTGAAAAACAACCTTCAAACGAAGTAATGATTGTGGATTTAAATCAACCTGCAATAATTAATTTAAGAATTACAAATAACGGACCTTCAAACAGTTTTCTTTTTTACACTTTTTTTGGTTTAGGCTTGGAACCTTCTGGAAGAATTACAATAAATCATGGTGAAACAAAAGATGTTCAATTAAAAATTTATCCTAGTTCAAATACAGATTTAGGTTATTCAACATTTGATTTGGTTATTCAAGCATTAGACAAATCTGAAATAAGCAAACAAATTACAGTGAATGTAGTAAATTTAGAAGATGCATTTGAAATTGGTTCTCAGAATATTGATCCTGAGACAAAAACAATGCAAGTTTATTTATATAATAAAATAGATTACAATTTTGAAGACGTGAATGTTAATTTCAAATCTTCATTTTTTGATTTCGAGGAAAAAGTTTCTTTAAATTATAAAGAGAAAAAAACATTTACAGTTGA
Source organism: Candidatus Pacearchaeota archaeon (assembly GCA_041659445.1). GTDB lineage: Archaea > Nanobdellota > Nanobdellia > Pacearchaeales > GW2011-AR1 > EX4484-71. The sequence continues at coordinate 314,129 of JBAZYG010000001.1, read as the reverse complement.
ATTAAATAAAGATGATTTCAAAGAATTAATGGCTGGATTTTATACTGTAACTGCAACAATAAATTACAATGGTATAACTGCTGAAGCTCAAGCTCCTATTGAATTTGTTGAAAAAGATATTTTAACTTCTTCAAAAAGAGAATATGGTTTTATTATCGATAAAAAAATAATTGAAAAGACAAATGAAGGAAATGTAATTGTTACAACAGAAACAACAATAAAGAAAAATGTTTTTTCAAGACTTTTCACAAGTTTTAGTCCAGAACCAACTTCTGTTACAAGACAAGGTGGAAAAATTTATTATAGCTGGCTTCAAGAAATAAAACCAGGTGAGACACAACAAATAATTGTTCGAACAAATTGGATAATTCCATTCTTGGTTATTATATTAATAATCGTGATTGTTGTTTTCACTAAAAAATCTGTGAATAGATATCTTGTATTAAAGAAACACATTTCATTCGTGAGAGCAAAAGGCGGAGAATTTGCATTAAAGGTAACTGTAAATATTCATGCTAAAAAATACATTGAAAAAGTTAATGTTATGGAAAGATTGCCTCCTTTAGTAAAGCTTTATGAAAAATTCTTAGGAAACGCTCCAACAAAAATGGATGCTTCAAAGAGATTATTACAATGGAACTTTGACAAATTAGAAAAAGGAGAATCAAGAGTAATTAATTACATAATTTATTCATCAAAGATTGGAGTTTTAGGTAGATTTGCATTACCTCCAACAACAGCCATATTCGAGAAAGACGGAAAAATCAAAGAAGTAGCATCAAACAGAGCTTACTTTGTTGCAGAAGCTGCTGATATGAAAGACGAATAAGTTTATTCTAAAAAATATAAATCTTTATAAATTGAATTGTTAACTCATAATTATGGTAAAAACTTTAGAAAAGCCTATTTTTGGTGAAGAGTTTAATGAAAGCTTTAAGCAATTCACAATAATCGGGATACATGATACTTTAGAATCGCAACCTCAATTAAAAGAACTTCCTTATATAATGGGAAAGAATAATGAAGCACATATAAAAGAATTATGTAATTTGTTTAAAGAAAGATATGACAAAGAATTAAAATATTCATTTAGAAAAGGAATTTGCTATTTTAGTTATGCTTAATTATCGCAATAATTTTTATAAATTTAAATTTTTAAATTAAAATATGGTAAAAAATTTAGAAAAAAATCAGGGATTGCTTGGAAATAGAAATTATTCTACTTACAAAAATTATCTTTTAATAAATATGAATAGAATATTGTCTTCTCAAGAAGTTGAAGAAGTTTTTCATACTGGAAATCCCGAGGATGAACAAAATGCAAAGAATTTATGTGATTCTTTCAAGGATAAATATGACAAAGAACTAAAATACAGATTTGAAAATAATTTTTATTATTTTAGTTATGCTTAAATCACAATAAAATTTATAAATTCTAAATATTCTTTAATAAAATGTCAAATTCAGAAAAATACAACGGACAATACGCTGTTAAAATAACTCTAGCAGAAAGCGCTTATAATAATAAGGAATTTAATGATGAAATTAAAAAGGGAAGATTAGAATCAATTATTTTTGAAAATATTGGTTTTTTAAAAATATATAAAGGTCTTCCAGCGGAGTACCAAAATGTTGCAGTTATAGATAATTATGAAAATGCTTTAAATCTAATGAAAAGAGTAATGGATTTGCCTTATATCAAAGAAGTTTCTATAAGTAAAGATGGACTAAGAACTGGATCTGAGAGATATATTCCTGTTGATTATTAATCTAATAAAATAAAATTAAACAATAACTTTAAAAATTCTTTTTATGTCTTAATTTTACAATCCCTCTATAGATGAGAAATCATATATACGGGATATTAAGTGTGAATCCCCTCTATAGATGAGAAATCATATATACGGGATATTAAGTATGAATCCCTCCATAGCTCAGTGGTTAGAGCGCCTGGCTGTAGACTTAAGGAACCAAGGTTCCTTGACGTTCAACCTCCTTTAAAGATGGACTAACGTCATGTTTAGAGTGGATATTCCGTCATGGAAATTAAATGAAACTTGATAAGCCAGAATCCTGGAAAGCAGAACCCGGGAGATCCCAAGTTCGACTCTTGGTGGAGGGATTTTTTTATTAAAATGGAAAAGCATAAAACAAAATTCAAATTTACAAGAAAAATTGGTATTATTATAATGCTTATCGGAATAGCTTTTCAATTCTTGAATATTTTAACATATGGTCAATGGGGAATAGACATTGATATAATTGGAGCACTTATTTTTATTGCCGGATTAGTAATTATGATAGTTAAGTGGAAAAAATAATTTAGAAAATTTTAAGAAGATTTAAATATAAGTTTAATATTTGATTTTTAATGGAAAAAGGCAATAAAGTCATCATTGACAAGAAAAATGAAGAAGTTCATATTGAAAATTTAACAATTTCAAATCCAGATACTTATAATTTTTTAAAAGATAAGGAAAATTTAGAAGATTGGACAACAAAAGCTCTGATTATTGGTTGTGTTGGTTTAAAACAAATGGTTTTAACTGAAAATATAGACTTTGTTGAAAAGGAATTTAATAATTTTATAGCTAAAACAAAAGAATTATTTGAAAAACAAACAGATAATCTTAATGAAAAAATTGAAAAAACATTTAGTTTGAATAATGTTCAAAGCCCATTATTTCAAATGAAAGAATTAATTGACTCATATTTCAATAAAGACAAGGGTCAAATAAGAAAGATAATTGATGACACCTTTAATATGGATAATAAAAAAAGTGCATTATCTCTTTTAATTGAAGAACTAAAAGAAAATTCTGAAATGGATGAAAAAAAATTACAAGAATTACTTGATCCTAATAAAAAAGATTCACCCACTAGGCAACTTAAAGAACAAATATTAGAAAGATTAAATGAAATTAGAGATAAAGAAATAAAAGATATTAGAGACCAAGTATTAAAAGAAAGTGCCATTAATATTGAAAAACAAAAAGGAACTGCAAAAGGATTTGAGTTTGAAGAAGAAGTTTATAGAAATCTTCAGACATTAGCAAGTTATTATGAAAACACTATTAATATGACTGGAGATAAATTAGGTACAGAAAGTAAGAAAGGAGATATTTCAATAGAACTTGAAAATAAAAAGAGTATTATTATTGAATGTAAAGATAGTTCAGGTTATTCTTCTAAAAAAACAATAGATGAGATAAATGATGCAATACAAAATAGAAAAGCTTCTTTTGGAATATTTATTTTTGCAAAAAGAGATGAAATGCCAAGAGAACTTTGTCCAATTAAAATAAGTGATAAATACCTTATAACTTATTATGATGAAGATAATTTATATTTTGCTTATCGTATAGCTAGACTTTTTGTTCTTAGGGAAAGTAAAGGTTCAGAAGATAAAGTTAACTTTGAAAAGATTTCCTCTGAATTAAATACTATAGAAGATAATTTCAAAAATATTGACGCTATGCAAACAAAAGTTACTACAATTATTAATTCGGGGGAATATGTTAGAGGAAATTTAAAAATATTAAGAGATAGTATAGAAGAGAGTATTAGAAAGATAAAAATAGATTTAGGTGAAAAATATAAGGAAGAAGAAACCCTCTTAAAAAATTAATTAAATCATGATAAAACGAAGAAAAGGAATAGCAATTGTTGAAACACCTAAGGGAATTATCGTCGTTGCTGGAAAGAAAAAGAAATTCACCTTGCCTGGAGGTGGAGCAAATCAAGGAGAATCTAGAAAAGATGCCACAATAAGAGAATTAGAAGAAGAAACCACTCTAAAAACAAAAAAAATATTTTATTTATTTAGTTATATCGGAAATGCTTGGATAAATCACCGAGGAAAAGAAATAAGAAATCATGTTAAAGTATTTCTTGTTGATGCTTATGGAAAAGCAAAGCCAAGCAATGAAATTAAATATCTTTCTTATTGGAATCCAAAAAGCAAAATTGATATTTCTAATCGAACAGAATCTGTAATAAAAAATTATTTGAAACTCAAGAAAAGAGTGAAAAGTTTATCAAATTAAATATAAATATTTAAAAACCCTAAAATTACAAATATATCATGGTAGAAGAAAAATTTGATAGAAACGCTCTTGCAATAAGATATGGAAAAGATTTTGGAATAGAAAGATGTTCAAAAGAATCAGATAGTGATTACCGAGTTAGAGTTGCTGGAATATTAAGAGAACAAGGAAAAATAGTTGAAGCTCATGAAGCTTTAGCTGGTAAATTATATGACGACTCTGATCAAGGAATTGATGGTCCAATGACTGGTTTAATAGGAGCAATGCAAAAGGTAAAACAAAAAATTGAATTTAGTCCAAATGACCCTATAAGACAATTAGACGATGATATTTGCGCAGGAATTATTGTTACAAGAGATAATTCAAGTGAAGATTATATAAGAAATGTATTTGATACTTTTGGACCAGAAACAGGAATGGATATTATAGAAAGGATAAAAAAAATAAAATAATTTAATCTGTATTAACTGAATAATAGTACTTTTTAGAAAGATTTATAAATAATAAGAATATTAAAAAAATATGACAAAACCTGAATTAAAGGCATATATCTTTCCAGAAATAAAAGTAGGGAATGAAGTAAAAACATTAATACTTAAAAGTGACTTAGGTGCAATGATCTCTGCTAGAGAATCTTGTTTAGGAAAAGGATACTTATTAACAGGAGAAATGAAAATAATTTATCCAAACAGTTTTTTAGGGAAAATTTTTGGAAAAATGAATTACATTACTTATGCAGAATTCATAAATGATGTTGAAAATAATTTTGAAAATTGCGATGTTTCTTCTTTAGAAGAAAAGATAGAAGAATTTTCAAAAGAAAAAGGTCTTGATTGTACAAAATTAATTTTTATATAAAAAATGACAAACGAATATAAAAATGCAGATATTGAAGGAAAATCAAAAATCAATAAAAAAGCTTTAGAATTAGTTGCACAAACAGATCAAGTTTTTCAAATGGTTTTTAAAAATCCAATTTTATGGCAATCTCATTTACATGAACCAATTTATACTGACGGAAAACATATAAATACATTTATGTTCGATATTGAAAATGATTTAATGAAAATTTACGGAGTAAATGGAACTTATGATATTTATACTGAACAAAGTGTTTCTCCAGAAGTAAAAAAATTCATTGATAATATGAAATTTATTCGAGGAAATTCAGATAAATTTACTTTTTAATTAAAAAAATAATTTGTTTAAAGGAAAATTCTTAGAATACTTTATTTTAGATATCATTTACAAACTTCTTTCTGTTTTTAAACTTTGTCCTCGTAAAAACATGTATTTTTTTGAATAGAAGATTTTAAAAAGGACAAGAGTTATTCTAAAAATATAAAAATGAGGTACAGGGAGAATCTCCCTACAACAAGATGATTGATGAAGATAACTATGAAGAACAAGAAATCGCTTCAGAAGAAGAAGATTTTGACGAAGATTTTATGAATGTTTTAGATGATTGAGATTATTTTGTTACATTCAAAGTAATCTCATTATTTTTTTTATTTAACTCTTCAAAATCCCCTTCAATCACAAACTTGATTTCATCTATTTTCATTTGACTTAATAAGAAATTTTCTACACTGACTTTTTGTCCATAACCCATTTCCAACCCTTCAGTTTCAATTTCTTTAATTTTTTTATCATTAACATAAACTCCAACCACAAAATTTTCAGATTTAATCAATCCTTCATTTCTAATACTATAGTTAAAGTCTAACATTCTGTTTTTTATGCTAACAGAAACCCCTTCAAATTCCAAATCCGGAAGACTTGGATAAGAATATAATTCCTGTATTTTAATTAAAATATCATCGCTGATAATTTGATCACATTCGCTAACAGGATACATAATATTATTTGAATTATCTGAATGTTGAAATCCTAAAACATGAAGTAATTCATGTATTGCAATATTCGGGTTTGGACACTCTGAACTTTTTATAAGTAAAATCTGTCCATTTTCAATTACACTGAAATATTTTCCAAGAGTAATATTTGCAGGTCCTCCTTCTCCAGCAACAAACAAACCTTCTGAATCTATTTTATTTCTATCCTCACAAAAAATATGTATTTGTCCTTGATTTGAACTATAAAAATTAAGAGATGTTTTTTCTTCAATAATTTCAAATGCTCTTTCCATATCTGCTTTTTTTTGCAAATTACAAGTATTTTCAATTGAATAAGAAATATTTTCTAAAGGAAATCTCATATTTTCATAAAATTGCATTAAACTTGAATTAAAGCTTGAATTAATTGGCTCTTTACTAAAATTAGAATTTTTATTAATAGAATAATCTGAAGGCACAGAGGGAAAATACCAATATAATAAAAGCAAGCCTATAATGAACAAAAATGCTAGAATGCTCAAAACTTTTTTCCAATCCATCATTATTTATAACATTACAATTTTATAAATTTATCAATTGCCAAATAAAAAAATAAAAGTAAAAGAAAAATCTTTGCTAGATAAACTACTTAATAGTCTTCTTCGCTGAAATCATCATCTTTGTCTTCTTTCTCTTCATCTTCATCTTCTTTATCGTCTTCCCACTCATCATCGTCATATGCGACATTCTTTACCATCGTTTTTTATATTTATTTTCTTTTTTAAATCTTTCGTTTATTTAAAAAGTTATAAGAAGAATTCAAAATAAAATCAAAAGTTGAATCACAAAAAGCATAAATCATTGCATCTTCTTTAGGCATTCCAGAATTTTGATAATCAATTAAACTTTTTCTATATGCTACAACTAAACTTTTTCTATCTATTCCTGTAATTTTCATAACTTCTTCAAAGCCTTTTGAAATTCCTTCATAATCAATGACTTTATTCATATATACTTCTTAATCATTTACTTCATAAAACTTTCTATTAAATAAAAAAGAAAAAAAGAAAAAGAAATTTTTTAGTTTTCTTCAGGTTCTGATGCTAAAAATGCCCACCAGGCTTTTTTAACTTTAATAACTTCGCCAGTTTCTGCATCAACAACTGCTTTAACTTTCATTTCAGAGTTGATAAATCCAAAAACTTTTGCTGGTTTTTCAGCTTGCACTTCATAAGCTACATTTGTTGAATTCTCTTCTTCAGTTTCATTAGCTCTTTCTCCAACATCTTTTAATTCAATTGTGCAATTATTTTCTTCTGAGCAAACTTTTAACTTAAGTCGTTCAATAGCTTTTTCAGCAGCTGTGTCAGGCATTACTTTGATTAAAGCATATTTTCCATTTGAAAACTTAACAAGAATTTCACTTTGGTTCATACTAAAATTGCACTCTCCAGAACACTGTGCAGAATAATTTCCAACTCTAAACTCCCATCTATTATCGTGTTGGTATTGAAATTCTGTTTCTACTTCTTCACCATTTTCATACTTGTAATGGTATTTGTATTTTTTACTCTCGTTGTTTTGAAGTTCAATTTCTTCTTCACTTTCAATTTCTACTTCTTCAACATCTTCTTCGTCATCGTCTTCATTTTCTGAAATCAATAAATCTTCGCAATCTCCTTCAATACAAGATTCTCCTTCATCACATTCAGAGTCAAGAGCACATTCTTCGTCGTCGTTTTGTCCATTACCTTGTCCGTTTCCAGAATCGTTTCCTTCTGCTGAAATCAAAGAAAAACTAGCAATTAAAGCAAATCCTAAAACTAAAACCATTAAAAAACCATACACCAATTTTTCATTTAATTTTGCCATTTTATATAATAGAAATCACGAGTTATAAACCTTATGTAGAACCTTAATTATTCTGTTAGATTAGACGGTAGTTCATTAACTTCATTTATTAAATTTCCTGTATTTGTAGAATTAGTAACTTTTTTTTCCCAAGACCAACATAATTTATCCTGATATCCAATTTTACAAGGCAATCCAGTTTTCTCGACTTGCTTTGCACCTAAAAACCCCCAGATCAAAAACAATATAATTAAAACCACTATGACTTTAAAAGTCCCACCTCTTCTTCTATCATAATAATCTCTCATGGTTTCTTAAAGAATATTTTATTTTTATATTTATCTATTAAACTATAATAATACTTAAAAAGTGTTAATTTATAAATTTTTATGGTAAAATTATTGCAACTTGTGCAAGATGAGAGTTTAAAACCAAAATATATTCTTACAAATAATTTTTTCTGTGAAGGAGATTTATCAGAATTTACACAAAAACAAGAAAATCCGAATTTAGAATTTTATGGATATAACAATTTAGAACCATCTGAAATCAAAAAAATTGCATTAGGACTTTTAAAAAATTTAAGTTATGATGATGTAACTAAACAGATAACAGAAGCAGAGCAAAAATTAGACGATCTAAAATTTTGGAATTATCATAAATTCTGGAAAAAAAATTATTGGACTAATTTTAATGGGGTTTTAATGGATGGTTTATCATTAGCTTTAGGAGGAGCATTTATTTATGCACGAAGTACTGGATGGGGATTAGCTGCTTTTGGAGTTTGTCAAGCAGTAGGTGAAGCTCATAGACGCCAGGAAAAAAATTATGCAAAAGATAATTTAAAAGCATATAAAAAATTACAACAAGACTATGAAAATATTGTAGAAAATATAGAAATCACAGAAAAATCACAAATAAAGATTCATATTTCTCAAGAAGCAAAAAAAGCAATAAAACAAGTTAGAGGAATTCAAAGCTTCATGCATTCTAATCGTTTTAGTCTAAATTTGAACTCACTTAATCAAGAAATTACAACAATGTATTTCGCATTTGATTAAAAACCTCGTGCAAACCTTTAAAAACATAGTTTCTTATAAAATTTAAACAAAAAGAAACGCAGAAGCGATTTCTTTTGCACAAGTGTAAGGAGGAAACATGAAAATATACGTTGGAAATTTGCCTTTTAGTATTGATGAAGAAGGACTTAAAAAGATTTTTTCAAAATTCGAAATTGAAGAAGCAACACTAATTCGAGATCGTTATTCTGGCAGATCAAAGGGTTTTGGTTTCGTAACAATCGAAAACGAAGAAATGGCCAAAAAAGCAATTGACGAACTTAATGAAAAGGAATTTGAAGGTAGAAAGTTAACTGTTAATGAAGCAAGGCCAAAAGAAGATACACCTAGAGAGAACAAACCAAGAAGAAGTTTTGGAAGTCGAGATAACAACAGAAGAGATAATCGTTCATCTGGAAGAAGATATTAAATAATATCTAATATCTTATTTTATTTATTTTTATTTTTTAGATTTAAATTTTAGCACATAATTCTTTGGAATTAACCAAAAAAAGATTTATTAACTAAAATTCTTTATGAAATTTATGGAAACAAGAATAACTTGGGGATTAACTTTTGCAATTATTGGATTAATTCTTACATTTATTCCAGGATTTTTTGAAAACAAAAATATTTTGTTTATTTGGATTTATTCTTTACCAATTTTTATTATAGGAATAATAATTCTTTTTAATAAAAAAGAAGATAAAATAGAGCAAATTAATTATAAAAAACAAAAAGGAGGTAGAAAATGAAAGAAATAATTGTGACAACAGCTAATGAAATTCCAAATAAAAAAATAATCCAAGTTTTAGGAATTGTAAGAGGAAATACTGTTCGAGCAAGAAACATCGGTAGAGACATTGGAGCAGTATTCAAAAATATCATCGGTGGAGAAGTTAAAGCTTACACTGAATTAACAGTTCAATCAAGAGATGAAGCTTATAACAGAATGGTAAATGAAGCAATAAAGCTTGGAGCAAACGGAATTGTTGGAATGAGATTTTCAACATCTACTGTAATGCAAGGAGCATCAGAAATGCTTGCTTATGGAACTGCAGTTAAATTAAAATAAAATTTGTTTACCAAAAGGTTTTTAAAAGGTTTTAATTTAGAAAAGTCTCATGACAAAAATAAAACCCAAAATTCATTTAGATATCTCAGAAAACCTCGTCATTAAAACTAACAGTGAAAGAGAAGCTATTGAATTAATGAGGGTTTTTGAATGTGCAGATTGGCGAAGGGATAACGAAAAACTTCCAACTGAAAAAAGTGTTTGGCAATATTCTATATTTTCAAATTGTTTTGAAGCAGGAATAAATATTTATGGAAAAATAAAAAAATTTGGTTATGCTTCTGAAAATTATTACAAATACAGAAAATACAAAATAATTGATTTTGAGGATTTTTTGAAAAAAGAAATAACTTCTCAAGAAATAAAGAAAATTAATTCTTATTTTGAAAGTTTATAAAATAAAAAAAAATAAAAAAAATTTTTAGAGAAAATTAATCCTCTTCATTTTCTTCAATATGCATTCCTCTTCCAAATGCAAAACCTTTACCATGCATTTCTGGAAAACCATATTGTTCTCTTACTTCTTGCATAGATTCATAATCTCCAGTTTCTCTAGCTTCTTCCATAGCTGATTTAAATTCTTCTTTATTCTGATTCATCTCAACTAATCTTTGAAAATTTTCTTGGTTAACCTCATTTTTCATCATTTCAATTTTTTCTAACATTAAAGTTTCCCAAGTTTCATAATCTCCATTTTCAATAGCTGTTTGCATTGCTTCTCTTTGAGTTTCTAATGTTTCTTTATCTTGATCACTTAAACCAACCATTAGACCATTACTGAATCCAAAAGCTGAAACAAAGCCAAAACTTAAAAGAGCTATTGCAAAGACTGCAAAAATCCAAGCAAAATATTTTCTTTTGAGTTTCTTTTTATTTTCTTCCATTTTTTTGTTACCTCCTTTCATTTTTATTAATTTTTTAATAATCTTCCAAAAAGATTTTCTTTATAAGTTGGGTGGACTTAAAATCTATAAAATTATTCATATCTTAGTGCATCAACCGGTTTTAATTTTGAAGCCCTATATGCAGGTATTGCTCCTGATATCATTCCGATAAAAACGGAAAAAAGTAATGCTCCAATTAATAACCCTGGTGTTAATGCTGTGCTTCCAAACATCCTAGTCATCCCTGTTCCAGAAGAAGATACCATTGATCCAATTAGTCCTGAACCAAAAATCCCCAATATAACCCCCCCAAATCCTCCAACAAATCCAATTAATCCAGAATTTATTAAAAATATTAAAAGGACATCTTTATTTTTTGCCCCAATAGCTTTCATTATACCTATTTCTTTTGTTTTTTCTAGAACAGAAGTAAACATAGTATTTGCTATTCCTATTGCACCAACGAGAAGTGAAATTGCTGCAATTGCTCCGAGAAAAATTGACATGCTATTCATTGTTTCCTGCATTGTTTCTTGCATTGAAGACGGGTTTGTAACTGTGAAATCTTTTTCGTCTTCATTTAAAATTCCACGAGACATCATTAATTTTTTTGTAATATTTCCAGCGGTTTCGTCAGCTAAAGTAACATCTTCAATTTTTATAGAAATAGAATCAAATTCTTCTTCGCCAACATCATCTAATATATTTCTTGCAGTTTCTATAGGTATATAAACAGAATTTCCATCTTTTAGTATTCCTACTACTTTGAAAGTTTTACCCTCAATTGTAACTTTTGAATTTAAAGGAATTTCATCAAAAGTAGATGTTGCAAGTCTTTCGCCAATAACTATGGAATAAGTATCTCCATTTATAAGCATTCGCCCAGAGGATAATTCTTCTGTTGTTATTTCATCCCACACATTTTCATCAACACCAGAAATACTTACAGATGCCGTTTCTCCAAGATAAGTTAAATCTCCTGAAGAAGAAACATATCCCATTGCATATTTTACATTGTCTATATTTTTTAAAACAACCAAATCTTTTGAGGTTAAATTTTTAGATTCAGAATTTGAAGATGTTTTTTCCATTCCTGAAGGCCCTCCAACAAAACCGAAATTTCCAGATGCTTTTGAAAATCCTGGTGAAATTGTAAGAATATCTGCTCCAAGATTTCCAAGTTGATTTTCTAATTGCTGTTTTGCACCGATGCTAATTGAAACAATTGAAACAATTGCAGCAATTCCAATGACAATTCCGATGATAGTTAACCAACTTCTTAGTTTACTATGAATTAAAATATTCCATGCTAAATGAAACGATTTTTTTAATTTCATTTTTTAAAAGAAGAATTTATTTCCTTATCTTTTGCTTTTTTCATCCAATCAGGAATCTCATTAGTTTTCACATTTTTCATTTCACTTAATTTTTTAATTTTAGATTTTTTTTTCTTTAGAAATTTGGAATAAATCAAAAATCCAATTAAAATTATTATCAAAACTCCTGCAAGAACATATGGCCAAACCTTTATTTTTTTCCTAATTGGGAAATCTTGTGAAAAGTTTCCAGGAAAATTTTCAGGAATTTCTGAATTTTGAGATTCATTTATATTAGAATATAAAGAATTAATATATACTTCTTTCTGTGAACTTCTTCTTTCTCCAATACTATCTGTGTAATCTATTTGAACTATTAAAGGATTTTCTGAATTTTTCCCAATTGAAGTCAAGCTAAAACTTACTATGGTATAATCTCCAGATTCCAAATTTCCTACCATTTGTCCATTTGTTCCAGTAACTCGATAATATTCTTGGTTTGGAATTCTAACAATCATAGAGTTTGCAGTGTTTTTTCCAATATTTGCAATTGCTAAAGAAATCTCAGAAGTTGTTGAGTCTTGAACTACTAAATCAAAATCTGTTTGTGCATTCTCAATACTTATTGGAAGTTCATAAATAACATCTCCAGTAGTATATTTATTTGAACTAATTCCAATTTTTAAAGAATTTTCAGATTCTACTGCATCTTTAGATACCCTTACTTTATAATGAATTATTACAGCCCCAGAAAAATCTTCATATTCTCTTGTTGCATTTTCATTCTCATCTAAACTAAAAGGAAATTCTTCTATTAATTCAAATTTAGCATAATTTACAGAAGAACCTAATTCTACTTGTATCCATACATCAAAATATTCTCCGGGGTTTACAGGATAGGGTTCATATTTTAATGAAGAAATTTGAATGCCATCGTATAAATAATTTATAGAATAATTGACTTCTTCTGAAGAAATAAATTGAATTTGAATTAAAGCCAAACTAATTAAAAATAATAACAAAAAAATATTTTTTTTATTTTTCATTTTTATTAAAAAAATATTTTCTTTTTAAAGGGAGTGGACTTGATGTCCACAATTTATTTCTTTTATTTGTAATTATTTTTTCAATTTTTCCATCCTTAAGGTATACTATCTTTTTAGCATAATGAACTAAATTTAAATCATGCGTTATTAAGATTATGGTTTTTCCTTTTTCGTTCATTTTTCCTAAAAAATCCATTACAAATTCTCCAGTCTTACTATCTAAATTCCCAGTGGGTTCGTCTGCAATTATAATTTCTGGGTCATTTGAAAGAGATCTTGCAATAGCTACACGTTGTTGTTGTCCTCCAGATAATTCATTTGGTTTATGGTTTAATCTTTCTCCAAGTCCAAGCATTATTAATAGTTCTTCTGCTCTTTTTTTTGCTTCTTTTTCATTTATATCTAAAATTTCCATAGGAAGCATAACGTTTTGCAATGCACTTAATGTAGGAATTAAATTAAATTGCTGAAAGATAAATCCAATTGTTTTTCCTCTTAAGAATGCTAAAGAAGATTCATCCATTTTTGAAACATTTTTTTCTTTTAATATTAATTTACCCCAAGAGGGTTTATCCAAAGCTCCGACAATATTAACCATTGTTGATTTACCAGAACCAGAAGGTCCTGTAATTGCGACAAAATCTTTTTCATAAATGCTTAGATTAATATCTCTTAACACAATAAGTGAATTATTCTTTCCCATATCGTATTTTTTCCAGACATCAATTATTTGTATTAATTGATTTTCCTTTTTCATTTTAGTCTTAAAAAAAACTTACTTATAAATAACATGGACTTAAAATCCTTAATTCAAAAAATTTTAAATTAAATATAATCCACTTCAGGATAATCTTTTTCATAACCTAATTCTTGTTTGAGCTGTTTTTGCATTTCTATATCTCCTTCTTCACTAGCTTTTTTTAAACTAACTAAAATACTAAAATCCTCTTCTGACATAACTTCAATATCTTGAGGGAATCCTTCTAAATTTTCTATTGCATTTTTCCAACCAACATAATTTTCGTTATTTAATGCTTCTAAAACAGCTCCCTCATTTACAGAATAAACTTGTTTTTCATTATCGAAAGAATTTAAAAAATTATCCTTTAAACCCAAATTTTCTGTCTCTAAAAATCGTGAGGGGTATTCAGAAAGAGAAGAAACAGAATTTTGCAAATGATTTCCTTGCAAATTCTCATAATTATAAGGAATTGCTAAAGCACCTCCTCCAAAAGCTATTAATCCTAAAGCAACAGCAGTTGCAATTTTTCTTTTGCTTTTATTTTTTTGTTTTTCCATTTTTGTTACCTCCTTTCATTTTTATTAAATAAAATTATAAACGAAAATTTTTAATTTTCAGTTTCAACTCTTTAAATCTAAAAAACTAAATAAAAATTATTTATAAGCAAGAAGAAACGAAAATGTACACTAAAAATCCATTGAATTAATGGATTTAAAATCCTCTTAATTTATAAATGTTTAAATATGTTTCAAGCTTATAAAAAGAATAAAATGCCACCACAATTTAAACCTCTTCAATCATCTTTTGCATCATTAGGTCTTGGAACAGAAGTGATGTACTCATTTATTATTATTTTATTATGTTTAATTATTTATTTTGGAACTCGAGAACTCTACAATTTAAGCGAACATAGAGGAATAAAATATTTCAGATTTTCATTTTTGTTTTTTGCAATTGCATTATTTTTCAGGTCAATAATTAAATTTTTATTAATTTTTTTCAACAATCAAGCAATTGTATTTGAATTTACTGAAAAAGGTTTTGTGACAGCTACTGCCTTATTATTTATGTATTTCAGTTCATTAGCATTATTTTATTTAGCATATAGTTTGGTTTGGGATAAATGGAAATCTAAATTAAACAGAGAATATTTTGCACATATTTCTGCATTACTTATCGCAGTAATTACTCTTTTAACAAATAATGTTTGGGTTTACATAATTCTCAATTTATTAATTTTAATCGTAGGTGGAATTTTAATTTATATAACTAGAAAAAAAAGATTTGGAAAAATCAACAACTTTCTTTATATGATTTATTTTTTACTATCTGCTTTCTGGGTTTTAAATATGGTTGATATTTTAGTTCCAAGTGTCTTTCAACCATTTCAATTATTAATATATTTACTTTCAATACTTGTTTTTTCCTTGATATTATACAAGGTTTTAAGAAAAGCCGGAATAAACTAAAATGCAAAAAAGAAATAAATTAGAAATAATCCGAGATGTTTTAAAGATAATTCAAGAAAATCATAATTCAATAAAAATAACTCCTTTAATAAGAAAATCTAATTTATCTTCACAAAGATTTACAGAATACTTTAATGAAATTCTAGAAAAAGATTTTATTCAAGAAATTTCTGATAAAAAAGGAAAGAAAACAATAAAATTAACAGAAAAAGGATTTAAGTATATAGAGAAATTTAACTCAATCATTAGTTTTATCGAAGAGTTTGGTTTATAAAGTAAAATATCTTATTTTAATTATGAAAATAAAAAATCCAAAAGTGATTATTTTTTCAACATTGGGTCTTGGATTTCTTGTTTTAACACTCTTAGTAGATTGGTTATTTATAATTGGAGCAGTTATTTGCATGATTTTAAACCAAAGAGAGTTATTAAGAATTAAGAAGCAGAATAGCTAAAAAAATCATCAAATCCAATAAATAGTTTTTTCTTTAATCCATTAAATAAATTCAAAGGGTTTTTATCAGTAATTTTTACTTTTTCTTGACCTTTCTC
The DNA here is from genome assembly GCA_041659445.1 of Candidatus Pacearchaeota archaeon. Classification (GTDB taxonomy): domain Archaea; phylum Nanobdellota; class Nanobdellia; order Pacearchaeales; family GW2011-AR1; genus EX4484-71. The sequence continues at coordinate 298,255 of JBAZYG010000001.1, read as the reverse complement.
AGAATATCTTGTGAATTCCAAAATTTGGAATCCAAATCCATATAAAATTATATTTTCACAAAAATTATTTAGTATTTTTTCTCCTTCTGAATCATCTTTTGAAAAACTATTTTTTTCTAGTATTTCAAGAAATTCATCAAGACTTTTTGTTCTTTTGTTAAATCCTAAAATGCAAGATAAGTTATTTAATCCTAATTCTCGTCGAAATTTTTTCATTTTTTGAAAATACTCTTTTGTAAAAGCCCCACCAAATTTGGAATAAGTTTCAAAAAGAGATGAATATCCTCTTCTCTTTGAAGAATATTTTTTGTATTCATTATCTCTTTTCTCTTTAAATTTTTGAGAATCCTTTTCAAAATAAGGGTCTTCATAATCAAGTACAACTTCATTTACCATAATTATTTATTCTTAAAAGAATTTATAAACTTTTATATATAACAATTAGTATAATTCTTTTTTGTTTCTGTTTTTCCATTTAGTCTTATACCAAAAGAAAGAAGAGTATTTTTAGGGATATTAAATTGTGGAGTTAATATCTTATTCAATTTATAAAAAGGAATAATTTGTGAAGAATCTAAATTTTCATTATTTAATTCTTCAGCTAAAATTCGATACAAATTAAATTTATATTCTGAATCAGATAAAATATCCTCTGAATTACTTAAATAACCTACAAACTTTACAAGGTTTGGATGCCTTGAAAAACCTTCGGGAATATATTTTTCAATATCAATTCCGAGATAACTTAATACAAGATTTAATTTAATTCCCTCTAATTCTATCCCTTTTTCTCCAAAAACATATTTACTCAAAGTCATCTTAAGACTGAATATACTTAGTTTATAAATTTTATGTGTGGGAAAGAATTAAGAGAAGTTATTTCGGGCAGTTTACAAGTTTATAAGTATAATCATCTGTCTTATTATAACAGCATTCAAATGTTTTTCCATCTACATAAAATGCTCTTGAGGGAATAATTTTAAAAATATAAGTAGTATATTTATACTCAAGACTAAATGAAATACTTTCAAGTGTGTTATTAATTGTCTTTAAAATAAAATTTTCATTATATGCGCCCATTTGAGCTGGAGGAAGTGCAAATTGATCACTATAAAAAAGAGTGGATGAATTTTCATAGTAATTTGTTCGAATATTAATTCCATCTCCTTTTCCATTTATTTTAATATAAGAAGTTACTGCACCATAATTATTCAAAATTAATTGAAAAAATTCCACATCCTGATTCAATTCACTAGGGCAAGTGCCTGCCGACCAATAAACATCTGGAGCAGAAGGCAAAGCAAATAATACTAAAGATAAAAAAGAAATAACTAAAGATGACACAGCAATCCAAACAACATACTTTTGATTTGTTTTATTAAAATATGCTCTTAATTCTAATAAATGATTTTTACCTTTACTTGTTAAACAAATTAAGTCTTTCTTAATAAGAATATATTTTTTGTCTTTAGCAAAATTTAATATCTTTTGAAATGTTTTTTTCTTTTTTAAAACCAATTTTTTTAAGTCTTTTATATATATTTCATTTGGAATTTCCTCATAAATAGATTCCAATAAATAAAGTAAATCTTTTGAGAGATTGTTTATCATTAAAATAAAAGAGAAACAGATTATAAAAAGATTATTATTAAATTGCTGATTTTTAATTATTCATTTTTTAACAAATTTTGAATTTAAAAAAATATCTTGACTTATCCAAAGAACCCCCAATAATAAGATTATTACTATATCTACCTTGTAAATATTTCCTTCCATAAGAAATTTTCGAATAATATTAAATACTTCTAAAATAAAAGCAACCTGTAATCCTATAGCTACACTTAAAAGCATATTATAATTATGTAAATTTTTATTAATAATTCCTTTTTCATTCCTTACTTTTTTTCTAACATATCTTTGACACACTAAAACAACTAAAATTATAAGCAAAATAAGAATCATCCAACTTGAAGATTCATTCAACATATCTTTAGAGGACAAAGTAAGAATAATTTCTAATGGTAAAGAAGCCGTTGCAATAAGAGAATAATTATCTTTTCCATCCTCAAAATTCCAAGCATTACCAAAAAACGCCCCGACCGTATAATGGACGATTGTGGGAAATTAGTGAGAATCTGTTTTTATCGAGATAATTATTTATTTTTTCCATCGCTGTTGTGTGCTCTCGATGATTTATAAATCTTGTCGAGATGGAGTATATGGATAATAAGTAACTAAAAAGAGTAAAATATTAAAATTGACCCTTCAATATAATTAGAATGGAAAACTTAATAACAATTATAAGTTTAATTACAGGGATAATTGGATCTTTTACAGGAATAATAAGTTTGATTTGGCATATAATAAAAAATAAACCAAAATTAAAATTAGAAAGTGCTTATTTTCAAAGACATGGGTTTGGTGTGACTACAGCTAGGTGTTTAGAACAGATAGGGGTTAAAATAAGATTAAGAAATCTTTCAAATAATCCTACTACTATTGAAGAAATTCTTATTGGAACGGGAAACATTTTCCAAGAAGCACCTTTTTTTATTGAAACTGAAATATTAGGACATAATTCAAGAACATTTGAGTGTACATTAGATTTTACTGATGAAGAATTTAAAAAATTATTTGATAATAAAGGGTTAATAAGATTTGAGGTGATTATAACCCATACACATGGGGTAATTAAAAAAAGTGGAAAAACAAATTGGGAAACTGGACATTTTAGTTTAAATTAAATGCTTTTCATTCTCCCTCTTTATACAAAAACATCAAAATAGGCATTAAATTCTTATCATTTATAATTTTCTTTATTGCTTCAATCATTTCTGCTTCTGTTCGTCCAAAGATCATTTCATAAGAGAATTTAGACCTTTTTTCTTTTAATTGTTGAAATTCATTTAAGAATTCTGATTTTAGCTTAATAATATTCCAAGCCTGATTGCTTTCGCTATAATGTACTTTTCCTTTTACACTGATTATCTTTCGTGGTATAAGGGGTCTTGAAGATTCCTTTCCCATAGGTGGTTTTTATCACCTCACACCCCTAATCTAAAATCTTTTAGGTTTTTGGTATTATAAATGTTTTTATATGTAATTTAATGTTATTTGTTGTTAACAAAAGATTTATATACTTCCTATCACCTTATACGTGTCCACAAAGATGACACTATCTAAAAAACCAACCTATGGAAAACCCTTAGGAGTTAGACTTCCTAAAACTGTAGAAATAGCTTTAGAAAAAAGAGTTAAAGATAAAAGAAAGAAATTTCCAAGATACACCATCCAAGATGCAATTAGAACTTCTGTTGTCGAAGGTTTGAAAAATAAAGGATATTTGAAAAAAGACGAGGATTATTTGTAAAAAACCCTTTTTTCCATTTTATTAGAATAATTAATTTCAGAAAACCTTAAATCTATATAAATCCTAAAAAAATTATGACAAATCTCTCTGAGAAAGAAACGAGAAAAGAATTGATAGATCCAATTTTAGAAAGAACAGGATGGAAAGTTAAAGGACATTATGTCAAGGAAGAGATTAATCCAGTTAAATCTAATTTTTTAACTAAAGAATATGTAGGTCTTGAGGTTGGAATAGAAAAAAATGTTGACCGATTTATAGACTATTTATTATTAGATGAAGATAGAAGCCCTCTCGCAATTGTAGAAGCAAAAAAAACTTCAGTGAGCGTTGAAAAAGGAGAAATTCAGGCAAGGACTTATAGAGAAGATATTGAAAAACAAATTAAAATCAAAATTCCTATTTTCTTAACTAATGGAACAAATTGGTATTATGTTGATGACTTAGATAGGAGAAGAAAAGTTCTCTTACCATTTTCACAAAAAGATTTACATAGGATAATCAGTTTGATGAAAAAAAGAAAGGATCCTGTAAATGTTAAGGTAAGTTCTACTATTTTAAATAGAAAAACATGTGTTGAAGCAGTTAAGATAGTATTAGAACACTTTTCTAAGGGACATCGAGAGGCTTTAATTAATATGGCTACAGGAACAGGAAAAACAAGAGTTGCAATGGCTTTAATAGATTGTTTAATAAAATCAGAATATGCTCAAAAAGTTTTATTTGTTGTTGATAGAATTTCTTTAGGGAATCAAGCTAAAGAAAAAGGATTTAAGAAATTTTTTCCAGAAACACCGGTTTGTGAATTAAATGAGGAAGGTTATTCAAGCAGTGCAAGATTTTATGTTTCCACAATTCAAACTTTAATGTCTCCTCAAAAACCAAGAGGAAAGTTTTATGAAAAATTTGGTCCAGGAGCATTTGACTTAATTATCTTTGATGAAGCACACCGTTCTTACTATGATAAAAATAATGATATTTTCAAATATTTTGATGCGTTAAAAGTTGGACTAACTGCAACACCTTCTTCAGAGGAAACAAGAAATACTTTTGATTTATTTAATTGTAATAATGAAAAACCCACATTCAAGTATGACTATGATTCAGCAGTAAGAGATAAGATATTAGCTCCTTATGTAGCAGAAATTATTGAGACAAGTGTTCTTTCATTAGGAATTGAAGGGAAAAAATTGAATAAAGAATTACAACAAGCATTAAAGCAACAAGAAGAAGATCCAGAGAAATTTCAAACACCAGGTTCTAAATTTGAAAGATTTTTTACAGATGAAAAGACTAATGAATTAATTATCCGAGAATTTGTAGATCGGTGTTATAAATCAGATGATAATAGACCCTGCAAAAGTATATTCTTCTGTGCAAGTATAAAACATGCAGAATCTTTGGAAAAATTATTCCAAAGACTTTATCCTTCTTTGGCAAAGGATGTAAAAGTTATTACTTCGGACAAATCTCGTTATATGGATGAAGTTAAGAGATTTGAAAAAAGAGATAGCCCAAGAATTGCTTTATCTGTTGGAGTTTTAGATACTGGGGTTGATGTTCCTGAAGTAATGAACTTAGTTTTTGTTAAACCCGTAATGTCTTCTATCAGATTCTGGCAAATGTTAGGAAGAGGAACAAGAAGTTTATCTGCTTGTGAAAATAAAGAATGGTTGCCAACAGATAAAGATGGACAGCACATAAAAGAAGATTTTTTAATATTAGACTTTAAGTTTGGAGATTACTCAAATATATTGGTTCATAAATTGAACGCTATAAAGCAAAAATCCTCTGGAACAGATGCTAAGACAAGAATCTTTTTAGAACAAGTTGATACTTTAGAAAAGAATCTAAGTGAAAAAGAAAGAAAAGTAGTAGAGAAACAAATCATAGACACAATTAAGGAAATTGATATTGAATCTCCTTTGGTTATTGAAAAGAAAAACATAATTAAAAAAGTCATCTCTTCCAAATTTGATTTAAAGGAACATATTGAAGAATTAAGAAATGAAATAGCCCCTCTTTTAATTTATACTCCGTCGGAGAATTCAAAAGTTTATGGTTTTATCTCTCAATGTGTTAAACTCTTTGATTGCATTAAAACAGGAAATAAAAACAAAATTGCTAAGATTGAAGAATTTGTTGTTACAAGAGCAGAAGCAATTTGGGATAAAAATTTAGATGCAATAAAACAAAAAAGAGACGATCTTATAAGAATTCAAAAAGAACCTTTCTGGGAGGATATTACTTTTGAAGATGTTGATTTTTTAGTTAGAGAAATTTCTCCTTTAATGATTTTTTATGAAGAGGAAAGAAAAGGAATGATAAGAGTTAATGCTCCCGATGTAGTTCTGAAAGTTGAGAAAGAAGCAATGGAACTTAAAGAAGATGAAGATTTCAAGACTTTCTTAAGTAATAATTCTTTAATGCAAAAAATTAAAGATGGTGAAGGGGTTACATCAAAAGAACTTTTAGTTATTGAAAAGAAACTAAGAGAATTAAATCCTATGTTGACAATTGACAATATTCAACAAAGTAAAGACTTTATTTTATTTTTAAGAGATTTATTAGAAGTCAAGGGATTGCCTGACCCCCAAGAGATGATTAAATGGGAATTTGATAAATTTGTGATGGATAAAAATGAGCATTATAATTCTCAGCAATTAAAATTTTTAAGATTATTGGAACAGGTTTTTGTGAGAGCTAAGCATGTTGAATTAAAGAATTTTGCAGAACATCCCTTAGCAGAAGGAAGACCTTTAGATGCGTTTAGTAAAGAACAATTAGAGAAATTAGTCCAAAAGTGTAATAGCTTAAAGTGGAAATAGTTCACAAATTATACAATTCATGAACAAAAAGGTGTATACACCTAAATCTTTAAATAGTCTTTAGTTCTATCTTTTTCATGGTTTTAAAAAATCATGATTTAAGCGGGGAAGAGAGGAAAATTGTTTCTACAAGATTGTATAAGAGTGAATTCCTTTTTTTCAAAAAACTTTGTGACCAGGAAGGCAAAAAGATAAATACAAAACTCCGAGAGATGATCAGAAAAGAAACTGGATTGGGGGAGGAAGAATGAAAATAATTGATTTTTTCACAGATAAGAAAAAGATTCATCAGGCATTATTTATTTTGCCGTTGATTACTTTTTATTTGACAAAAAGTCCTATGTGGTTATTCTTTGCAGGATTAGCAATTCTTGCTATTATGGAAGTTTACAAAACAGATTTAGAAGGAAAGATAAAGGTAATGATGAAAAATAGACTTAAACAGAAAGATAAAAACAAACCTTTGTTAAGAAATTGGAAAGACCAAATAAATGATGCTGGAAAAGAATTTGATTATATTTATTCATGGAAATTTTTTGCAGTTATAAGTATTATTTTTATTGTAGAATTTATTTATTCAACAGTTATATCATACAATTATTCAAAGATTTTATTTGGGGTTCATATTTTTATGATAATTTATTTTATATTCTTGGATTTAATGATTAATCATAATTTCAATTTATTATCTAAATCAAAGAGGAAGAAAAAATGACTCTCGCATTTACATTTCCAATAAAAGACGCTTGGGTTATAGTTGCAGACAAAAAAGCTGTTTCTAAATTTAAAGCAGAATCTCAAAGCGATATCTCAGTATTTTCAGATAGTATTGAAAAAATAAAAGGAATTAATCATAATTTATTTTTTGTTGGTTCTGGAGATGAAAAAATTTTAAGCGATATAATTGATGATGCAAAACAATATCTCAACTTTGAGGATTTTAAAAAATATCTTGAGATTAAACTAAAAAATATTTTTCTCACGATTACAGATGAACAATTTTTAGTTATAGACAAATCTTCTCAAAAAGGATTTCAGATAAGGAAAGACAAAAATAATAAATTTGAAACAAAGGAGATAAAAAATTCGGTTAATTGTAAAAATTTTATTGGAACATTTAATGAGAATACTCGTCTTGGAGAAATAAAAGAAGAATTAACTAATATAAACAATCTTAAATTTTCGGATATGGGAGAAAGATTTTATGATTTTTGCAACAGGTGTTTAGGGAATATTGCAGTGGATAATTTATATTGCGTAGGTCACCCATTAGTTCATGGTTCTGATATTTGGATTATTTCAAAAGAAAAAATAAAAAAGATTTCAGCGAAACCTGAAAGAAAATATAGCTATACTGAGGAGGTAAAAGAAGATGATTGAAAAATTTAAACAATTTAGATTTGAATTTGATAAACAAAAAGAAGAATATTTTAAGATAAAGGATGATATAACTAAAGAAGAAAAATATGTCTTATTAGATGAGATAAATCAAGAATCTATTTGGAATTATTTCCAGTTATCTGTTGAGGTATTGTTTGATTTGGTTTCAGACGATGAAAAATATTTGAGTTATTTAGAAAAAGTCTTTTTAAAAATAAAAGGAGACATGGCAAGTGGACCTTTTTTTGAGATGTTAATAAAAGTGGGAAAAGAAAAGCAAGAAATAGCAATAAGATTATATGATCTAATACGGGATAAATCAGACAACATAGATCTTAAAATAATCTCTGGAAGAATTTTAGGAGGATACGCTTTCCATGATGAAACCTCTTTAAAAGAATTAATTAAAAAAGATTCAGATTATCCAATGAGAAATACAATATTAAAAGCAATTTTAGTTAGATATGAAAAAGAAATTTTGCCCCTCGAAATTAAAAGTTATTTAGATAAAACAGAATTATTCTCTGATGAAAGAATATTGACAGAGCTTATGGGGCTTTATTTATGCTTATATAAAAATGAAAAATATTATTTCTATAATAAAATAAAATTACTTGCTAAGCGAAAGATTTCCTCTGTAAATAGATTACTGTTTTGGATGACTGTGGGAATTAAATTAGAAAAAGAACATATTTTAGAATTAATAGAATTATGTAAAGATTCTGATGGGGAGATTGTTAGAGATATGATGTATCCGTTAATAGATTACCCTGACGAAATTGAAAAAATATCCAAGCTATTTATCTATTGGATAAATAAAGATTTAGAATTCAAAGTTCAGCATTTTGATTGGGCTATTCAAGAGTTGGTAAAAAAGAATGAGAAGTTTATAGATTACTTTTTAGATAATTTTGAAAAAGTAAAAACTGAAAACTTTCCAAGGATTTTTGAAAAAATGGCTTCTCAAAATGTTGAATCTGCTTCAAGAGAATTAATGGAAAAAAAGATTTTTGACAAGGATCCTAAACTCTATTACGAACTTGTTAGTAAAATTATTGGAATAATTTACAAAGATTCAGATAATAATAAGGCATTTGATTTATTTTTACCTTTAGCTCAAAAAATAGAAAGTATAGCTGAAACGAAAGATTTTATCAATGAAAATAAATCTTCTTTTAATGACTTTGTAGGAAATAAGAATTTTTACAAATTAATTGATTACACTGATGAATTATTAGAACAATTAATATATCGAAATCATGTAATAGCCGAGCTGAATTTTGATGAAATTAATAAGTCTTTAAATGAATTTCCAGAATTAGACAAGATAATTAAACATAAATTAAAAGAGTTATATGACAAAAAAAGATATAGTCCTTTATTTTGGTTGGGTAATTGGAAAAGAGATAAAGAATTAAAAGAATCTTATCTGAATGAATTTGAAGATTTTTTAAAAAATTCAAAAGATATTTTAAATAAAAGAAATAATGATGATAACACCAAAACATTACTCGATTCTCTTGAATATGAAGAAAGATTTTGGGATAATTTTAGCGAGGTTATTTTTTCAAATAGATTCTTGCCCCAAAAACAATATTTTGAAATGATTTTAGAGCCACAAATCCCAAATAAAATTAATTATGCGGATTTATCTATTAAATTAAATAAAAAGGATATATTCTTTGAGGTTAAAAATTCAGATGGAGATAGAAGTTTACATTTAGATAATGGAGCAGTTACGATAAAAAATAAACTCAATAATATTCTTAGTAATAAATCAGGTCAATTTTATTCTACAAAGACCTTTGAAGAAATGGAAAAAGGAACGAGAAAAGATTTATTTTTTATTGTTGTAGATATAAGTTCTTCGGTTATAGACAAATATATGATTGCAGATAGTTTTTTTGGAACATTAGCTTATCAATTTTATAGAAATAACAAAACTGGGGAAACTACTGAAGGGGAATGGATAAGACAACCTAACCCTTTGGTTAAAAATAAAAAAGTAGTTTCTGGATTAATTTATTTTAAAAGACAATTAATAAAAGATCCTCAAGGAAAAATTAAATTCATCCTTGTTGGAGACATTATATTAAACCCCTATGCAGTAAATCAGCCTAATGAAGAAGAAGTTAAAAAATTAAAGGAGATCATATTTGAAAAAAATTAAAATGAAACAAACACAAACTAACCAAATTGAATGGAAAGAAATTGAAATAGGAGAACTTTTGGATTATGAGCAACCAGGAGACTATATTGTTCAAAGCGAAATACTTAAAGAGAAAACAAAAATTTCAGTTCCAGTTTTAACTGCAAACAAATCATTTATTTTAGGATATACTGAAGAGAAAAATGGAATTTATGAAAAACCTCCAGTAATTCTTTTTGATGATTTCACCACAGACACTAAATTTGTTGATTTTAAATTTAAAGTAAAATCAAGTGCAATGAAATTATTAACACCAAAATCTAAAGATGTAAATATAAAATTTGTTTTTCTAATGATGAAAGGTATCCAATTGAATTTTTCAACTCACAAACGATATTATCTTTCTGTATATCAAAAAAGAAAAATTTTTGTTCCATTCTCTAATGGAAAATTAGACATAAAAGAACAAGAAAGAGTTGTTAATATTTTAGATGATTCTTGGGAATTGAATCAGAGAGGAGAAAAAATTGAGGACTTATTTGATGAATACTTAAATACTCTTTTTTATGAAATGTTTTTGAAAGAAAAAAATAAATTTAAGATTATAAAATTAAAAGAAGTCTGTCCACTATTCAGAAAAATTATCTCTCCAGAAAAAATAAATAAAGATTATTTTTATCTTGGTTTAGAACATATAGAATCTCAAACTGGAAGAATATTGGAAAAGTTGGATGCACAAGCTCAAAAATTAAAGAGTACAAAATTTCTTTTTGATGATGAATGTATCCTTTATGGTAAACTGAGACCCTATCTAAATAAAATTGCTTTGCCTAATTTTAATGGTGTTTGTAGTACAGATATAATTCCTCTCAGACCAGAAAAAGGTAAATCAAATAAATATTATATTGCTCATTTACTAAGACGAGAGACTTATATAAACCGAGCAAATTCTTTATGTGTTGGTGCAAATCTCCCAAGACTAAGTCCACGAGATTTAGGAAATTTTGAGATCCCTATTCCGCCTATCTTCCTTCAGCAAAAATTTGCAAAGATAGTTGAACAAATTGAAAAAATGAAAAAAAAACTAAACAAAACTAAACAAAACTCCGAAGAATTATTTAATTCTCTTGTGAGTAAAGGATTTAAGGGGGATTTGTAAAATGAAGTTCACAGAAATATTTGAAAAATATTGGGATAATTTGATTATAGGAATAATCGCGGGAATAGTTTTATATTATGGATTGGAAATTAAAAGTGGTTTGCGTTCAGCGTTATATATCTTTTTATTAGGATTGTTTTTAGTCTTGATTTATACTTTTTTTGTTTGGGCAGGTAAAAGATATAATTGGAATAAGAATTTTATTGGATTTTTTAAAAAAATAAACTTTAGAAAATTTGATCCAAAATTGTTGGTAAGCTGTTATTTGTTTTTCCTTTCTATAATAATCTTCTCACTTATTTCATTATTGTTAAATTCATTTAAATTATTACACCCCCTGATCACAATATTAGGAGTTTTATTTAGTTCACTAATTATTTTTATATTATTTATGTTGCAAAAAAGTCCAAAAGAAAATATTAATACAATTTCATTATTTTTAGTTTTAGTAACCCTAGTTATGATTGGTTTAGTCATTTATATCTCATTACCTTCTGAACCTAAGGGAATAAATTTAGATCATCTTGATACAAAATTTAATTTTTATGTTATAAATAATGAAATAAATAAGCAGGATTTAGATAAATATGTCTTTGAAGCAGATAAAATTTGGAACAAATATAATATCTCTGTTTTAATCAATAAAACTTATTATGTGAATATTAATTTAAGTGACAAAGAGAGAGCAATCTTATATTCCAAAGGAAACAATGAAACAGAATGCTGGGAAGAAGGGTATATGGATTTAATAAATAGGATAACAAATAATAGTCCTAATGAAAGTATAATCTTTGTTAGTGGTGGTGAGAACGCAGGTAGAGGTAGTTTGTGTGGACACTCTTTCGCAATATTTAGGCATGACAAAATATCTTATCTTAATTTAACTTTTAGGGATTTAACAGGAAGAAATTTGGCTCATGAGATAGGTCATATTTTTGGATTAATTCACCCAGAAGATCATTATAAATTAAATTTGATGACCGATAGCCATAAGCTGTTTTATAAATCTCATTATCTTTCTCAAAAACAAGTAGATTTAATAGCTAATAATATTAAAAATAAACCCTTGGATAACGAAAAACAATAAATATGTTACATGCAGAATTTAAATCAAAAATAAGAAAGTTATGGGATAAATTTTGGAGCGGAGGAATTAGTAATCCTCTTCAAGCAATTGAACAAATATCTTATTTAATTTTTATGAGAAAATTAGAGGACAAGGATGTTTTAGAAGAACAAAACGCAGTCCTTAAGGGGACTAAATACAAATCTATTTTTGAAGGTCATGAAAATTGTAAATGGTCTGTTTGGAGCGAATATTCCTCTGATAAAATTTTAGCTCATGTTCGAGATGTTGTCTTTCCTTTTATGAGAAATTTGGGTGAAGAAAACTCCTCTTATGCCAGATATATGAAGGATGCAAGTTTTTCTCTTCCAACAGCCTCTCTTTTAATTGAAGCAGTCAATATAATTAATGACTTACATATTAAAGAACAAAACCAGGATACTCAAGGAGACATTTATGAATATCTTCTTTCTGAACTTCAAACTGCAGGAAAAAATGGACAATTTCGAACCCCAAGACATATAATTAAGATGATGGTTGATTTGGCAAGACCAGAATTTGGAGATAGAATTTTAGATCCAGCTTGTGGAACAGCAGGGTTCTTAGTAAATGCTTACGAATATATTTTAAAAACAAATCAAAAAAATAATGTAAGCACATTAACTCCAGAAAAAAAGAAAATTCTTGATGAAGAGTCTCTTTATGGGTATGATATTGACAGAACTATGGTTAGAATTGCAGTAATGAATTTGATGATGCATGGAATAACAAACCCTAAGATTACTGGAGAAGATACTCTATCAAAAAGATATAATGAAAATGGGGTTTACGATTTAGTTTTAGCAAATCCTCCTTTCAAAGGCTCTATAAATGAAAGTGAGAAATCAGATGAACTTACAATAAGTACAAGTAAAACAGAATTACTTTTCTTAGAACTTATGTATAATTCTCTTTCAGTTGGGGGAAGATGTACAGTAATAGTTCCAGAAGGTGTTTTATTTGGTAATTCAAATGCTCACAAATCAATTAAAAAAATTTTATTAGAAAAGTGCCGTCTTGATGCTATTATTTCTATGCCTTCTGGAATATTCAAACCCTACGCAGGAGTATCAACTGCAGTTCTTTACTTTACAAAAGGAGAGCCAACAGAAAAAGTCTGGTTTTACAATATGGAAGCGGACGGATTTAGTTTAGATGATAAGAGAACCGAACAACCAGATAAAAATGATATTCCAGATATTTTAGAAAGATTTGAAAAAAGAAATAAGGAAGACAATAAAAGCAGATTTGAGAAACATTTCTTTGTTCCAATTGAAGAAATTAAAGAAAAAGACTGGGATCTTTCAATTAACAGATATAAAAAAGAAAAGGAAAAAGAAGTTGATCACAGACAGAGCAAAGTTATTATTGAAGAAGCAAAGAAAGAAGTTAAAGAATTATTATCTGAATTTGAAAAATTAGAAAAGATTATTTAGATAAATTAACCACTTTTAAGAATAATCTATTATATCAACTGACTGTTTAAAGTTTATCGACGGATTTTAGAAAGTCTCTGTTTCAAATATCTTAAATCTACTGACTCTCCATATTTTTTATAAGATTTAGTTTTATTTCTGTCTGTTACAACAAAAAACCATTTATCATAATTCTTATTTAGTAAATTTAATTTTTCTTTAAAAAATTTCTTTTGATTTAACATTGATCCAGTTTCAACTTCAATTGCAAATTTTTTATTTTTAATATTAAAAACAATATCTGGTTTTTTTGTTGCATAAAGTTCTACTGAAATCCCTTTTTTCTCAAAATAATTTTTAATATCATAAACCACAAATAAATGTTTAGAAGTTTCATTAAATCTAGGTTTAACAAAATAATTTTCATTTTTATTTAAAGAAAGACTTTTGAAAGATTCTTCTTTAAATCCTTTTTTTAATAAATACTTTTTATCTTCTTTTGTTAAATCTTTAGATTTATGAACTCTCTGAAATTCATCAACATTAATATTTACCTTTTGACTTTTCGAATTTTCTTCATATTCTGCTTCAAGTAATTCGTCAGCATTTGTAGTAATTTGCTTATGCTCTTCTTTTGAAGCAATTATTTTTAATTCAGAATGCTCATCTTCCATTAAAAGAATTCCTTCTCCAACTCCTGCAGTTAAAAGAGCAATTCTTTCAACATTACTTAAATGAAATACTTTTTGAACACTTTCAATTACAGCAGGTTTTTGCCTTAACAAAATGGTATATGAAGAATTTGCTAAAGCAGATCTTCCTGCTTCTGAATTTAGCATTCCTTCAACTTCTTGATTAATTAAAAATAACCCCATATTAAATTTTCTACAAGTCTTAACAATTTCAAAAATATAAGATGCTTCTTCCGCTCTTGAAAGTAAAGTCCATGCTTCGTCAATAACCAGCAATTTTCTCTCAAGATCTCTTTTCATTTTCATATAAACATAATCTAAAACAAGAAACATAATTGTAGGCTTAACTTGTTTAGGCATATTTCCAATATCAAAGCATACAAAATTATTTTTAAAATCAATATTTGTATGTCTGTTTAAAAAAGAAAAAACTCCATCAACATATAATCTTAAACGATTTATTAAACTCCTTATTGTGGTTTTTTCTAGGCTAATTGCTTTTTTCTCTATCTTTTCTAGGATTTTTAAGACATCTCCCAAAATTGGGGGCTCATTTGCCCAACTTGCCCTATCATTCATATAGATTCCTTTTCTTTCATAAGCTTCTGTTAAAGCTTGATCAATAAAAGATTTTTGAGGTTCTGTTAATTGCCCTAACATTACAGGCATTAAATCCATTAAAGAAAGCCTTTTTTCAGAATAATCATGCCCCATTAAATCAAGAGGATTAATCATTGTTTCAGAAGTTCTTGATAAATTAATTCTTTGACCATTAAACTTTGAAACTATATTTTTATATTCACTTTGAGGATCAATAATCATAACTTTTGTATTGTTTAACAAATGCCTTGTAATGAACAATTTAGCCATATACGATTTTCCAGCTCCAGAACTTGCTAAGCAAATTCCATTTGAATTTGATAATTTAAAAATATCTCTAATTATTGGAATATTGTTTTTATTTAATCCTAACCAAATGCCTGTTTCATCAAATTTAAAAAAAGAAGAAGTAAAAGGAAAAAATGCAGACAAAGCAGAGGTTGTTATATTTCTAGTTACTTTTAAAAAATCTTTAGCTAAAGGCAAGCATGATTTAAATCCTTGAATCATTTGAAAATTAGGTTGCTTTGGAATAATTAAAAGAGAATTTAATTCTGATTCAATCTTTCTAACTAATAATCTAAGTTCATCTAAACTATCTGCTCTACAATTAATGTAAAAACCCATATTAAACAGCTTTTCATTTCCTTTTTGTAAATCTTCAAGAATATTTTTAGTATCTTTATATTTTATTTCAAGACTTGGATTAAATTGATTTTTTAGTTTAGATGCATAAAGATCTGCTCTTTGTTTTTTTAACTCTCTATTTAATAAAATCATTGTTTTTTCAATTGGTTGAGGAATAATATGCAGAGAAAAATCAAAATTTCCAGAGCAACTAATTAATTTATCTAAGAATCCTTTTTCAACAGATCTAGGATATCCATGAGCATAAATTATTTTATGAAATTTTTTATCAACCTCTAAAAAATCAGGAAAATTATTAATTTCTTTTGGAAGAAAATTCTTAGAATTTTCATTAAATATCTTAATAAAAATACTTTTTAATTGAGCATCATTTAATCTAAAAGTTTTAAGATTAAGACTATGAAGCCTTTCTTCACAAAGTTTAACTTGAATATTTAAATCTGTAGATTCTGGAATTACTAAATAAAAATTTCTATTCATTGCACTATTTTGTTTGATTAAATCCTGCATATGCTCTTTATAAGAATTAAAAATTTCTTTATTTCTTTCATTTAATGATTTCTTCTCTAAACTTTTAAGATAAATATCTAAATCCAAAGTTTCAGTAGTCATTAGAATTTGTATTGGAAAGTCAATTGAATTTAAGAATTTTTGAAATGAAAACATTATTGCTTCTTGTTCACCTTGAGATTTTATTGAAAAATTTAAAGATTCTACTCTTAAAACAGCAATTTTCTTTTTATTATAATGAATTAAATTATCTTTAATTTCTCCAATTTCTAACACTTTCTTTAATTTATCTTCTTTAAGTTTTCGAGTTTTTAACCAAAAATACCAATTTTTAAGATGTTGACTTAAATCAAAAAACATAAATCCTACAGCTAAAAGTGTTGGAATTAATGCTAAAAATATTCTTGTGTAAATATTAGCATTTATTTTAAACAAAAATGAAAATACAAAAGGAAAAAATACAAAAGCATAAGCTAATTGTGGAAAAGTTAATCCAAAGACTATTTTTTCTTTATATTCTAATTGTTGCGGTATTTCATACATTTTATGCTACTGCTTTTACAAGCGTTACAATTTGATTTACTGGTTTTGAATTTGCAGCCTTAACTATTACAAATAAAAGTAAAAACATAGTCAATAAATTAATAAGACCAAATCCTCCAATCATAACTAATATTTTAACATCTGAAAAGGTGTTAATTTCTAAAAATTTAGATGATGCTAATAAAATAATTGAATAAATAAAAGGCAGAGAAATTAAAACTCCTAAATAATTTAAAATTAATTTTCCAAATGATTTAAAATAACCTGAAAAATAAAGAAAAATTCCAATTGCAAAGAAAATAACTCCAACTCCAACACAAATATATCTTAATGCTAAAAAAATTAATGTTGCTAACAAGGTAAAAATATAAGGAAATAATAAAGCCAAATCTAAACCAATATTTCCCATTCCTCCTGTTGCAATTAAAAAGAAATCTGATGGAATTAAATTAAAAATCACAGAAGTCATTGAAGCAACAACATCTAAACATAAAGCATAAAGAAAAAAACTTGCTTGAACTAAAACCATCATTATTATAATGTTGGCTAGATTTTTCTTAGCATCTTCTCTTTTTTCAGGAGAATGTCCTGAAATTAAAAATTTAAATCCAACAATTAAAAGAAAAATCCCATAAAATAAAGATAAAATGTAAATAATTATTGACCAAGTACTTGCAAAAAGATTAATGTTCACAGGTTCAATCATGAAATTGTTTATTAATTTTAATAGAGGAGAAACAGGCATGTTTAATATATTAACAATAAATTCAAAAAATTTTTCAACTAAGCATGAACCTAAATTAGTAATTCCACAAGTAGTCATTTTCTTTTGAATCTAAGATAAAACCCTTTAAGAAAAGAGAAAAGAGAATATCCAAACAAAGAAATTAAAGAAAAATTCATTAAAAATATCTTATTCTCTTTATCAATTTTTAATTCAGATTCCTCAATATTATTTAATTTAATAGAATCATTTATTTCTTTATCAAAAATGGATTCAAAATCTCCATTAAGTGAAACCCCTCCTGAATCAAGAATATTTTGAATAACTAAATCTTTGTCTGATTGAGACCAATCTGTATTTTCAATATAAATACAAGAATTATGCTCCTCTCCATTTAATGCAGTACAATTAAAAGCAGTTGCTAATGGTAAAATAAAAGCAACTGCAAATAAAAAATTAAACAAAATCTTTCCTTTCATTTTAGTTTCCTAAAATTAAATCCACCACAAAAGGTGCTGCCCAAATCACAATAAGACCGATTATAACATACATAGCCATATTCTTAGCTTTCTCACGCTTTCCTGGATCTGAACCACTAGTGATGTAAGTAATTCCTGAAAAAAGCAAGACTAATCCTGCAATAATTGTTGCTGCATATTTCACTAAGTTGTAAATTGTTGTCAAAGGATGCAAAACTTGCTCAAAATCAGCTTCGTCTGCAGCAATAACCATTCCTATTTGCATAACCATTAAAGCTAAAACAATTAACAATGGAATTATTCTCAGTCTTCTTTGTTTAATTCTGCTTGGCTTTTGTGCCATTTTAGGATTTCCTCCAATTTTTTCTTATTTGGATATTTTTTTCTCAAAACTGCAACACAAGTTTTACAAAAATCTTCATCTTCTTCAATCAAAGTATTGCAGATTATGCATCTTTTATCCATGATTTTTCTAGATGTCTTGGTTATAAATTAAATCAGAAAAAAATAAGTAACCATAAAATAGTGTGAAAAATAACCAACTTTTTTCTTATTAATTATAAATTTTAATTGTATAATTTTTTTATGAAAGAAAAAGTTTCTGAAGATCTTGGAGAAGAAATAATTTCAAAATTAAAAGAATTGATTTTAATTTTAGAAAAAAGAATAAATAAAAATGGCAATGAATGCACATCTGCATATTGTAATAACAACAGAATTTCTCGAAAAGCTTAAACTAAATGCAAAAAAGAAAATGATAACTGTTTCAGAATATTGCAGATTAAAACTCCAGGAAAATATTCAATTAGACAAAATTGAACAAAAATTGGACACCCTTTTAAAAGATGGAAGAAAATAAAATTATCCATGGAGATTGCATAGAAATTTTAAAAAAATTTCCAAATAATTCTATTAATTTAATTATTACAGATCCTCCTTATGGGGATAATGTTGCTTATGGTTGGAATAATAAAATAATTAAAAATAACGAGAACCCATTAATTAATTGCTCTGCGTTAGTTGAATGTTATAGAGTTTTAAAGAAAAATTCTTCTCTTTACTTATTCACAAATTGGAAACATTATCCTTTTTTAACTGAATTTATCTTAAGATATACTAATTTTAAAATTAGACATTTAATTGTTTGGAAAAAACATAATTTTGGGTTGGGTTGGGCATTTAGACACCAATATGAATTAATTTTGGTTTTAGAAAAAGGAAATCCAAAATATAATTTAAAAGATTTTTCAGATGTTCAAACTTGCAGTCATATTAATCATAATAAAGAAAATCACCCTCATGAAAAACCAATTGATTTAATCACAAAAATGATACTTCATAGTTCAAAAGAAGGAGACTTAATTTTAGATCCTTTTTGTGGAACAGGATCTACGTGTATTGCTTGTAAAGAAAATAATAGAAAATGGATTGGAATAGAATTAGATAAAAGATGGATTGATCAATTAAATAAAACAGGAGGTAAAAATGACCGACAAATATCTTGAAAAATTCAAAAAAGCCATCAAGAATTCAAAAACAGATGAAGAAGTTGAAACTGTTTTGAATAAAATCTACGAAGATGGTTTTGAAGATGGTGCTGATGAAGGAAGAGATTAACAAATTTAATATTGATAATTTTAAAGTTTAATCATCACTCACAACCCAGACACCTTTTTTAACTAATTCAGCTATAATTTTCATTTGTTTTTCTAAAACATCAACTCTTTCTTGTAAAACATTTTTTTCATTTTCAGATTTAAGCAATCTTTTTTCAATTTCTGTTTTAGTAAGATCTACTAACAAATCTTCATCACTAATTGTATCTCTCATCCCAAGCATTTCTGAATAATAATGTATTTTATCTGATTTTTTCCATCCGAATCTAAATTTCAATGCAGATTCTGATTTATATCTTGGAAGCCAATAACAGCATGAGCAATGTCTAAAGTCATACAAGGTTAACTCAGAATATCTCTGACCAGCAGGGCTCATAGCATCTCCAAATATTCTTGTAGATAATCTTTTAAGATATTTATTCATATTTGAATGAAGAGTTGTAAAAAGATAATCTTCTTCTTTTAATTTTTTTTCTTCAACATACCTCTTTATTAAGTCGGGACAAAGCATTAGTTTAATTCTTCTTCCAAAAGTTTTACTTATTTCATCTCTTATATTTAATTCCTTGAAATTGTTATAAAAATCTGATACTTTAACATTCATTAATTCTGTAGGGGATCGAATTCCAGAATCATAAAGAAACATTATAAGAACTTTATAATCAAATTTTGCATTATCTACTAATCTTTTGACTTGATCTTCTGTTAAATAAACCCATTTTGGCTTTTCTTTACTTGCATCCAAATCGATAGTAAGATCAAAAACTTCAATGCCTTTTTTTCTACTTGATTTTTGATACCAGTGCCAAAAAGCTTTGAATACTTTTACATAATCTCCTGAAGATTGATAAACTTGTCCATCTAATCTTCTTATATCTCCATTTCTCATTTTTGTAAAAAAATCATGGAGAGTTCTTTCAGAAACTTGAGTAATATCTTTTAAATCATATTTTTCTTCAAATAATTTTACTAAAAAAATTATTCTTTGCTTGAGATTATTCATTCTTGGATAGCCTCTTGCTCCTTTTTTGCTTACGTTTGAAACATTAAGTCCATGTTCCATATCAAAAACATAATCAAGAATGATTTGAGAATTCTGTTCAGAAATTTCAGGAATTTTGCCATTAATTGATGATTTCCATGAAAGATACTTTTTCTTATGATCATAGGGGTCTATTTTCATACAACCCCCACGGCTAATTTAATTAAATAGGATTTGGACAAATTTTGAACATATAGACACCCTGTAAAATTCCAAAAAGACCAGACGCCCCGACCGGGAATCGAACCCGGGTCTCAAGCGCGACAGGCTCGTGTACTAGCCATTATACTACCGAGGCATAATTAAAACAGATTTTATTGATTTTTAAAACTTACTAGTCTTCACTTTTTACTAATAACTAAACGTTTAAATAGAAATTTGAAATAATCCCTAAATGATTTACATTCCAGTAATCGAAATAGAGGCGAACACACAAAAGCAGACTTATCATTTGATTGAAATAAATAATTCTAAAGAGAATTCTTACATTAAAATTATTAAAACAGGACATAATGAAAATCATTTAATTCAAAGAATCAAAGATAAAGGGCTTACACGGTTACTTTTAAACGAAGAAAATGAAATAAGAAGAACATATGATAGAGATTTAATAAAAAAAAGTCTCAAAATAAATGAAAGTTCAAAACTAAAATTCACAGATATTTTATATTATTCTCATTTCAAAAGCAAAATCAAAAAATAATTATTTTTTGAAATTATATTCTTTAAAAACATCCTTCAGATTTTCATAAATAAATTCTTCTGAAATTCCCAATTCTTCAAAATTATAATTATTCTTACTTTGATATCTTTTTTGTTTTTTGATAAAATTCCTAATTAAATTCAAATATTCAGAAGTCATTTTAATCCCAAGTTTCTTATAAACTTCTTTAATTGTTTTTTCAGGATTTGAAATTAAATCTTCAAATTTGACAATAAAAAGATTTTTGTTTAATGATTCTTTATTTTTTAAAACATGCTTATAAAATTCCATCATTGATTTTGCTAAATCTTTTGTTTCTTTGGATTTTGAATTCTTTAATATTTCGGGGGAATGCAGTTTCCATGCAGAGTGATAAAATTTAACCATAGAAGGAATTGTTTTATATGGATGTCTAAGAGGATAAATAATTTTAGCATCAGGAAATGCTTCAATTAATGTTTTTATTTTTCCAGTCGACATTACATTTTTGCAAAGATATGTTCGATTATTTCCAAATTCATAAAGAAATCTTTTAATGCAACTTTTGTAATGATTCATTAATTTTTTTCTTGTTTTTGAATTTAAATTATCGATAATTGTTAATTCTGGAATTTTCTCCACAAATGGACAAATAAAATAAACACTTGGAGATAAAAAATTCAAAAAGAAAATTGCTTCATCTTCTTCAGATTTATCTAATTTTATTTCATGAATACTCTTGAATTTACTAAAAAACCTATTTGCAAAAGAAATTCTATTTCCAAGAAATTTTTTAATTTTTTTACTTTTACTAGAGAAAAATTTTATCATTTTATACAAAGTAATTGAACAAAATAAAGATTGATAAAGAAAAGGCTGTGCAAATCTTTTTTTGTCCTGTGCAATTAAATCATACAAAAAAGTTGTCCCACTTCTTGGATTTCCAATAATAAAAATTGGTTGTTTGATTTCTTGTTTTTTATATTTTCTATAAAAAAGATTATCTAAAAATCTAAAAAAAACTAAAGATAACCATATCAACCAAAAGAAGAATAAAAATCCCAAAAAAAAGAAAAATCTTCTGAAACTAAACTTTTTGTAAAAAAGCATAAACCAAGAAACTTTGAAAAAGGTCTTTAAATGTAAATACATATAATAAAAAATAAAATTTATTTTAAAAATCTTGTTATAGCTATTTCTTGAACTTCATAACTTTAATTTTTTTAATACCTTTCATTTTAGATGAAACTTCTTTGTATAAATTTTCAATTTCATCAACACTTAAATCCACAATTCCTGCACTCTTCTCTCCTCTAAAACAAACAGAAACAGATGCATTTTTTGGTTTTAAAAAATCTTCATTCAAAATGACTTCCTGAATTTTTCCAGAAGTTTCAAGCCTTAAAACATTTCTTCCATATTGTTTTTTGGTTCTAACTCTCATAAAAGAACAAGGAAAAATGCTTTTATAAGCATTATTTTGATTGAAAGTATATATTAAATTATTTCTTTAAAAATTTCTGGTATAAACCTAATAAAATATTATCTTCAATTTTTATTTCATTAGTCAACTTAAAACCATTATTTACAAGACAATTTGCAGATCTTGAGTTATAGTAAGGTTCATGACAAACACATCCAATTAATTTTGATACATTTCTTTTCTTTGACAAATTCATTAAATTATTAAATAACTTTTCAGCAACTCTTCCAGAAATTAACTTTGAATAATCTTCAACTGCAAATGAATCCACATAAACATAATTTCCTTGAACATTTTTTAAAATAAATTTTTTTTCTAAACTAGAAGTATTTGAAAAATTGTTTTTAAGAAAACTTACACTGCATGCAAGATTAAATCCTTTTACTTTTCCTTGATTTTCTGCAACAAAAAAATAAGGGTTTAAAAAATTCTTTAATTCTTCATAAGACTTTGAATATTTAAAAAAACCTGGTTTATTATCAGAATAATTTAAATTTATTTGTAATTTT
Source organism: Candidatus Pacearchaeota archaeon (assembly GCA_041659445.1). Classification (GTDB taxonomy): domain Archaea; phylum Nanobdellota; class Nanobdellia; order Pacearchaeales; family GW2011-AR1; genus EX4484-71. Next base: position 275,324 of record JBAZYG010000001.1, on the reverse strand, counting down.
TCAAATAAGCCAAGAATTTCATTAATGTCTTTTTCTTCTGCTTGTCGAATTATCATAAAAATAACTCCTAAATCTTGTTTATAAACATTATGATAACAAAATAATTAAATTATGGCAGATTTAACAAAACAATTTCAGAAATGAAAAATTAACTTAATTCTTTTTATGGTTGAATTCTCAAAAATTTAATTTTTGAATTCAATCTTTTTTTTATTCTGCATATATGATTGAAGAACTTTTGGAATATTTATACTTCCATCTTTATTCTGATGATTTTCCAAAAGAGCAATTAAAATTCTAGGAGAAGCAACAACAGTATTATTTAATGTGTGAGCAAAGTATAATTTTCCTTTATTATCAACTCTAATATTTAATCTTCTTGCTTGAGCATCTGTTAAATTACTACAACTTCCAATTTCATAATATTTTTTCTGAATAGGACTCCAAGCTTCAATATCTGCTCCTTTTGATTTTAAATCTCCTAAATCTCCTGAACAAGATTCAAAAACCCTTACAGGGATTTCTAATTCCTTAAAAATATCCAAACTTAATTGAATCATCTTATCATACCATTTATAAGAATCTTCAGGCTCGCAAATAACAATCATTTCTTGTTTTTCAAATTGATGTAACCTATAAAGTCCTTTTTCATTCATTCCATGAGCTCCAATTTCTTTTCTAAAACAAGGAGAATAACTTGTTAATAAAAAAGGTAATTTTTTCCCTGAAATTATTTTTTCAATAAATCTTCCAATCATGGAATGTTCACTTGTCCCAATTAAATATAAATCTTCATTGTTAATTTTATACATCATATTATCTTTTTCTTCAAAACTCATAACCCCCCCTACAATTTTTTCTCTTATCATAAAAGGAGGTATTACATATGTAAAACCATTTTTAACCATATAATCTCTTGCAAAACTTAAAATTGCAGAATGAAGTAAAGCTAAATCGCCTTCTAAATAATAAAAACCATTTCCAGAAACTTCTCTTGCAGAATCAAAATCAACTCCATTAATCTTTTCAGCAATTTCAGCAGAATTTTTTACAGGAAAACTAAAAATTTTTGGAGAACCAATTCTTCTGATTTCAACATTTTCATCTGAATTTTTTCCTTTAGGAACGCTTTCATGCATAATATTTGGAATTTGCATTAATAAATATTCGATATCTTCTTCAATTTTTTTTCTTTTAACTTCAATTTTTTCAATTTCATCAGGAATTTTCTTTGCCCTATCCAATTCTTTTTTAGCTGTTTTTCCAGATTTCTTTAATTCACTAATTGCTTTAGAAACCTTGTTTCTTTCTGCTCTTAATTGATCTTCGTCAAATTTTAATTTTTTCCACTTTTCATCAAGTTCCTTAATTTCATCAACAATAACCAATTTTTCGTCCTGAAATTTTTTCTTAATATTATTTTTAACTAAAGTAGGATTTTCCCTTATTAGATTTATATCTATCATGCTGTGAAAAAGCAAAGGTGTTATTTAAATTTATTGAAATATAAAAAATTAATTTTTTTCAACTTCAGGATGTTTATGTCCTTTTTCTTTTATTCCAGTTAACATTTTAATATGTTTTTTCTTTTCTTCTTCATAATATCTTTTATCTGTTCTTGAATGTGCAATCATTTTTGCAACATATTCTCCACCTAAAAAGTGAGGTGTTAAAACATAACTTGCTCCTTGATTATATAATTGCATTGCTTCTTCAATTGAATGAGCTCTTAAAATAACTATTGCTTCGGGATTTACAGAACGCACAAATTCAATTAAAAGCATATTTGTCTCCAAATCCGGAATTGTAGAAACTGCTAATTTTACTTTATCCAAATGTAAATCTTCTAAAAGTTCTAAATCAAAAACATCGCCATAAAGTGCTGGGATTTTTAATTGATTCAAATCTTTAATAATATCTGGATTAAAATCAACGACGAGATAATCTTTATTTATTTTTTTAAGTGAGTTTAAAATGTTAAAACCAATTCTATTATAACCAAATAAAATTGCTTCGTAATTTTTTTTCAAATGATGTTCTTTTCTTTCTTCTCTTATTTTTTTACTTTCAAAAACTGAAAAAAACCTTGAGGTTTTTTGATAAATTTTCTCTGAATAAATTATTAAATATGTGGATAACAAAATTGTGATTATTAATGTCAAGATAATTGTATTAAGTGTTTCTGGTAAAACATAATTCAATGAAACTCCTAAAGCTAAAATAATAATTGAAAATTCAGAGATTTGACCTAGAGCAATACCTGTTAAGAAATTTGTTCTTTTTGTATATTTGAAAAATTTCATAAAAAACATTAAAATAATTGGCTTTAAAATTAATGCAATTCCCGAGAATATTAAAGCATTAACAATTATTTTTCCAAAATTTGCAAATTGTATTTTTAATCCTAAAATTATAAAAAAGATAATCAAGAAAAAATCTCTTAAAGGACGTATTTTAGAACTAATTTCTGCTGAATAAGGTGAAACAGATAAAATTACACCTGCAATTAATGCTCCAATTTCCATTGAAAATCCTAAATAACTAAAAATTGCTGCAATAATAAAGCACCAACAAATTGAAAATAAAAATAAAAGTTCTTGAGATTTTGCAACAGTTTTGGTAATTCTCGGTAATAAAAAATAACCAATTAAAAATAATAAGATTACCAAACCAGCACCAATCAAAATTCCCTCAATTCCAGGTGTAAAAACTTGTTTTCCTTTTGTTATAGAAGACATAAAAATTAAAACTGCAATTGCAACTAAATCCTGAATAATCAAAATACCTATAGAAATTTTTCCAAATAAAGAATCTAACTGAGATTTATCTGATAATATTTTCATTACAATAATTGTACTACTAAATGAAATTGCAATACCAATAAACAAAGAACTAATTAAATCAAAATTAAGTAATTTAAATGCAATTGCAAAAGTTATTCCAAAAATAAAAATAATTTGTCCTAAACCAACGACAAGTGAAGCCACTCCAATGTCTTTAATCACTTTAGGATTTAAATGTAAACCTACAATAAATAATAAAAATGCAATACCAAATTGAGAAAAAGAATCAATCATATCTGTTGAAGCACCCAAATTAATTAAAAAAGGGCTTAAAATTATTCCTGCAATAATATAACCTATAATAATTGGCTGATTTAGAAGTCGTACGATATATGAAACAATGAATGCTACTAACAAAATTATTGATAATTGTATGAAAATTGAAACCATTGCAACCTTCTTTTATAGATTATATAAATAAAAATACTATAAAAAGGTTTTTAAATCGATTTTTAATATTCATAATATGCCTAAAGTAAGAATCAAACTAAATTCAATAGATATTGAAATGCTAAACGATATTTGTAATTCTATTAAAGACATAGCACAAAAGTCAGGAATTGCGATTTCTGGTCCAGTCCCATTACCAACAAAGAAATTAAAAGTTACTACAAGAAAATCTCCTTGCGGAGACGGAACAGCTACATTTGACAGATTTGAAATGAGAATTCATAGAAGATTAATTGACTTGCCTGCAAATGAAAAAATTCTACATCATATTATGAGAATGAGGGTTCCAAAATCTGTTAATATAAAAATTGAAATGAAAGATTAATTATACTTTTAAAATACCATAATTTTTATAAACTCAAAACTATTAACAAAAGCTTATGGCTAATTACTGTCCAAAAGAAAATCAAAATTGTGAATACGCTTTATATATTGGTGGAAAATATTCTGGATGCTGTTCTTCATTAGGTTGTGAAACTCAAAGGCAAATAGGAGAAAAAACACCTTTATCAAAATTAGAAAAAGATATTTCTAGACTACAACAATCCTTAAAAGAAATAAAATCTTAAATTTTTTATGGAAATTTGTTCAATTGAAAAAATCCACTGTCCTTTTTATGATTCTAAATGTACAAAAAAGAATAAATGTGATGAATGGAAAAAAGATTATTTAGAATCAAAAGAATTAATTTTAAAAAAAGGTTTAACTTTAATAGAATTTAATTATATTTTTGAAACAAGAGATAAAAAAAATGAAAAACTATCCGTGTGAATTTGAATCTGAAAAATTTCCATTCTGTCCATATATGGTAGAAGAAATAGATTCTAAAACAAATAATGAAAGAATTTTTTGTAATGCAAATCTGGGTCAATGTAAAAAATTTAAAAATATCGAAGATAAAATAAAACCCTTATTAAAAACTCCTCAAGATGTGGAAATTTATTATTCTTTAAAATCACAAATAATAAATTTGGATAAGCTACCAAATTTGAAAATTAAAGAATTAATTTTCCAAGAAAAAGAAAAATTAAAAAGTTCATAAAGTATTTTCATAATTTTTATTATGGGAATTATGTGATAAATTTTTTATTATTCCTAATATTCTTTCTAAATGGGGATTTATCTCTTCATTAGATGGGTTAAAGATTTTAGATAAATTATAATTTCTTAAAGCAAAATCATAATTTCTTAATTTTTCTTCTAATATTCCTTTATTTAAAAAATAATTTCCACAATATGCGTCATAATCTGGTTGCATTTCTTTTGTAAACCCGTTGTTTAAACTAATAAATTGGGCAATGAAATTATTGAATTTTTGATCTATTTCTTTTTTAGTCTCATTAACAAAAAATTTATTTTCTATGTTTTTGAAAACTTCTTTCCATAAATCATTAATTTCCTCGTATTCTTTTTTTAATTCTTTTGTTAATCTTTTTACCATTGTATAACTTTCAGTCAATCTATTTTTAAATCTTTCCAAAACCCAACATTTATAAAGAATTTTTATTAAATTAATCTATGGAAAAAGACATTGGTAAAATAAATAAAAACGATACAACAGAAATTGTCGTAAGAGTTGATGACTTTGGCGGAAGAAAGGGTTTAACAATAAGGGAATTTGTAAGTTCTGATAGATACACAGGATTTACAAAAGCAGGTGTTAGAATTTTAGGACCAGATTTTTTAAAATTTCGAGAAATGATTAATTCAATCACTCTTGAAGATATGAAAGACGATCCTTCTGCAATAAAAGACAAAAAACCTTTTACAAAACCAAAAGCCCAAAAGACATTGACAGATTCTGATGATGAATTACCTGATTATTAATTAATATATATTTCAGAAGATAACAATTCTTATAAAGCGTAATTTAATAAGAAATTTATGAAAAATAAAATTCTTTTAATAGGAAAATTCGGAGAATATTTTGTTGCTCAAAAAAATGAAGAAGGAGATAAATTAATTCCTAGTTCAGAAAAAGTTTTCGCAAAAGAATTAATTCCTTATGGTTTTGATTTTAATTTTGGAGGAATATTTGGAGAAAATGTAGGAATTCGTGGATATGGACACGAGATGTACAAAAATAAAGGAAAAAACAGAGGATATCCTGAAAGAGAAGAATATCCTGAAGTAAATTTAGAAATCTTGATAAATAATTTAGAAAACAAAGTTGATGAAAAAGATGCAGATTATATTTTAGTTGATGATTTAAGATATGATGATGCGAATACTTCTTGGGAAATTTCTGGAAGAGCACAAATTCTTATAAAAAGATAATTCAAAAAATTTATAATACCTCTTTCTTATTAAAGATTAAATATCTTAAAGTTAAATGACAAAAGTAAAACTTCAAACAACAGAAGGGAATATAATTTTAAATTTATATTCAGACATATCTATCACAACAGGAAATTTTGAAAAATTAGTAAAAACTGGATTTTATGATAAAACAATTTTTCACAGAATCATCGACGGTTTTATGATTCAGGGCGGAGATCCAACTGGAACAGGAATGGGGGGCCCAGGTTACAAAATTTCAGATGAATTTACACACTTTGGCGGAAACAAAAATAACCGAGGAACAATTTCAATGGCAAATGCAGGACCAAACACTGGCGGAAGTCAATTTTTCATAAACCTTGTAGATAATAATTTTCTTGATAAAAAGCATCCTGTTTTTGGAAAAGTCATCGAAGGTCTAGAAATCGTGGACAAAATTGCAAGAGTTTCAACAGATGAAAATGACAAGCCATTAAAAGATGTTAAAATAATTAAGGCCAGTATTGTGGAATAGAATTATAATAATCTTTAAAAAGAACCATTTAATTCTAAGATTATGAGCAAGTTTTTAACTAATGAATCCTATGGCTTTAAAGAAGACGAATATATTAAATTTTTTAAAAATAAAAAATTTAAAAACATATTTCCGAGTACAGATTCCACAGGAACCCAAATTTTAGGAATGTATCTTCAAGCAATTCATGAATTAGAAAAAATAGCAAAAGAACAAAGTATTTCATTAATAGAAAAAAATTTGGGTGGAGATCCATGGTATAAATATAATGATGAAGAATCAGAATATTACCCTCCTAAATTTCTTGAAAGAAAGATAGTAACAAATAACAAAGAAGAAATATTAATGCTTAAAAAAATAGAGGTGTTTCAATATTTAAACGGCAATATGAGTGGAAATTTCAAAATAGCAATTCCTTATAATAAAAAAAAGATTTTTGAAAGAATTACCAAAGCAATTGAAGAAAATAAACCATTATCCATAAAAGATTCTAAAGAGATATTATATAAATTAAATCCAAATATGGAATTATTTGAACAGATTATTTCTCCTTTTATTCAATAAAAAAACTCTCAAAAACCTTTAAAAGATTTAATTTCTTAAATAAATCATGAACAAAAAAATTGCAAACATAATTATTACAATTTTATCTGTTATAATCTTAGCAGGAATTATAATAGCAATTATTTTAATGAATGCTTCAGTAAATGTTGAACCAAATGTTGCAAAATGCATTGGAGAAAATTCAACACTTTATGTTAAATTAGGATGCCCTCATTGTGCAGCCCAAGAAAAACTATTTGGTAAAGAAATAGAATACATAACAATTGTTGATTGTTTTTATGAACCAGAAAAATGTTCTGAAATTTCAGCAGTTCCTACATGGAAAATAAAAGATGAATATTATCTTGGAATCCAATCAATTGAAAAACTCCAAGAATTAACTGGATGCTGAAAATCTTTTTTTAAGTTCTTTTTTAAGAATAAATCTCTCAAGTAAGTTTAAATTTTTAGGAATAATCAACCCAAAACCATAATACCCTATAATATCACATGGTTTTTTAAAAGTTATTTCAGCTCTTCTTCCAGATATGTCATTAAATTTAATATATTCAAATATCTCAGTAACTAATTCTTCAATAGAATTTTGACTAGGATAAAGAAAATTTTTATTATCTGAATCTAATTTTTTATTATCTGAATCCATTATATATTTTTCAGTTTTACATCCAGTAGCTTTAATTTTGTAAACACACATTTTTACCATAATTTTTATCTTTAATTTAAAGTATTTAAAGATTTATATTCTATAAAATAATCAAAATCCTCTATTTATAAAAAATCCTATAACCAAAGAAGCAATATAAAAAATCAAAAGAAGAATTCCTTCTTTCTTACTCAATAATTTACCTGACTTAAGAAATGATACAACTAAAATCCCGGCAATAAAAAGAATGATTCCTGTTGAATGAATTATCGAAGGACTAAAATTAAAAGGGTTTATTAAAGCCATTACTCCAAGAATTATTGTTGCATCAATTATTACAGTTCCTAAAATATCTCCTAAAGCAAGTTCATCATGATTTGTTCTAACTGCTTTTAATGAAAAAATAAGTTCTGGCAAACAAGAGCCAATACTAACTACTGTAAGAGCAACTAAAAAAGGAGGTATTCTCAAATCATTCGCAAAATTAACTCCAAATCTAACAGTAAAATATGCACTAGCCACCAAAAATAATAAACTCAATATAAGCAAAAATAAATTTTTGCCCCACTTAGAATTTTTTTTATGATGGTTTTTTTTCTTAAACATTTTTCCTTTTATAGATAATGTAACAAGGAATATTGCGCCACTTAAAACTAATAAAACACCATCCATTTTTGAAAACTTTCCGTCAAAACCGAGAATAACTGGAATTGCTAAAAGAATAATATACAACAAATCCTCTTTAAGAATTTCACTTTTTACTTTTATTCCTTTTAATGAAAATAAAGAAATTATTCCAAAAATCAAAAATAAATCTGCAACATTTGAACCTAACAAAGCCCCAAGTCCAAATTCAGGGGTTCCATTAATTGACGAAATAATTCCAACTGTTGCTTCTGGAGAAATTGAAATAAATGACACTATAAAAAAACTTACAATAAATTCTGAAAGATGAAATGCTCTAGCAAATCGCGACGAATATCTAACAGCATAATTAGCACTTCTGATAAGAACAAAAAGAGCAACTAGGAAAATTATTAAATTTAAATACCACATTTTACACCTTTTTTATTAAGAATATAGGAAAAATCAGCTTAAAATCTTTTCTCTTGAATTAAGTCAACAATATAAAAATTTAAAAACAAGAAAAATACAATTCAGAAATGGACAAAGAATATATATTTAGATTTAATAAAGCAAAAGATCATATTAAAAGGTTAACAGGATTGGAATTATCTTTAATAGAATTAGTAGAACTTAAAAAATATGTCATTCAATGTATTGAATTGTCTAAACTTGAATGTAATGATGAAGACGTAAATATTCACCCAGCTCTTGAAGCTGGAATTATTTTTTTAAATAAAAATTATGGAACAGATATTAGAAGTACAACTGAAATTCTAAATTACTTATATAAAAAAGAGAAATTGGAAATATCTTTAGGATTTGATTACTATTCTGAATTTTTTAAAAGAGAACAAGAACAAAGGCATTTGCCATAACTTCAAAACATTTAAAAAATTTCTTTAATTGTCTATAAAATGGATTTAAGTTTTCTAAGAATAACAACACTTGCACTTGCAGATTCAATAAATCCTTGTGCTATTGCAGTTCTTGCAATGGTTTTAATGTCTATATTAATTCAAAATCCAGATAAAAAAAGAAAAGTTTTATTTGCAGGATTATTTTTTGCAATTGCAATTTATATTGGATATCTTTTTTATGGATTAATAATTGTTCAATTTTTTAAAATCTTTTCTGAATTTTTGAGCAAAAATTCATTTTACGTCTATAAAGGACTTGCAATTTTAGCAATTTTATTTGGATTACTAAATATCAAAGATTTTTTCTATTACAAAAAAGGTTCTTTTGGAACAGAAATGCCTTTATTTTTAAGACCAAAAGTAAAAATAATTATTGAAAAAATAACTTCTCCTGTAGGAGCATTTGTCATAGGATTTCTTGTAACTTTATTTTTACTTCCTTGCACAATCGGACCATACATTATTGCCTCGGGTTTGTTATCTGAATTAGGTTTTGCCAAAGCATTTTTATGGCTTCTTTATTATAATTTGATTTTTATTCTTCCAATGATAATTATTACTTTAATTGTTTATTTTGGATTTAAAAAAGTCGATGAAGTTCAAGGATGGAAAGAAAGAAATGTGAAAATTTTACATTTAATTGCAGGAATTTTACTAATTTTAGTCGGATTTGGAATTTTGTTCAATTGGATTTAAAATAATTTTACGTACAAAAGTAATTATCTTCTATAATTAAAACATTCTCTAGCTTTTTCATATTTTTCTGCTCCGAGTTCAGTCAGAATATATGAAACTTTTGAATCTTTTTCTCTTCTCTCGACAAAACCGAAACTTAGTAAATCTGAAGTTAATTCAACATTTTCTTTATTAATTTCAGTTTCAAAATTTTTGCCAGATTCCAATTCTCCTAAGAAAACCCATTGCTCAAAAGTTAAATTAACTTTTTTATCTAATTCCATGATAAATTCAAAAATAACTCTTATTTAAAGATTATTATATTTTAAGATATATTTAAAAAAAGATTTCATCACCTTTAAAAATTTGAATTTCTAATAAGATGTATGAAAAAAGAGAAAGAGGTGACTAAAAGAGAGGCTGTTGAATTAAAGTCCCAATCTTATAAAATAAAAATTTTCAATTGGATTAAATTAATTTTTTTTATTTATATTTTTATACTTTCTATTGAATTAATAAAAAAAAGTTCGTTATTTTTAGCATCAGATTTAAAACAAATTCTCTTATCAAATTTTGGAATTGTTAAAGCTATTTGTGTGGGTTGGTTTTCAACTGCAATAGTTCAATCTTCAGGTGCAATTGGTTCAATAACAGCAACATTCGCAGGAAACGGAATAATTACTCTTCAAACAGCAGTTTATATTTTAATTGGTTCTTCAATTGGTGCAACAATGACTGCATTAATTATCTCTTTGATTGTGCATTCAAGAAAAAAAAGAGATTTTAGACACGGATTTGAAATTGGTTTCGCATATACTGTTTACGTGGTATTTTTACTAGTAGTTGTAATAATTCTAGAAAGTTTATTTGGATTTTTTTCTAAAATATCTTTTTTTATTGCATCTAAAATACACGCTGGAGATTTTTTATTAAAAATTCCAGATTTAACAAAAATAATTACTGACTCTGTAATAAATTTATTTTTTCAGAACACTAATAAAATACTTCTTTTAATTATTGGATTTATAATTTTAATTTTAACATTAAGATATATTGGAAAAGCAATAATTGATGTTTTGGGAGGAGAACATAAAACACGAAAGTTCATTGATAAGAATTTTAAATCAAAATATCGAAGTTACTTAATCGGGTTTATTTTGACTGCAATAGTTTTTTCATCAGGAATTACAATTGGACTTTTAGTTCCGTTAGCTGTATCTAGAGTGATTAATTTAAAGAAAACAATTCCTTTTATTTTAGGTGCAAAATTAGGAACAGGGACAGATATTTTACTGGCGGCATTATTCATCGGAAAAGTTAATGCATTGGCTTGTGCTATTGCATTTTTCTTATTCGCTGTAATCGGAACAATAATTTTTCTTCCAAATACAAATTTAATTTTTAAAACAACAAAATACTTATCAAAAAAAGTAATGCATATTTCAAGAAAAAAAGCAATTTTAGTTTTGCTTGTCTTAATTTTAATTCCCTTATTGCTTTTACTTATTCTTTAAGATTTATTTATCTTATTTTCCTTAATATAATCCTCTAATCCTTTTTGGCCAATAATTTCAGCTCCAGTAGAAATGATTAAGTCCAATTCTGATTTATTGTATTTAACAAATCTCCATGCAAAATTAGAATATTCTTGCACAATCATATCTTGAGTTAATTCAAAAGAACCATAATCCAAAAGTCTAATTTTTTGAGGGGGATGCCAAAACAAAGATTTTTCAAATGAATTTAATTTAAAATTTTGCAATATTTTACCATCTTTTGTTTTTCCAATAACAAACATTGGTTCATGGCGTTTAATTATATCATCTACAGATGAATAAACTAAAATTATTTCATTCAACCTTTTTACTTTTGTAATTTTAATCATTTAAATTTATCAAAACCAACCTTTAAAAATAAATCTATACTTCAGAATATATGACAAATATAAGACAGCCAATCGTAACTGTTGTAGGCCATGTAGATCATGGAAAAACTTCTATACTTGACAAGCTACGAAATTCATGCGTTCAAGAAGATGAAGCAGGAGGAATTACTCAAAAAATCTCATTTACTTCTTATCCTTTAGAACAATTAAAAATCGCCTGCCCATTAATTGAAAAAAATGAAACAAAAATAGAAATTCCTGGATTCTTATTAATTGACACTCCTGGACATGCTGCATTTACAAACTTAAGAAAACGAGGAGGAAGTCTAGCAGATTTGGCTGTTCTTGTTATTGATATCAACGAAGGAATAAAACCCCAAACATCTGAAGTAATCTCTATTTTAAAACATAACAAAACACCATTCATAATTGCATTAAATAAAATTGATAAAATAAATGGATGGAAAAAAATCAGTGAAAATTTAAAACAAAATATTGAAGGTCAGCCATTAAAAGTAAAACAATTCTTCGAGGAGAAATACATGACTTTAATTGGTTCTCTAAATTCATATGGATTTGAATCAGATTTATATTTTAACATTTCAGATTTCACAAAAAATATTGCTTTGGTTCCAGTATCTGCTCACACTGGAGAAGGAATACCTGAATTAATAATGATGCTTTGTGGTTTAAGTCAAAAATATCTTTCTTCAAAATTAGAAGTTAGAACAGATGCAAAAGGAGTAATGCTTGAAATAAAAAAAGAAAAAAGCAATAATTACATTGAAGCAATTTTATACGACGGAGAATTAAAAAAAACAGATGAAATAGCAGTTTCAAATTTTGAAGGTGAACCAAAAATAACAAAAATAAGAATTCTCGAGGAAATTCAACCGTTATGTAATAAATTTAAACCAGTAGAAAAAGCAAAAGCAGCAACAGGATTAAGATTACAACTTGTTGAAAAATTTGACGTCCTTCCTGGAATGCCTTTCTTAATATACAAGAATAATTTAAATGAAATAAAGGAAATTTTTAAAAAAGAATTATCTGAAAATATCCCAACTTCAAAATTTGGAATAATTGCAAAAGCAGATTCTCTTGGAAGTTTAGAAGCACTTTTAGTTTTGCTTAAAGAAAATAAAATCCCAGTGGTTCGTGTTTCAATTGGAAAAATAAATAAATCTGATTTAATAAATGCAAAAGCAAATTTGGAAATAAATGAATTAGACGCAGTAATAATTGGTTTTAACGTCGAAGTAGATGAAGAAGTCGAACAAGTAAAAGGAAATATTAAAATCATTACAAATGAAGTAATTTACAAATTAATTGAAGATTTGGTTGAATGGAGAAAAGAAAAAGAAAAAGAAATTCTTAAAAAAAGATTAATGGAATTAACAACAATATGCAAATTGGAAATTTTGCATCAATATGTTTTTAGAAATACAAAACCTGCAATTTTTGGAGTAAAAATCTCAGGAGGAAAATTAATTTCAGATTTAAATTTAATAAATGAAAAAGATGAAAAAGTCGGACACATAAAAAATATTCAATCAGAAAATCGTTCAGTTCCAGAAGCAATAGAAGGGATGGAAGTTGCAGTTTCAATCCCTGGATTAAATTATGAAAGAGAATTAAAAGATAAAAAATATCTTTACTCAAATATTTCTGAATCTCAATTTAGAGATTTTAAAAAAAATAAAGATTTACTAAGTTCAAACGAAATAAGAATTCTTCAAGAAATTTCTGAAATCAAAAGAAAAACCAAAGCTGACTGGGGAATGTAAGATTTAGGATAATTAAATATCTATTTTACAATCCACAAGCCTTATAAACTCTATTCTAATTCAATTGAAACAATGGCATGCGAAAAAACTTTAGAAAAGGTTATGAAAAATACTTCAACTCATGTAGAGTATCAAATTGAACAAATAGATTATAGTTATGAATTTGAACAAATAAGAAAATATCTTAAAAGAATAAAAGATTCTTCTAATCAACCACAACAATTTGATTATGACATAGAAACTCCTACTGAATCTCATCAAGAAGGAAGTCATAACTGGTTTTAATTAATAAGATTTAAAAACAAACTTTTCTTATTTTGGACATGAAAAGAGGATTATTATTTATTGCCTTAGGAATTTTTTTGATGTTTTCATTAACAAATGTTTTAGCAGAAGGATGTAATTTAGATGTTTCTTTAATAAATCAAGATCCATATCCAGCAACCCCTGGAGATTATGTAAAAATAGTTTTCCAAGTTGACGGAGTTTCAAACCCTGAATGTGGAACAATTGAATTTGAATTATTAGAACAATATCCTTTAATTTTTGACCCAGGACAAGAAACAAAAATAACAATTGAATCTGGAGTTTATCAAAAAGATTACAACTCATTTTTAATTGCACCTTATAAAGTTCGATTAGACATAGATGCGTTAAACGGAGATAACCCTATTGAAGTTAGATACAAACAAGATTCTTTAACTAGCACTTATTTGACAAAAGAATTCGACATTAATGTTAAAGATGTTAGAGCAGATTTTGAAATTTTTGTTAAAGATTATAATTCACAAACTAAAGAAATGACTTTTCAAATTTTAAACACTGCTGAATCAGATATTCAAGCATTAACTTTAGAAATTCCTCAACAAGAAACTGTAAATGTTAAGGGTTCAAAAACAATTATTGTCGGAGATTTAGATTCAAATGAATATACAACAGCAACTTTTGAAGCAACTTCAAAAGGTGGTGAAATAAAATTAAATGTTTCTTACACAGATGAAACAAACACTAGAAGAACTTTAGAAAAAACAGTTTTATTTGAACCAGAATATTTTCAAGATAGAACTAATGGAAAAGCAAAAACACCAATTACATCTTATTTATTTTGGGTTTTATTAATTGGAATTATTGTATTTTATTTTTACAGACGTTGGAGAAAAAAGAAAAAAGCAAAACATGAAAGACAACATGCTTTGATGAATCCTAAAAAATAAGTATACATTTTAGTAAACAAATTCTTTTAAACCAATTAAATTATTTTATTTAATGAATTTTAAACCAATAATTCTAAATGGATTTGAAGAAGGAAGGGAACAAAAATTAGAAAAAATAAAAAGATATATTGAAGATATAACTCCAGTAATGTTTTATAGAACAAATGATTTACTTCATTCTCAAAGAGTAAGATGGCATTTAGAAGAAGCTTTGAACAAAATATTAAATATTTATCCAAATTTTAACGTAAACTTTGCCAGAACATTGGCCAAAGTTCACGATGATTTAGAAATCTTAACTGATGACATTACCTTGTATGCAAAAGAGAGAATGACTTCAAAAGAACGTGAAGAATTAGTGGAAAAAGAAAAACAATTCGTCCCAGACTTAACAAAAACATATTCTGAAATAGCAAATAACGAATCTTATGAAAAATTACTTTTAGCTTCAAAAAATAAAGATTCGCTTGAATCACAATTTGTTTCTTTTTTTGATAAATTTGATGGAGCAGGAGAAGCATGGCATGAAGTTTGGGCAGGAAATGAATTTTTTATACTTCCTGCTGGAGGAAAAGATGCAATAAATGGAGGATATATAAGAAGATTAAATAAATTTCCAATAGAATATCCTAACATGCAAGAATTTTTTAAAAAATTTCCAGAATATTTACCGCAACCAATTAATCTAATAAAAATAGCAATGAATGGAAAACCTCACACTGCAAAGTCTCTTGAAAAAAATACAAATTATGTTCCCTATGAAAGATGGAAAAGAAATATAATAAAAAATGAAGGAATTGATTTTTTAACAACACAAATAGAATTTTATTAATTATTTTTAAATTTAATCATCTTCTTCTTCGTCATCATCATTAACATTAATCGGAACATTAGAATTTTGTGCTGTTGAAGTTTTATTTTGTAATTCTGTCGTACCTATTGTTTGTCCAAAATCCCCAATATAATACAAATTAAGAAGACCATAAGCATTTGAAGAATGAGCACCTGTACCTCCTCGATTTGTAAATTCTTGAGTAGATTCTTTTCCACAACTATTCAAAATTGTTGAGCTTCCACCTGGATGCACTGAAATAAAACTTGTAACATCATAAATTTTATTATTAATCAAAAGCCAACAATCATTTTTATTATTATGTTTTGAAATTTCTACCATATCTAAAACAAGTGAAACTCCTGGTGCAGGTCCAATAGAATTATTATCTGTTGATAAATTATATCCTTTTAAATTTGAAGAATTAGGATTATACAAAATTATTCCAGATACAAAAATTACGATTAAAAAAATAAATGCAACAATTATTGCTATTCCTGTTATTTTTTTCGTTATATTCATAAGTTAAATTCCTCCATATGTATTTTTTTATTATGAACTCCTTTATTTAAAAGTTGCTCTTTTAGATTAATCATCATTTCAACTGGACCACATATTAAAATTTCTTTATTTTTAATTTCTACTCTTTTAAAAATATCTTCTACAGTTAATCTCTTTCCTTTTGAAGTATAAATAATATGGACTTTAAAATTACCTTTTGACAATTTATTCAATTCTTCTATAAATACAGCATCTTTTGCATCTTTCACAGAATAAAATAAATCAATCTTGCTTTTTATTTTTGAATGTCTTGCCATACTTAAAAAAGGTGTTATTCCTATTCCGCCTGCAATCCATATTTGTTCTGAATTTTCATTTGCATAAAATTTTCCATATGGACCTTCAACAAATGCTTTAGTTCCTACATTTAAACTATTTAATTTTTTAGTCCAGTCTCCTGATTCTTTGATTGTAAGTTTTAAATTGTCTTCAGAAGGCGAAGAAGAAATTGTAAATGGATGATATTCTTTTAATCCTTTTTGCTTAAAACTGACAAAAATAAATTGCCCAGATTTATAATTTTTTATATCTTTTTCTGGTTTTAAAATAATTTCAAGAACATTGTGATTTAATTTATTCACTTTTTCAACAATAAATTTTTTTCTTTTTTTCAAAATTTTATAAAAAATTGTTTTGTACAATAAAGAAATAATACCGATTAAAATTATTGTAAATACATAATTTTTCAAAAAAGTATTTCTTGAAACATCACTTGAAATAAGAAGTACATGAATAACAGCTAATATAAATGCAATAACTAAAAATTTATGAGAAATCTTCCAAGTATTATATTTAAGGTTAACAAAAAACGTAAAAAATAAAAGAACAACCATAATAGCTAAAGAAACAATTCCAAAATTTACAGGCATTCTACTAATAGTAGGAACAAAAAACATTGCAGCTGAATTTGTAGAAAATACTAGATATTGAATACTTAAAAAAATAGGATGAAATAAAATCAAAATAAATGCAGTTGTACCAAAAACATGATGGGCTTTGTAAAGTTTGTCTAAACCTCCAAATAAATTTTCAAGAAATTTCAATCGTGTATTAAGTAAAAAAGTTAAAGCAAAAAAGCAAATACCAGAAAGAGCAAAAATTCTTCCAAGATTTGTAAAAATTGAAGTTAAATTTGAAAACCTACTACTAAGAGGTTCCATTCCAATCCAAATTAAAATAGGTATTAAACCCAAAATTAAAATAATTGAATATCCAACTCTTTTATTCATTTTAATAAGTAAAACTTTGAATATTTAAAGGTTCCTAAGAATTATTTTAAATTAAATTAAAAAATTTGTTAATATTATAAAAATACTAGGATCATTCGTAACGTAAAGCATTAACAGGATTTATTCTTGAAGCTTTTAATGCTGGAATCACTCCTGAAATTGCTCCAGTTATCGTCGCAAATAACACACATCCAGCAAACAATCCAAAAGAATAATACGGACTTAAGAAACTCCAGCCTAAATTATTAATAATTATTTTAGCTATAAATGTAATTATAAAACCAAATCCAACTCCCAAAACACCTGCGACAAATCCCAAGAATGAACTTTCAAACAAAAATATTTTAACAATTTCAGAATTCCTAGCACCAATAGCTTTCAAAACCCCAATTTCTTTTCTTCTTTCTAAAACAGAAGTAATCATCGTATTTGCAGTATTTATTGCAGAAACTAAAACAGAAATTAATGCAATTAAAATAATAAAACCAACAATAATATTCAAAGCACTTGTATAAGATTTAATTAAATCTTCAAAAGATTGAACATAAAAATCTTCTTTTCCTTTTTCCAATCCTCTTTCTTTTCTCAACGCTTTTTCAACATTTTCAGAAATCACGTCGATATTATCAATATCAACTTTTGCAACTATCCAACCATAAGAAGCATTTGGATAAATTTCTTTTAAAGCATCTTCAGTAATATAAACTTGAGAATCATCTGAAGGATTTCCAACTTTTTCATAAAAACCCACAACTTTAAATTCCACTCCTTGAATTGTTATTTTATTATTTAATTCAATGGGGTTTGAAAAAATTTCATTTGAAAATTGATAATTATAACCTAAAACTGCATTATATTTGTCTCCAGAAACTAATTCTCTTCCCTTAAAAATATGAATATCAAAAACATCCATCACTAAAGATTTTTTAGGGTCATAACCGAAAACCAAGGCATATTTTAATTCATCTTTGTATTTTATTTCTGAACTTTTAAAATAAGTTCCTGCCACATCATAAACTCCTGCGACCCCTTGAATTGTATCGACATCTTTTTCAGTTAATGCAAAAGTTTCATCCAAACCTCCTCCTAATTTGGATTGAATAATTAATTTATCAACAGAAGAACCAGTAGTAATATCATCTATATAATTATACAAACCCATTCCAAAACTTACAAAAATAAAAATCGTTGCAATTCCAATTAAAATAGAAAACACAGTCAAGAAACTTCTAAGTTTTCTATGTTTTAGATTTCTCAACGAATATTTTATTGATTCTGCGTTCATTTTACTTGTAAAAGGAACTCGCAGCAAAGCGAGGACCTCACCAAAATTTTAATTTTGAGTGCGTTCATTTTTTTAATTCCTCTTTTAATTTTTTCTCCATTATAGGAACATTTAATTCTAAAATTTTATTTTTATATTTCCAAGTAGAAGTTTTTCCTGATTTTTTATAACCTAATTTTTCATAAAATTTTTGTGCAGTAAGCGAAGGATAAATGATTAATTTTTTAATATTTTTTTTCTTTGCATATTTCTCAATGAAATTAATTAAATATTTTCCATATCCTTTATTAATATGGGAAGGTCTTATTGCAAGACCATGAATTTTATTAGAAGTTATTGAAATAGTACCAATTAGTAAATTATTTTTAAACAAACAAAAAATTACATCCTCTTTAATTTTTTTTGAAATTTCATTGAGACTATTTTTTTCAAGCAAAAGATTGATTACTTTTTTTGAATAATCCTTACTATTTATTTTTATAAGTGCTTCTCTTTTTAACCAATAAATTTTTCTTGCATCTTCTTTTCTTGCTTTTTTTAATTCAATTTTCATCCTCTCAAAGCCTCCACTGGATTTTCATTTGCTGCTTTCATTGCAGGATAAATTCCTGAAATTCCTCCAATCAAAAAACTAGTTAACAAAGTAAAAAAAATCAAACCAAAACTTATTGCAGGTTTTATTGTTGTTCCTAGCCACGACGATAATCCCAAAGTTCCTCCAACACCAACCAAAATTCCAAAAGTAACTCCGACTATTCCTCCAACTAATCCCAACAAACTTGATTCAATAAAAAACTGCATGAAAATTTGAAAATTTGTTGCACCAATTGACTTCATAACTCCGATTTCTTTTTTTCTTTCTAAAACAGATGTTGTCATTGTATTAATAATGCCAATAGCACCGACGATAATAGAAATCAAAGCGATAATAACTACAAAAGCTTGAACTCCATTTAAAATACTATTAACATTTTCTAAAGTTGATTCAGGAGTAGAAACTTGAAAATTCTCTTCACCTTCTTTAACATCTCTTCTATTTCTTAATTCCTTTTCTATTCTTTCTTTAACTAAATCAATTTCATCTTTATCATTAACTTGAACAACAATTAAATCAACTTCGTCTCCATAACCCATTAATTCTTCTAATGGTTTTTCATTTACCAAAACAATATTATCATAAATAAGACTACCTTCTTTTTTTAAAATTCCAACAACTTCAAATTTTTTGTCTTGCAACAAAATGCTATCTCCAGGTTTTATTGACTTTTCTAAACCAACTTTATCAGCATAAAAATTATAACCTAAAACAACTTTGTTTACATCTCCATCTTTTAATAATCTTCCAACTTCTGCTTCAAAAGTTCCTTCTTCATAAACAAATTTTCTATCATCTCCGTCAGGAACATTCAAAGCATATCCAAAAACAACTTTATCATTAAATTCTAATTTTCCTGCAGGAACATTTCTTCCAATAGCTCTTTTTACTCCACTTACTTTTGAAATTGCTCCAACATCATCTTTTGTCAATGGAATTGTTGCAGTGCTTCCAGGAGGTCCAAACGCACTAACTCCTCCAGCTTGAACACTAATAACTTCTGTTGAACCGACGCCAAATTGACTTGTGACTCCAATTTTCAAAGCATTTCCTAAAGAAATTAATGCTACAACAGCCATAACTCCAATAAAAATTCCCAAAAGTGTTAACCAAGAACGAGCTCCTCTATGTTTTAAATTTTTAAATGCTAAATTAAAATAATCGTATATCATTTTCACCTCACGAAAAATAAAGACAAAAATAGATTATAAATCTTTATTATTAATAAACTTCCTTGATTTTTGCATCAACATATTTTGCTTCTTCGAAAGGCAATTTACCAAATCTTTGTTTTAAATTCATTGGAATTCCTCCAAAAACACTAATTGCTCCTGTAGAGTACAAAGGAAGGTAAACGTTAAAAATTTTATTTAAATTCTCAATTTCTTCTGGAGATGCTTGAGCAGGATTAAGCATAATTTTAAATAGTGGAGATATTATTGAAAAAGAAGCTCCTGCCCCCCATAAAGTAAAACCAAGAAAATTATCAGGACACAACAAACCATTTTTTTGTAATTGAGAAGGTTCACTAATTAATTTTCCAAGTTGTTTTATTCTTTCATTGTGTGCTTTATCTTTTCTTCTTGGAAGAATTTTTCTTATCCCTTTATTTACAACCGAAAGTTCATTTAATGTATCTTCAATAGAAATTTTACCATTAATAGCATCACAAAAAACAGGATTATTTTCATAATAGCTCATTATTTGTTTTTGATAATCTGGAATATAAATTCCATTGAATTTTCCTAAAGGAGGAATCTCAATTCTATATTTATTTTTAAAAGATTTTACAAAATTAGAATAATCTTCACTTATAGCAATATTAATTCTTTCTGATTCCTTCAATTCTGAATAAAGTGTCTTTTCCATAGTATATTAACTATAAAATGACACTATTTAAACTTTTTTCTTTTTCCTTCTGTGATTTTTTCAAGTTTTCCGTCTTTAAGCCAATAAATTATTTCTGCATGTTTAATTGCTAAATCTGGGTCATGCGTAACCATAATAATTGTTTTTCCTTGTTTATGTAATTTATCTAAAAAACTCATAACAAGATCTCCTGTTCTTGTATCTAAATTTCCTGTTGGTTCGTCGGCTAAAATTACATCTGGGCTATTTGCAAGACTTCGTGCAATTGCAACTCTTTGCATTTGTCCTCCAGAAAGTTCATTTGGATAATGATTCATTCTGTCTTCAAGCTCAACTAATTCCAATAATTCTTCTGCTTTTCTTTCTCTTTCTTCTATTGGAATTTCTTGAAACATCATCGGAAGCATAATATTTTCTTTGGCTGTTAAATTTGGAATTAAATTAAAAGATTGAAAAATAAATCCAATTTTTCTTCCTCGAACTTGTGCTAAATCAGATTCTTCTAAAGTAGAAATATCAACACCATCTAAAAAAATAGTTCCCCTAGTTGGAACATCTAAACTTCCAATTAAATTCATTGAAGTTGATTTTCCTGAACCAGAAGGACCCATAACAGCGACGAATTGTCCTTCTTTAACAAAAAAAGACAAATCATTAACTGCCTTAACAATGTTATCTCCCATTGGATAAAATTTATCAACGTGTTTAAGTTCAATTAAAATTTTACGATTACTAGATTTATTTTTTTCAACTCTTTTTATGAACATAAATAATAAAAGTTAAATTATTTTTTAAAACTATGCAATCAAAAGCTTTTTAAGCTAATTTTCCAATAAATATCCATGGTATTCAAAATTAACATATCAGACAAATCAGGAAAGACATATAAATTAGAAATCGAAGCAGAATCATTAATTGATAAAGAATTAAATGATAAAGTTAACGGTGAAGAAATTTATCCTGAATTAAAAGGATATGAATTAGAAATAACAGGAGCAAGTGATTTAGCAGGATTTACTGTAATGAAAGAAGTTCCTGGAATTGGATTAAAAAAAATTCTTTTAAAATACGGCAAAGGAATGCACAAAAGACCTAAAAAAGAAGGAAAGAAAAAACGTTCAAACCCAAAACCAAAAGGACTAAAATTAAGAAAAACAGTTCGAGGAAAAGTAATTTCTCCTGCAATTGTTCAAATTAATATGAAAGTTTTAAAACAAGGAAACAAAAAACTTTCTGAAATTTTCCCAGAACAAAACAATAAGTCTGAAAAATCAGAATAAATTTAAAATTCTAGAGGGTGATTAATTGTTATTTCTAAAAAGAGACAACAAAACAGAAAAGTTTATAAATCACTTATTTTTTAAAGAATTATGAAAGAATTTAAGAAATTTAAGGGAGAATTCAAGAGACATGCTCACCAAATAATCGAAGATATGAAAAAGGAGGGATATTACCCTCAATCTATTAAAGATTTAATGCAAAACAGAATGGAATGTACTCAAGAAGGATATCCTCAAATCATTTATTCTGCAAGTGATACCAAAGATGCAATTGCTTATAATAGTAAAGGAGATGCTAAAATTATTCTAGATTCAGAAAAAATTACTTCAATGAACTATCAAACAAAATTTAAACATCCAAATACCTCTCTCCCCATAACAAATAACGAATGGGAAGAATTATCCGGAAAAAATGTCCTTTTTATTCAAAAAGATCAAATCTCCTCTTTAGAAAATAGTGCATATTACAGCAAAGAAGAAATTTTAGATTCAAGAGAATGGAATTTTTTAGCAAGAGATTCAAAAACCTTATCTAATTATTTTGATTATATCTTACCCCTAATAGAAAAATCAGGATTTTATAAATTTAAATTAGAAACTAGCGGAATATTTTTATTCGGAGGATTTGGTTATGGAAGATCTAACTCTTTAGATGTTTTAAATCTAGGTGCTCCAATGCATAGATCCTCTATTTCTGAAAAAGATTTATTTAATGGTACAAATACTTTCATTGGAGTAAAAGAATCTTAATAATACTTAATAATCTTGGTGGAAAAGACAAAATATCTAAACTAACAAAACAACTTAAAAAATAGATTCAATAAAATCATGGAACCATTAAATCAACAAAGCAATCCAGAAATAAAACTTTTATTTGGTTCAAAACCAAAAGACAATTTACCAAAATTTCTTAGTTTAATTCAAGCAATGTCCAATAAAATGGAAATAACTGAATATCAAATTTCTTATTTAGATAAATACAAACATTATAGACAAGCAATTTCTTTTGCAAAAAGTAAAGGTTTGTATAAAAGAGCATTTGAATTATGCGAAAATTTAACAAGAAATCCGATTGAACAAAAAATCTTATCAGACAACATTTACAGCAAAATAATTCCTTCAAGAAGAACAGAACTTAAAAAAGCATTTGAAACAGATAGTTATCAAATAGCAGAATTTATTGAAAACTCAAATCCATTCCGAGACTATTGTTTAAATAATTAAATTAATTTTTAACCCAAGCATAACCTTTTTCTGTTACTTTATATCCAAAAAAAGCAGCAACTTTTGGTGTTTGCCCTCTTCTCTCAAGGATATATCCATTATCTTCAAGATAAGTAATTCTTTCTATAATTCCAATTGGACTTTTTGGAGGTTCTCTTCTCTCACGATAAATTTTCCAAGTTAAAAGTTCTTTAGATGCTTCTTCCAAACTTGCATATTTTATGCAACTTTCTTTACCAGACATTATAATAAATAAAAAATCATATTTTTAAATATTATTGTAATCAAAAGCATTATAAATCATTTTAATCATTTATTTTCATGAATAAAACAGAATCTCAAGAAACAGAAATCCAACAATTACCTGAATTAAATGTTGGAGTAGTTGGACACATTGACCACGGAAAAACAACTTTTTTATCAAGATTAACTGGAAAATGGGCAGACACTCATTCAGAGGAATTAAAACGAGGAATTACAATAAAATTAGGTTATGCAGAAATAATTATTTCAAAAGATAAAGAAGAATATAACATTCAAGGAAAAGGAAAACCTTTGAGATATGTTTCATTTATCGACGCTCCAGGACATGAAATGTTAATGGCAACTATGCTTTCAGGAGCTGCAATAATTGATTCTGCGATTTTAGTGATTGCTGCAAATGAAGGAATAAAACCTCAAACAAAAGAACACTTCATGGCATTGCAAGCAAAAAAAATAAAAAACATAATCATCGTTCAAAATAAAATTGATTTAGTTTCCAAAGAAAAAGCTCTTGAAAATTACAAGAAAATAAAAGAATTTGTAAAAGGAACAATTGCAGAAAATGCTCCAATAATTCCAATTTCTGCACAACAAAATGTAAACATTGAAAAAGTTTTAGAAGCATTAGTTGAATTACCTGTTCCAAAAAGAGATGAAAATTCAAAACCAATTTTTTTAGTAGCAAGAAGTTTTGATATAAATCGTCCTGGTAAAGAAATTAAAGATTTAAACGGAGGAGTTTTAGGAGGAATTTTAAAAAGAGGAAAATTAAAAGTTGGAAATGAAATTGAAATAAAACCAGGATTAAGTGTTAAGAAACAAAATAAATTTGAATATATTCCTTTGACAACAAAGATACTTTCAATACATAAAGGAAGTTCGTCTGTAAAAGAAGTTCTTCCTGGAGCAAGCATTTCAATTGAAACATCTTTAGATCCATTTTTAACTAAAACAGATTCATTAACAGGTTGCGTGCTTTCAACAAAAGGAGATTTACCAGATATAATTTCAAAAATAAAAATTAAAGCAGAATTATTTAAAGAAGTTTTAGGACAAGAAACGCATCAAAGCGTTGAAAAAATAAAACTTAATGAATTATTAATGCTTAGTGTTAATACAACAATTACCGTCGGAATTGCTCAAAAAATTCATGAAAATGAAATTGAATTAAACTTAACAATTCCAATTATTGCATTAAAAGGAGACAATGTCGGAATTGCAAGAAGAATAGATAATCACTGGAGATTAATTGGCTTCGGAGAAATAATTTAAAATTCTAATATACACTTGAGAACAAAAACCTTTTTAAAAGATTGAATTAAAATAAAAATATGGAAGAAGAAATCACAAAAGAAGAAGAACATATAGATTCAATACTAGAAAGAATTCCAAAAAATTATTTTTCAATCACAAAAGATCATTCAAAAAAATATGTCCTTGAATATCAGTTTGATTTATACACTTCAAATACAGATTTAAACAGTTCAAACAAATTTTTATTTATCGGAGGAAATTACCCAAATTTAGATGAAAAAGAACTTTTAGGAGAAATATCTAAAATAGAAAAAAATTTAAACGAAAAATACCCTAAATACAACGAACCGGTTTATTTAATTTCTTTCAAAGACGGAATTTCAGGAAGAAAAATAATATCAAAAAGATTTTTAATAAATCTAAAACAAGAATTAGAAGGAAAAGTAAAATTAAATTTAACTATTCTTGACGAAATCAATTAAATTTATAACTATTGATTTTCTTTAAGAACTTATGACAGTTTATTCACATTCGAGATTATCTACTTTTGAACAATGCAAATTAAAATATAAATTCAAGTATATAGACAAATTAACACCAGATTTTGAAAAATCAATAGAAGCTCATTTAGGAACATGCGTTCATGATACACTAGAATGGCTTTATTCGAATGTATTAAATGATTTTATACCAGAGCTAGATAGAATAATTGAATTTTATACAAACAAATGGCAAGAAGATTACAAAGAAAATTTTAAAGTAGTAAGAAAAGATGCAAAACCAGAAGATTACTTCAGCAAGGGAATAAAATTTCTCGTTGATTATTATTTAAAAAATTCTCCATTTCAAGATGGAACAATCGACGTTGAAAAAGAAGTATATATTATTTTAGATGAAACTTCACCACACAAGATAAAGGGATTTATCGATAGATTAGTTTTTAATAAAGAAAAAAATCGTTATGAAGTTCATGATTATAAAACTGCTTCAAGTTTACCAAACCCAAATAAATTTGAAAATGACAGGCAATTAGCTTTGTATAGTTTAGCAATCAAACAAACATATGGATATGACAAAGAAATAATTTTAATCTGGCATTATTTGGACCACAACAAAAGAATTGAATCAAAAAGAACCAATGAGCAATTAGAAAATTTAAGAAAACAAACTATTGAATTAATAGAAAAAATTGAAAAAACAAAAGAATTCCCACCAGAACCTTCTGCATTGTGCGATTGGTGCGAATATCGAGATCAATGCCCTTATTGGAAGGGAAGATAAATTTAAATGAGTTCGTTAAAAGTCTGATAGTTTCAATTCAGAAATCAGTGCTAAAGAATAGAAATCGAAAGATTTATTTTTCCCTTGGTATCAAAGCAGTCCCAGATGCATATTGATTTAAGAAAGCTCTATGTGTCTGAGATAATCCTAAAACTCCAGATGTTCCACTTGCACCTCCAGCAATAGCATAAGAAAAAGAAACAACTACTTCCGCATTGGATGGAACTCTTTCTTGAAATCTGCTAATTAATCTTGCACCACAGGGCAAATCATCATCAACATGGACTCCTATAAGATCATAATCTTTTAATTCCTTACCAGCGTTTAAACAATATTCTGTTGCTGAAACATTCAATATTCTTTCTAATGGAAAATTATCTCTTATCATACCTTGTGAAATAAAATTAAACTTTATAAATCTTTCGTTACTATATAATTAATACAATTATAACAAATACAACAATAAACGACCACCTGCCTCGAAATTAGTTCACTCTCGTTTAACAGCACTTAAATTCAATAAAAAATTAGCTAAATTTAGAAATGGCTTTGGGTTTTAACTCATCATAGTAAAACCTGGTTTGTCATACTTAACTGAGTTATCATCATTTACTAAATATTCAAGCTCTGCTCCACCTCCAGAAAGAGGAGCCACATCGCAAAAACCAATTGTTGCTCTTGTCCTTTCGGGTCTTGAAAAGGAAGTTATTGTAAATTTTCCCATTCTTTGCCCTTCTGAATATCTTTGGAAAATTTCATCAAGATTTGCTTCGGTTTCTAAATTTCTCGGCACATACATAACTTTTCTAGCGCGCAAGTCTCTTAATACATTTCTAAATACTTCTTCATTTTCTCTTGCAGTTTTATAATAATCTTGTACGTCGAACATATTATATGGTGATAATAACTTCTTTATAAATCTTTATATCATTTACCATTATATAGTTACTATAAAACAAAAAATTTAAATATTAATAAATTATACTTAGGGTATGGAAGTTAAAAAATATTTAGAAAATGATTTAAAAAATTATTTATTATATACATCTGGTATTGCAACTAATAAAAATATTGAGTCTACTGTAAAAAAAACATTAAGAAAAATCTCATTTTTTAATAAAGTTTATGATATGAAATCTAATTTGAGTAAATGTTTATTTGATGAAACATATCAACCAAGATATCTTTTTCATGGAACTACTACTGATAAATTATCTCAAATTCTTCAAGAAGGTCTAGATCCTTCTAAAAGTTTTTTAGGACCAATTTATCTTGTAGTAGATTTTGATAATGCTGAATCATGGGCACGTTCAAAAAGCATAAGAACAAATTCAAAACCAACTGTTGTTTATATTGATAGAAATAAATTATCTAATTTAACTTTTGAACGAAGAGATGAATCAACAATTAGATGTAATGAACTAATCCCATCAACAAACATTAAACCCGTTGGTAGAATATTGAAATATTTTTTAACTCATTAATTTGAACAATTCTTAAACTATAAACAACTCAAAAACTCTGAAATTTCCCTTCGGTTCACCCTCGTTTAACAGTGATTAGTTTCAATAAAAAATTAGCTAAATTTAGAAGGAGTTTGAGGTCTAAAGGTATGGGATGAAATTATACCGTTTATATCCTTTGTCTTTCAAATATTCTCTTGCTTCGTTCCCAAAACCAGAATCTTCTGATGCTACTTGAGCCATATTTCTTTGACACCATGAATGAGATTTTGGCTCAATAATTCTTTCATCCCAGCCATGATCATCTAATGCACTTTTTACTTTTCTATATTCTTGCATTTTTCCGATTGCCAAATACTCATTAAATAAAAAACACCCAATATTTGCCAATGCTATAAGCGTATTTGTAACCCCTGCACCTATATTTCCTTGAGAATAATTTTCAATAGCACTATAAGTAGATAATACTGTTGCAGGTGTTGACATTCCTAAAGCTATCACTTGTTGTGCAGGGCTTACTCGGAAAAATGTCACAATTTTATCTAATGTATCTGCCATACCAATCATTAAAAAGTGCATCTTTATAAATGTTTCTATTATGTTACTACTATGTAGATACTATTAACGACATCAAACCCTTTATTCTTTTTACTTGATGTATTGCTAAAACTCTTTTGATGAAACAAGAACTTAACATAAACCAAAACTCTTAAAAATCCCCATGAATTATTTTTCATATGAAATGTAATGCTTATCATGTTTTTTTTGGAAGTTTATCAAATCCACTAAAAATTGAAATAATAACTGCGTTAAAAGAAAAATCAAGTTCTGTAATGCAATTATCAAAAAAATTAAAAATTGAACAAAGCAAACTTTCACATGCATTATCGTCTTTAAAACACTGCAATATTGTTCAAGAAGAGCAAAAAGGAAAATTTAGAATTTATTCTTTAAATAAAAAAACAATAATTCCGATTTTGAATATAATTGATAATCATAGAAACGTTTTTTGCAAAGGATGTAATTTAAAATGAACATAAAATATTTTTTAGCCAAACCTTTATTTAATATTTTACAATTTAAATTTGCTATTGGAGGGGTTCCAGTCATTATTCAAAATTCAAAAAAAGAAATTCTTCTCGGAAAAAGAACAAAAAATATGATAACTTATCCTGAATTTTGGGGATTACCTGGAGGAATAATTGATTATAATGAATTATCTGAAAAAACTGCAATAAGAGAAGTTAAAGAAGAATTAGGAGTTGACATAAAAATTGTAAAAAAATCTAAGATTATTTATGAAAATCCTCCAAAAAAAGAATGCTCCTTACATTCAATTAATATAGTTTATTATGCAAAAATAATAAAAGGTGAACCAAAACCACTTAATGAAACTTCTGAAATAAAATGGTTTAAACCTTCAGAAATAAAAAAAATAAATTTGGCTTATAATCATAAAGAAATTTTACAAAAAGAAGGACTTTTAAAATGAAAATATACCTCGACAATGCAGCAACAACAAAAGTTGATGAAAAAGTTTTGAAAGAAATGCTTCCTTATTTTAATGAAAAATATGGAAATGCATCTTCAATGCATTTAATGGGAAGCGAAGCAAAAACTGCGTTGGAAAAAGCAAGAAAAATTATTGCAAAATCAATAAATGCAAAACCTTCTGAAATTTATTTTACATCTGGAGGCACAGAATCAAATAACTGGGCATTGAAAGGTTTGTTCTGGAAAAATCAAAAAGAAAACACTGGAAAAAATCATTTGATCACAACAAAAATAGAGCATGATTCAATTTTAAAACCATGTGAAAGATTAGAAAATCAAGGAGCAAAAATAACTTATCTAAATGTAAATGAACAAGGATTTATCAATATCGACGAATTAAAAAAAACAATAACAAAAGAAACATTTTTAGTTTCAGTGATACATGGAAATAATGAAATTGGTGTAATTCAAAATATAGAAGAAATAGGAAAAATCTGTAAAGAAAAAAAAGTTTTATTTCATACTGATGCTTGTCAAAGTTTCACTAAAGTTCCAATAGATGTCAAAAAACAAAATTTAGATTTAGTTACAATAAACTCCCATAAAATCCACGGGCCAAAAGGAATTGGTGCACTATATATCAAAGAAGGAATAGATATAACTTATTTACTTCATGGAGGAGGACACGAAAAAGGAAAAAGAA
The DNA here is from genome assembly GCA_041659445.1 of Candidatus Pacearchaeota archaeon. Classification (GTDB taxonomy): domain Archaea; phylum Nanobdellota; class Nanobdellia; order Pacearchaeales; family GW2011-AR1; genus EX4484-71. The sequence goes on along the minus strand of JBAZYG010000001.1, from coordinate 245,591 downwards.
GTGGAACAGAAAATATTCCAAACATTGTTGGATTTGCCAAAGCAGTTGAAATTTCAAATTCAAAAAATATAAAAAATATGCAAAAACTTAGAGATAAATTAATTAATGGAATTTTAAATTCAATTCCAGATACAAACTTGAACGGTCCAACTGGAAATTTAAGGCTTGCAAATAATATAAATATTTCTTTTAATAATATAGAAGGAGAATCAATTGGAGGTTATCTTGAAAATGCAGGAATTTTCGTATCAACAGGCTCTGCTTGCATGTCAAATACTCTCGAAACAAGCCATGTATTAAAAGCATTAAACCTAAGACCTCTAAGAGCAAATTCGTCCATAAGAATTAGTTTAAGCAAATACACAACAGAAAAAGAAATGGATTATACTCTAGAAAAACTTCAAGAAATTGTAAAAAAATTAAGGAGGTTAAGCCCTTTAGTAAAATGAATATAATTTTCGTTTGTAAACATAATGTATTTCGAAGTCGAGTAGCTGAAACCTATTTTAAACAAATAAATAAAAATCCTAAAATTAAAATTTCAAGTGGGGGCTTATTTTCCGGAGGAAAGAATTCACCAAATCAAATAATAGCTATGAAAAAAGAAAATGTAAATCCAATATCTAAGCCTAAAAATTTAACAATTCCATTTTTAAAAAAACAAGATTTGATAATCATTGTTGCAAATGATATTCCTATAAAAATTTTTAATAATAAAGATTATATAAAAAAAGTTATTAATTGGAAAATTCCAGATGTTTTAAATAATAATTTGGAAAATTGTTATAAAACAATAAAAAAAATAAAAGTTAAAGTCGAGGATTTAGTCAAAGAATTGGAAAAATGAAAAAGAAAAAAGTAGTTAAGAAAAAAGAAAACAAAAAATATGTAATAACTGAAAAAACAAATATAATTGAAATTTTAAACAAAAAACCAGAAGCTTTTGAAATATTATTTGAATATGGTTTAGGTTGTGTTGGATGTTCAATGGCTAATTTTGAAACTATTGAACAAGGTTGCCTTGCTCACGGAATGACAAAAAAACAAATAAATGAATTAATTAAAAAATTGAATAAATAAAATGGTATCATTATCAGATTACTCAAGAAAAGTTATGCAAAATTTTCTAAAACCAAAAGGATTTGGAGAAATAAAAAATCCAGATGCAATCGGAAAAGTTGGAAATCCTATTTGCGGAGACATAATGGAAATGTATTTAAAAATTGATAAAAAATCTCAGAAAATTAAAAAAATAAAATTCAAAACATTTGGTTGTGCTGCGGCAATTGCATCAACTTCAATGCTAACACAAATTGCAAAAGGAAAAACATTGAAAGAAGCAGAAAAACTAACAATGAATGATGTAAAAAATGCTCTCAAAGGACTTCCTCAAATTAAAGTACATTGTTCAATAATGGCAATTCAAGCATTAAATAAAGCAATTAAAGATTACAGAGAACAAAACAAAAAATAGAAACATTTAAATATGAATTATTTTTCATATATTTTAATTCATCTCAAATAAAAAAGGACATTTAAACTTGAGAAAATAATTTAAAAATGCCTAGTTTAAAAAGACAAAATAAAATTATAAAATTAAAAAAAAATTCTTTGATTGATAAAGCATCAGAAGAATTAGGAATTCCTTTTTCATGTCATCAAGGAACATGCGGTATTTGTGTAATTAATCTTAAAAAAGGAGAGAAAAATTTAAGTCCTTTAACGAAAAATGAAAAAATCATGGGAATGAATAAAAATATAAGGCTTGCTTGTCAATGTAAAATAAAGAATGGAGATGTTGAAATAGAATAAATGGAAAATAAAAAAGTTGGATGGATTATTATAGGAATTTCAATTGTTATGTCTTTAATTGTTTTAATTTTTAATTTAGGACTTAAAAAAATTGTCGGAGATACTTGTACTCATGGCCCAGAATGTTCTATGTTTGAAACTATAGCAATTCAAACTTGGATAAGTATTGCAATTGTAATGATTATTTTAATAATAGGTTTATTTATTATGCTTTCAAAACCAGAAGAAAAAACAATTATTAAAAAAATAAAAGAGAAATCAAAATTGAAAAAAATTGACTTATCAAACTTAGAAAAAGATGAAAAAAAAGTGATTGAATTTCTTCAAAAAGAACAAGGTGGAGTTTTTCAAAGAGAATTAATGGAAAAATTAGAAATTGGGAAAGTAAAAACAACAAGACTTTTAGATAAACTTGAATCAAAAGATTTAATTATTAGAAAAAGAAGGGGCATGAATAATATTATTTTATTAAAAAAAGAATAAATAAGTTTATAAAATCCTTTTATTAAAATTAAAAAATGAAAAAAACAAAATCAGGATACATTTTAGAAGAAGTTAACTTAGAAAATTTAGCAAGAGAACACGGAACACCTTTATTTGTAATGAGTAAATCTCAAATTCTTAATAGAATAAATAAAATGAAAAATGCCTTTTCTTATCCAAATATTTTATTTTTATATGCTAATAAAGCAAACAGATTAATTTCAATTCAAGAGTTATTAATTCAAAATGGAATAGGAATTCAAGCAGGTTCTATTGGAGAAATGTATTTAGGTTTAAAATCTAAATGTTTTCCACAAAATATGAGAACAACCCAAAATGGACAAGATGAAGAATTTTTAAAATTTGCAATAAATAAGAAAATAAAACCTTACTTGGATTCTTTTGAAGACATTGATAGATTGCATTTCTTAATTAAAAACTCAGAAGTTTCAAAAAATTTTCCAATAGGAATAAGAATAAATCCTGGAGATGGCGACGGAGAAGACCCCCACCACACAATAACCTCTGGTCCAGAAAGTGAATTTGGCATTTATTATACTCAAACAGAATCTATTTTCAAAAAAATTAAAGACTTAAAAATAAATTTAGATTCACTTGAAATGCACATTGGATCAAATTATAAATATCCTGGAAAATATTTGCGTTGTTTTGATACTTTATTGAATCTATCTTTAGATTTTGAAAAAAATGGAATTGCTATAAATGAAATAAGTGGTGGTGGAGGAAAAGGAATTTCCTATAACCCAAACGCAAAAGACTTAGACATAAAATCTTTTGGAAAAGAAATTGATGAAAAAATGTTTGAATATTCTAAAAAAGTTAACAAAAAACCATTATTAATTTTTGAAGACGGAAGATGGTATGTCGGAGATGGCTTGCTCTTAACAAAAGTAATGTCAATCAAAAAAAATCCTGATCAAAGACCTCAAATAATTGTAGATTCTGGAATTCCTCAATTAATAAGAATAGTAATGTATAATGCAGAACATCATTTTCATAATATAACAAAACATTCTGGAATAAATAAACATATAATAATAAAAGGAAATGATTGTGAACATGTTGAACTATCTAAAGATTCATTTATAGGAAAACCCGAAGTCAATGATATTATCGGAGTTAGAAATGCTACTGCTTACACTGTAGCTTCAATGGAAAATGAATATGGTGGAAGATTAAATTCAAAAGTTGCTTTATTGGATAAGGGAAAAGTAAAAGTAATTCGAGAAAAAGGAAAATTAGAAGATTTAAGCAGGAATGAAATTTACTAGTGAAACTAGTTTCTCCAAAGCAAATATAATATCAAAAAAATTTAAAACATAAATAAAAAATATTATTTATTTTCATACAAATGAAAGGAGGAAAAAATGGACGAAACAAAAAAAAGTAAAGATTCAATAAATATAGAAAAAAGAAGTTTGTGGAAATATGCTACTTTTATTTTAGCGATTGCTGTTATAATTTTAGTAATTTTCTTAGTTCGTGCAAACATCACAAACAAATCTATTGAAAATATAAATAATGAAGTTGTTGAAGAAGTCAATATGAATGTGTTTTTAGAAAATTCTGAAATTTACCCCTCAATTGGACCCAAAAATAGTGAAAATGTAGTTATTGAATTTTCAGATTTCCAATGTCCTTATTGTGCAATATCGTCTGGACTTCCAGATTTTGCAAAACAATATGAAACACAATATAGCGAGTTGTTCGGTAGTTCAGAAATGCTTCAAGAAAAAGCCAAGGCAGGAGAATTAAGATTTATTTATGTTCCAATGAGTTTCTTAGGACAAGAATCAGTTTATGCTGCAGAAGCAGGACTTTGTGCAAACCAACAAGGAAAATTTTGGGAAATGCATGATTTAATTTTTAGTGCCCACGACGGAAAAGAAAACAATGGAAAGTTTTCAAAAGAAAACTTAAAACAAATGGCTTCAAATATTCAAGGACTAGATACAAATAAGTTTAACAATTGTCTAGATAATGATGAAACTCTTTCAGATGTTCAAGAAGTAGCAAGTGTTGCATCTCAATTTGTTTCTGGAACTCCCTCATTCTTCGTGAATGGACAACAAGTTTCAGCATCAAAAACCCAAATCCTTCAAGCACTAAAATAATTTTATTTTTTATTTTTTTTAATTTTTTTAAGATTAATCAGAATCAAACTTACTTCTTTTTAATATTAAAATTTTATTATTCTATCTGATAAGTGCACAAACTTTAATTTTCATAATTAACTAAATAATTCTCTCATTAAAAATTTTTCTAAATTAAAATAACAAAAATAAGATAATAAAAAAAGAAAAATGAATTTATCTTATTCTATATACTGCGTTAACAGTTGAAGTTATTTCTCTTTCTTCAGGTGTTATAGACGCAACAGAAGATTTAACTGACTCAGCACTTGCTCCTACATCATTTGAATAAGCTATCCAAGGATAATAATTAAAATCCACAACTTGAACTGAGACTAGTCTTCCTACTTTTTTATTAAACCCTGACGCAACTGATTCAGCTTTTATTCGTGCATCTTGCGCAGCTAATTTCATAGCCTCGGCCTTATATTGATTTTGAAGTTCTGTACTTAATTCAAAATTTATATAATTAATATTTGCACCAGAATTCACACCTGCATCAATTACTCCTCCAATTTGATCAAATTCATCAACAGACATTTCAAGTTTCAAAGAATGTACTGCTACATATCCTTGACTAATTCTTTTATCATTAACCCAAGTATATTCTTCATATATATTCAAATTTTCAGTAGTAATTCTTTCTTCATCAAATCCCAAATCTATTAAAGAATTTTTCAAATTGTTTGTGATGTTTTCGTTTTTGTCTCGTGCTTCTGTTCCTGTTGCACCTTTTGTTTCAACATTAAAATAAATGCTTACTAAATCTGGAACAGCATTAACAGTCGATGTTCCTTGAACTTCTACTTTCTTTCCAGAAGCAAATCCTGAAAAAGCAAAAACCAAAGCTATCACTAAAATAACTCCAGAAATTATTGCAGTTATTGCAATTGAATTGTTTTTATTTGACATTTTACCTCCTTTCAAAGTTTTCTCCAATTTAAAATTGAGAATATTAATAATACAATTACTGCTCCTGACAAAAACCAAATCCATGCAGGATAAGTTGAAGAAATATAAAAAGGAGAATTTTGAGAAATTATTCCTGAACTTTCAGAAGAAGTTTTTAAAACAGCGTCTTTAGAAACATCAATTGAATTTTGAACTCCTCTTTTAAAAGATGAAAAAATTCCAACTAAAATTGTTCCTAAACCTGCAACAAAAGCAACAGGAATTATTGATTTTATTTTTGAATTTAACTTGGATTTTTTTGGAGAAATGAGTATTGATTTATTTGACAAACCATACATTACAATTTTTTTTCCTTTTGAACTCCAGAAAAAATTATTTTTCTTTTCCAAAATTCCTGAACTTAAAAGTTTCTTTAAATTATAATCAAGGGTATTCAAGGGCATTTTCAAAGCATCAGACAAATCTTTGGCACTAGCCTCGTCTTTATCTGCTAAATAATCTATGATTTTCTTGCAGCTTTCGCTTCCTAAAACTTCTGCAATTTTCTTGGATTTCGGGTCATCCATTGAAACCATTAAAAATTTTTCTTCAACCATTCTAATTATTAATCAAATGTATTTATAAAACATTTTAAGACTTCAAATAAGATTGAAGTTATTATATAAATATTTAAAAAGATTATAAAAATAAGAAATTTATGAAAAAAACAATTTTAATTGTTGATAATGAAGAATATTGGATTGAAGAAATCTCAAATAAATTAAAAAAAATTGGATATGAAACAATAGAAATTAATAATGCAGATTTGGCGGTTTCTAAAATAAATAAAGGTTTAGAATATGATGCAATGATTTTAGACACGAATATGTATGGAAAAGATGTTAATGAAAAAGGCTCAGATTTAGTAGCAAGAGTTTCTTTAAAGAAAAACCCAAAAAAACCAATAATTATTTTTTCTGCTTGGAAAACTTATATTGAAGGTGCAACAACGTTTTTTGCAAAATTAGAATCTGAAAGTCTTTTCTATTATTTAAACCAATATTTTAAAGAAAATCAAAAACCTTAAAACTCCCAATTTCTCTAGAATATTATGGTATTAAACTTTGAAATAGAATATTTAATAAAAGAACTAAAAAAAATAAAACCGAAAAAAGTTTTAGTTCAATTACCAGAAGGTATAAAACAAAATGCATTTGAAATTTCGAAAATATTCGAAGATTTAAAAATTGAATCTGTTTTCTCAGGAGAAACTTGCTGGGGTGGTTGTTCTGTTTCTGTTGAAGAAGCAAAATCAATAAATGCAGATTTAATTGTTCATTTTGGACACACTGAATTTATTAAAGTAAATTTTCCTGTCCTTTATATTGAAGTTAAAGATGAATTAAACCTAAAACCATTATTAGAAAAATCTCTAAAGTTTTTAAAAAATTTCAAAAACATTGGATTAAGCTATTCTATACAACACAAACAAGACATAAAAAATGTAATAAAATTCTATGAACAAAATAATAAAAAAGTTTTATTATCAGAAAAAAAAGGAAATGTAGCTTATGAAGGACATATTGTTGGTTGTCAATATTCTGGATTAAAAGCAATTGAAAATAAAGTAGAATGTTTTATTATTCTTGGAAACAATTTTCATTCAATGGGTGCAGTCTTAAGCGTGGAAAAACCTGTTTTTTTAATTGATGTTTATAATGATGAAATAAAAGACATGAAAAACACTCGAGAGAAAATTTTGAGACAAAGAATAATCTCAATTGAAAAATTAAAAAATGCAAAAAATGTTGGAATAATTACTGAAACAAAGTTGGGACAAAAATTTGGAACTCCTGAAATTCTGATAAAAAAATTAAAACAACAAGGAAAAAATGTTTTATTAATTACAATGAATGAACTCACTCCCGACAAATTAATGAATTTTTATTATATTGATTGCTTTATTGAACTTGCATGCCCGAGAATTGCAATTGATGATTTTGCAAAATTTCCAAAACCAATTGTAACATTTAAAGAAGCATTAGTTGCTATTGGCGAAAAATCTCTAGAAGAAATGCTGAAGATTGGAATGATTTAATTCGAAATCTTTAAAAACCCAAATATAATCTTATTTTTATGATAAATAATTGGAGTTATCCCCATCACTAGAAATATTTTTATTAGTGATAACTTTAATTTTAATTTCTCAAATTCTAACAAGACTTATAAATTATTCTTTCCTGAATTAAATATGGACTGCCTTGGTTTCAATTTTGAAGTTTGCGATTTCAATCAGAGGCAATTAAAGAAATCGCCATTCAGTGTCAAAAGGGAAGTTGACGGTCAAGAAACCTTAGGTGTCTTACCATGGCGAATGTGGTCTAATGGCTATGACGTACGGTTGTGGAGAGCGATGTTTGCGAGAGACAATATTTGTCCCAATAACGCGAGCGAGCTCGCGAATTCCGTGAAAAGGGGGTTCGATTCCCCCCTTTCGCCCTTAACAACTTCAAGTAAAGTTAAGAAGACAAACGAAATAAAAATTTCAGTTCGCCCTTAAAATAAAATGAAAATTAAAATAAGAAAAGCTAAAAAAGATGATTGGAAAGAAATAAGTGATATATATTTTGAAGCTAGTATTGATGAAGTAAAACTTCAATTTCCAGAAAGAACTAAATCAAGCATAATCAAAGAAGTTAATAAATGGAAAGAGGATAGAATTAAAGAATTTAAAAAAGACGTTAATTCTAAAAATAATTGTTATTTGGTTGCAGAAATTAATAGAGAAATTATTGGTTTTGCTAATGCGAAAATTGACAAAAACAAAGAAGGAAAATTCACCATGTTATACATTAAAAAAGAATTTCAAGGAAAAGGAATTGGTAAAAAATTGATAAAAGAAAGATTAAAATGGACAAAATCTAAAAAAATAAAAATTATTGAAGCGGGATCTTATATAAAAAATAAGTGTTCAATATCCAACCTTAAAAAATTTGGATTTACTCCAGTAACAATCGTAATGCGAAGGGAGTTATAAAATAAAATGGAAAAGAAAAAAACATATCTAATAATATCTTTATTGGTAGTATCTTTCTTATTAGTTGTTACTGCAGGATATTTCTTTTTAATTAATAATACTAACTTTACAAAACAAGGATTAAGCTTAATAGAAAATGCAAACCAGCAAATAAAACCATTTATACTTTGGTTTATGTCTATAGGGTTGATATTATTTGGAATTTTTATATTTTTTTCTAAAAGAATTAAAGAAATATTTTGGATATTTTTAATGGATTTCTTAAGTTTAATATCTGGAGGATTATTGGTATTAGGGCTCTTTGTTCCCTATAATCTAAATTTAAGACTTGCTCTTATATTTTCTGCATTTCTTATTTATTTTATTTCTTATATCGCAAAGGAAGAAGTCTCAAAAATATTCAAACAGAATAAAACAAATAAAAAATTAAAATGGAAACAGTAAAAGGATTCAAAGATAAATTAGGGCAAGAAGCAGAAAAAGCTGCGTTAATACGAGAAGTTGCACGACAAACTTTTGAAAAATATAACTTTCAAGAAATAGAAACTCCATTAATAGAATATGAAGAATTTGTAAAAGGAGAAAATTCAAACGATGAAGCAGTTTCAGATATTTTCAAATTAAAAGACAAAGGAAACAGAAATTTAGCATTAAGATATGAATTTACATTTCAATTAAAAAGAACTTCACAAAATCAAAAACTTCCTTTCAAAAGATTTCAAATTGGTCCTGTTTTCAGAGATGAACCTGTTTCAGGAAATAGATTAAGACAATTCACACAATGTGATATTGACACAGTTGGAGCAACAATAAAAGATGAAGCAGAAATTCTATCTGCAGTAAGTGAAATTTTTAATGCATTAAAAATAAAATTCAAGATTTATATAAATAACAGAAAATTATTAAATGAAATTTTAGAAGAACAAAAAATAAAATTAAAAGAACAAGCAATAAGAGAAATTGATAAATTAGACAAACTTCCTGAAAAAGAAGTTAGAGAAAATTTAAAATTAATCAATGCTGAATCTTTGTTAGAAATTGTAAAAAACAAACCAGAATTTTTTAAAAAATATTCAAGTTATAAAGAAATTCAGGAATTAAAAGAATATTGTAAATATTATGGAATTGAAATCATTTTTCAACCAACACTTGCAAGAGGACTTTCTTATTATACAGGAAATGTTTTTGAAATAAAATCAGATATAAAAGAAACAATTTCTGCAGGTGGAACTTATAATGTTAATGGAATTCAATCAACAGGAATTTCATTTTCAATAGAAAGATTAATGGTTGTAACAAACATTTTAATAAATTTAGAAAGAATTTTAATAGTTTCCTTAGATCAAGACAAAAAAGCAATTGAACTTGCGAATAAATTAAGAAAATCTGGAAAAAATGCAAGTGTTTATTTTGGAAACCCAAGCAAGGCACTTCAATATGCAAATTCTTATGGAATAAAAAAAGTAATTTTTGTTGGAACAAAAGAAGTTCAGCAAAAAAAGTTTTTAATCAAAGACATGAAAACCGGAAAACAAAAGATATTAACAATAAGTAAGAAATAAAATTTAAAATTAATTTTTTATCATTCAACCTCAACCAGTTTAAAAGATATAATTTTCTTTAAATCATTTGATTGAATTTCTAAACCAAATAGAGAATCTCCTGAACCAAAATTTATTTTATCAGTTTCAAAAACATGATTATCCACAAAAAGGGGAATATCTAATAATAAAGGACAAACTGCTCCCGGTTCTGTTCCAATTGATTTTTTTAAATCGTCATAACTCAAAATACTAGCTTTACCACCAATAATTTCTTTAACTTTAGAAAAATCTATTTTTTTATTACCTTTAATTAAGAAAGCGTACTTAACATCTTTTTTATCATGAACAATAATTGTTTTGCAAATTTCCTCAGAATTTAATTTATCTTTAGAATATTTTATCACATCATCAAAAGAAACGCCTTTAGAAGATAAATGAATAAGTCTATAATCAATTCCTTTTTCTTTTAAAATAGATTCTACTTGTAAACTCATTTTAATTTTTTAAATTATTAAAAGATTCTTTAATTGGTGATGTATCATAAATTATTCGAACTTCTTTTATTTTTCCATTTTTATTAAAACTAAAAATATCTGTTCCATAAAAAGAAATAAAAGACTTATTTTTTAATGTCCAATTATATTTGAAATAACCAATTAAATGGGAAGATTTATTTGAGAAGATATTAATTAATTTTATCTTTGATTTGTTTGTATCATTAAAGAGGTCTTTATAAAATTTCGTTGCACTTACTTTTCCATACAAAGGAGAAAAAATTATCGCATTTTTAGAAAATAAAGTTATCATATTTTTATAATCTCCTGACTCTAAAAACTTAAAATATTTCTTTATAATTATCTTATCAACCATTTTTTATTTAATCCAATTAATATTAAATATCTTTTCATTCAACCTCAATTTCTCTTTTCCAAGAATTTTCTCCTGTTGAAACATCTTTAAAAGATTTAACTTTTAATTCTTTTTTAAACAAAGGGCAATTCAAAACAAAAGTTTCAAATTCTCCACCTTCACCAGCAGGATGAATCTTAAATTTACTTTTCAAAATTTCAACTTCTGAGATGAATTTATCGTCGATAATTCTTCCAAGCCATTTTTCATTCAAAGGATAAGCAAAAACCCCGACAATCATAACTTTAAATTTATTTTTTATTAATTCTTTTAAATACTCAATTTCATTTTTTTGCCAAAGAGGATTAAAACACTCTAAATTTAATTTATCACAAATTTTTTGAATTCTTGAAGATTGATAAACACTTTGAATTGCACCTGTAATTACTCCTTCAATTTGATAAATTTTCTTGGCTTTTTTCAAAACTTTTTCCAAATCATTTAATTCAATTTCTTTTTTTCCTTTTGTTTCCTGAATTAACAAAGGAACTTTCATAACTTCTGCTTGCTTTTTAGTTTTATCAATGTTAGGAGTATGAAACATGTAACTTTCTTGATTTTCTGAAACAACAGAAATCAAACAACTTAATTCATGATTTTTTTGCTTTGCTAAATATGCAGAATAAACAGAATCTTTTCCACCTGAAAATAAAACTGCAAATTTCATAAAAACAATTAGAAAGAAAACATTATAAACTCTTTGAAAATAATACACTTATGAAAACACAAAAAACATTTATATCCAAAATTGAAGAAACATTAATTGAGATAGGAATAAAAATCGCAAAAAGAGGAGAAGGAGCTCTATTTGTAATAGGCAACACAAAATACGACGAATTAGTTGAACAAAAAGTTCCGCCATTTAATATTTTAAGTAATCCGAAACTTTTGGAATCTCTTGCATTAATGGACGGAGCAGTAATCATTGACAAATCTGGATTTATGAGAGCATATGGAGTTAAAGTAAAATCAAATAAAACTTTGAAAAATTTTGGAACAAGACACAGTGCAGGATTAAGTGCTTCTGTAAACGGAAACATTTCAATTGTAGTTTCAGAAGAAGATAAAAAAATCCGAATTATGAAAAATGGAAAATTAGTAATGCAAATTGATGCTTTACAAAAAGGTGTTGAAAAAACAATTCCTAAAGCAGTTCAAATTCTTGAATCAGTCGGAGTTGGAGCTGTCGGAGTTCTAGGAACAAGTTTGATTGTTCCAAGTTTAGGATTAGCATTATTACCCGGAATTGTCTTGTTTGGCTCTGCTTATTATATTACAAAATATTTAGCAAAATTTATTGGAAAAAAATAAATTAATTAGTATATAAATCCTTAAAAATGGGACTTTGATAAATAAATTATGGAAATAAGTCCAGAAAATTTAGGATTCTTTTATGGTGCAGGAGCTGCATTAGGCATAACTATAGCTTCAATTATAGGATTTTCTATATTTTCAAAAAAAAATAATAAAAAAAAGTTACTAAAAGCAAAAAACCTTTACACAGAAAATAAAAAAATTGGAGAAGTTTATAATCTCGCAAAAAAAATTGAAAATTCTCCAAGATTATTTACAAACAAAGCAATAAAGCAAGAGGCAAGTTATTTAGTAAATTCTATAGAAAAAAAATATTTAGAGACTATCTTAGATGAAGTTAAAGAAAAGTTAATAAAAAAAATAGAAATTGAAGTGGATTTGAGAAATGGAAATATAGATGTAAGTTTTCCGCCAATTTCAAGTGAAGAATTAAATAAATTATCCCCCACATACAAGGAACATTTTGCTCAATATTAATTTTCTTCATCACTCAAATTATTTTTTTCAATTTTCTCATCTTCTTCCAACTCTTCGTCTAAGTCTTCCTCATCTAGTTCTCTAATTTCTTCTTCAATTTCCAAAATTTCTTCTGTAATCAAATCTTTGAAAAAATCTGGATTTTCTCGGAAAAAAACATCTTTGAGCCAAACATTTATTTCTTCAAAATGTGCTTCTTGTTCTAACCAAATCTGCTTGTTGTTTTCAAGTTGAAGTAATGGGAAAAACGAAGCAATTCTTTGTTCTCTATCTTCACCAATCAACGCAGTGTAAGTTATTTTCTTTTCTTCTTTGTTATTATTAAAATATTCTAATAATTTTTCATGAATTTCTTTGAGTTTGTCTTTCAAGTTAAATCTTTTTTTAGGCAAAGAAATTCCACTTTCTCTCAAAGCATTGGTATTTACAATTTCTTTTTTAATTCTTCTATTTTCTGTAACAATTGCTTTGCTTAACGCACCAATAAGTTCTTGAAGCGTAACTCTCTTGTATCTTGGAATTGGACTTTTAGGCATAAGTAACGGAATATCTTCATCTAATTCAATTCTTTCAAACTCAACTTTTTTCTTTTCTTTCTCTCCAAATAAAATTTCATCAATGCTTTTAATGTATTTATTCAACAAAAATTCAGATTTAATTCTAAGCAAAAGTGACGCTGCCAAAAGAACTTTGCTTGAAACAAAAAAATCCATTTCTTCGTATTCTTGGATTTTTTCAAAGAACTTGTCTGTCAAAACTCCAATATTTATGTCCCAAGGATCTAATTGTTCTGTGTGAATCAAGTCATAGATTATCTCTTGCCAACCAATTTCCCTGCTAAAAAGAATATCATGAACTTGATCTTGGCTTACACTTGGTTTAACCTTCTGTTCAATATGCTCCTCTTTTTCCATTCTAGATTGATTATTTTTTAAAATGAAACTTATCAAAATCAAAGATTTTGAGTTTTTCCATGTCTGTTATAATTCACTTTATTTTATAAGGTTTTAGAACATTCTAAACATGAAAAACCTTCAAAAATCACTACTTTTGCATTATTAGCGAGTGTCATTTTGAAAAGGTAACATTATAGAAAGGTTTATAAAGTTCGATATTATTGGAATATTATCACCTCTTTTTCCCCAGGAGAAGCTTCAAGTCAACTTTTTGAGGGCTTGAAGAATCTCCCAGGGTTATAATCAAGAAAGGAAAATGAAAAATGGTAGAAGAAAAAAACGAACCTGAAAGAAGATATGAAAAATTACTTGTAGAAAAAGATAACCTTACTATTTATGCTGTAGGATATCATGAAGAAATTATGAAAATCTATTCTCAATTACCACAAATAAATGTTGCAAAATCTTCACAAATAAATGAAGAAGAATCAACAGAATTAAGAAAAACTCTAAAAGATAAATTTACTTTAAAATTTCCAGATTAGAATTAAAAAACAAGAAAATGGAAAACACAACCTTTGATTTTAGTAGAGGACCAGATTTATGTAGAGAAAAAGTAGAAAAAGTTTATTCAGAACAAATCTCTCAAGGATATAGATTCACAACTAATGTAGAAACAAAGGAAGTTGAAAAATATTCAAAAAAGTATGAAGAAAAAGGATTTGAAGTTTTTGTAGGTGATAAGGCTTTTCGGAGAAATGGAAAAAAAGACCCTTCAATGAAATGCATTTTAACTAGAAAACTTGAATAATTATACTTTTAACATTCAAAGAACAATCCTGTCTAAATTCAGGCACTGTTCACATATTTTTACAAAAATAAATTAATACACAAAAATTTATAAATAATTAAACAATCCAAAAATTATGATAGACCTTAGAAAAAAAGCAATAGAACTAGAAGAAAATAAATGGAAAAAATTTAAACTTAAATTAGGCTTTACAGAAATTCCAGATTATGCTTGTTCAACAATAAATGATTTTCTCGAAAATAAAGAAAAAATATGCATAGGCAAAACTGTTCTTTTTCCTTGTCTTGATTATATTCCATTAAATTATGAAGAAAGAGATAAATTAGGGGAAGAAATTATTTCTGTAAATTTAAAAGATGCTACAGGTAAAATTGAAGTATATATTAGACCAATGATGAATTTTGGATTTGTTGCAGAAAATTTGAAGAGTCTTTGGGCTGGGGGAAAAATTTGTAATGTAGAAATACAAAATGGGGTTCAATGGCCCGAAGAAATAAAACCAGACAAAAGAATTTATTTAACTGCTTTCAAATTTCAAAATGGAATGCAAAAAGAATTTTCAACAGAAATACCCAAAATAATAGAAAAATTATTTCCTAATTACAACAAAGAACCAACAACAATAAAAAAATAATTTATATTTTAACATGATTACTTTAAAAGAAAAAATACTTCAATCCTTAGACTTTGGGAAATATATAAAAATAACAACTAAGGTAAAAAACCATAAAAAAAGAAGTAGATATCGTAAATTTCCAAAAAATATGGATAAAAAAGATTTTGAAATTAATGAATATATAAAATCCATTCTAAATTTTGAAACTCAATCATTTTTAAAAAATAATCTTGAATATAAAAATTGGGAAATAAAAGTAAAATATAAAACATGTGGATATGGAACAGATTTCAGAGATAGTTTTTAATTTTATTTTTACTTCTTCTCTGAACTAGAAAATTCAGCGTAATGACATTTACCGCAATAAACTCTACCTTTTGTATTCATTAAAAATACACCTGGACCACATCTAGGACATGATCTTTCTCGAATGATTTTATTTCCTTCGATTTTATATTTTGTATACTTCTTGCTAGTAGGTTTGTTAATGTGTTTTTTCTTTCCCTTTTTTACTACTTTCTTTTTCTTTCCCATTAATCTACCTCGGCATTATATTTTTTTAATTCTCTTTTATACATTTGTTTCAAAAATTCATTTCTTTTTTGACCAATTTTTGAAGGCGTATTAGCAGGATAATCTAATACTAACATTGGATAACGTTTAGTTGGATTTGATTTATTTACTATTGCTCCAAATCTTGCTTCTAACTCACTCATTTTCTACCTCACTTGAATTTTCTTCTGATTCTTCTTTTGGTTTTTCATTAACTTTTTTAGATTCAACAATTCTTTTTTCAGCCTCAACATCTTTTTTCTTGAAAACAGGAGCATATTCTTTTTTATCTCTTTCATTGTTGTAAACTTCTGCAGAAATTGTAAAAAGACTTTCTCCAAATTTGCCTTCAATTTTTAAAATATGAACACAATCAACAGGACATTTAATTTTTTCAGAAATCATTTTTTTTGCATCTTCACGACTTGGAGTCACGTCTGTATCAACTTCTAATTTAACCTCTTTTCTTCTAAAAAGCAAATTGTCTCGGTTTTCAATTATTTTAATTTCCATTTATCTTGTTTTTATAGCAAAAGTTCCTTTTTCTTTTATATTAATATTTTTAGCAATTTCAGATTTTTCAGGATCTAAAATAATTATTTTTCCTTTATATCCTTCATTATAATCTGAAGAGCCACATTTAGGGCATTTTTCTCCTGATTCAAAAATTGTCTTGCAAATTTTACATGCTTTTTCTTTTGCTGTCATTTTATTTTTTCTTTTTGTCTCCTTTTTTATCTTGTTTTCCAGATGATTTTGTTTCTTTATCAGCAGCTTTTGCAGCTTTCTTTTCTTCAACTTCTTTTTTTATTTTTTCTTCTTTAATCCATTCAAGTTTTCCTAAACCTGGTTGTCTCATTGTCAAACCGACTTTTGGTTCTTCTCCTTTATGACTAATTGCAACAATTCTTGCTAAACATAAATCACCTGCTTTCAAAACTCTTGTGCTGGATTTTCCAGATAAATTTCCAGAATCACTGAAACTAACATAATCATCCATTGTTTGACTAATGTGAATCATTCCTTTCATAACACCCATATCAATGAATGCACCAAAATTAGTTATTTCCAAAATTTTTCCGAAAACCAATTCTTGAAGTTCAGGTTTCCAAACTAATAATTTAAATTTACATTTATAATATGCAGCACCGTCGCCAGGAATAATAATTCCTTCACCAACACTAATAATTTCTATAACTGAAATAGAATGTCCTAATTCTTTGTCATAATAAGTTGAATAAGTTTCCTCAAGTTGTTCACTAATGGACTGCTCAGTAGGCAAACCAAAAAGTTTTGGGTCTACTCGAATGTAATCCTCTACCTCTGTTAAATAGAACATTTTACTTAGAATTGATAATAAAAATCGGTTTAAAAAGCTTTGGTCAACAAAGCCTTTTAGCTAAAAATCTTAATTTTTAAGCAATCACGAAATTCAAAAAAGCTTTTTATTAATTGCTTTTCATCACAATAATCTATTTAAAGGAATAAAATCGAAAAAAGATATGGAAAGTCTAAAAGACAAATTAACCTGGAAGGATATTCTTCCAATAAGCGCTAGAGATTTTAATGATTTTATTTTATCTTTAAAAGAAGGACCTTATTCAATAGAAGGATTTCATATTACAAGAAATTTTGAAAATAATAAAGATTTCTTAAAAGTAATAAAAGAAGAAGTGCCCAAAAACACTATTAAAATAATAGAATATCACGAAACTAAATTAGAAGAATATTATAACCTTTATGGAATTGCAATAGTAAAAGAAAAATCCGTCTAGATTACACATGACAAAAGAATTACTTGACGCATTAGAACAAGACATTGATTCAATAGATTTACATTTTATCACAAAATTCAGAGATGAAAAAGGAATTTATTTGCTTTATGATGATGCACGAGGAGATGAATATTCATTTAAAGGAGACAAAGATTCATTTAAACCTGGACAAAGAGTTGCAAAACCAGATGGCCTATTATATAAATTAGAAGAAAAATATTCTCAAAATTTCAAATTTTACACAATTGGAGGATATATTCAAAAACAATTAGACAAATATTTTAAAAATCTTACAGAAGAAAAATTAAGATTTGCAAATGAAATAGTTATTTTTGAATTAAAATGAAAATACATTTGAAATATAGTGATTTTGGAGAAACATATTCTTGTAAAGGAGAATTAATTAAAAAAGAAAGTATCTTTGAAGGTGAAGGAATAGATTCTGGATTGGGAAATGTTGTATTAAAAGCAAAATTTTATGATGAAAAAACAAAAAACAAATTATTAGTTTTTTTAAATGAAGACGAGGGTTTTATTTTCATTGGAAATAAAAATGAAGAAAAAAAATATCCTGGAAAAATATATTCACCAATAAAAAAGATAAATATTGAAGATAAATTTGAAGAAATAGAAGAAACATTAAAAGAAGAATCTTCAGAAGAAGCCTTTTTAAAAATAATTGATTAAATCTTCTCTAATTTTTTTCTAGATCGAACAACTATTTTTGGATTAAGAATTCTTTTTTTCAAATCTTTGTCCATCGTAGCCAAATAAATTTTTGAATTTGCTTTTAAAAATTTAACAATATTATCATCGACGTTTCCTTTTCCTAGTTTTATTTTTTCAAAGCTTTCATTGTTCAATAATTTCAATGCAATTTCTGCATTTTGCCTAAACTTGTTTTTTTCAGATGATTTTAAAATACTATTTAATTCTAAAATAACTTCTTCTGGAATTAAAATCTTAAAACCTTTTAGTTTTAAATCTTCAAAAAAATCAACTTTGTTTGAAACACATTCCATTATAAAATTTGTATCTATTAATATTTCTAACATAAATTAATAAAAGAATTACATTATAAAAAACTATTTCTCAACAATTTCGCTTAAATTATCAAAAAGAATTGCATAAGCTTTGTCAAATCTTTTTTTCTTGTTTAAAATTACATCTCTGTATAAATCTCTGCAAACAGTATAACTTAAATCAAAATTTAAATGTTTTTCGAGAATTTTTACCAAATTAGGATTTTCTTTTTCTAAATTTTCAGCAAAACAAAGATAATCCCAATATAATTCGTCAATTCTTGATAATGATTTTGAACTAGCAATAACTGCCTCTCTAAAATCTACAAAATTATCTCTATCTTCCCAAAATGAATTTTCTCCATTAGAAACCAACCGAATCAAATCAGATTGCCAATGAATTTTTTTATGAAGATGAAAAAACTTTAACCCCAGATTATAATATTCTCTATTTATTTCTTCAGGTTCTAAAGGAAGTTCTTCTGCTTGAACTCCTAGTTTAAAAGAATTTTCTTTTATTAAATTGTTTTTTTCCAAACAAAAACTATTCATAAAAATTATTTACAAAATCAGTTTATAAACATTTATATAATAAATAGTCTTCATAAAAAAATGATTGAAGTAAAACATGTTCTAGATGTTTTGAAAAAAACCAAAAAAGCAATTGAAACAAATAACACGTTTGAATTAAAAAATTTAAGCAATCAAACAATTCATAGTTCTTCAATCCAGCAAGATTCAGATAATATTTCTATTGCAGTTACAATTTATGCGTTAGGAAAAATATTTGAAAGAGTAAATTTTCGAAGTTTAAAAGGGTGGGATAATTTTTATAGCATAACAATAAAATCATTAAATAATTCAATTTCTGCTTTGGAAAAAAATAATATTGAAGAATTTAGAAATCATTTTCAATTCATAGCAAAAGCAATAAATAAAATTTCTGGAAAATTAAAAGATTATATAACACAAGTTTTTGAAAAAGCAAGAATAAACAAAGCTTCTAGAATTTATGAACATGGTATTTCTTTAGGAAAAACTGCTGAATTATTAGGAGTTAATCTTTATGACTTGTCAACTTATGCAGGAAATACTGGAATTAGTGAAGTTCCATTGACAAAAACAATGAATGCAAAATCAAGAATTAAATTAACTGAAGACTTTTTCAAATGAAATGACAGAAAAAGCAATAATTTTCGACGCTGGAACTTTAATTAGTTTGTCTATGACTGGGCTTTTGAATTTATTAATTGATTTAAAAAAATCATTTTCAGGAAAATTTCTTATAACAAAAGAAGTAAAAAAAGAAGTTATTGATAATCCATTAAATATACAAAGATTTGAATTAGAAGCATTGCAAGTTCAGAGATTACTAAATAACAAAATTATTGAATTACCTGAATCTCTTGGAATTTCAGAAAAAGAAATTACAACAAAGGCAGAAGAATTAATGAATATTGCAAATTCAACTTTTAGTCAAGGAACAGAATTCATTCATTTGATAGATATGGGAGAAACAAGTTGCATTGCCTTAAGTAAAATTTTAAGAGATAAAAAAATTGAAAATTTAATTGCAGTTGATGAAAGAACTTTAAGATTACTTTGTGAAAAACCAGAAAACCTAAAAGAACTTTTCAAGAAAAAACTCCATACAAAAATAAATTATAAAAAAGAAAATCTAATTTATTTTAAAGAATTCAAAATAATTCGTTCATGTGAATTAATTTATTTGGCATACAAAAAAGGATTTACAGAATTGAAAGGAAGAAATTCATTGAATGCTTATGTCAATGCGTTAAAATTCAAAGGTTGTTCTATTTCCCGAGAAGAAATCGATGAAATCACAAAACTTGGTTAAATAAATTTTCTAAAAAATTACACGTAATCAAAATCAAAAGCATTAAAAACAGAATTTATGTCTTAAAAATAAGGGTGCGTAGTATACTGGTATTATACCTGGCTCCAGCCCAGGAGAAGGGGGTTCAATTCCCTCCGCGCCCATTGAACAACGTGAAATGGCAAGGACTGAGAAATTTCAATTTACTCTCCGCGCCCATGATTTTATTTTTAAGTTCATTTTTTACCACAATAATTCTTAAAAACTCAAATTAGATTAAAAATTCATGGATTGGAAAATAATTGAAAGACCTGGACATTTTGGAAAGGAAAAAAATAATTTATATGAAAAATGGAATTCTGAATTTGGAGAAGGAAATTGGAAAATAGTTTGGACATGGGGAAATAGATTTTTGGAAAAAAAAGATGCCCAATTAATTTTTGAAGATGCATATTTTGAATTTACTAAAAAACATCAGGGACTTTGGTTTAAATTAATTAATACTGCAGAAGAAATTTGGGACACTGCTGTATCTAATATTAAATCAGGAACAAATTATGATATTCAAGAAACACCAGGAGAGCATGTTCATGATATTTCAATTAGAAGAATTAATCTTAGAAAAGGTTTAGAATTTAAAGGAAAAGAATTAATTAGGATTAGAAAACCAACAGACAATGAACTTTCTGCAATCTTTGGTCCTTATGCAATTCCTTTTCATTTTCCAAGTATGATTTCACAAGAAAAAATAAAAGATTATTCTGGTTATGGAATGTGGTGGTTAGATTGGGGAGGAAAAAACAGCGCAGAAGATTTTTATCAAAAAAATAAAGTGTTAATAATAAAAAATAATTTTTAAATTTTTTTTCTTCTTAATAAATTAGCATTACTAACAACAGTTATAGAAGATAAAGCCATTGCAATTTCTGCAAAAACAGGATGCAAAATCCCTGACACAGCCAAAGGAATTGCAACAACATTATATGCAAAAGCCCAAAAAAGATTTTGCTTAATTTTCTTAAAAGTAGCTTTAGATAAATTTATTGCTTGATAAACTCCAATCAAAGAACTTTTTGTCAAAACAATATCTCCTGATTCTATAGCAATATCTGAACCAGAACCCATAACAATTCCAACATTTGATTGTTTTAATGCAGGAGCATCATTTATTCCGTCGCCAACAAAAGCAACAAAAGCTCCTTTTTGCTGAAGCTCTTTTATTTTATTGGATTTATCTTCTGGAAGAACCTCAGATATAACTTTTTTAATTCCAACTGAATCTGCAATAGCCCTAGCTGTTTTTTCATTATCCCCTGTTATCATAATCACTCCATATCCTTTATTTTTCAAAAGTCCTATAGCTAATCTAGAATCTTCTTTTAGAGAATCTGCAACAGAAATATACCCTAAAGCTTTTTTAGAATCACAAAGAATCATTGTTGTTTTTCCTTGATTTTCTAATTCTTCAATTTTACTTAAAATATTTTTCAAGTTTATTTTTTTCTCAATCATTAATTTTTTATTTCCAATAAAATATTTTTCTCCAAGAATACTTCCTTCAATTCCCTTACCTCTAATTATTTTAAAATTTTTAACAGAAGAATAATTTTTCAAATTAGCATAATCTACAATTGCTTTAGACAAAGGATGTTCTGAAAGTTTTTCAAGACTTCCAGCAATTTGAATTAACTTTTTTTTATCAAAATTTCCAAAAGTTCCAATGTCTGTTACTTCAGGTTTTCCCTTAGTAATTGTTCCAGTTTTATCGAATACAATTACTTTTACTTTTTTCATTGTTTGAATTGCTTCTCCTTTTCGAATAAGAATTCCTTTTTTTGCACCCATTCCAGAACCAACAGTCAGAGCAATAGGAGTTGCTAAGCCCAAGGCACAAGGACAAGAAATAACTAAAACAGCAATAGCACTTCCAATAGCAGAATTAATATTTCCAAACAAAGCCCATCCTAAAAATGTCAGCAAAGACAAAATTAAAACAGATGGAACAAAAATATTTGTAATTTTGTCAGCAAGTTTTTGAATTGGAATTTTTGAACCTTGAGCTTCTTCAACCAAATTTATAATATGAGATAAAAAAGTATCAGAACCAATTTTTGTTGCCTTAACATACAAAACTCCGTCTTGATTAATAGTTGCACCTATAACTAAATCCCCTTTATTTTTGTCAGCAGGAATTGATTCTCCTGTTATCATAGATTCATTAACTGAACTTTCACCTTTAATCACAATTCCATCTGTAGGAATTTTCTCTCCAGGTTTTACAATCATTATATCATTAATTTTAATTTCAGAAATAGGAACAACTAATTCTTTATTATCTCTCAAAATTCTTGCATCTTTTGCACCAAGTTCAAGTAATTTTTTAATTTCCATTCCTGCTCTTCCTCTGGCTTTATTCTCAATATATTTTCCTGTTATAAAAATCGCCATTATCATCGCAGATATTCCAGAATAATTTGCAATGTCATAAAACAAAGAAATAATTCCAGTTAAATATGCAACAACAGTTCCTAAAGAAATTAAAGAATCCATATTAAAATAAAAACTAACAAAACCTCTAAATCCAGATTTCAGCGTTGAAAAACCAATAATAAAAATAACTGGAAAAGCAAGAATTAAAATAATGATTTGATTGACTTTAGGTTCAAAAAATTCAAATCCTAAAAGCATTGGCAAATACATTAAAAAAATAATTGGAATTGTAATTAGCCAACTATAAAAAAGTTTTTTTTTCCAAATCTTTATTTCTCTTAATTCTGAATTTTTATCTTTCATTATCAAATAATTTCTTTTACTTTATATCCTGCTCTTTTAACAGCATTAATCAATTCTTCATCTGAAACATTTTTATCAAATTCCACAATTGCTTTATTAGTAACCAAACTTATTGAAACTTCTTTGATTCCAGAAATTTTTTTCAAGCTTCTCTCAATATTTGAAGCACACGAAGCGCAATGCATTCCTTCAATCAAAATCTTTTTTTTCATTTTTTACCTCCATTTTTATTTTCATTTTGAATTTTTTTAGTAATCCAAATAATAAATAATATCAATGCAATAATTCCCAATATTCCAAAGAGCCAGGAGAATAAATAATTTCCACTCATCATTCCATACTCATTAAAACATCCATAAAATGAATTCACCATTTTAATTTATTCCTCCACAACCGCACCCTTCAGACATTCCACAACTTGGCCCACTTGAAACAGATTTTTCAACATAACTTACTTTACTTCCATCATTTTCTAAAACAACAAAAGTTCCTTGATACATATTCATTGAACACATAATATTAAATGTCCCAGCTTTGTCAGGAATAAATTCTAGTGTATTATCTTGACTAGTAAAACTTTTTCTTATATCAAAAGAAGGTATAACAATAGATTTAGAACATCCAGGCATGTTTAATACGTCTGCTTCTATTCTAACAGGAATTCCTTTTTTAAATTCAGATGGGCTTAAAACATATTTCCCATTTTCTACTGAAAGTTTTACAACTTGAATATCTTCTTTATTAATTATATTTCCATTTAAAGTTTCATTTCCAGAAGCTCTGAAAATAAATACAGCCACAACTAAAATAAGTATTCCAATTCCAATAAGAGCAATTTTGTTTTTCATTATTTTATTACCTCCATTTTATTTTTCATCCGAATAAAACACTCCTTGGTCCATAAACCATTAAAAATATAGTTATTGCAGTAAGGATCAAACTTAATAATATTGTTAAAAAATAATCTTCTTTGATTTCTCTTTGTGATTCTTTAGTTTCTTTGTAAATCATATAATTAAGCGCGAAAATTATTATTGAAGATATTACGAAAATTATTATTGAAGCTAATTTCAAATTGTCATTTAATAACATCACAGAAGTCATTGCACCCATTATACCACCCATAAATCCAGCCATAAGTCCTTCCATAACTCCCATTATACCACAACACTTTCCATTCCATACACCGAAGAAAATTCCAACAATCATTCCAAAAATCATTCCATAAAACATTCCGTTTGTAGCTCCGATAAAATATCCTGGAAGAAATCCTGCAATCATTCCTGTTGTCATTCCAATCATCATACCAGACATGCACGCAAAATTTTTGTAAGCTCTTACTTGTCTTATTGAAGGTAAAATAATTGCATAACTTAAAATTGCAAGAAAAATAAATAATCCATATTTTGGAAGAAAATTTTCAACATTTTTCAAACTAATAAAATACCAAACCACAAATAAACCAAATGAAACTAAAAGTGAATAAAAAATAGTTTTCACTAATTCTCCTTCTACACGATTATTTTTTCCGTTAAGTTCTTTTACAAATTGTTTAACTAATGACATAAAAATCTAAGAAGAATATTCTATATAACAGCTTTGGTGAAACTAGTTACAAGGATTATTTTATAAAAACAATTTATTATACCATAGAAAAAACAAAAACAAAATGAAAATTAATATCACAAGAAATAAAAAAGAAAGCCATATTAATTTTAAAAAAGAATATCGCCCGGTTTTTATCAGAAAATCTTTTGAAATTGCTAAAATACATCCTGAAAAAATACCCGAAGCAATTCCAATAACCACTGCAAAGAACAACTCTTCATTTATAGGTTTGAAAATCATATACTATGCAAACCCCAACAATACTTAAATTTTCCTATTCCCCTTCTTCCTCAACAACATTTGACTTCTTCAACTTCTTCTTTTTGTTTTCTAGAATTTTATCTTCAATAATATTTTCCTTTACTCTTTCATTCCAATAAAGCATTTGTGGTGTTAATTTCATGCAAATATAAGGCTTATCTTCTATATATAACTACTTATTTCTCTATTATTCTTCATCCCCGCCAGAAACATCTTCGATTGTTACTTTGTCATCAACTTCATTGTCGTTCACAAGAACATCGTCAGAACTTCCATTTCCATTTTCCAGTTCAGAAACTCTCACAACATCTGTAACTTTATCACCTTGATGTAATTTTACAACTCTAACACCTTGCGCAGCTCTACCCATAACTCTTATTGCACTCAAGTTTGTTCTAATAACCATTCCTTTTGCAGTTGTAATAATAAGATTGTCTTTATCATTCACAGAAACAGTATTCACGACATTTCCTGTTTTTTCTGAAACCTTGACATTAATAACACCTTTTCCAGCTCTCGCTGTTTTTCTATATTCGTTCACAACTGTTCTTTTTCCATAACCATTTTCAGTAAGTGTGAAAACAGCAATAGTATCCAAAACCTCGAGGGAAACAACTGAATCACTCTTTTCCATTCTAATTCCAGTAACTCCATAACTTGTTCTACCCATTGACCGAACTTCACTTGAATTAAATCTAATTGCTTTTCCTTTTTTAGTCGCTAATAAAATTTCTTGCTTTTCCTTGACAATTTCAACGCCAATCAAATCATCACTTCCATCTGCAGGTAAATTAATCGCCCTTATACCAGAAGCCCGAGGTTTAGAAAAATAACTCAATGAAATTTTCTTGACAAAACCTTTCTTTGTAACCATAATTAAATAATCTTCAAAATTCTTTACAGAAATAACTTTTGTAACACTCTCATCATTCAAACCAAGCATATTAACCAATGCCCTTCCTTTTCCATATCTTTCTGCTTCAGGCAAATCATAAGTTTTCAACCACAAAACCCTACCACGTGAAGTAAAAAACATTAAGTAATCATGAGTTGAACAAGTCAATAATTGTTTTGTAAAATCACCCATTGCAAGATTATTTCCAATCACGCCCTTTCCCCCTCGCTTTTGCTCTTTGTACGTCTTGACATCCATTCTTTTAGCATAACCCTTGTCAGTGATTGTAACAACAACTTCTTTGTCTTGAACCAAATCCTTCTCAGAAATTTCTTTAATATCTCTTTTCAAAATTTGAGTTCTTCTCGAGTCACCATATTTTTCTCTCAATTCTTTAACTTCTTTCTTAATAATTTTCAAAATTTCTTTTATATCAGATAAAATTTTTTCATATTCTGAAATTTTCTTGATTAATTCTTCGCCTTCTTTTTTTAATTTCTCAACTTCCATAGAAGTTAATTGTTGTAATTTAGTTTCAAGAATTGCTTTTGCTTGTCTTTCTGTTAACTTGAAATTTTTCATCAAACCTTCAGAAGCTTCTTTTGTGCTTTCAGATTTTTTAATTAACTTAATAATATCGTCGATGTTTTTCAATGCAATCAACAAACCATCAACAATTTCTTGTCTTTCTTTTGCTTTTTTTAAATCAAATTTTGTTCTGCTTGTAATTATTAATTTTCTATATTTAACATATGCTTCCAAAGTTTCTTTTAATCCAAGAATTTTTGGTTGTCCATTAACTAGCGCCAAAAAATTAACACTAAAAGAATCCTGAAGTCTTGTATATTTGTATAATGCATTTATTGCAAATTTTGCATCAGTTCCTTTTCTTAATTCCAAAACAATTCTAATTTTTCCTTTACTAGATTCGTCTCTTAAATCAGAAACATCTTTTATTTTTTTATCACGAACTAAACCAGCAATTTGCTCAATTAAAGTAGCTTTGTTGACCATGTATGGAATTTCTGTAATAACAACCAAATCTTTTTTCTTGCTTTCTTCTGTAGTTACTCTTCCTCTGACAACTAATTTTCCTCTACCTGTCGAATATAATTCATTCATATCTCCTTGAATAATCCCACCTGTTGGAAAATCTGGACCTTGAATAATTCCAGTTAATTCTTTCAACGAAATTTCTGGATTATCAACATAACTAATTATTGCATCACAAACTTCTGTTAAATTATGAGGAGGAATATTTGTAGCCATACCGACGGCAATACCAGATGCACCATTCAAAAGTAAAGTTGGAAGTTTTCCAGGTAATAAAACTGGCTCTTTGAGTGAATTATCAAAATTAGGAATAAATTCAACTGTTTCTTTGTCAATGTCTTGTAATAATTCTTCTGAAATCTCTTCAAGCTTAGCCTCAGTATAACGATAAGCAGCAGGAGGATCTCCGTCAATAGAACCAAAATTACCTTGCCCATAAACTAAAGGATATCTCAAAGAAAAATCTTGAGCCATACGAACCATTGCATCATAAACAGCAGTATCTCCGTGTGGATGATATTTACCTATAACATCTCCGACGATTCTAGCTGATTTTTTTGTTTGTGTGTTTGGTTTTAATCCCATTAAATTCATTGAAAATAAAATTCTTCTCTGAACAGGTTTCAAACCATCTTCAATTGCAGGAATAGCTCTAGAAACAATAACACTCATTGCATAATCCAAATAAGATTTTTTCATTTCTTCAGAGACTTCGCTATTCAAAACACCTTTTTCATTCACAAGATTTTTTTCTTCTTTATTTTCTGTCATTTAATATTCTCCCTCGAATTCCTCGTCTTCCTCAGAATCTTCTTCTTTCTCATCTAAATCTAAATCTTCATCTTCTGCATTTTCATCAAAATAATGTATCAAAAGTTCGTTATACTCGTCGACTGAAAATGAAATTTCTGTTTTTGTTCTCCTTAAAAAATCTAGTTTTTCCATAAGTTCGTTTATTTCATCTAAGCTCAAGCTAAATTCTATAACTTCAACTTCATCGTTTTCTTCTTCATTATTTTCTTCTGGCATTTTAATTTGTTCTTAAAGCGATTTTCTTTCCTTTTACTTCAAATGAATTAATTTGGTTAATAATTTTTGTGAGCGTTTTTCTATCTTTTTTAGTAACAGACTTCAATCTTTGGGAACCATAAAGAACTGCAGGTCTTCCAAAATATCCGTCCATTGACAAAGTAAAATTTTTATCACCTTCAGGAAAATTTATTATTACTTCATTAACAAGATTTGGTTTCACTGAATTTTCTAATAAAGACAAAGCAATTGTTGGAAATTTTTCAACATTACAACGAACCATATTTAAATATTTTCCATCAAATTCTGAACAATACATTCCTTTATAGTCTTTAGCGACCCCATCAAAAGTTATTCGATATCCAGCTATGTAGACATTCATTTCTAAAGTTTTCTTTTTTTGAATTTTTTCCATTTTATTTCTTTCCCTCTTGTTTATCTAAATGCTCTAAAAATTCATCTTCTGTTAATTCTTTATCAACAGGACTTTTTCCTTTCCATTTGCATTTTCTACATTCCCATTCTTTTCCTCCACCTGTTTCTTCACTACTTTCAATTAACACAACTCCAACATTATCACTTTTACATTTTGGACATATTTTTATCTTGTAAGTTTTACCAGATTTTTTTGATTTTTTGTTAAGGCCTTTGGCTTTGTTGTAAGCCTCGAGGCTATCATAACCTTCTAAAATCCATGTAGGCGTTGATAATTTTGCTTTTTTCATTTTATATTTCTAAGTTTGCCTCCTTATTTAAATTTTTTAAATTTAAATCCGCAGATGTTTTATCGAGGACCATGGAGGTAAACAACCTAAATATCAAGGTTTGCCTCCTTTGCATTTTCATGTATGAAATCTTTTCTTGATTGAACATCATCACCCATTAACATTGAAAAAATTCTATCTGCTTCAACTGCATCTTCAATATAAATTTTTTTTATTTTTCGAGTTTTTGGATTCATTGTTGTTTCCCAAAGCTGTTCTGAACTCATCTCACCCAAACCTTTGAACCTTGTTACATTCCCACTACTCTCTCCAGCAGATAATTTTTTTAATTCATCTTCAGAATAAACATAATAATCTATTTTTTTTCTAATTCTAAATAATGGTGGCATTGCAACATAAATATGTCCATCTTCAATTAATTTTTTCATGAATCTAAAAAAGAAAGTCAACAATAAAGTTTTAATATGTTCTCCGTCGACATCTGCATCTGTCATAATAATTATTTTACCATATCTTAATCTAGAAGTATCAAATTCCTCGCCAACACCTGTTCCAATAGCAGTAATCATATTTGCAATCTCCTCGCTGGAAAGAGCTTTTGCAGGATTTGCTTTTTCAACATTTAATATTTTACCTTTCAAACCTAAAATTGCTTGAGTCTCTTTATTACGAGCCATTTTCGCACTTCCGCCAGCAGATTCTCCTTCAACTAAATATAATTCTGAATTTTCTGTATCTTTACTAGAACAATCTGCAAGTTTTCCAGGCAAACCTCCGACAGAAAATGCATTTTTTCTTCTAACTAAATCTTTTGCTTTTTTAGCTGCAATTCTTGCCTTTGCAGAATCCAATGCTTTTGCAACAATTTTTTTTGCAACAATAGGATTTTCTTCAAAATATTCAGACAATGCAGAAGTCACGAAAGAATCAACAAAACCTTTGACTTCAGAATTTCCTAATTTTGTTTTTGTTTGTCCTTCAAATTGCGGATTTGGAATTTTCAAATTAATTATTGCTGTCAAACCTTCTCTAACATCATCTCCTGTCAAAGAATCGTCTTTTAACATTCCTTTTTTCTTTGCATAATCATTAATAACTCTTGTCAAAGCAGTTCTAAAACCAGAAACATGTGTTCCACCTTCAACTGTATTTATTGTATTTACAAAACCAAAAACATTTTCTTGATATCCGACGTTATATTGAATAGAAATTTCCATGATCATTCCATCTCCACTTTCTTTCTTGAAATAAACTGGTTTTGAATATAATGCTTCTTTTGATTTATTTGCCCATTTTACAAATTCAATTATTCCACCAGATGAAAAAAATTCTTCTTTTTTATTTTTGATTTTGTCTTCTAAAATTATTTTCAAACCTGAATTTAAAAAAGCAACTTCTCTAAATCTTGTTTCAAGAATTTTATAATCAAATTCTAATACAGAAAAAATTTCAGGGTCTGGCCAAAATTGAACTATTGTTCCGGTTTCATTTTCAGGACATTTTCCAATAACTTTTAATTTATAAACAGGTTTTCCTCTTGCATATTCCTGCTGATGAATTTTCCCTCCTGTTTTAATAGTTAAAATTAATTTTTCAGATAAGGCATTAACACATGAAACACCAACTCCGTGCAGCCCTCCTGAAATTGTGTAACTTCCCTTGTCGAATTTTCCACCAGCGTGTAATTTTGTCAAAGCAATTTCAGCAGCTGAAACCCCGAACTGAGGATGAATATCTGTTGGAATACCTCTTCCATTATCTTCAATTATTGCAGAGCCATCTTTTTCAATTGAAACAAGAATTTTATTACAAAAACCAACCATAGCTTCATCAACAGAATTATCCAAAACTTCATACACTAAATGATGAAGTCCTTCTTTTCCAGTACTTCCAATATACATTGCAGGCCTTTTTCTAACACCTTCAAGACCCTCTAAAACTTTAATTGACTCAGCTTTGTATTCTGACATTTTATTTTAAAATTTGAAATATTTTCCCCTATTTTTTATCATTTTCTGTAATTTTTAGGACAGAAACTGCCTAATTATATTAAAAAGAAAACAACTTGCTTTATAAAGTTTTCTGGGGTTTTATCGACGATAAAACAAAAATACATGTAAAAAAGAGCTTATTTTTGAAATAAAAAAATATAAATAAAAAATTAAGGACTTATAAGATAAAATTTAATTTCACTTAGAATATTTTGATTTAAGACTCTCTAAAGAAATATCAAATGGTTTAATAAATTCTTCAAGTTCATCAAGTTCAGAAGGAATGTAAATTACATTTGTTGCACCCATACTTATAAACTTGGCTTTATCACGTCGATTTTCTGGACTACCATCAACACGAACTATAATAGGAGTATTTTTATTCAAAGAACATTTATCATTTCTTATTTTTTCTAATAAATATTTACCTACAAAATTAATTGGGTCTTTATTATATTCTTGATAGATAGTTTCAGGAACAAAAGGAGGAATCTTTTCAGGAGAAAGTAATGCAATACCTTGCAATTCTAAAAAAATTGTATCATAAAGATTTTTTAATTTTTCATTAGCCTCAACAAAATCACTAACAACATCAACATTAAAATAACCAGATAAAGTTGCTTCTTCTAAAGAATTATATTTAGATTTATTTTCAACTACTATCAACAAATTTCTTTTTGGCATTAAAAAATCTATTTAAAAGACTATTTAAAGATTTTCGTGATTTTATTCAATCTTTACTTTTTTCTTTTTAGATATCCAACGGACTTTACGCCTTTTCATAGCCATGTTTTTTCGGCATTTTGAAGAACATAAATAATTTATATTTCCATCTTTTCCAACTAAAGTTAATCCTCTCGGAAATTCATAAGTTTTTCCACAATAAACACATTTAGGCATTTAAACCTCCGTTAAATCGATACAATGGTACAAAAGGATCTGCACTTCCTAGTTCTAAATTTAATCTGTTCATATAATCTAAAAATTTTGCTTCATTTGTTTTTTCAAGTCCTGTTTTTTCTAAAACAACATCTGTTGAAAATTTAATTAAATAATCTCCATCTTTTTTATAAGAAATTGCAACACTAAAATCATAAGAATTTATAAAATAATCTTTAATAAAATTCACAATTTTTTCATCTTTAGTTTTGTAAACACAAACATCTTCTTGAGGATTGCTAGATAAATTTTTAGATAATTCTCTTTCCAATTTATTAAAATCAATATTTCCTCTTTCATCCTCTGGAAGCTCAATATTAAATTGCATTTTATTTTTTCTCCTTCTTTGAAATTTTTAAAAGATAATAACCCATACTTTCTTCTACTTTAACATTATAATTACTAATCTTTCCAGCTAAATTATTTGCATCCCATTTATCATCAATATTAGTATTAATAATAACTTCTTTCATACTTCCACTTTCTAAAATATTTAATCCATTAAGAACATGCTCTAAAATAATTCCATGAATTCCCATTTTAACTATAACTTCCCTTTGTAATACTTGATTTAATTTTTCTTGCTTCAATTTCAGTTTCTCTTAATATTAATACATCACCAATTCTCACAGGACCTTTAATATTTCTTCTCATTGCTCGTCCTTTATCTCTACCTTCTTGAACCAAAACTTTAATTTGAGTAATTTCTCCTCTGAAACCAGTTCTCCCTAAAATTTCTTGAACAACAGCAGGAACAGCTTCACCTAAAATTTTGTCACTTCCCTTCGTACTTTGCTGCTTTGTATCTTTTTTTCCCTGATTTTTCGCCATTTTAATATTTTATTATTTCTTTAAACTAGCAATATCTTTATCTGCTTCTCCAGCCTCGATAACTGCTACTGAAGATGCTACGACTTGAATTCCAACAGCAATTCCTAATTTTTGCTTACTATCGACTTCAGAATAAGGAATATTTTTTTCCTTGCAAAGTGCTGATAAATGAGCTATGATTTCTTTAGGATCAACATCTTTTGCATAAGCAACAAACTTAGCAGTTCCTCTCTCAATAGCTTTTGTAACTTCGTTTGTTCCTTTTTCAATTTTGCCAGTTCTTTTTGCCTTTTCAATTATTTGATATGCGTCCATTTTGTGTTTGGTTTTTATTTAATTAAGAACAATCAAGTCCTCATCTGAACTTAATTGCTCATCGGATAAAATATTTAGAAATAGTTGCTTTATAAATGTTTCTGGAAAAAATTAAAATAAATATTAATTATCTAATAAAGAAAAGTCTACTTTTAAAACTCTATTAAAATATTTCTTCATAATTGAATTCATAGATTTCATTTCTATTTTAATCTCCTCTGTAAAACAATTAGGATGTAAAGACCTACCACAATATCTTCTCAAATCTTTTGGTCCAGAAATTTTTTCATTGCATTTTGAACAAGAGGGTATTCCTTTGCTTTCAGTCCACCAACCATCTTTATATCTATATTCTTCCATTAATTTTAAATAAAGTTCTGCAAAATCTCTATCAGAAAGTTCAATTGCTTTTTTAAAATCAAAATAGTTAAACAAAGGAAATCCCAACATAGGGCCTCTAAAATCTTCAAGATTAATTGTCATATAAAACCAATAAATACTTTATTTAAAAAGATTATTGTAATAAAAGATAATTATTTTCTTATAAATTAAAAGAATCTCTAGATATAGGATCAATGTCTACATTAAAAGCAAAACCCCCCTCAATTAATTTTCTTTTAGAAAATTCTGCAGAATCTTTATCTAAACAAAAAGAAAAAACAACATCCTCTAAATTAACTTTCTTTTTTAAAATATTCAAAGAAGGAAATAATTTTTTATCATTCAAACAACAATAATAAAAAAAATTTAAGAGAAATTAAGGATTTTGGAATAAAAGTAATTGAAAAAGGAAATTCCACAATTTATTGTATAGATTCAGAAAAAAATATTCATGGGTTTTATAGAGAAGGACTTAGACATTATATGTCAGATTGGGAATTGTGGGGTGGAAAAATAGGAAAATTAAGAGGAAGAATAAAAATTGGAGCAAAAGTAAGTACAAGAATTAAAGAGCAAAATTTTGGAATTGTTGGATTATTCAAGAGAATTTGCAAAAAAAATTTAGAAATTTTATCGATTGAAGAAGTGGATATTGAAAAAATGATAAAAGATGAATATATCGCGGGGTTGGACCAACCAATAATCCCACCATATGATTTAAATTAAATTATTTCCAATTCACAATCACATCATCTGTACGTTGTCTCGGAAGAATATCTAATTTATCAA
Organism: Candidatus Pacearchaeota archaeon; assembly: GCA_041659445.1. Taxonomy (GTDB): domain Archaea; phylum Nanobdellota; class Nanobdellia; order Pacearchaeales; family GW2011-AR1; genus EX4484-71. The sequence continues at coordinate 211,852 of JBAZYG010000001.1, read as the reverse complement.
AATCTTTTTCAAGAAATTTAATTCCTTTTTTAAACATTATTTCTCCGAGATACGCAATCATTGCACCATTATCAACAAGCAAAGATTTTTCTGGCACAAAAAATTTACATCCTCTTTGTTCACACATTATTTTACACATTTCTTGCAATCTAGAATTACAAGCAACACCTCCTCCAAGCAACAATTCTTTTTTACCGACGTGAGCCAAAGCTCTTTCTGCAGTTTCAACAAGCATTGCAAAAACAGTTTCTTGCATTGAATAAGACAAATCTTCAATTTTATAATTTCCAGATTTTAATTTTTGATGAAGATTTGTTAAAATCCCAGACAATGCAACATCCATTCCTTTTACTTTATACGGCAATTCAATATAATTTTTACTTTCTAATGCAAGTTTTTCTATTTTAGGTCCACCTGGAAAACCAATGTTTGCATAACGAGCAAAATTATCAATAAAATTTCCAACACCAATATCTAACGTTTCTCCAAACACACGATATTTTCCAGCAGCATAAGCAATCACTTGAGTATTTGCTCCTGAAACATAAAGTAAAACAGGGTCTTTAGCATTTGTAACTCGTCCAATTTCAAGATGTGCAACACAATGATTAACTGGAATTAATGGTTTGTTTAATTTTTTAGAAATTTTTTTTGCAAATTTAATTCCTTCCAACAAACAAGGAGCCAAACCCGGACCTTGGGAAAAAGCAATTGCATCAATTTTATTTTCTGAAATTTTTGCATCTTCTAAAGACTTTTTATAAATATTTTCACAACATTCACGATGGTGTTTTGCAGAATCTATTGGAATAATTCCTCCAGATTCAGTGGTATACATATCTCGAACATTTGAAAGAATTTTTCCATTTTTCACAATTCCAATTCCAAAAGTGTGTGCAGTAGATTCAATTCCAAGGATGATTAACATAAAAAAATAAAATAAAATAAATATAAAAATCTATTGAATAGTTATTCAAAAATACAACAAACATTATATAGACATTTTATTCCAAAAACAATTCATCCTTTTTGGTTAAACTTGATAAAAAATAACAATGGAAGAATTAGAATTTGTCATCACGATGATGAATTAGTTTATTGCGGAGGATGCTTTCAAAAACAAGGTTGTATTTCAAATAAAGGTTAATAAAAAATAAAAAATATTAATTAAAAATAAAAAAATAATAAACTGTTTAAAGAAAATTTATCTTTTTTTCTTTTTCTTTACAGTTTTCTTTTTCTTCTTTCCGCCTCTAGCCATTTTAGCTTCACAAACATTTCCTTTTCCATCTACATAGTAAAGGTAACCTGGCTTTCTTTTCACAATGTTCTTTGCGATTATTGATCCCATTTTTAACCTCCTTTTATAACTATTATAAATAAAATACGACTATAACCTATTTAAATCTTTCGAATTCTCGTCGATAAGTTCTTAAAAACTTGAAATACCTTTTTGTTATAGGGATTTCCAATACTTTTAAAAACGATTTTTTTGAATTCACGGATAATTGAAATGGTTTTACTCTTTGAATTTCAAGAACATTGTTTTTATCGTCGAGCCACAAGGCATAAAAATCAAAAAAAACAAAAAAAGAATGCAAAGAAATATTTGTTTTTTTTTCAAAATCAAACAATAAAGCTTTGGCTCTTATCTTTGACTTAAACATCAATCCAATTCCCTTATACCACCAAGGAACTTTAACTGCATCTAAAAAGATTTTTCGGTTATTTAAATTAAAACCAAGTTTTATTTTTTTCATTTTCTTTTAAATTGACATATAATTTATAATGACTATTTACATTTTTATTTGTAACGAAATCATGATGTTTAAAACCGCCTCCAAAAGTCTTGGGAATATGCATTAATTCATGAATGATTATTTTAATCTGTTCTTCTTTAGGCAACTTATCAAACCTTTCAGACAGAAATTCCAAAATATAATAAGCTTTTATTCCAAGTGCTTTTTGAACCAGTTTATTTATTGTATGACATCTTGCAATAGTTCCTTGTGAACTTGTCCCATAACCCCTATAACATTTAACTCTATCCATTATCACGTGAGGAAACAATTTCTTAGAAATATCCTCTGCAAGTTCTTGTAAATCTGAAGCATATTCATATTTCATTTTATTTCAAAGATTTTATGAATCCTCCATCTATCTTTATCATTTTTCTTAAGTATAGTTATGTTATCAAAAAGAACATTAAATTTAAAATGCTTAGTTTTAAGAAAATCCCACATTTCCTTAAATTGCACTTCACTTTTTGCATATCCTAAAGTTGCATGAAAATTATCTCTAGCAATCAAATCTATTTTCCTCTCTCTCATTCTAGGAATATTTATCAAAATTTTTATTAAATTCGAAAATAACAATTTGGAATCTTTAGAAAATTCTGTTTTAAGATAAAGAACATGGTTTCTAAAATGTCCAATTTTTTTAATTTTAATTAATGATGATTTTTGCACTTTAGAAAAATTCATCAAAACTTTCTCAATATCTTTAATATTTTTAGTTTCAAAAGGATACTTTAACGTAATATGTGTTTGAATATGATAATTTAAGTTCTTTATCTTAAATTTCTTAGAGAAATTATTAACAAGCATCTTATGATATTTCCCTGCTTCGCCCCTTATTAAATAAACAATGATGTATTTCATAATTATAGAAAACAAAAGGAGTTTAAAAATCATTATTAATTGAATTAATGTAACCATTATATAGTTACGATTATAGAAACATTTATAAATAAAGGCAAATTCTCATTTTTATGAGATATTTAGATAAAATTTTTAATAAATTTGAAACAGAACACGGAAAAATAGAGGCATCTCAAAGGGAAAGATTATTAGAAATTGAAACAAAATACAGTAATGAAATAACTGCTCTTCAAAAGGAAATAATTAAAAAAAAGAAAAATAAAGAAAAAGATACTGGTAAAATTAATTCAGAATATCAGGGAAAGTTTTCAAATCTAAAAAAAGATTATTACAGCACATCTTCAGAAGCACTTTTAGTAGATTTACAGGATGACGAACAATCAATGAGTAGAAGATGTTATTATCAAGATTTTCCAAAAGAAAATATCCAAAATGCTTTAGAAATTAAAAAGACACTATCAAGAATAGATGATGAAAGCAAAAGAATATTAATAGATAATCTTAAAGATGAGATAAAAGAATTGGTTCAAAATTCAGAATTAGAAGACACTTCTCAAGAAAAAGAAATATTTTCTTATGTTTTTAATCATGGAAATAAATGTTATATATTAACTCCTATAACAGAGGATTCAAAAAAGAATAATTTAGCTAATTTATTAGGAAATAAGTTTATAGATATGATTACAAAAGGAAAAAAAGTCTCTCCTGAAAAAGATAAAACAATAACTATGAAAGAAACTGATTTCAATTATGCAAGAGGATATTTAATCTTTGAAATTGAATCAGAAGATTCTTCTTATTTGGCAAAAGCATTAATTGAGAGATTAAACAATGAAAAATTTACCCCAGAAGAAATGAGAAAATGTAATTTAATTCATAAAGCAAGAAGTTTAGATTATAATATTTTAAAAGAATTTGAAATAACAAATATTCAATTAAATGAAAAAACACCGAAATCAAATAAAAGAAGAAATAAATATAATTTAGCTGACATATATGAAAAAATAGAAAATTTAAGAACAAAATATGGAAATGATTTGTCTATGTCTGAAATAAAAAGAGAACTAGGTTCTAAATTTTATTTTAAAATAGATAACCTAAGAAGAAATGGTAATGTAGAATTATTAAAGATAAAAGCAGGAAAAACAGGAAGAAAAAAGTTTATTCAATAAATTCAAAAATTTTAATTTGCGAAGTAATACCTTTAATTAATTTAACACTTTTTTTAAAATAATTTTTTAATAATTTTTCTAAAAAAATATTTGCTTTTCCATCAATGGGTTTTTGTTTTATCCAAACTTCAAATTCTTCTTCATTTATCTTAACAATTTTTTCCTGTGAAGAATTTGCATGAACTTTTATCTTAATTTTCATTAAATCAATAAAACACCATAGCTTTTAAAAATTTTCGAAAATTTCATGTAATCACTATTCTACAAGGCATGACATAACAATGAAGTAAGTAATCTTGTGAATTTTCAATCTCCGAAAATTCTTTGATGTTGTAGTTGTTAATGAGTAACTTTAAAGTGGTAAATAAATCGAAAGATTTATAAAGTAGGATTTTATCCTAATTGTAACATGAAAAACTACAAATTAATAGCAAACGAATCTTACGATATGATTGGTGAGGAAATTGATTTGCAAATAAGATTAAATCCTAGAGCCAGAGAAATCAAATTTATAAAAGTTGATGGGATGCAATTAATGTATGATGCATATGTACTACAAGGAACAGACATTCCAGCAATACAAAATGCTAATTTCGTTGACACTAGACCAAGAAGGGAACTAGGAAATATTATAAATGGCGAATTAAGTGAAGGACCATTACCAAAAGAAGTAAGAGTAATTTGTCCAAATCGTGTAAGAGATTCTTGGGGCATATTTTTCAAACGATAAATTTTTCGGTTTCTATTTTTTTATAAGATTAAGTTAGATGAAAATATCTTTCTAGCTCAAACCCAAACGTTGTTTAACATTTATTATATCCACTTTTAATTAGACTAATCTATCAAAATAAAAGATTAAATTATCTTGTAATAATTTCTAAAGCATCTCTATTCTTTAATTTGTAATCTTTTCCAAGAGCCATTTTTGTTCTTGCATTAATTGCCTTAATAAAATTTTTACCAAAATCAGTATGAAGATAGAAAGCAAAATCCAACGCTGTTGAATCTGGAGGCAATAAAAAACAATCTGGAAGAATATTTCCTTTACTATCTCCTAATTTATTTGCAGATGCAGGAAAAATTGCAAGATATTTTAAAATATCAAAAATAGCATAATTCAAAACTTCTTGAACTCCTGTCCCAAATTCAAAAACATCCAAAATTTCTTTTTGAATTTTAATCAAAGCAGATTTTTGTTTTTCATTTAATTCTTTTAAAATTTCAAAATGATTTTCACCAGGAATATATTCAATCAAACCTGCTTTCGTAGCTTGCCTTAAAGCTAATTCTGAATCTGCAGAGCAAGGAATTATTTTCAACTCAGGAAATTCTTTTTTAACTTTCTCGTAATTTCTTTTACCATCGCTAAGTTCTATTTTATTTGCAGCAATAATCATAGGCTTTGAAATTTGTCTAAGTTTTTTTGCAAAAGATTTAACTTGTTCTTCACTCCAAATAGAAGATTTCTCAGGAAGATTTAATTTTAACAAAACTTCTTTGACATGTTCTTCTTTAACTTTTAATCCTGAAAATTGTTTAACAATTGCTTCTGAAAATTTTCTTTTTTCATTATCTACTTTTTTTGAAAATGAAGTCCATACTTTTATTAAAATTCCATGATACCATTTATCAAGTTCTTCTTCTAAAAATAAAATATCTTCTTTTGGATCATGACCTTTTGTTGGTTTTCCTTCGACGTCTGTTTCACCAGAAATATCAACAATGTGAATAAAACAATCTGCTTGTCTTAAATCATCCAAAAATTGATTTCCTAAACCTTTACCTTCAGAAGCTCCAGGCACTAAACCAGCAACATCCATTAAATCAATTGGCACAAATCTTTTATGATTAATACAAAAACCATGACTCGGATTACACTTAACATTAAATTCTTTATCAATACAATCTACTTTGACATAACCAACACCATGATTTGCTTTTATCGTCGTGAAAGGATAACTTGCAATTTCTACTTCTGCTAAAGTTGCTGCTTTAAAAAATGTACTTTTCCCAACAGAAGGTTTTCCAACAAGCCCTATTAACATAAAATTAAATTAAAAACAAAGTTTATATGAATTGCGGTGAAAGATTTATTCATTTATTTTAGGATATCTTAATTTTCTTTTAACTAAAGAAGGTTTCTTAAAAAATGATTTTGGTTTAAGTTTCCCTTCTTTTTTCTTTTTCCTTTTTCTCAAGATAAAAAAGATTATTGCAATCAAAATTATAATAACTATTATTAAAATTATCCAAGACCAAAATGAAACTGTTTCAACAATAAATGTATCATAACTAGTTGCACTAACATTTCCATAATTAACTTTAGCGTAGAATAAATATTGTCCAATTGGAAGATCAGAAGGAACATGCAAGGAAAAGGTATTTGCAAAAGTTTCATTTATTGCAAAATCTTCTTGTTTGGGCATATAACTATTATTTTCAAAATCTAAAATTTTATATTCTAAAGAAACATCAAAATTTCTTAATTCTCCTTTATTTATAATTAAAATTTTTGCAAGAACATCTCTTCCTGGAGGAACATATCTTTTTGTAACATTTGTTCTAATGTCAAATAACGCCCCTTTTTCTTTAACATCTAAAATAAAATTAATACTTTTATCAAGTGATTTTGATTGAAATAAAACCTTACCGACGTAAACATCAATATTTGTTGAACTAGAAACATAAATATTTAATCTTAAAGTATAATTTTGTCCAGCTTTAACTTCAAATATTTCTTCTTGAGGAAAAACAAATTTATCTAATCCTGAAACAAATGCTCCAATTATTAAATCCTCGGTTCCGTTATTAACAATAATAATATTTTTTTGAAAATATTCTCCTCTATACATTGAAATTGCTAAAAAATCTGGAACAATGTAAAAACTAACGCCTGTTGTCATCGGAGGAGTAACTCCACCACCGCCTCCGCCTCCCCCTCCACCGCCTCCACCACCACTTCCACAATCTGCAGAACAGCTAGTAGAAGTTTCTCCAGATTCACAAACACCATTTCCACATACAGGAGAAACAGGAGTTTCTTGTGCATAATAAGTTCCACTAAAAGTAGTTGCTGAAAAAGTTAAATTACCTCCAGAATAACTTAATTTAGTACAATCACTACAAACAACACCATTATGAATTATCCTTGGATTTGTATAACTAAGACCATATAAAAACATAGTAACTGTTTTATTTAAATAAGGTAAATCCGAATCATCAATATAAATTAAATTATTAGAAATGTTCAAATCCAAATCAAAATTAACAATTTTATCCACTCCTGCAGTTAAAGTCAAATTAACACTTTGATTAAAAATAACTTTACCATAACTAGATTTTTCTAAAGTCATCAATGATAAATTATTTAATTCAGATGTATTCAAGGAATTAAAATTAGTTGTAGAACCATTAAAAGTAGAATAAACAATTCTCAAACCTTCAATAGTAACTGATGACGGAGAATTTCCTTCTGTAACATAACCAGTTATTGCAAACACAAGAGATACACAAAAAATAAAGATAAAAATAAACACCTCTTTTTTAATCATAAAGAAAATAATAATTTCAGATTTTTAATGCTTTCTAATTAACAAGAATAATCTGTTTCAACTGCTTTGAAATTAACAGTATTGTTATATGTTCCAGCTGCTTGTCCTGATGGAACATCAAGCCAAAAACGATAATAATTTACTCCACCAATTAAAACATTACTTCCTGATTTAACATAAGAAGTCGTCAACAAAACCTCTGTATCCGAGGGCGAGGATAAATTAGTGAATGTTGCATTATTATAAGTTTCATTTCCTAATCCCAAAATATCACTTGCAATACTTTCTAAATCTCCGTCGGCTTTTATGCAAAAATCAATATTTGTATTTGAATCATTTGAAACATTAATAAAATATTCTGTTGAATTACTCAAACCCAAATAATTATATGTTGCATTAACACTAACTGCAGGAAGATTTTCTATTGTTCCAAATTCAATTCCAGAAGACAAATTATCACTAAACGCAATTGAATAATATTTAAATAATGAAACATTAGATGTAGTATTTAATAAATAATTTCCAGTAAAATTATTTGAATTTTGAAAAATAATTAAGATAACGCATAAAAAAATTATCACAATCAAAAAAGTCTTATAAAAAATTTGATTTTTAGAAATCATATGATTTTATTTCTTTTTCTTAATCTTTTTATTTTGCTTGCTTTTCTTGTTTTTAACTAAATTTATTATCAATAATATTAATGCAATAAGTCCAACAAGAACATACAATGCACTGAAATTTCTATTTTGTGCTTCACATTGAACTCTAATTCTCAAAGGTGCAGAAACAGACATTTTAGTAGCAGAACCTTGTGCAGATTGAGATGATTGATCTGGAGAAGTTTCCATTACCAACACTTCACCTTCATAAGTTTTCATTTCTTCTAAACAATCTTGCTTACAAAAAAATACATCTCCAACCCAACAATCTTTTTCATAAACTTTTGGTGTTTTAAAACAAAATTCAACAGGAATAGCATTTGTACTTGATGTCTCATTAGGAAGGAAAACAATATCTGAACCAATATAATCAATAATTTCCATTAATTCCGGAGATAAACTAATTGTAGCATAAGTATCTTGTGGCCATGGATTATAAACATCATAAGACATACAAACTTTTGAATTTTCTGAAACTAAAGAAGATTCTTTACTCCATTTAACACCAACACCTGCAGTTGCCAAAGGTAAAATCAAAGTCAAGACTAAACTTAAAAACAAAATTTTCTCAACGAATGTCACCTTTTTTTTCTTCATTTTAATTTTATGCACCACATGGATTTCCAGTATTTACTCCTTTGAAAAATACAGTATTATTATATGTTCCTGCTGCTTGTCCACCTGGAATATCTAACCAGAATCTGTAATAATTGACACCAGTACCGTCGCTAGCAACATTACCACCGGATTTGACATAATCTGTTGTCAAAATATTTTCAGTAGCATAAGATGGAGTTGTTGCATCTGTGGTTGTTGCATTATTCCAAGTTTCATTTGCTAAAACAATAACATCTGCTCCGGTTGTTGTCAAATTTCCACTTGCTTTTGTACAAAAATCAACATTTGTATTTGAATCAGCAGAAACATTCAAACAATAAGTACTTCCACTACTAGCACCATCTGCATTATGTGTTCCATTTTGATTTGTTACAGGTAAACTTGCAACTTCTCCAAACCAAATTCCTGTAGATAAATTATCACAAAACGCAATTGATAAATAAGAAGTAATTGTAACATTTGAAGTAGTATTTCCACTTGTTGCAAAACCAGTAATTGAATTTCCAGTAACTTTAGGAAGATTTTGAACAATTAATAAAACAATAACTGCTAAAAGAATTAAAATCAAAATCAAACGATAAAATATCACACCTTTCTTTTTCATATTAATTGATTTAAATAAGAGAATATACTTTATAAAGATTTATTTTTTCTAGTGAAATTAATTTCTTTTAAAAAATTAAGGAGTGTTTCCATGATTTACTGCTTTGAAATCTAAATTATTCAAATAAGTTCCTGCTGCTTGTCCCGACGGAGCATCAAGATAAAATTTCAAATAAATTATACTACTAGGAAGATCTTCAGCAATTAAAACATAACTTGTATTCATAATCAATCTATTTAAATCAGGAACAGAAGAATTTGTTAAATTTGCACAAAAAGTTTCATTTCCTAAACCAAGAATATCTAAATCTAAAGTTTGCAAATCTCCGTCGGCTTTCACGTATAAATCTGCAGTAGTTGCAGTTACAGATAAATTTACCCAATACAAAGTATCTCCAGTTAAATTATTTCCTTCTGCGTTCAAATCATTAGCAGGCAAACTTTCCAAAGTCCAATTAACAGTTAAACTTAATGCAGGAGACAATTGAATTGCAATTGCAGCCTCGTCTAAAATTGTAAAATTCGTGAAATTTGTTCCCCAATTTCCAGAAGTATCATTACAATAAAAAGTTACATTATTTAATCCAACTGTTAAGTTTGGGGGTTCATGCCAAAAATAAGAATCATTTAATCTAATCATTGTTACATTCGCTGTTCCATTGACGCTGTAACCACACCAAGAAATATTTTCATTTTCAGAAATCGAAATATTGAAATCAATATCTAAACTTGTGTAATTAGCAGAAGAATTTGGATGAACAATTGTTACATTTGGATTTGTTATATCAATAATAGTTAATTCATTTGAGTCAATCCAACTACTATTATATTCTCCATCAGAAACTTTCAATGAACATTTCCAAACATCTCCTAAACTTAAATTTCCATTATTTAACAAAGTTGAAAACACAGAATTGTTTAATTGATTTTCAAAAACTTGAATAAATTGTGAATTATCATCTTTAATCCAATCTACATATACTGTCAAAGTCAAATTCTCAACGTCAGTAATATATCCTGAACAATTCAAATCAGTATCTGACTCATTTCTTCCATTCAAGGAAACCAATTTTACATTTAAAGGATTGCTCGGTAAATTATTAATGTCTCTTGAAGAAAAGAAAAAACCTTCAAGATATTTATCTGCAGTTATTATTACATTTTCACTTCCTCCTGAATTAACAGAAATAACATCTGCTGAAACAATTACAAAAGTTAAAATTGAAAAAAGAAAAATAAAAAAAACAAAAAATAAATTTCCAATTTTCATTTTAATCTTTAAAACATCCCCCATCAAAACAAGTAACTCTACAAATATTTGAAGAATCTATTCCTGCAATTATTAATTTACTAAAACCAGTTATATTTGCAGAAGTTCTAAAAGTTCCTACTCCAAGTATAGAAATATTATTTTCCACTACATCTGTATTACTTAATATGGTGCAATTTTCTGAACAATTTATTACCCAATTTCCAGAACCAGAATAAGCGCAAGAAGTTAAATAAATTGTTAAAGGAACGTAGTCTACCGCACCATAGATTTTATTTAAAGAATTTGTTTGATTATAAGGATATCCAGAACCATATTTTCCAATATAGTAATTTGCTATTGAAGAATTTTCTGAACCGAGAACATTTATTGTTCCATTATTCACATTTTCATAAATATTTCCTTGAACCTTTCCACCATAAGAGCAATTATAAGTATTGCTTCCATTTGAATCATTTATATAAATTCCAAGATTACTTGTAAAATTGTTTAAGCAAAAAACATTATTTGATGAATTAACTTTTAGCAAACTTAATGTTGAAGAAGTATATGTTGAATTTATTGAAATATTTCTTATTACATTTCCTGTTGAATTGTCTGTTATTGAAATACCATTTGTAGAATTGTAAATTAAAATTTTAGAATTAATTACTGTATTATTAAAATTAGGATGACATTCGGCTGTTGCCCCAATGCATCGTATAAAAAAAGCCCCATCTGTTGAAACAGCACCATATTGAATTGCTGTTATATTAGTTATATTATTTCTACTTGAATTATCTGCAATACCAAATGCTTTTCCACCTCCACAAGAACCACCCATTGCGATTGCTGTGCTATTAATAACTTGATTATCAGACGCCCAATTGGTTAATAAAATCCCAACACTTGAATAAGTTAAACCCAAACTATTATTTACAATATTGTTTGCAGAATTATTATAAAATGCAATTCCGTCTTCACTTCGACTATAACCTGAAACATTTGTTAAATTATTATAACTACTACTTGTTGTTATGAAAATGGCAACGTTGTTAGTTAATTTTGGCTCAACAGATTTGCATCCATATTCAGTTGAGTTTGCAATTCCAATAAAATTTACAATATTATTATAATTACTATTTGTATTTAATCCCAAAGCCCCATTTCCTAGACCACTTATTGCAACAGAATTATTAAGTACATTATGACTTGAATTTGATAACAGCATACCTGAACCCGAATTATTAAAATTGTTGCTATCTCCAACAGAACCATTAATTAAAGTATAATTTGAAGAATATAAGGAAATCCCTGTTGCATTAATTCCTGTAACATTTGCTGTGACATTATTAAGAGTGTTATTATTGCTGTAAAAAATTCTAAAAGCAGAATTGTAAGAATCTACCTTTTGAGAGTTTGATATTGCAAAAGAATTTTCAAAAGTATTATTTATTGAATTAGATTCGAGAGTAATTCCGTCACCTGTTGATGTAGGATTGTTTGTTAAATTTCCAATTATATTATTAAAATAATTATTACTTGAATCTGTTAAATCTATTCCTGTTAAGGTATTACTTGAACCATTGGAATTATAAATAAGATTATCATTAGAACTTGAAAGTTGAATTCCATAATTTGAAGAAGAATTCCCTGAAGAATTGTTTAGGGTGTTATTTAAAGTTAAACCTGTTCCAATTAAACCATAAAAATAAATTCCTCTACCTCCAAGTGAATTAAAGTTAGAATTATTAATTACATTATGGCTTGAATATTGAATTGATAAACCAAAACCATTAACAAGAGCTGAACCTGTGAAATTATTCACAAGAGTATAATTTGATTGAAAATAAATATTTAATGGAATCCCACCATTATAAGATGTTGTTGCAATAATATTTTCAACAGAATTATTCATACCTCCATATATCCTAATACAATAATTGAAATTATTTATATTGCAATTTTTAATTTTAGCATTTCCTACTGAAGAATATACTCCACTTCTTGATGCTATATTTGAACCATTAATTACTCCGTTTTCACAATCTAAATGAACGCCTACACCTGATATTGTTACAGCATCAGCATCTCCATTTGTATTTATTGTTATGTTTTTTAAGGTAATATTTCTTGGTAAATCCATAGATGAACCTGAAGTTGTATTCATTTTTAAATTGTAAAATGAAGGATTTCCTTGATAAAATATTACTCCTTTCCCATTTAGTTTTGTGAAATTAAAAACTTGATTCATTGTAGTTCCAACGGAATAAAATGAAGCCCTACCCGAAGGGACAAATATTGTGTCATTAATTGAAGAACTATTTATTGCATAAGACATATAAGCATAAATATTTGTTCCTGAACCATTAATTATATTATTTTTAGTTGTTGAATTTACTCCAGAACCCAATTTAATTCCATAATCATCAGAACCCGAGCTAAAAGTAACATTTATAGTATTGTTTTCTAATGTTGAATTTGCATTGCTGTCTAAAATTATACCTGAAGAATAATTAAAAATATTACAATTTTTAACTGTGGTATTGGGATAATTTGAATATACTCCATAAGAAGATGGAGAATTATTTCCATAAATATAAAATCCTTGACAATCAAGAATAACATTTGTAGAATTTGTTATAAAACAAGTAGTGTTACTTGTTACATTTTGTGTGAGTGTATAAGTTCCATCAGATAAGTTTCCACAGGTCAATCCTTGAATTAATTCTTGTCCTCCGACAGCACTTAATACTGGAGGATTCATAGAGAACTTTCTTACTCTAAAATCATCAACATATTGGTATAATGGAGGAGTTAAACTTGCAGTATGTGGATTCATCACTAATGAGGTAACTGATGCTGTTGCATTTGAACGAACTCCTCCTTTATAATTTACTCCATTAATAGTCATATTTAAAAAAGGTCCTGCTACAAATATTTCGGTATCGTACCAAGTATTTGTAGAATGAGATGGAGTTGCTGGGGCAAAATTTTGATAAGCTGCCCCATTATACCAATGAAATGTAGTATCAAGATTCATAGTTGTCCTAATAGTAGCACCATCATATATGTAAAAATAATAAACTCTATTTACACTTGTTCTATAATCAAAATCAAAAGAATAATTACTTGAAGTAAGATTTTTAACCCATAATCTTGTTCCAACTCCATCAATTTGTTCAATTGTCCTTGCAACTTGATTTGAAGCATTTGCTGGGTCTAAATAAATAGTTACATTATCGTTTGCGTCTGTTCCAGTAATTACCCATTTGCTTGAATCTGGGACTGCATTTAAAGCAGTGCTTTCAAAATCATCAAACATTACAAAAGTCGCAGTTCCGTTAGTTGCACTTGAAACAGTTGAGTTTCCATAATAAATATAAATAATTTGATTTGAATTAAGAGAATCATTTACTTTAACCCAAAAAATTGCTGGACTTGTTGTATTTTCAATCCAATAGGGCAAGAGTGTTTCTCCGTCGTCATCTGTAAATCTTATATCATTTGGAAAATTTGTTGCATTTCCACCTAAATTAAAATCTCCTCCTGATGTATTTCCTATTGTTAATTTTATTTGATAATCATTTCCTGCATTAGTTCCTCCAGTAAGATTAATTTGTTTTCTGTAATCATATCCAGTAAGCCAAGCAGAAGTCGAGCTAATTTCAAAAAGAATTATAAAAAAAGTTACGACTAACAAAAATAAAAAAAACTTTTTTTTTGATTTAATATTAACCATTTTAACATATTTCTAAAATACTTGTACTTCCGTAAATTTTAACACAAGTTGAATTATCGTCGATGTAATGAGAAGCACTTGTTTCAAAAACTAATTTTTCTGTTGTTATATTACTTCCAACAAAAAGATTTGTAGTAAAATTTCCATCTCCGACAACATTTAATGTATTTTTAGGAGCTGAAGTATTAATACCAAATTTTCCAGTTGGAACATTAAGGTAACTATCTGAATAAGTATTCAAATAAATTCTTGCAGTTTCTGAAAAATCATACATTGTAAAAACAGCTTCATTACCATCTGCGTTTGATAAAAAATAAAATCTTTTTTCTCCACCAACAGATAAAAATGAAACATTATTTCCTTTAGTTGTTAAAATAGAATTAGGAGTCGCTGTTCCAATACCAACATTTCCCCCCATAATTGCCATTGTATTTGCTTGAGAAACATTCAAATTATTTTGATCATTCAATGCAATAGCAAAACTATAATCTCCTCCTGCAATAATTTCTCTACCCATTGCTGTTGATAAAAATCCCGAAGCTGTTGTTGCAAAACCAGTCGCTGTTGAAGAAGCTCCTGAAGCATTTGTTAAATCACCTAATGCTATTGAAGAATCACCTGAAGCATTTGTATAATGCCCTAATGCTATTGAAGAATCACCTGAAGAGAATGCATGATTCCCAACAGCTACTGAAGAAGGCCCTAAAGCTGTTGATACATATCCTAAAGCAACAGAATATAATCCCGAAGCTGTTGAGCTTGCCCCAGACGAAATTGAACTTAAATCCGCATTAACAAAAAAATCAGAAGTCCCAACTGAAAAATTATAATCTCCTAAAGTAACATTTGCAGTTGAGCCAGTATAAGGAACATAACTTGAATTATAAGTTGAACTCCACGACGTGTTATAAGCAGTAAAGTTTGCAGTCCATAAAGGTTCTGAAACATCTGCACTATTACTTAAACAATTTCCTCCAACAATACAAAAATCTTCACTTGAATTTACCCAACCTGTAACAATTAAATCATTTCCAACATAAAAATCTTGTGTGATATTTCCTGTTCCATTAACATAAAGTTTACTTGTAAGATTATAATCTCCAGCATCAGAAAAATAATTTCCTATCCCAAAATCTTTGTCATAATCAATAAAATATGCTGAATCAACAGCTCTTTTTCCTTCTCTTTGAACTTCATTTAAAGGCAATCCTTCAACAGTAAGTTTTTGCTCAATTAAATCTACATCTGAATAATCAACTCTTCCATCTCCATTTACATCTGCTTCTGCATATTGCTTTGCAGTTAAATTAACTGCTCCTGCTAAATATTGTTTAACCCATAATGAATCAGCTGAATTAACAGCACCATTACTATTCACATCTCCAGAACCGCCTTGAACAAAGATATTTCCAGAAATATTTAAGGTAGTTCCATTTTGATAAATAATTGAATTATTCAACGAAGAAGTTCCATTCCACGCAGCAATATAACCTGAAGTTCCTACTCCACTTAATTTTGCATCATAACTTGCATTATAAGTTGAACTCCACGACGTGTTATAAGCAGTAAAGTTTGCTGTCCATAAAGGTTCTGAGATTGATGAATATAAAGTATCAGCATAAGTTTTATTCCAATTTGCATATGTTGAATTGTAAGTTGAACTCCACGACGTGTTATAAGCAGTAAAGTTTGCTGTCCATAATGGTTCTGTTTCAGTATAAGATGTTAAAACTTGTGCTCCATTAGAATATAAATTTCCTGTAAAATTTCCATCTCCGACGACATTTAATTTATTTTGTGGAGTTGAAGTATTTATACCAACATTCCCAGAATAATCAATTTCTAAAATATCTCCATCTGAAATATTAGTTATTCCAAAATAACCATTACCCGACGGTGTTTCCAAGGGCATAGGAACTCCCTTAATCTCTAATTTATACACTGGAATTGATTCGCCAATTCCAACAGCACCATCATCCCCAGAAATTCTTAATAATTCTCCAGAAAGTCCTGTATAAATAGAAATATCATCTGTTTCAGGAAAGGTAATTTTAGCATCATAATTAGTTTTATGTGCACCAATAGAACCACCTAAACCAACTGAAACAAAACCAACAGTGCTTCCAGAAATAACATCTGTTGCAAAAATATCTGAAGCATGAATATTTCCATTAACATCTAATGTCGCTGTCGGAATAGTGGTATTAATTCCAATTTTACTTCCATTTTGATAAATCACTGAGTTATTCAACGAAGAAGTTCCGTTCCATAAGGGAACATACGTCGCTGTTCCAGCTCCTGTAATTGTTCCAGAACCTGTTCCAGATGTTGACAAACAATTTCCCCCAACAATACAAATATCTCCTCCTGAATCAACATTAATACTTCCATTTGAAAAAATATTTCTACCGACGTATAAATCTCTCCATCTTAATGAAGAACTTCCAACATCAAAAGTATTATCAAAACCAATTTGCGGAATTAAAGAACCATTAATGTTTAAATTTGAAACTTGCAAAGAAGTTATATTATAAACATAAACAGTTTGAGCATACAAATTTCCATTAGAAATTGTTAATCCTCCGTCGTTCCAAGCTCCTCCAAAATTATAAACTCCAGTACCATTGTCTCCATCTTTCCTCATAAATGTCCCATTTATTGTATAATTATAAGCAGTATTATAACTTGAATTATAAGTTGAAGACCACGACGAGTTATAAGCAGTAAAGTTAGCAGTCCATAAAGGATCAGATTCAATTCCAGATTCAGTACTCCAATTTATTATTAAACCCGAAGAATTCCAATCTTTAATTAATCCAGTTGAATTATAAGAGTCATAAGTTGCATTATAAGTAAATGACCAAGAAGAATTATAAGCAGTAAAGTTAGCAGTCCATAATGGTTCTGTTCCTGAAGCAACTGTACTCAAACAATTTCCTCCAACAATGCAAACATCTTCACTTGAATTTACCCAACCTGTAACAAATAAATCATTTCCAACTCTAAAATCATTCACAATATTTCCACTTCCATTCACGTCGAGAAGATATGTTGGAGTTGCTGTTCCAATACCAACATAAGTTCCATTATCATAAACAAGTGAATTCCCTAAACTTGCTGATCCAATCCATTTAGGAATATAATTTTCTACTCCACCTCCTGAAATATTTCCTAAACTTCCAACAGCACTACTTAAACAATTTCCACCTTCAATACAAAAATCAGTTTGTGAAGTTACATTTCCAGTTATATTTCCTGTTCCGATGACATTTAAAGTATTTTTAGGAGCTGTTGTATTTATTCCAACTGTTCCACCCATAATTGACATTGTATTTGCTTGACTAAGAACAGTTCCTGATTGATCATTTAATCCAATACCAACAGAATTTGAACCAGAAACATTTATTCCTCTACCAATTGCTGTAGAATATGTTCCTGATGCAATAGTTGAATAACCCATTGCAATTGCATAATCTGATGACGCTATTGTTGATGCACCAAAAGCAGTTGATTTTTGTCCAGAAGCAGTTGTCATATATCCTAAGGCTGTTGAATAAGGTGCAGAAGAAGTTGATTGATAACCAATGGCAACAGCACCAGTATCTGAAGCAGTATTACTATAACCTAAAGATACTGAATCATCTCCTGAAGCAATATTTGATTCACCTAAAGCAACAGAATATAATCCCGAAGCTGTTGAACCTCCAGATGAAATTGAATCTTTATTTGAATTAACAAAAAAATCAGTTCCTCCGACGCTGAAATTATAAGCTCCTAAACTAACATTCGCAGTTGAGCCAGTATAAGGAACATAACTTGAATTATAAGTTGAACTCCACGACGTGTTATAAGCAGTAAAGTTTGCTGTCCATAAAGGTTCTGTTCCTGAAGCAACTGTACTCAAACAATTTCCTCCTGTTATACAAATATCTCCAGTAGTAGAATTAATATTTCCGTTGACAATTAAACTTCCTGTAACATTAGCACTTCCAGTTATTTTAATCCAACCACTGACTAAATTATCAATTGTTTCACCAAATCCAAAAATGATTTTTTTCCCAATAGTTAAATTTTCTGTTAAATTTGCTCCTGTCCCTGAAAAATAATCTGCACTAATATTATATCCAGTCATGTTTAAATTAGCATCTTTAATTAATCCACTAACTGTTGCGTTTTTTGTTGTAAAAGAATATGGGCTTCTTGCAATTTTAGAATTATTAATCAAAACACCGTCTCTGTAATAACATAAGTAATACTGATTTGTAAAATTCAAATTTACATTTTCAAGATAATAAGAAATAATTCCTCTTGAATCAGTAGTCAAGGTTGAAGAATTTGAATAAACAACATTTGAACATGCAGAATCTGTAGTTATATTAAAAACAAAAGTAAAAGTTCCAGGTTGAATTGTCCCATTTGAATAAGTTGTTTGAATGTTTAAATGAAGAGTATCAGAAATTGATTCTGCAGATAAAAAATCAATTAAAATCACAAATAATATTATACAAATTAACAAATAGATTTTAAACTTTTTCACCATCTTTTTTTATCAATAATCTTAATTATTTTTTATAGTTATCCTACACAATTATACTATATAAATATTGCTTTTACCTACACTTAATTTATCGTCGATAAAAATTAAATTAATATAAACTATTTTAAAAAGAAATTAATTATTAATTAAAATAAATTTTACTTACAGTTTTTAAGAAAAAAATTAACAAAAAGTTATTAAAATAAAAAATAAAATGAGCCTGCTCGGATTTGAACCGAGGACCCCCGCCTTTCTTAGACTAATCCAGAAAGGATATTGCTTTTTGAAAGCAACATTCATATAAGAGCGGTGCTCTAACCAGGCTGAGCTACAGGCTCGTTCAACTCAGAATGGTTAATGACAAATTTAATTCAACCTAACCAGGCTGAGCTACAGGCTCATTTAACATTTTTCCAAACAAATTTACATATTTAAAAGTTATTATTAGGGAAAAATAACAAGCATAGTTACTTTTTTAAACTAACTCAAACAATTAATTTTACGCCCCGTTAGTCTAGAGGCCAAGGACACAGCCCTTTCAAGGCTGGAACCCGGGTCCGAATCCCGGACGGGGCATGGTTAAATTTATAATAAAAGAATTCTAATAAATAAGATGAATGTATTAATAAATATAATTTTATTCTTAATGATTCTTTTTTATCTTTATGTTTTATTTATTCGTCCGTATGTCCTTGCAAGAAAAAAATTCAAGTGCTTAAGATGCGGATTGTGCTGTGGATTAAAAGTAAAATTATCAAAAGAAGAAATTAAAAAAATAAAAAAAGCAGGATATTCGGATTTTATTACAAAGCATGGATATATTAAAAGAAAAAATAAATATTGCCAATTTTTAAAATTTAAAGGCAACATAACAGAATGTTCATTAGAAAAAATAAAACCAAAAATATGCAAAAAATTCCCAGAAATATCGGGTTTATTTGGAAAACAAATCGACGTCAGATGTAAAACTTGTCATAAAAAGCTATGGTAATTTCTCAAAATATTTAAACAATAAAATATTAAAAATAATACATTTAAAAAAATATAAGTAAAATGGAAAATGAAGAAAAACAAGATATAAAAAATAATGAGGAATATGGTTATGATTGCACAAAAATCGGATTTACTAAGTTAGATGTTCAAATCTGGAAACAAGGTTCAGGAGATGAGTTAAAAAAATGGTTGGGGGTTGGAATGTATAAAACCAAATTTATATTTAATAACGGTAGTGTTACATCTTATAATAATCTTAAAGAATGTGAAGAATTAGACAAGGCATTAAAAGAAAAATTAACCGAAAAATTATTTAATAAAATGTGTGAAAAGTATTTTGAATTAATTGAAGAATCTAAAAGTGCTAAAACTAAAGAAGATATATACAAAATTATGGTTAAATGCTGGCCAATGTGGATTATATTTGATATTTTAGATAATTACCCTTATTTCGGAACAGACTACATGTTAAGAAGAACTATGAAAATAAGAACACAATATCAAGATTTTTATTACATACTCTCAAAAAAATTAAAAAACCATTCCCAAAATATTTAAACAACAAAACATCAAAAATAATATGGTTAAAAAAATTGAAGAAAAAAAATGTTATCTTCTTAAGATAAAACATTATGGTAGAGAATTGGACTACAAAGGAAAGATAATGTGGATAAAAGGAGAATTATTTAAAATCGCGACAGAAGACGAAAATAAACTTGTTTTTAATTTAAAACAAATTTTTTATTCTAAGGAAATTCCTGAATCTGAATTAAAAATAAAAAAATATGTTCCAATAAAGATAAAAGGAATTCTTAAAAAAGATTGAACATGAAAATTTCAAAATCCTTTTTTAATTTTAATAAAGAAATAATTTTCGGAGAAATCGGAGCAATTTTTGGAGCCCAAATATTTGGATATGTTTTTTCAAAAACAAATATTTCAGTAAATTGGATTTCAGGTTTAATTGTATTAGGTTCAATTATAGGGGCTTCTCTTTTTTGGACATGCACAAGAATATATGATAAATTTACCAGAAAAGAATTTTCAAGAAAAAAATTCGGACAAGATATATTATACTTTACGCCGGCAGCATTTCTATTAACTTGTTTGATTTATTATCCTTCACTTTTTACAATCTCAAAACATCTCTTATTAGAAAATTACAAAGAAGTATACTCAATTGCATTATCGCAATTGCTATCTTTTTTATTTTTCTTAATTTCAATTAATTTATATAGATATATTTTGTCAAAAATGACAAAAAAAGAGCTTTAATCAAAATATCTAATTTTAGAATTTTTTTTTCTTAATTCCTTAAAATTTCTCAAAATTGCCATATAAATTACTTTAAAAATAAGTTTAAATCCTTTTTCTTCAAGTCTTCTTGTTGAAACATAAATCTTTTTATTTATTATTCCAAACTTAGCATGAATTTTATTAACTGCTCGTCTAGCATAATCCGAATCTTCTGCATATACAAGAGTTTCATCAAAACCATTAATTTTAGTATAAATATTTTTTTTAGAAAACATACAATTTTGCATTAAAGGAGATTTAGAGTTTTGAGAAATCTTCATCAAAAAATTCAAAAAAGAATATATTAATTTGTAAAAAAACAAAAGATGCTTTTTTTTATCTATCCTTGGTTTTAATAAAACTCCAGCAACATCCAAATTTCTTTCAGAAATTTCTTTCAAACAATTTTCAACAAAATTTTTTTCAGGTAAAACAACATCTGCATCTATAAAAACAAAGAAGTCTCCTTCAGCAATTTTTGCACCGTTATTTCTTCCTGTCCAAGGCATACCACCTTTTACAATCTTGCAACCATACTTTTTAGCTATTTCTTTAGTATTATCCTTTGAATTTGCATCTGCAACAATAATTTCAAAATTTTTAAAACTTTGATTTTTAATTGATTTTAGTAAAAGACCCAAATACTTTCCTTCATTTTTTGTAGGAATAATTATGCTTAACATGATTAAGTTTATATGTTAAATAAATTTCTTGAAATTCTTAAAGCTTCTTATTACAAAAATTCTAAAAACCCATTAAACGTAATAAAAGAATGAGACCAAGATATAGTTTTTCTTCTAGAAGAAATAGGCATATAGATAAAATAAAAAAGCAAAAATCAAAATATTCTGAATTGCACGAAAAAATAATAGAAAGTTCAGACATAATCTTAGAAATACTTGATGCAAGATTTCCTGAAGAAACAAGGAATTTGGAAATTGAAGAAGAAATAAAAAAGAGAAAAAAAATTTTAGTTTATGTCTTAAATAAATCTGATTTAGTAATAAATAAAAAAACTTATGGTTACAAAAATTTAACCCCAAAAATTTTAGTATCTTGTAAAGATAGAAAAGGAATTAAAAATTTAAGAGATTTGATTAAAAAACTTTCAAAAAAAATTCCTTTAGAAGAAAATAAAAAAGTTTTCGTCGGAGTTATTGGTTATCCAAATACTGGAAAAAGTTCTCTTTTAAATATTTTAATTGGAAAAAGTTCTGCAGGAGTTGGTTCTGAAGCAGGATTCACAAAAGGAATTCAAAAAATAAAATTAACTGAAAATATTGTTTTAATTGACAGTCCAGGAGTAATTCCAAAAGAAAAATATTCTCAAGAACAAAAAGACAAAATTTCAGAACAAACAATTGCTGGAGGTCGTTCTTATACTCAAGTAAAAGATCCTGAACTTGTGGTTCAAAGCATTATGGAGAAATATCCAGAAATTTTAGAAAAATATTACAAAATAAATGCAAATGGAAATTCAGAATATTTAATTGAAAAACTTGGAAAATCCAGAGGATTTTTAAAAAAAGGTGGATTTGTCGACGAAGACAAAACAGCCAGATTAATTTTAAAAGATTGGCAAAAAGGAAATATTAAAATTTAAGATGAAAAGAGATGTTATTCTTATCTTGGATGGTGGAGCAATGGAAGGTGTCTTTGGAGCAGGAATTGTAGTAAGTTTTCAAGAAAAAAATATTTATCAACACATCCATAGCATTTATGGAATATCTGCAGGAGCTCATAACGGAGCATACTTTTTATCAGAAAATGCAAAAAATGGTGCAAAAGTTTACTATGAGGATTTAACAATAAAAAACAAATTTATTAAAACTCTTTCTTTTAAAAAAATGGTACACAAAATAAAAAGATTTTTTATTAAAAAGAAAACTTTAGATATTTTAAATCTAGAATATTTGAAAAATATTGAAAAAACAAAAACAAAATTAAATCAAGATAAAATAGAAAAATCCAAAATAGAATTTTGGATTAAATTATTTAACCCAAGAAAAATGGAAGTAAAATGGGTAAATGGTAAAAAAGATATGTTAAAAAAATTAAAAGAAGCTTCTAGTGCAGTTCCGTATGCAAGTTCTAAAAAAATAAAATTTTTTGATGGGCAAATAATAGATGGATTGAATATTAATGAAATAATTGAAAAATATCCAAACAAAAGAATAATTATTGCTTTAAATAAAAAAATAAGTTTATTACAAGATTTCAAAGACATCCCATATAATTTTATAAGAATTATATTAGAAACAAGATATTTTGGAATTAAGTATCTCTTAAAAAAGATAAAAAAACCAACGAATATAAATAAAATAAAAAAACAAAAAAATGTATATTTTATAGAACCTCCATATAATATATCGCAACTAACGACAGATAAAGATAAATTATACAATTTTTATAAAGAAGGCATAAAAAAAGGAAACGAATGTATCAAAAAATTAAATCTTATTTAAATTTTTCTTTTATACAATTCTCAAGCGATTGAATTTCATTTGGTGAAACTTTTTCAGAATATAATCTTTTTAAATTCTCAATAAATCTTTTAAGATATGCTTGTTCCATATCAACATTAAATTCCTCAGCAAGCCAAGCAGAATATACTAACAAATCAGGTATTACTTTATTTTTAATATCTTCTTCAGAAACATTTTTTGAATTTTCTTCCATATCATGAATATAATCTGCTAATCTCCCAACTAATTTTCCAATATGAGCATAGGTATGTCTAACTTTATTAAAACCAGAAAAACCTTTTTGAATTACAAATCTATTATCATAATCTCTCTGAAGTTCTTGTAAATCTTTAAGTGTTAAATTAGGATTTCTTTTTAAAATGTCTTCAAAGCTCATTTAACCAAACATCAAGTTTTATTAATAAAGATATGTGTCCTAAATTGTATATTATTAATTTAATTTATTAATGCAAATTAGAATAAAAATTTAAAATAATAATCTTTATAAACTTCCAACTAACATTATTTTTATGGAAGAATTTCAAATAGAATTAAATTTACTAAAGAATTATATGGATTATTATATTGACCAAATTGCAAAAAGAGAGGAATTCCTTATAAGAAAAAGAGAATGGAATAATCACGGACCAACTCCACGTCAATATTTTGTTAGAAGTGAACAAGACCTTAACCCTCTTTCATTTGAAAATTGGAAAAAATTTTATAGTGATTCTAGAGATTAATCTCACCTTTTTCAATTAAGAATTTAATATTTGGAGCAACAATATATTTACCTTGCTTAATTTCTTTAATATCAAGCCATTTAATTTCCTTTATTGGAGAAATTGGTTTAATCTCAGATTTATTTTTTAATTTAGATAAATAATGAATTAGCAAAATGCACATTTTCTCTCCTGTTTGTGGATTTTTCCATAACACCATGGGACTTAATGGTTTTATTATCTCAATTTTTCCATTAATTTCTTCTTCTGTTTCTCTTTTACAAGCATCTTCTAAATTTTCAACTCCCTCTTCTATTTTTCCTCCAGGAAGTTTGTAAAAATCATCCCTATTATCTTTATTGACTAATAATTTCCCATTTTCAATAATTACAGGACCAGATGCAACAATATAATCCATAAAATATTAATTAAGTTCAATTATAAATATTTAACCATATATTCTTTTTCTAATTCATAACCCAACTTTTTGTAATATTCTCTAACTCCAATCCCAGAAATAATATTTAATTTTTTTATTTTATTTTTTTCCACAATTTTTTCAGCTTCTTCTAACAACCACTTCCCTAAACCAGAATGCTGAGAAACTTTTCCTTTTTCACCTAATCTTAAAGACGGGCCATAAACATGAAGTTCTCGAACAATTGCTTTTTTTATTTTATTTTCTTTAAAAATTCTCAATCTTAACAAACCAAACAAAAAATCATCTTTATTGATAATTTCTAAAAAATATTCTTTTCCATTACTAGCATTATATTTTGTAATTTTTAATTTTAAATTCTTATCAAATTTCTTATTTTCTTTTAATGCAAACCCAATTTCTCGATAACGAATTTCTTTTAATTGAAATTTTTTATTTCGTAATTCTTTTTCAATATCTGCTCTTAAATCAATATTTTTTGTTCCAGCGACAATATATTCTGGAGGAATTTCTCTCATTACTCTCATAACTCTGCAATATCTTGGAACTTTTTTTAACATTTCAATTAAAATTTTTTCAATTTGCTCTTTTGTATATGGTTTGTATTTTCCTGTCCAATACCAATTTTCTAATACAGAACCAGGCATAACTTGACAAGGATAAATTTTCAACTGGTCAGGTTTAAATCTTTCATCTGAAAATAATTTTTTAAATAACTCTAAATCTTTTTTCAAATTACTTCCAGGCAATCCAGGCATTATATGATATCCAATTTTAAAACCTGCATTTTTCAAAGATTCTGTAGCTCGGACTACATCTTCAACTTTATGTCCTCTATTAACTAATTTGTAAATTTTATCGTCAATAATCTGAACACCTAACTCAACTCTTGTAACTCCCCATTCTCGCATTCTATCAATAAACTTAATACATTTATCTGGACGAGTTTCAACACATAAAGCAACACATCTATGTTTTGTTGTTTCATTTATTTTTTTAGCCTCACTCAAATTTTTTGATTTTTTAAAATTTAATCCATCATAAATTCCTTTAATAAAATTATTTTGAAAAGATTCAGGATATTCTAAAAAAGTTCCACCCATAATTATAATCTCAATTTTATCTGTAGGATGATTCATAATTTTAAAAGCCTCTAGTCTTGCCTGAACTTGCTTAAAAGAATCATATTCTACTTCCCTCGCTCTCATTACAACAGGACTTTTAGGAGTATAACTTTGAGGCACGCCTAAATTTGGGCAATAAACACAACCCCCATGCTCGCACGCACGAGGAGGCAACATAACTGCAACAGGAGTTATTCCTGAAATTGTTTTCGTCGGTTTTCGCACTTCGCCTTTAGATTTATCTGGTTTCAACATATATTTTATGGAACAAGAATCTTTTTAAATCATTTTAAAATAGATATATCATGACAAATCAACCAATCACTCGTATTGGACCTTTCAACCTCAATGAAAAACATATGAGAGATATAATTAATTCAGGTACAATTCCAATTAGAAAACTTGAAATTAATTTGGACGTTACAAATGAAGAGTTGCTTAAGCCATACATGATTGAAAGAAAACTTGTGGATGAATTTCCAAAGGAATGGATTGAATTTCAAAATGGCAATTTCATGCCTTTAAATAAAATTAAGGAATTAAAAAATGAAAGTTATACTGGAAATGTATTAAATTATTTTACAAATTTAGTTGAAAAAGACAAAGAAGAGATATATCCCTATTTAAAAGATATTTTTGATGCAAATAGAGGAATATTGAATTTAGCACAACCAGGTAGAATAAGAAGATTACAAGCAGATATAGAAAATAAAAAATTAATATTGCTTAATCATATTTTATAAAATAAATTTATTCTTTTAAAATCTCTACAATTATTTCATAAACATCAGGATACTTATCTGGTTTAACCATGTCCAAATGTAAATATTCAAAATTTCCAGGACACGAACCATTTATATAATAATTTTGAGCAAAATCCAAGTAAGCAGTTGAATTCTCGACAATTCCATCTCCATCCTCACCATTCATATCACATCCAACACCAATAATGCTGTAAGATGGAACTTCCAAAATATCTTGATTAATTTTATTTATTAACAAACTATCGGCTTTCATATCGTCGCATTCTGCTGTTGCTCCAAATAATTTACAATAATCATAAATTTTTTTACTTATTCCATGATGTGGAGAACCAATACTAATAAATTTGTAAACATCATCTTCACCAAAAATTTGCATATATCTTCTAGAAACAATTCCGCCCATGCTATGAGAAATAATTATTACTTTATCTTTTCCAGTTTGAAATTTAATTTCTTCAATAATATCATTCAAACGAATAGCATAAGTATCTATATTGTCCTTTTTGGTTTGAATTACTTTTACTGAATCTGAACTTTTGAAAATATCAAAATAATAACTCACTCTAAATGTAAAAGGATAATTTAATTTTCCAAAAACTCCCTCGGATTCAGAATTTGAAACAGAAATTAAAGTCCCTCCGTTGATAAATCCATCTTCTTCTAATTTTTCTTGCATTTCTTCAAAAGAATCAAAACTATATTCTGCAGAAACTTTATGATTAAAACTATGTCCATGAACAAAAACTATTGGATAATTAGTTTCATTATTTGAACAATCTTCGCACTTTCCAAAAAAGCAACAAACAGGTTTTTTTTCATTAAAAATAAGAGAATAAGATTCATTAATTTCATTTAAATAAATTTCAGAAATAGGAACTTCAGAAAGAAAACCAGAAGCATAACAACATTTTTCACCGCTAATATTAAAATTATTTATTTCAAAAATCAAACCATAAATTTCGTTGTAATTACTTTCATTGTCTGAAATAAGATTAAATTTGCTTATTAAAGAATTGATTTCAAGTGTTTCATTAAAAGAAACATTTTGCTGTTTTAAAGATTCTAATCCTTCTCTTGCATAAGTAAAATTGTTAAACAAAAGATTATTTTCAAAAGTAAGAAAATAAAAAGTTTCATTTACATTTGCAAAATTAGTTTTAACTTTTTGAAAATCTTCGTCAAATCCAAACATTTCTTGTTCAAGATTTGAATAACTTTCATTTTCCCATAAATTTATTAGATAAAAACAAGTTTGATTCAAAATATTTATAGAATTAGAAAGATTATTTATGTCATTAAAAAGAAGATTAGATGTGTCGTTTTTTTCTAAAATTAATAAATTATCATTAATTTCTATAAGATTTGCTTGCATATTATTTATTTCTTGAAATATTAAAGAAATGTTCTCTTTAGAAGAATTTTTTATTTCTTGTTCATAATCGTTCAAATTATAATCCAAAGTCACTAAAATATTTCTTGTTTTTTCTTCACCACTTGTTTGACAAAGAACCTTTTTTATGCTTTTACATTTAATTTCAAATCTATAAAACTCTTGACCTGCCCCTATATTATTTGATGTAAGATTGTATTCTCGAGTATAAGATAAAGTTGATTTTAAAGTAAAACTATCTTCATCAAGAATTTCTCCAGTATTTAAATTTTTAAAACTTGAAGAGCATTCTAAACTACAAAAAGGATTTGCAAAAGTTTGAGATTTTAAAGAAACAGTTTCGCTTTCACCATGTTTAAGAAAAAAATGACTTTTATCTGCATTTAAAGTTATTACAATATCATTTCCCAAAAGGAAATTTAAATAAAGATAAGCTCGAGTAAACAAAAAGACCAAAGCGATTATTAATAAAAGAACTCCAAAAATTATAAACCTCTTTTTGAATTTCCTCTTTTTTTTATAATTATCCATAAAAGTAAAAAGAATTCAGTGTATAAAAAACTAATTGAAAAAGAAAAGATTTTAATTTCCTGATTCTTAGAATATTCATGCAAACTCAACAAAAAATCTGGAACAACATTGCACCTGAATGGGAAAAATTTAAGCAAATTCCTTCAAAATTAAGTGAAGATTTTTTGAAAAATTGTTCTGGAAAAATTCTTGATTTAGGAAGTGGAAGTGGAAGACATTTAAAAAAAATGAAAGACGGAAAAATGTATTTAGTAGATTTCTCAGAAAAAATGATTAAATTAGCAGAAAAAAAAGCAAAAAAATTGAAAATTCCAGCAGAATTTTTTGTAGCAGATTTAAAGTCTCTACCATTTGAAAACAATTTTTTTGACTTTTCGATTTGCATCTCAGCAATTCACTGCCTAAAACCAAAAGAACATCAAAAAGCAATCAAAGAATTATACAGGGTAATGAAAAAAAATTCAAAATCTTTAATTGGAGTTTGGAATTTTAATTCAAAAAGATTTAATCAAAAAAAAGGAAAAGAAAAACTAATTGATTGGAGAAAAAAAGGAAAAAGATATTATTATTTATTTGATGAAAAAGAAATTCATGACTTATTCAAAAAAGCAAAATTTAAAATTCTTTCAACTCACAATACCGAAATGATGATTAATTTCATTGTTGAAAAATAACTATCTTTTTTTAATTTGAATTGGCTCACCACTATAAATTAAATTATTAATTTCGTCATCACGTGAACGAGAATTTTCTGATAAAGGATTTCTAATAAAACTAAAACCCTTGCCTCTCAATTCCCAATTCATGCAAGCTCTTTCATCTCCATCTAAAATAGACAAATCCTCTTCAAGTCCATTTTCTGAATAAGGGATATTATCCAAAAGATACGGAATATTATTATCATCTGTTACCATCTTATCTCAGACTGAATTTTGTTTTTAAACCTTTCTGAAATTATTTTTTAAGAATTTTCATCATATCTAAGATAGAAGATTTTTCAAAAGAAATGAATCTTTTTTCCTTGACATCAATATGTGCTTTTAATAATCCAAAATTTGATAAAAAAACAGTAACCAAAAGATAAGGTTTTTTCTCTAAAGACTGATAACTAAACAAAAATTTCTTAATGTTATTCTTAATTTCTTTATCTTTCATTTCTTTAAGAATTAAATCTTGAAAATCTTCTAATTTAAAATTAAAATCAAGGGATAATTTTTCTGGAATTCTTTTATCATAATTATCTACTGGAGTTATTTCTATTTTTTCTCCAAACTTAAAACTATAAATTTCAGAACTTGAAGGAACATAAAAATCAAAATTAATTTGTGGAAGTTCTTTTCCTTCATGATCTATTGAAAAAAATCCTGAAAAAAAATAAACACCTTTATTTTTTACTAAAAAATCTTTGTATTCTTTGGATTTTTTTAACTTTTCAGAATATTCCTTGAATTCCATAAAAGAATTATCAAATTAGAGTTTATAAAAATTTACCCTCTATCCTCAATCTCTTTTTTTAATTTTTTAACAAAATCATTTAACTTAAAAACTTCAATTTTATTACTTCCTTTGACACGGACTGCAAGAGTATTTTCTTTTTCTTCTTTATCTCCTACAACAATTATATACGGAACTTTCATTAATTCTGCTTCTTTGACTTTTGCAGGAACAGTTGTTTGATTAAAATCAAAATCAATTCTTAAATTTGGAATTTCTTTTCTTAAATTTTCAACAACCTTCTCGCTGTATTTGATATTTCTATCTGTAAAACTCAACACCCTTACTTGAACTGGACAAAGCCAAACAGGCAATCTTCCATTAAAATGTTCTAACAAAATTCCCAAAAATCTTTCTAAACTTCCATAAATTGTTCTATGCAAAATAATTGGCCTTTTTTTAACATTATCTTTATCAGTATATTCTATATCAAATCTTTCTGGAAGAAGTAAATCCAATTGAATCGTCGCTGTTTGCCATGTTCTTCCCAAAGAATCAGTAACATGAAAATCAATTTTAGGCCCGTAAAACGCACCATCTCCTTTGTTGATTTTATATTTTAATTTATTTTTTTTCAAAACATCTTCTAAAAGTTTTTCAGCTTTATCCCATTCTTTTTCTGTTCCTATTCTTTTCTCAGGTCTTGTTGAAAATTCAATATGAAAAGGAAGATTAAATTTTGAGTAAAAAAACTTAATTAAATCAACAATAGACATTACCTCGTCGTTAATTTGCTCTTCAGTGCAATAAATATGTGCATCATCTTGTGTAAATTGAATAACTCTAAACAAACCAGCTAAAACACCTGAAAGTTCAACTCTATGAACAACCCCTAGTTCACCCATTCTCAACGGTAAATCTCTATAACTTTTTGGTTTGCTTTTAAAAACAAGCATTCCACCAGGACAATTCATGGGTTTAATCATAAATTTTCTTTTTTCATATTCTGTAGAAAAATTATTCTCTCGATATTTTTCCCAATGTCCTGAAATTTGCCATAGCTTTTTATCCATAATTTGAGGAGTTAAAATTTCTTTATACCCTGCTTTTCTATGTTCTTCCCTCCAAAAATTAATTAATTCATTTCTTATAATTAAACCATTATTATGCCAAAAAACCATTCCTGGTGCAATTTCAGAAAAACTGAATAAATCCATTTGTTGTCCCAAAATTCGATGATCATTTTCTTTGAGTTTTGTTGTATCTAATTTTGATTTTGAAATTTCCCTAAGCAACTGCTTAGAATCATATTTTTCTTCAATTTCTTTAGATTCATCTCCTAAAATAATTTCCCTCGACAATTCACTCAAAGGATGTCCCTTAACCTTTAATTCAAAAGCTTTGTAATATCCAAATGGAGCTCTTGTAACATTTAATTTTTCTTTTTTAAGTCTAGTCTCTAATGTTTTAAAAATTTCCATTGCAATAGACGGATTCCCCAAATTTCTTGAAAGATGAGCATAAGGATAAAGAACAATTTT
The DNA here is from genome assembly GCA_041659445.1 of Candidatus Pacearchaeota archaeon. GTDB lineage: Archaea > Nanobdellota > Nanobdellia > Pacearchaeales > GW2011-AR1 > EX4484-71. The sequence continues at coordinate 180,359 of JBAZYG010000001.1, read as the reverse complement.
TTTTGTTTTAACTTGTTCAGAAATAGACAATGTATTGTTGACAAATTCTCCAAGAAATTTATCTGAAACAGAATCTCCATTTTCAATTGCTACTAAAATCACTAAAGCTTCTTCTATTCTTTTTTTAGAAATATCTTGCTCTCCAAGTTTTTCAACATCTTTTAGTGCTTTTTTTAAAGGCTCAAATTCAATATAATCTACATGAAGGTATAATGTTTTCATGTTTAAACAAAGTTCTACTCTTTTATAAAATTAATCAAATTAATAATTTACTAAATCTAAAACGAAACATTTATAAATAGTTACCACTAATTAGTGATATAAGAAAATAAAGTAAATAAGGGACTTGAGATGAGTAAACCTTAAATACTCTAAAAATTGAGAATTAAAACAAATGGAAAACAATCCAGAAAATTCGATAAGAAAAATCTTAAAAGAAGGAGAAAAAAATGAAAAAACTAACAGCATATTTATTAGCATTAGGAATGAGCACTTTGCCTTATATAAAAGCAAATGTAGGAAGTCATATTAATGATCCAAAAGCATTAGAAAAAAGAGTTCTTGATTATAAAGAAAGCCTTAAACCGCATTGGAATTTAGAAGACATAAAAGAACAAAAAATTCCAGCATTAAATAAAAAAATAAAATTATCTCCATTGGAATGTGCTAAATATTCAAGAATGATTGCAAAAAAAGAATATAAAAAAGAATATACTCAAGTTGCTTCTGAAAATAGAATTTATCATGATAAAGTTATTGCAAAAATAAATGAAAAAGATCCTAAAAAAAGTTGGAAATATTTAGTAGATAAAAAAGAAAAAAACCCTGAAGATAATTGGAAGAGATTAGATACTTTAGCAATGACAGGAGAATTACAACCAGGAATGATTGTAGGATTTTATTACAAATACAGTCATTATGCAAATAGCAAAGATGAAAAAGGCAAAAAAGTAATTGCAACACATAATGCAATTTACAGAGGTTCAGAAATAGTGTACAATGAAAAAACAGGAAAAGAAGAAGTTGCATTAATTTTTGATCATCAATGGGGCTCAAGAATAGAAAGAATAAAAACAAAAGAATTAAAATTAGAATCAAGAAAAGAAATTTTATATCCAACATATGTAGCTGACGAAAAATCTAAAGATTCAAATACTTATTTTGCAACTGCAAAAGACTTTAATAAAAACTAAACAAAGACTTATAAACTCTGAAAAAAACAGAAAAACATGGGAATATTCAATTTTATTTTTGGAAATCTAAGAAATAGTAAAAAAGTAATTCAATCAGTAAAAACTTTATTAAAAGATTATGATGAAGAACCAAACCAAAAAGTGCAAAAACCAGAAAGTTTTCAATTTTACTTAGACAGTTTTGAACCAGGAAAATCATATGATTTAAAGCAAAAAATAGAAGACAAAGGATTTAGAATGGTTACAGCGCCCCAATCAGTTTTATTTTTAGAATATTTATCAGACAAAAATCCTTCAGACAGAAATTTTTTGTTAAAAAAATTAATTTATAATAACATTCCCCAAAACCTCTTGGGAACAGATACAGCAGTATTTAGAAAAGGTAAAAGTTTTTTCGTGCAGGATTATTCAAAAAGAAATTCTAGCGGTGAATCAAAAATGGATGATAACCTTGAAATTTTATACAAAACAACTGAATATGGAAATAGTAGAATTGAAGACAACGGCGTGGTTTATAGCAAAAACAAGAACATAAGAAGAACAGATCATAAATTTAAAACAATGGAATTAAAAAATAAAGAACTACCCTATAATTCTGGGCTCTTCACAATTTTTGGAAATAATTCTTCAAAATTAATACATTTAATAAATGGCTCTAGAACAATTTTCAGAATAGGGTTACCAATTGAAGGAGCAAAATTTGTAAATTATTCAATACCTTTAGAATACAGGGGAAATCCAACTTTTCTTTTGAATGCACAACAACCAGAAAATACTTCAAATGTATGGACATTCGGAATAAAAAAGAAAGAAAACCCAGAAGATGAAACATTAATATTAGGAGAAAATTTTGAAAAGAACTTCTTGAAACCAGCATCAGTAATAGAATATTATGATGATTTATCAAATCAAGCCATTGAAATTTGGAAAAAAAGCGGAAATAAAATTGCAAAGAAAGATACTGAATTAGGAATTCAAAGAAAATACTTAATCGAAGAAATGAAAAAAGTGGAAAAATTTACAAAAGAATTTTATAATACAGATTTACTCGTCGACGAACTTACACAAATTAGATATAATAAAGAAAAAGAACAAATTCCAGAAAAATCACTTGAAAAAATAGTTTTAAAAGAAATTGCTATGACAGAAAAAAAAGCAATTTAAAATTTATATAAAAAATCATTAATTTTATTTTCTGCTTCTTTTCTCTTTTTTTGATGTTCTTTTAAAAAAGCATTTATTTTATCAATTAAAATTTTTTTTAATTCACCTGTTGATAAGTCTCCAGATTCATACATTGCTTTAATCTTTTCAAGTCTTTTATCGTCAGATTCAAAAAACATTTTTAAATATTGGAAAGAAACATCAACCTCAGGATTTCCACCATTTTTTTTATGCTCTACTAAAGTTGCTCCTCCTCCTGAAAAAGCATACTTATTTATTTTATTTGCAACAGTTTTTGCATCATCAGTAGTATAAATTGCACTTGCTTCTGCACTCGACGACATTTTACTTGAAGGACCTTGTAAAGCAGGAAGAAATTTGCATTGAATAGACGCTGGTTTTAAATGTCCTAGTTTAGGTAACACGTCTCTGGCAATTCTAAAATGTGGATCTTGGTCAATACCATGAGGAATTAAACACGGAATTTGTTTATTTTTTAAAACAGATGGTAAAAAACTTGGAACTGTTTGCATACTTGTATAAAAAATAGAACCAATATTTGATTGATCATTAAAACCAAAACTAGCCTTAATTGTACTGAATGTAATTTTCTTAGCAACTTTGCAAGCTTCTTTGTACATAACTCCTGCATGAAGAGTATCGACGATAAAATGTGTTTTTTTTGGATCAAAACCCAAGGCAATAACATCTAACATGTTATCTTTCAAAGTTTTTTGAACTTCATCAAAATTCAAATCACCCTTAAACAAAAACTTTTCTTCGTCTGGAAAATGAAACCATAATTCAACATCAAACCTATCTTGAAGCCATTTTACAAAAACCCAAGGCATTAAATGTCCCAAATGTATTTTACCAGAAGGAGCTCTTCCAGTATATAAAAAAAATTTGTTTCCTTTTTTGTATTCGTCTAAAATCCAATTCAAATCTCTATGAGCAAAAAAAACTCCTCTTCTAAGCATAAAATGCAAATCTTTTGTAATTGCTTGAATTCTATCTAATAATTTAGAATCAATTTTTGAAACTCCAAACTCTTTAATTAACTTCTCATAATTAACTTCACCAGAAACACTATAAGGGTTAACCACACTCTTTTTTTTAACCATAAAAATAATAAAAAATCAAGATATTTAAAATTATGTAAATTTAATTGTGCTATATAAATACTTATAAACAAAAAAGAATTTAAAAAGAATATGACAAAAGATAGAGTGAGAAAAAAATATCAATTCCTTGTAGAAAATTTAATTTCTCATGATGATCCCCTTCAATATTTACATAATAAACCTTCAGAATTAAATTACACTATAGAAAAAATGATAAACCTCTCTAGAAATTTAGAATTTGTTTACCCCAAAGAAAGAATGACTGAGCAATGGGAAGAAATAAAAAATAAAATTATTAAAAAATTAGAAAAAAGAAATAAAGAGGATGTCACTATAAAAGAAATAGATAGCCCCGATTATATATGTCTTAGGGGGGATAAAAAAAGATATATTCTCTATTATGGAATAAAAGTTTATGAAAAAAATCCTAAAAGAAAACCAGTTGCATTAATCTGCTTTAACAACAAAGAATTATGTAAAAATCTTGAAAATAATCTTAATTAAAAAATCTCCAAATAAAATGAATAAAAATATGGAAATGACAGATAAGGAATATCAAAAAGCATTAGAACACTTAATAGAAAAGGATGATGGATTTAAATTTCTTGCCGATGAAAAATCCTTTAAAATTCCTTTAATTAAAATATTTGAAAAATCTGATAACTTAAAAATCTTTTATTCAAAAACAGGAATAACATCAATAGAAGAAAACATCCTTAAATTGATTGGAAAAAAAGAAACGAATATTACCTTAAATGCAATAAATAACTCTGAATTTGGCAATATGTATGCTGTAATAGGAGACGAAAAAAGATGCATTTTATTTTATAAAACAACTCCAAAAATATTTGCATTAGTTTCATTTAATAATAAAAAAATATGTAAAAATATAGAGCAACAACTTAATTAAAATTAAACTCTTCTTCCTCATAAATCTTTATAAATAGAAAAATACTAATTTTTATAGATAAAAATGAGAAAAGAGGCATTATTTATAATTTTTCTAATATTCGCAATTTCTTTAGCTTCAGCAACAATAACTTTAGAACAAACTCCTCAAAGCATATATAATTTAGGTGACACATTAAATGTTCCAATAAAAATAACAGCAGAAACACCTATAAGTGATTCATTAAGTGTTATATTAAAATGCGGAACAATCGAAACAGAAATATACAAAGAATCTATTTTTATGCAAGATGGTGAAAAATTTCGAGACATTTCTATTCCTTTAGTTAATGAATTCATCGGAAAATCATTGGGAAATTGTTTAATTTATTATAAACTAGGAGAACAAGCAGGAGATTTGAGTTCAAACTTTTTAATTTCAAATAAAATAATTTTGTCTCTTAATGAAATAACAAACGAGGTTTCCCCAGGAGAAACAATTTTTATCATAGGAACTGCAACAAAACAAAATGGAGAATTTTCTTCAGGAACAATTGAAGCAAAACTTTTAACAAATTTATCACAAAACCCAATTTATTCAAATGCTGTGAATAACGGAGAATTTTCAATTCAAATTACAATTCCTGGAAATTTAAAAGCAGGAGAACATTCAATTTATTTATACGTTTATGAAAAAAATTCAGAAGGACAAATATTAAATAACGGGACAACAGCAACAACAATAAAAGTAAAACAAGTTCCAACAAGTTTAGAAATTACTCTTCAATCTTTCTCAATAAATCCTGGAGAAAATCTTAAAGGAAAAATAACTTTGCATGATCAAACAGGAGAGAATATTCCAACAACTGTTTATGCTTCTATAAAAAATAATGAAGACACTATAATTAAAAAATTAGAACTTCAATCAAATGAGGAATTTGAATATGCAATAAATCAAACACAGCCCCCTGCATCTTGGAAAATTTCTGCATATTATAATGAATTGACAAATGTAAAAACTTTTGACATAAAAGAAAAAAAAGAAATCAAATCTGAAATATTAAATAATACTTTAATATTAACAAATGTTGGTAATGTTCCTTATAACGAAATTGTCGAGATAAAAATTGGTGAACAACCATTAAACCTTGAAGTAAATTTAGGAGTTTCAGAATCTAAAAAATTTAAATTAACAGCTCCAAACGGAGAATACGTAGTTCAAATAGGCGATCATTCTCAAACAGTAAGCTTGACTGGAAAATCAGTAAGTGTTAAAGATTTTTCTGAAAATATCTTCTCATTAAATCCATTTATCTGGGGTTTTGTTCTTTTAGTTTTAATAGCAGTTTCAGTAATCTTAATTAAAAGAGTGCATAAACAACCTTCATATGGAAGAGCAAGAAAATATCCTTCAACAGTTCAAGTAAGAAATATTTCTGAACTTCATCCAGACATACAAACAGACCAACCAATTAAAAAAGGAAGTTTGACATCAACTGCATCCACAGCAGAATTATCTTTATCAATAACAGGACAAAAACAACAAGCTACAATTGTTTCTGTTAACTTAAAAGGTTATACTGATTTAATTTCAGGAGGATTAAAAGAAACTCTTCAAAAATTAACAAGCATTGGTGAAAGTAGAAAAGGATTAATTTATCAAACAAGAGATAACTTATTTGTTATACTTGCTCCATTCAAAACAAAAACATTTCAAAACGAAAACACAGCCCTAGAAATTGCAAGAGAATTTGATGATGTATTAAAAAACCATAATAAATTATTCAAACAAAAAGTGAATTACGGAGTTGCAATAGACATAGGAGATTTAGTAATAAAACCTGAAAAAGATTCCATAAAGTTCATGCCAATAACAAATACTTTGACAAACTTGAAAAAAATGTCAAATTATGCTGATAAAGAAATTTACTTAAGTGATGCAATGAAGGACAAATTAGCTTCAGCAATAAGAACTGAAAGAGTTCAACTAGGAAATTCTTCTGCAAATAGAATAAAAGAAATAGTTAGAAAGTCTGGAGATAATTCAACATTTCTAAAAGGATTCATGGAAAGAATGGAAAGAGATAAAAGACAACAGCAACAATAAAAATTACTTATATACTAAATTCCATAGAACACTTGTGATTGAAGAAAACAATTCAAGATTAGGAAATTCTTAGTAATTAAGTAATGAAAACGACAAATTTATATATTTATTATATTCATTTAGATTAAAGTAATTAGTACGAACCTCAATAGAAAAAATTGGCTTTTGTAAAATGAACTATCCAAATGAAACACCTGAAGATAAACAAGAAGAAAAAATAAGCGTATCTTTGAAACAGGGAACTATTAAACTTCTTGATGAAGTAGCAAGAAAAAAAGTAGATCAAGCTATGAAAAGTGGTTCTTTTGACATAATAAATTTAATAAGAAGTAAAAGAGGGAGAGGGGTTTCTTATGACAGTCAAATAAATTTTTTAGCTAGAATTTACCTCGCAGTAATGGATGAAACTGTTATAACTAAAGATTTTGTAAATAAAAATCCACAACTGAAAAAAGTTCTTGATCATTTAAATGAAATTAATAACTTTTTCCTTAAGAATGAAGATATAGAAAAAGAAGAATAATTCTAGATTTCACTAACATTATCCACATTATAAACATTGTTAACATTTCGGGATTTATTTATTAAGTTTTTCTTCTTAATTGCTTTACAATATTGCTAAATATATTTAACATGATTTTGTTGTCAACATTATAAGCAATATTCATTTACAATAAGATGAAGAAAAAAAGAGAAGACATTAATCACAATCGAGAAAAGATTATAAAAGAATTAAAATTAAATTCAAAAGGATTTACTGTTTCTGAATTGTCGACAAAACTTGGTGTTTCTAGACAAACTGTAACTAATTATTTTTCATTTTTAGAAGGTGCAAAAAAGGTCAAAACAAGACAAACTGGCATGGCTAAAATTTATTTTTGGACTAAAAAGGAGGGAGAAAATGAATAAAATATTTTTGGTTTTAATAAGTGTCATTTTAATATTAATTATCAACATTGTTTCTGCATCAGATGTTTTAGTCTGGCAAGGGCAGTACTATACTGGAACAACATTTAATACAGGAACTTATGAATTTAATTTTAGTGTTTATGATGCTTTAACTGGTGGAAATACTTGTTATTCAAACATAACTAATTTAACAACAGGCAATTGGGGTGAGTGGAAAATAGAGCAAGAAGGAGTGGGTTCTGCTTGCAATAATATTTCTAAAGATTATTATCTCAATATAAATATAGATGGAACAGATCAAACTCCAAGAAGAAGATTAGTGGTTTGGAACTATTTAAGAAAAGATACCGATGAAATTTCAACAGGAAGTTTAGTATTACACGGCACATTACAGGGTTTAAGTCCTTTAAAATTACAAGATGAAATCAATTTCATTAAATCTGATGGAACTATTACATCTGCTTTATATAATGCTCCAAGAGAACTTGCATCTACACTCCCTTCTTCTTTTGCAGATTCATTAATTCATGATATTATATCAGAAACAAATGATTATGGGATGCAAGAATGTTTTTGGGATGAAAATACAGAAACAATGCAAATGTGTATTAGCGGTGCATATTTATCAGGAAGAGCAACCACTGTTTCTAGAAGTTTTCAAATAGTTGGAAATGCAACAAACAAGTTAGTAAATGAGAACTTTACTTTATGCGAGGGAAATAATTATGTTGATTGTGATACAGACGCAACTGGAGCTGACTTGTTAGTAGAAGATGATATTGAATCAAGGGGTTCTATATTTTCACAAGAAAATATAACAGCAGATGATACTGGATTTTTCAATTACTTGGGAAGTTCAATAAACAGAATAACTAAATTATTTGTTCAAGATATTGATGCTTCTGGAAATGTTAATGCATCTAATTATACTTTGAACGGAACAACTATCCATGATTGGAATGATATTTCTTCTGTAAGTGAACTTACTCCTGTTTATTTGGAAAATAATTTAAATGCTACAAATGCAGAGTATACTACTATATTCACTATTGCATTAACACCGAGTAAAATGAATATTGTTAAAGTCTATCTGGCACAAAGTTCATCTACAGCAGGAGTAGCAGTTCAAAATAGGGTGATTATAAATGATGCAGGACCTGTTGGAAACTGTAACTTTATGACTCAAGCAGGTGATACTGTAGAAAATATTGATAATATCGCGGTGAGCACAAATTCTGCTAATACTGGAGAGAGCGCAATGAGTCTTGATGTGAATGTTCCATTTATTAACACAATTATTTGCACGATTCTTGCGGATGCAAATCAAAAAAATTTAATTGTTCAATTTGAATCAGAAACTGCTGTTGCAAATATTACCACTTATACTGGTTCATATTACACAAATACTGTTAACTAATAATGATAAAATGCAAATATTTAAATTTAATTTACTTAATTCTATTCTGATTATCTTATTTTTATTAATAGCAGTAACAGAAAATGTATCTGCTAATACAACTTTCTTTGACCAAGAAGATGAAGCTTTTATTATGAATAACTCTGCATCAACCTCTCCAACAGGCGAAGTGATAGGAGAGACAGGTAGCGATAATACAGGAGGTAGTAGCAGTTGCTTAACTAATTGGAGTTGTTCTCCTTGGTCTTCTTGTGTAGAGGGAATACAAATAAGAAACTGCACAAAGGAAAAAACATATTGTTATGCTGATTTAAATATAAAACCTATTGAGAATCAAAGTTGTTCTATTAAAACTGAAAATAATACCAATTCTGAAAAAGAAAATTCAATATCTCAAAATTTCCCAACGCATTTCAAGAATATAACTGTTATTGTTATAGGATTAGTAATCATTATTGGAATTGCTGTTTTCTTTGCATACAAGAAATATAAAAAAAATAAAAATTACTTATATAATTCTAAATAACTATTAACAATTGCCCTTTTTATTTCAGGATGCTTTATTTCTAATTCATCAATAAAAAAACTCCAATTAGTTTTCTTCTCGACAATTTTTTCAAATTTCAAGTTCTTTAATTTAGCATAAAGCAAAACTTCTGAATCTAAAAAAAGATACAATGGTTTTATAATTGATTTATCAGAAGCACTTAAATTCTTTAATTGAGAGATTTTATTTTCTGTAATAAACTGCATTATCTTAATTGAATTAGAATCTATTGTTTCTGAAATTGCCTTTTTTGTAAATTTCTTTTTTGAAGGAAGTTTAATTAAACTTATTCTTGACTTTTCTGAAAATATTTTTAATAAATCTTCTAAAACAACATCTCTAAAATTTCCTGAATTTTCATACGCAATAACCTCTTCTTTATTTATCATTGAAAATTTTCTTATTGTATAAAGAAATTTTTTTTGAAACCAATTTATAAAACATTGTTTACATAATTTTCTTTTGTTAGTAAATTCATAAACAGGTTTTAATTCACAATTTTTACACATTTTAAAAGAATAGATAATCTAGTTTAAAATCATTTCTTTTTGCTGATTTTCTTTTTCTTTGATTTTTTTTCTTCTTCAAGTTCTTCTCTAACAGCTTGCTTGACATCTTCTTTAGAAAGAACTTTTTCATCTTTTTCCTTGTTAAGTTTTTGACTTATTTTTGTTCCAATATTCAAAAATCTAAGAAGTATTCCCACAATTAAGAATACAACTCCAATAATAATCATAATAATAAAAATTGTATTTGCTTTAGCAAAGAAAATTTCTAAAAAATCAAGTATAGGATTATTTGGAAATATCTTTAATAATAATTTAGATTCTCTGAACAAAATTGAAGAAGCCAAAACCAAAACACCAGTATTGATAAAGGCATTTGCTTTTTTTCTTGTTATTAAAAGCATTAAAACAAAAGCAATTATAGAAATAATTATTGAAATTTTAAATAAATAAAACCAATAATCTTTTGCTTTTTCAGAAATGAAGACGACTGGAACCTCTGATGTCTTGACACAAGTCCAAAATTCACAATTATATTCTTGATAATATATTTTATCAACTAAAGAACTAATAATATAATTCGTGGCATTTTTTACCCCATAATCTACAACATTACACGGAATATCAATGTTAAAATCTTGATAATTAAAAATATAATTTGTATGAGTCATGCAATAAAACTCCATTACTGTTAAAGCCATTGAAACATCTTGTGAAATTCCAGATGAATTAATAAAATCATTTGCATAATTAATTAAATTTGGTTCTAAAGTATCATGTTCCAAAGACCAATTTAAATTTAAAAAAACATTCATAAAAAAAAGAGACAAAAAAAGAATAAAACATAAAAGAAAAACTCCTACACCTCTTATAAATCCCATGAATAAAATAAGAAAAAAGAGTTTTTAAAATATATTATTTAGTTATCTTGCACTCTCCCACAATAATTCAAAATGCTTTCTATAACTATCTGCAACGTTTTTATCATGAATTAAAAAAGCATAAGGATTTTCAGAAAAAACTGCAATTGCAACATAATTTTCAACAATAACAGTTTCCTGAAACTGTGCAAATTTTTCATCAACATATCTTATTTTTGTTAATGAATTTTTTTCAATTTCTCTTCCAATATCTTTAACAGTTTTATCAAAAATTTGTCTTGAAAACAATCTATTTGCGATTCTTCTTTTATGTAAATTCAACCACCAGGTCCAACCCATAATCTTTACTGGAATTTCTCCACCTCCAAAAGTATTGTATTCTTTTCCTTTTGAATTAATCATAATATTATAAACCTCTTTTATTCCTTTAATTCCTTGATAAATTGAAGCAGATTCTTTTTCAACAGATTTCTCTTGTTTTTCCTTTAATCCAGGAAGAATTTCTTCAAATCTCCTTTTTTTGTCTTCTATAAATTCAAAAAAATTTTCTGGATTTGTAGCAGAATAAATTTTTCTCTTTCCATTTAAAATAAAACTAATTAATCCTTTTTCTATTAAAGAATTTAAATCTCTATGAACTGTTGAATTTGGAAGTTTAGATTTAACAAGAATTTTTCCAGCTGAAGAAAAACCTAACTCAAGTAAAGTCAAATAAATTTTAATTTCTGTTTTAGTTAATCCAAGTTCCTCTAATATTTCTGTATCCATAATCTAAATAAAAATCACTAATATATAAATCCTACCATTTAGTAGGATAAATGCTTATAATCTTAATCATTCAATATATTACTATAAAGTTAAAACAACTTTAAGGGAGAATAAAAATGAAATTAATAAAAGCAATAAAAGATGAAAACGTGATCGCAAGATGTCCTAACAGTTACACGGAACAAGAATTTCCTTGGTCAGAAAAAAAACAGGGGTTCTGCAAGTATACTAAAAAGTATTGTGTGGGACTTAAATCTCCAGATAATGGATACTTAACAAATGATAAAACTCCCATAACTTTTTCTCAAGATGCAATGGAAAGGTGTCCAGTATATAAATTAGATTTTAAAATAAAATTCAAAGGATTACTATCAGAAATAGTAAGAAAAGTGAAATGAGGAAGAACAAAAATGAAAGAAACATATGAATTAATCTTAAATTCAAAAAGACCAATAATAAACGAAGAAATGTATGATAAAGCAACCAATAATAAAAGACCACCTAGAAGAGGAGATTTATCTTTAAAAATAAAAAAAATTGAAGTAGAAGGAGAATTACCTAAAAAAGAAGATAAGAAAAAAGAGTTTTTAAAATTAATTATTTAATCTAAAAGAATTAGTAACACCAACTACTCTCAAGCTCTTCAAGAGAAGGATTTACATTTTCAGAAATTACTTCTCCTTTTTTATTAAAAACAAAATAATAATTTAAGTCTCCAGAGTATGTGGGTCTACCAAAGGTCAAAAACATTCTTAATTCCAAAACATAGTTACTTCCTTCTTTATAAGAAGTATATGTGTTCCTAGAAACATCAGAATCCAAAAAATCAGATTCAGAAGAAAGTTCGCATTTTGTAAGACAATCTGTATAATTACCTGAAACTTTTAGACTATTTAGATAATCACAATCTGCTTTAATTTGGGGATAAACGAGAGTTAATAACTGCTCATCAGTCAATTTGGGTCTCAAAGTAAAAATCAAAATTAAAACAAATGCAATAATTAACACAAAAGCTCCAATAATAAAAAATAACTTTTTCCTCTTTTTCTTCATAAATTAATAAATTAAAAATACTTTATAAATCTTACATTCTCTCTAATGTTTTTATTCTTTCATCAATTGGAGGATGAGAACTTGCTAGATTTTTAAAAGGACTTGAAATAAACAAAGGTGCTAAAGCTTTTGAAACTTTTCTTTCACTAGGCACAGAATTATCTGATTTTATTTTTTTCAAAGCACCAATCAAGCCATTTGGATACCTAGTAAATTTAACAGCCATTGCATCTGCACTGTATTCTCTTTTTCTTGAAATAGACATCTGGACAAAATAAACAACAATAGGAGCTAAAATAGCCAAGACAATTCCAATCAAGATAAAAATAATTTGAGCTTTGCCGTTATCATCTCCTCCGCCCCTAAACCACAAACTTCTTAAAAAAATTTGAGAAATAATTGAAATAATTCCAACCATCACTGCAACCAATGTCATGTATCGAATATCAAAACTTGCAATATGACTCAACTCATGAGCCAAAACCCCTTCTAGTTCTTTCTTTTCTAATTTTTCCAAAGCACCTTCTGTGACACACACAACAGCATGATTGGGGTTTCGTCCAGAAGCAAACGCATTAATTTGCTTTGATGACATTACATAAAGTTTTGGCATCGGCAAACCAGAAGCAAGAGTTAATCCTTCAACTAAAGAATAATAATCTTTGTATTTACTCCTATCTGCAAGTTTTGCCCCAACACTTGAAATCGCAATTTTGTCTGAATTATAATACATAATCAAAAGATAACTTATGGAAAAAATAGTTGCTATAATCATGACAAAACTAAAATACAACGGATCAAAAGCCAATGAAATTACATAACCCAAAATAATTATTATTGCAAATATAGAAAACATCAAGAAAAATGATTTTGTTTTGTTCTTTGAAATTTGATCTCTAAAATCAATTCTTTCCATAAATTAATTAAGAAAATTCTGTTTTTAAGGCTTTTTTATTTTAGCTTCGTTTAAAATCGCTTCGAGGGTTTTTCTCCACTCACTCACATACAGTTCATACTTAGAAATAATATTTATATCGACTTCTTTTTCTTTTTCAATTAAATATATCACTGAATTTTCCATAAAATAATGAAACTCCTTTCGTTCAGGATTAAAACAATTTTGATAATAAGGATCTCCTTTAATTTCTAATTCTGTTTTTAAATTATCTAAATTCACTTCAGACTTATCTTTAATATAAATGTTAGTCTTAGAGTAGGTTACCATAATTATTATTTATTCTCTTCATTTAAAAAGATTTATATTCCAAAGTGCAATAAACTACTCTTCAAGAAATCAAAAATCTTATAAATCTTGGTTTTATAAGTTTCTTATTAAATTTTTCTAATTGTTAAAATGACAGAAGTATTAATAGCAAAACCAAGAAAAACAGAAGAAATAAAAGAAAAATTAAACCCTCTTATTCGTGAATGGTTTTTCTCTAAATTTAAAGACTTTTCAGATTCACAAAAATACGGAGTTTTGAATATTTATGAAAGAAAAAGCACATTAATTTCAGCGCCAACAGGAGGAGGTAAAACCTTAACTGCATTTTTGTCTATTTTAAATCATTTAATAAATTTAGCAGAAAAAAACCAACTTGAAAACAAAGTTTATGCAGTTTATACTTCTCCATTAAAAGCATTGAGTAATGATATTCACAAAAATTTAATTGAACCTTTAGAAGAAATAACTGAACTTGCAAAAACTAAAGAAATAAAACTCCAAAAAATTCGAATTGGGTTAAGGACTGGTGACACTTCAATTTCTGAAAAAGCAAAAATGGCAAAAAACCCTCCGCACATTTTAATTACAACTCCAGAATCTTTAGCAATTGTTTTGACAACTAAAAAATTTATAGAAGCTTTTGAAAATGTCGAATTTTGCATCGTCGATGAAATACATTCACTTGGAAACAAAAGAGGAGTTTACTTAAGTTTAAGTTTAGAAAGATTAAATGAATTAAGCAAAACTTTTCCTGTAAAAATAGGTTTAAGTGCAACAATAGAACCTTTAGAAGAAATTGCAAGATTTTTAATTGGCGAGGACGAAAAAAGAATAATTGAAATTGCAAAAATTCCTTCAAATAAAAAATTAGATATTGAAGTATTAACGCCAGTAGAAAATTTAATAGAACACGAAAACCCTTACAATGATTTATACAAACTTGTTCATGAATTAATTGAAAAACATAAAACAACATTGGTTTTCACAAATACTCGTTCTGCAACTGAAAGAGTTGTGAATTATTTAAAAGACAAATTTCCGACGGCATACACTGATGAAAATATTGCAGCACATCATTCATCTTTAAGCAAAGACCACAGAAAAAAAATAGAAGATGATTTAAGAGACGGAAAATTAAAAGTTGTTGTTTGCTCCACTTCTTTAGAATTAGGAATTGATATTGGATATATAGATTTAGTAATAATGCTTGGAAGTCCAAAAGCAAGTTCAAGAGCTCTTCAAAGAGTTGGACGTGCAGGACATAAACTTCATGAAACAGCAAAAGGAAAATTTATAGTTTTAGACAGAGATGATTTAGTTGAATGCAGTATAATTCAAAAAGAAATGATAGAAGGAAAAATAGACAACATCCATTTTCCTAAAAATTGTCTTGATGTATTATCTCAACAAATATTTGGAATGGCTATAAATAAGATTTGGAAAAAAGATGAAATGTTTTCCTTGATAAAAAAAAGTTATTGTTACTCTGAATTATCAAGAATTGATTTTTTATCTGTTATAAGTTATCTCTCAGGACAATATGATTTAGAAAAAAATAAAATTTACAGCAAAATATGGTATGATGAAAAAGAAGGAACAATAGGAAAAAAAGGAAAAATGGCTCGTGTAATTTATTTGACAAATATTGGAACAATTCCTGAAGAATCTTTTGTGGATGTGAAAATTAATTCAGAAGAAAAAGTTGGAAAAATTGATGAATCTTTTTTAAATCGAATGAAAAAAGGAGATATTTTTGTTCTTGGTGGAAATAAATATCAGTATATGTATACAAAAGGAATGAACCTTTATGTAAAACCAGAATTATCAAGAGCACCAACAATTCCTTCATGGTTTTCTGAAGTGCTTCCATTGAGTTTTGAATCTGCATTAGAAATTAATGAATTCAGAAAAAAAATTAAAGAAAGATTAAAAGCAAAAAAACCAAAAGAAAAAATAATTGAATTTATTAAAGAATATACTTATGTGAATGAAAAAATTGCAAATGAAATTTACAATTATATTTATCAGCAATACAAATTCTTTGAAATTTCTGATTCAGAAACAATCACAGTAGAAGAATATACTGATGAAAGAGATGAAAAAAAATATCTTCTAATAAATAGTTTATATGGAAGAAGAGTAAATGACGCACTTTCAAGAGCTTTAGCTTTTTTAATTGGAAAAGAAGGAGAAAGAGATGTTGAAATAGGAATAAGCGACAGGGGTTTTTACCTGTCTTCTGAAAAATTAAATTTTGACAAAGCAATTTCAAATCTTTCAGAAAAAAATATTGAAGAGATTCTAAGAAAAGCAATTGAAAAAACAGACATTTTAACAAGAAGGTTTAGACATTGTGCAACTCGTTCATTAATGATTTTAAGAAATTACAAAGGAAATAAAAAAAGCGTAAAAAGACAACAAATGAATAGTCATTTTTTAATTGCTAGTGTAAAAAAAATAAGTTCAGATTTCCCAATTTTAAAAGAAGCAAAAAGAGAAGTTTTAGAAGATTTAATGGATATTGAAAATGCAAAAAAAGTTTTGTCTTGGATAAAAGAAGGAAAAGTAAAAATAATAACTGATTTTGTGAAAGTCCCATCTCCTTTCTCTCTTAATCTTATTCTTCAAGGACATATGGATTTGATGAGAATAGAAGACAAACAAGAATTTTTAAAAAGAATGCATGATTATTATGTTTCAGAAATAAATAAAGAAAAAAAACCAGATTATATTTATGATTATAGTGATTTAGAATGGTTGGATAAATAGGTTTTTAAATTTTGAAATTAGTTAAGATTTATGAAAGAAGTTTATAAAAGACAATTAAATCAATTAAAATGGATTGCTGTATGGACAATTATTTATGCAATATTATTTTGGGTCTCTAATTTATTTTTAACAAAGGTTTTTTCAAGTATGAACTTCTTTATAGATTATAGAGTATTTTATTTTTTATTTATGGGAATTCTTTTAGCCTTTTTATCAAAAACAATTCATTCATCAATAAAAAAGAAAAGATTAAGAATTGATTTAAAAATTTTATTTTGGATAATTTTATTTATGGCTTTAATTTGGATAGTCAAAGAAGTAATACTCTCCCTATTTAAAGAACTGCCAAAAGAAATATGGACACTCTTGTTAATGGGCGCAATATTATCAATTTCTGTAAATTTTTTAAATAGAATAAATTTTAAGGAAGGAGAACATCATCACAGAGGAGAGAATTTTAAATTTCCAAAAATTTCATTTGGATTTATTGTAGGACTAGCAATTTTAGTTATAACATATTTTTATTCTCAAAGTCCACATTTTTTTGCATATGGTATGATATATGGAATTCCAACGTGGGGATTGTGGATAATAGCAATAATTCTTGCATTAATAGCTTGGAAATGGATAGATTATCGTTAAAAATCTTATTTTAATTAATTTTATTTGCTCTTTTTTCCTCTTGAAATAATTTCCAATTAAAAAGCAAGTTTACTATTAACATTCCAATTGCAAATACGACAATTGCTAAAAGAATGAAAGCCAAACCATCATAAAAATCTTTAATCATCCCTTGACTAAAAAGTTCAAAATAATATATGGATTGAGAAAATCCAGCAAGAGCCAAAACCACCGTTGCTATTGCTAAAATTTTGGAAAATTTTGTTTGATTTTCCATTAATTTATTTTGTTTTTCTAAAATTTCTATTTGCTTTTTTGAAATATCAACTTGCTCTTCAGAAATTTTATTTTGGCTTTTTAAGAATTTCATCTGAACTCTTGATAATTCTGACTGACTTTGATAAAAATCTCTTTCATCATTAGTCATTAACTGTGCCATACCCTTTCATAACACCCACAAATATAAAAAACTACCTTTTCTCCCTATTTTCATGAAACCCCAAAAATCCTCAAAAACACCAGAATTTAAATTCATTTCAAAAACAATATTCTTTCCAAAACAAGGAATTCTTGCAATTGGAGATTTACATTTAGGATATGAACAAATGCTAAAATCTCAGGGAATTTTTCTTCCATTTAATCAATTAGAAGAAACAAAAAAAGAAATTGAAATTATCCTAAAAAGAGTAAAAGCTTTATACAAATTAAATAAAATAATTTTACTTGGAGATATTAAACATTATTTTTCATTTGATAAAGATGAAATATTTGAAGTAAGAGATTTTTTAAGATTTTTAGAGAAATTCCTAGAAAAAGAAAATATAATCCTAATAAAAGGAAATCATGATACTTTTACTTTAAAAAATTATGAATTAAAAGATTTTTACATTCAAGAAAATCTTGCATTTACTCATGGAGATAAATGGTTTAAAGAATTAAATGATAAAAAAATAAAAATAGTAATAATAGGACATTTACATCCTTCTGTAAAATTAAAAGACAAAAAAGGAATAAAATCTGAAAAATATAAAGCATTTTTAATTGGAAATTTCAAAAAAAAGAAACTAATAATTGTCCCTAGTTTTTTGCCTTTAACAGAAGGTTCTGAAGTAGAAAATTTAGGAATAAGAAAAGAATCAGATCAAATAATTTCAATAAAACAATTAATGCAATTTGAAGCTTTTTTAGTTGAAAAGAATAAAGTTTATGATTTTGGAAAAGTTAAGTATATTAATTAATCAATTATCTCTAGGGTTTTGAATCATCGGAATTGGAATGGTTTTACCATATTTTCCTGGTCTAACAATCCTAAAATTATTCTTAAAGATATCTAATAATAATCTTGTCTCTAAAAGTGCTGCGCTAGGGTCAAAATTATATGTGGTTTTAGGAGTCATAAGAGTACTACTTTCTTTTTCAAAAAATAATCTGCTAAAAAATATTTCATTATCCATCTCACAAGTGCTTGTTCCTTTATAAACTTCTAACAAACCTTCATATTTAGGATAAATAACTAATGAAGGCCCAAGCCCTTTTGTAATACTATAAGCTTCTCTAAGAGTTTGATTTCCCATCTGTTTAGGAGCAAAAAAATAAGAATGTTCTCCTGAATATAAAAAATCTACAGGACCATTTTTTTGCATTTCTTCAAAACTAGGAGCAGTTAAATTAGGTATCTTATAAAGATTCCATCCGTGATTTCTTATTAACTGAACGAATTCTTTAGTATTCATAAAAAACCAATAAATTAATTATTTAAAAATATATGTATATTTAAAGATATTAATTAAATATTATTTCTTCATTAGGAACTTCAAAAAAAACTCCTGCTCCAACATCTTTTGCACCATCAATCAATATTTTAGTTGATTTTCCTTTTGTCCCTAAAATTATAATTTTTAATAATCCAAAACTTTCATCTTTAGTAATCACTCTGTCTTTCATAACAAGATAATTCCCATCAATACCTGAATCCCTTTCAAAAGAACCTTTAAAATTCACAAAATATTCATCACTAAACATTCCTTTAGAATAATTGCACTTAATATATCCTTTTTTTAACATTATCAAAATAATTTGAGAAACTTAATAAAGATTTATATTTTCAAAAATTAATTAAAATTCAACTTTAGGAAGTTTTTTATCAACTTCTTCAATTTTCAAATATTCTTTTTCTTTTCTTCCAAAAATTCCTGCAAAAATTAATCCTGGGAATTTTTGAACCATGTTATTATAACTCAAAATTGAATCATTGTAAAATTGTCTTGAATAAGCAACTCTATCTTCTGTTGCAGAAAGTTCTTTTTGTAATTCTAAGAAATTTGTATTTGCTTTTAAATCAGGATAACCCTCGGCAATTGCGAATAATTTTCCTAAAGCACCTTCCAAAACATTATTAGCTTTTATTTTTGAAGGCAAGTCTTTAGCAGAAATCATTGCACTTCTTGCTTTAGTAACTGTTTCCATTATTACTTTTTCATGTTTAGCATAACCTTTAACAGTTTCCAAAAGATTTGGAATTAAATCTGCTCTTCGTTTTAATTGAACATCAATTTGACTTAATGAATTATCAATTCTATTTGCTAAAACAACAAACCTATTGTAATAACTGAAAAGCATTATTACTATTAAAACTGCTAAAATAATCAAAACCCATGCTATAATTATCATGTTTATATATACTAAAATAGATTTATAAAACTATTTATTTCTATCCGAATATATCCTATAAAACTCTTCAAGAATATTTTTATTTTCAGGAGTTGGCATTTTCATCTTTTTTCCTAACCTAACAATTAATCCATTAAGAAATTCCGCTTCTGTTTTTCTTTTAGAAATAGCATCTTGATAAGTCGAAGAATAATGTTTCATTTTAGAAGCAATATTATAAAATTCTTTTTTCAATACCTCCTTACTTCTTAAGGTGTATAATTTCTTCAAAATATTATAAGATTCATCAAAAAGCTTGTTGATTTTATTTAGAGTTTTTTCATCAGAAAACAATTCATAAAAAGTTTTCTTTTCAATAGCAGATAAGAGATTGACAGAGCAATTCATTATTGTTTTTTCTGCTTTAACTAAATTCAAATCTTTTTCAATAGTGCAATTTATTTTAGAATCAAAAAGTAATTTTGAAACCACTTTCCCTGTTTCAGAATTGTCTGTCTTCCAACCAGCTTTTGAGTAAGAAGCAACCAATTGATTTTCTATTAACCTAAAACCTTCAAATACTGAAATGGAAGTAAATTTCGAATTTTTTACATAAGGCTCATATAAACTCTCGTCAACAATTCCATTTTGAATGCTTATTAAATAATTTGATTTTAAATTATTTTCAATGACAGATTGTAAATTTTTTTGTAAATCATAAAGTTTTGATGTTATAAATATAAAATCAAAGGTTTTATTTTTAGGCATTTTATAAATTCTTGGAGGTAAATTATAAGGGTTTTCTCCAATTAAAATTGTTTCATTAAGCTTCTTTAATTTTGTTCTGCCCAAGAGAATAACTTCATGATTATTTGAAAATAATAAAGTACCAAGATAAACTCCAATAGAACCAGCACCGATAATTAATATCTTCATAATATTTAATTAATTCAGGATAATTTATTAATCTAACGCTTAGAACATAATATAAATGAAATTTCCATAAAAACATTATTAAACTAAAAAATATACTTCCAAACATGGTAAAAGTTGACAAAAAGAAGTGTATAGGTTGTGGAACTTGTCCTGGAATTTGCCCTGACGTTTTTGAAATGAGTGAAGATGGAAAAGCACAAGTTAAAAAAAACGCAGATAAAAAAGCAAAATGCATAAAAAAAGCAATTGAATCTTGTCCTGTAAATGCTATTTCAAATTAAAAAATAAAGATAAAACTCGTATAATAATTCCCATAAAAACCTTTATTAATTCTAATTAATTATTCTATTTATGTTTGAAAAAAGAGGTAAAAGCATCGAAGATTCAGAACAACACCCAGATTTTGTGAAGTGGTTTTCTGAATTAAATAAAAGTTCTGGAAGTATCGCAGGAGGAAAAGGTGCAAATCTCGCTGAAATTTTCAACGCAAAAATACCTGTTCCAGAAGGATTTGTAATAACAGCTCAAGCTTATGATTATTTTATAAAAGAAGCAGGAATACTCGACAGAATAAATGAACTTCTAAAAGACATTGATTATGAAAACACAAAAGAACTAGACAGAATATCTGAAAAAATAAGAGAATTAATTTTAAATTCAAAATTCCCAAGAGAAATGAAAGAAGAAATTATAGAATCCTATGAAACTTTAAGTTCAGATAAATTAGATATTGAAAGAGGCTCTGCTTATGACATTTTACACAATGCTCAAGAACCAATTTTCGTCGCAGTTCGTTCCAGTGCAACAACAGAAGATTTAGCAGAAGCTAGTTTTGCAGGACAACAAGAAACATACGTGAACATAAAAGGAAATGAAGAATTAATAGAAGCAATAAAAAAATGTTTTGCATCTTTGTTTACATCAAGAGCAATTTATTATAGAAACAAACAAGGATTTGCAAACGTAAAAGCAAGTTTAGCAGTAGTAATTCAAAGAATGATTAATTCAGAAAAATCAGGCGTAATTTTTTCAAAAGACCCAACAATGCAAACAGAAAATATAATTATCGAGGCTGTTTGGGGATTAGGAGAAGGAATTGTTTCAGGAAGAATAACCCCAGATACATATACAATTTCAAAAAATTTAAACATTTTAAGTAAAAGAATTGAAGAAAAAAAAATTGCAATAAGACGAACTGCTTCTGGTGAAACAAAAATTCTTGAATTACGAGAAGAACGTTCAAAAGCCCAAGTTCTGAAAGATTATGAAATAAAAAAATTAGCAGATTTTGCAAATATTTTAGAAGAACATTATTCAAAACCACAAGACATGGAGTTTGCAATTGAAAACGACGACATTTATATTGTTCAAACAAGACCAATTACAACTTTAGGAAAAAATTCTAGAAAACAAGACGAAAAAATAAAAGGAGAAATAATTTTAACAGGATTAGCAGCTTCTCCTGGAATCGCCTCGGGAAAAGTGAAAATAATTAAAGATTTAAAAGATTTAAACAAAATTCAAAAAGGCGATGTTTTAGTTACAATCATGACAAATCCAGATATGGTTGTAACAATGCAAAAATCTTCTGCAATAGTTACTGATGAAGGAGGTATGACTGCACATGCTGCAATTGTATCAAGAGAAATGGGAATTCCTGCAGTTGTCGGAACAAGAACTGCAACAGAAAAATTACAAGACGGACAAGAAATAACTGTCGACGGATATGAAGGAAAAGTTTATCTTGGGAAAACTTCAGAAAATAAATTAAAAGAAATAGAACCAATAACAAAAATTACTAAAACAAAATTAAAAGTTATTGTAGATTTACCAAGCTTTGCAGAAAGAGCATCAAAAACAGGAATAAAAAAAGTTGGATTAACAAGACTTGAAGGAATAATTGCAGAATCTGGAATTCATCCAAATTATTTTTTAACAAATAATAAAATGACAGAATATGAAGAAGTAATTTTCAAAGGAGTAAAAGGAATTTCAAAATACTTTGAAGAAATTTGGGTAAGAACTTCAGATATAAGAAGTGATGAATTTCATGATCTCGAAGGTGCTCCAAAAGAAATTGAAACAAATCCAATGTTAGGTATGCATGGAATCAGATTTGGGTTAAAAAACCCTAAAATATTAAAGGCTGAATTAAATGCATTGAAAAAAATTTCTGAAGAAGGAACAACAATTGGAATTTTGCTTCCACAAGTTATAAGCGTTGATGAAATAAAGCAAGTAAAAAAAATTATGAAAGAATTAAAATTTGAAAATGCAAAAGTTGGAGTGATGATAGAAACTCCTGCTGCAGTTCAATTAATACAAGAATTATGTGAAGAAGGAATTGACTTTATTTCATTCGGAACAAATGATTTAACACAATATATTTTAGCAGTTGATAGAGGAAACGAACAAGTTCAACATCTTTACAATGAAATGCATCCTGCAATATTGCACCAAATTGCGTATGTGATAAGAGTCTGTAAAAGAAGAAATGTTGAAACAAGTATTTGCGGACAATCTGGAAGTAAAAAAGAAATGGTAAAATTTTTGATAGAAAACGAAATTGACAGCATAAGTGTTAATGCAGATGTAGCAAAAGAAATAAGTGATTATATTCATGAACTAGAACAAGAAATATTAAAAGGAACAGATAAAGAAATGAGAAATTACGAAGTGCATAAAGAAAAACAAAGAATTGAAAAAGATTTTGAAAACCAAAATTCAACAGAACACTTATCAAAAAAAGATTCAGATATTCTAGGAATTTTTTAACTCAACAAAGTTTATAAATATAAATCACATCTTAGAGATATGACTAAAAAAGAGGGGATTATGACAAAAAAAACAAACAAAGAAAAATCTCCAAAAAAAGCATCTAATAAAGAATTTGAATCAAAATTAATTGAAAACTTTGTTTCTCTTCAAAAAGTTATGACATCTCTTTCTGAAAACTTCGAAAATTTATCAAACAGAATGACAGAACTTTTAGATTTATTTGAAGAATCTGCAAAAACTCTTACAGCAAAAGATTTTAAAATAACAGAAGAAAAAGACAACAATCCAGAATTACTTTCACGAATAGATAAATTATTAGAACAAAATAAAATAATTGCAAGAGGAATAACCATGATTCATGATTCAAAACCAACAGAAAGATACAATGAATTTTCAACACCAAAACCAATGAATGAAATTCCTTCAAAATATCCAATGTCTAAAAAATCAAATAACGAAACAATAAAACCATTAAATAAAATTCAAGAAGAATTGGGAACAAAAAAATCAGTTGTGCAAGAAGAAGGTGAAGATACTGATTGGTCTCCAGAATTCAATGTTCCAAATTAAATTACAAAATGATAAAAGAAATTCCCGTTGAAAAAAGGGAAATTTTTCTAATGACTTTTACAAAAGAATTAATAAAAAATTACAAGTTAGACCCAATATATAGATTAAATGCATTAATTAATCAAAAACAAAAATTAAATTATCCTGGAAGAATAAGAATAATAAAACCATTAACAAGAGAACAAATAATTGAAAAAGTAAAAGAAAAAAGTCACAACAAAACAAATGAAGAAATTTTAAAAGAATTAAAATCTCCATTAAAAACTGAACAACCTAAAGAAAAAAGTAAAATAGATTTTTCAAAGAACAAAGAATTTCCTGAATTTATAGAAATAATAAAACCCTCATCGCAAAACACCCAAAAAGATACAAGAATTTTAAGAATTCCAGAACCAAGACTTCCAGAAAAATTACAATATTTGCAACCTTCTGAAACATTTGAATATGTTCAATTAGGAAAATTAGATGTTTTAATAAAAGATTCAAATGTTAATTTAATAGAATGTCCGGGTGCAAATGAAAAAGTTGTTGTCGAAGGAACAATGGGAAGAAAACCTACTGAAATAATTTTAAACCAAACAGAAATAAATAATATCTTGAATGAATTTTCATCAAAATCCAAAATACCAATTTCTGAAGGAATTTCAAGAATTGCATTAGGAAATTTAATTTTAACTTTAATTAAAACAGAAAATCAAATTCACTTCATGATTAAAAAAATGAACAATTTAAATATGGACCAACCACCATCACCTTTTGGAATGTCAAATTCTCAAAATTTTAATAATTCAATGATGCCTCCAAAACCAATTTTTTAAAATTTTATTTTTTTAATCTCTCACAAAAACCACCCAGCCACTATTATTGGAACTATACAAATTGTCATTGTCAGAATTCACACTCTGACTATTATCCGCAAAAACCCCAGACAAATCTTTTTCTTTTGTCCAAAGATTTTTTTCAGCATTTCCTAATTCATTTTCAAATTTTATTTTATTTTTTCCAAAAGCAAATCTTTCATCATTTTCAAGAATTGAATCTTCTCTAAGTTTTAATAAAAGTCCATAAAAATTATCTGGATTATTATCATTTACAATTTCTAAATTAGAAATAATTAAAGGATTTTTTGGAAGAAAACTTTTTTCTCTTTGTTTAACTTGTTTAACTAAATACTCTAAAATATTTTTATTATCTTCCCAACCAAGTTTTTTACTCCTTAAACATAAATTTATTGTATCAGAATAATGCTTACTAAAAAAGTTTTCATCTAAAGCATAAATCTTTCCTAAATCATTTATATTCATAATTCTTCCATTTATTCCTTGTTCTTTTAAGAAATTATTCAAATAATTATTCCAGAAAAATTGAGAACCTGTTAAAGTTCTAAAATTAATTCCATGAGTTAAAGATTCAATTGCCTTATTATTTCCTTTAAAATCTTTAATTAATTTTTCTCTTGCTGAATCATAAACTTCAATTGGAGCAAAACCTAAAGCAGGTTCTGCATCAGGAATTATAACTATTGCTTTTGGATAGATTATTTCTTTTGGTTTAAATTCTACATATTTTACCATGATTTAACAATAAAATACTGATTTATAAATATTTATATTCTTTAAATTTCATATTCTTTAGAACTATTTTCCCAAGAAACAGGAACTTCTTCTTCATAACTCAGACTATTTGCAATATCTTTCAACCAATTAATTCTATCATTTTCAATTAAATCTTCTAAAAGAGATTCATTCAAAGAAGAATCATAGCTATATTGAACATGATAATTTTCCAAATTAAAATCAACTAAAATCCAATCTTTGTAAAAACTTCTCTCGCTTGAAATTGAAGAATTCGGAAAATTCTTGTTCAAGATTTCTCTTTCAGGTTCTGTAAGTGAGACATTATTTAAAATAAAAACTGAAACAGTTTTATTAGTAATATTTTCTTCAAAAATTGTTTCATTTGTTTCGTTTAAAATTTCTTCTGTAAAATTTCCAATAATTTCCTCATTTTCAAATGTAGCATTTTCTTCTAATTTTGTATTTAAAGAAATTATTTCTTCATCAGAATAAACCACAGAAACTTTCAAATCTCCTTCTGCAAACTCAATTCCCAAATCATTTAAATTCACAATTAATTCTTTATTTTCGTTTCCAAGATACCCTTCACCAAAACCATTTTGAGATTCATAATAATTTGTTGTAATAGTAATTTCATTTCCATTTTTTTCAATATTTAAAACATTTGAAGACAATTCTTTTGTATCTGTTTTAACACTTCCTTCAATAATTTCAACATCCTCTCCATCAACTAAAGAATATTTGAATTCTCTTTCATAAGAAACATCTCCTTGAATTTCTTCTTCAATTAAATCAGAACTTACTTGTCCTGTGGGATTTGCTCGAAAAATTCTTTGAAAAAAACCACCAATCACTGCACCTGTTATTGCAGAATTTGAACTTTCTGAAGCACTACTTTCAGAAGAAGTTTCTACACTTCCTTCTGAAGAACTTTCACTATTTTCAGAACTTGAACTAACTTCGCTCACAGAATTTTCAGAACTTACTTCAGTGCTTGTATCAGAAGAAACTTCACTAGATGAAGATTCCTCGACAATTGCTTGTGTTTCTTCAGTATTAGCATTTTCATTGACAGATGTTTCTTCAACAACATTTTCTTGTTCAACAGTTTCAGAACTTTCTTGCTCTACATTTTCTTCTTCAATATTTTCAGTTTCAGAAATTATTTCTTCAGAATTATTTTCTTCAATTATTTCTGAATTATTATTTTCAATAATTTCTTCACTAGAACTTCCGCCAGTTGAATCAGATTCGTTTAATTCAGATATATTTTCAGAATAAACATTTAATCTAAAATAAACATCTGGATAAATTTTTTCTTCTCCAACTAATCCATATCCAGAACCTTCTCCTGAAATGTCAGTTCCTCGAACATAATAATTTCCACTGACAGATTCCTCACTTATCAAGTCTTTTAAAAAATATTCATAAGTACTACCATTATTTTCAAGAATTATTTTTGCAGAATCTGGAATTAATTCACCTTGCTTTAAACTTAATCTTAAAACACCATCACTAATTTTTCCTGATGAATAACTTCCAGATAAGTCTAAAATTACATTTGAACTAACTCTTGATTTAAAGAAAAAAAGAAAAAATATTAAAATTAATAGAATTAAAACTCCTCCACCAATAAACAAAAATTTTTTGAAATCTTTTTTTTCTTTAATGCCATGATATTCTGAAACAACTTTTCCGTCTACTCTTTTACTAGAATATATATAAGGTCCATAAAGTTTACCATCTTTTTTTATATATTTTTTATAAGCCATTTTGTAAGTAAATTTTATTAATAAAAATAGAGAACAATCTATTTAAAACTTTACGTATAGTTTTAAACAAAAATTAAATAAAATTAATTAAGAAGCTTGTGGAGGAACTAAAACAATGGTTGAATTTCCTAAAGTAACTTGATAATAACCTTTTGTTTGTAATTGATTTACCATATCTGCAAAAATATAACTTTGTGCTTCTATTTGTTTGGTAATTATGTAATTATTTATACTAGGTTTAACAACAAAAAAGTAAAGTAATACCAAAACTAAAACTATCACTACAATTGCTAAAATTGCAATTATTAAATTTCGCTTGTCTCTTTCTCTTACCATTTTAAACCTCCTTTCATTTTATTAAAAATATTCTACCTCTATCATTGTTGTAACATCTTTAATTAAAACCTCGCCATTTATCTTAGCGTAAACAGAAATAACATCTCCAGGTTCAAAATTCAAAATGTTTGCTGATTGAACATCATAATCATTTTTTATTCCTGAATTTTCACTAACTATTGAATTTCTAAATCCAATTTCTTCTCCATTTTTATAAATTATTAATTCAACTTGTCCAGTAGAGCCTGAATTCAAAACTTCTAAATTAGTAGACATTCCAGTAATACTTCCTTTTCTCATCATAACATATCCTTTTTCATAACTTGTTTGAACTCCTGTTGAAGTTTCTAAAAATTGTGATTCCTTAATCTCTTCTGCATAACCAAAATTAATTAATAATTTTCCTGCAACACTTTGTTGAACCTTATCAAAAACTTCATTTGAAACAGTTATAACATAAAATGGCTTTTCCTCGCCTTCATAAGCAACTTCATACATTGCTAAATTTGTTGTATCAATATTTTCTATATTTATTTCTTCAGGAAGATTTTCAAAATCTACTTGTTTAACTTCTTGAACTTTCTCTGCATCCAAACCTCTATCTTCAGCTACTTGCTTTACAATTGAATTTGTATTAAAAGAATTTGGGTTTGATTCAATAGCAAAAGCACCTGCTGCAAAAACTAATACAAAAATTCCTAAAATTCCAAATAATTTTTTCATCTTACTCTTTTAACATTTTACTAATGAAAACCAATTATTTAAATATTTGCAATTAATTAAAATAAAATGGAAAATAAGATAACAAAAGACAAATTAAAGAAATATTTTCATGTCACAAAAACAGCGTTTGAAATAATTCAAAAAAACATTATAAAAGGAAAAGAAAATTCTGCAAAAGAAATAATCAACATGGCAAAAAATTATATTTCAGATGCAGAATATTTTGAAAAAAAACAAGATTATGTAAATGCGTTTGCAGCACTAAATTATGCTCATGGATGGATTGACTCTGGAGTAAGGCTTGGAATTTTCAATGTGAAAGACAACAAATTATTTACTATTAGATAAAATTTTTCTTGGAAAATTTTTGTATAAGCCTAAAGGTTTAACAATACAATTAAGAACATAATCATAAGAAAATTTTTCATTAAAATTATAAAAAACTCCTGAAATTCTAAGTTTGTTTTTATTAATTATTTCTTCTTTCTTATTACTAACAAAAGATGAATTATTATCAATACATTTTTTAAAATCCATTAATTTATTATCACTTTCCCAAAAAGAATTATCTTTCAACCTAGAAATATGCTCTTCTAAAAGATACCAATCCTCTTTCTTTAAAGGACCTACATCAACAATAAATTCTCTATCAATTGTTTTTATTTTAAATTCCAAGTCATATATATTCACTTTTCCAAACCTTCCTGCATCAGGAATTTCATCTTGAATTGTATCTAAAAGATTCCGTCCTTTTTTAAAAAAGATTAATCTTTCTGCAATGTATGGACCAATATTTATTTCTCTTCCCATGCTAAAACTACAAAACCACCCTTAAAAATAATTTGTATACTGAAATTCAACATTAAAAACTCTTAAAAATAAGAAAAACTTAAAAAATACATGAAAAAAGAGGTATTGATTTTAAGCTTAGGTGGAAGCTTAATAATTCCAAATAAGATAAATTTTAATTATTTAAAAAAATTCAAAGAAATTTTATTAAAAAATACAAACAAATATAAATTTGTCGTCGTATGTGGCGGAGGAAGTATTGCTCGAGAATACATAACTGCATTAAAACAAATAGGAAAAGACGAACGATTTCAAAGTTTAATTGGAATATCTTCTACTAGAACTAATGCAAGATTTATGAGTTATTTTTTCGGATTAAATCCAATAAAAGGAATTCCTCACACAATGTATGAAATTCAACATTATTTAAAAGAACAAGACATTGTTTTTTGCGGTGCATTAGAATATCAACCACATCAAACATCTGATTCAACTTCTGCAGAAATTGCACAAGAATTAAAAGCAAGATTCATAAATTTAACAAATGTTCCAAAAGGACTTCACGATAAAAACCCTTTAGAACACAAAGACGCAAAATTTATTCCAAAAATATCTTGGAAAGAATTTGAAAAAATGGCAAATAAAATAAAATTCAAACCAGGATTACATTTTGTTCTAGATTCATCTGCATCAAAAATAATTTTAAGAAACAAAATTCCAACTTATATCATCGGAGACAATGTAAAAGAATTAGAAAATTTCTTAAAAAATAAAAAATTTATTGGAACAACAATTTCTGGTTAATGATTATAAGGGAACATATCTTGCAACAGTTAAATTTATACCATCGAAATAAGCATCATCATCAGAACCTTGACCCGCACGATTAAATTTAATCATTACAGATTCATCAAAAACGCAATCTTCATTAGTAATATTTATTGTATTTAAGGTCCAATAATAATTACAAGTTCCAGGACAAGTAAAATTCCAAACTTGATTTCCATCACAAAGAATTTCAGTATATTCATAACCTTCAAAACCAACGATACGATAATAAAACTTCATTGAAATAAATGAACCACCACTAAGATTAAAAGATTTGTAAAAATAAGAATTGGTAACATCATCTTGAATATGTGCAGAATAACTTCCACCAACTAAACCATCGTCCTTAGACATACTATAAACACTACTTCTTTCACTATTGACTCCTCCAAATGTCCAACCCTGAGTTCCAGATTCAAAACCAGAGTATCCTAAATTTTCAAAAGATAAAGTATAAGGACAATCTTGATGGCAAACTCCAAACTCACCTGTTTCACAAATTGAATTACCACAAATCACAGGACAGTCTCCTGCACAGTTTGATGAATTTTCACCACCATAAGTTGATTCACAAACAGTATTTCCACAAACAGCAGTTAAACAATCCCCATGACAGTTTTCATTATTTTCTCCTGTTTCACAAATTGAATTACCACAAGCTATAGGGCAATCTCCTGCACAGTTTGATGAATTTTCATAAGGAGATTCACAATTAAGATTTCCACAAATAGCATAACAATCTACAATACAATTTATAATAGTTTCTCCAGCACTTGATTCACAAACAGAATTTCCACATACAGGGTCACAATCTAAACCATTCCACTTTCCACACCATTGAGCATCTTCACCCTCATTACAAATATCATTTCCACAAAAATTCAAGAACAACGCACTCGGTTCTGCATACTTGTAATATTCTAAAACTTCTCCATAAATTCTTTCACCCGAACTTAATTCAATAATCGGAGAAACATAAATTTCACTTAAACTATCGTTGTAAGTTAAAGGAAAAACCTGAGAACCTAATTCTTGCATCGTTGTATTTTCATCATAAACTTGAGAATGATACCCATTTGTTAAAATAAATCTTACTCCAACTAAATTTCCTTCGCCTTTATTTCTCTTAATCCAAATCGTTGCTAAGCTTTCAGATTGATTAAATGTAACTTTTTGAATATCTAAATCTATTAAAAGAACATCTAAAACTGCCCTTTCTTTTGTTTTATCAGAAACATTCTTGACAACCCCCCAAACAATAACTACTGCAACTAATGCAACAACAATTATTAAAAGAGTTGTAATAACTGATGACACCCCTTTTTTATCCCCCATTTTATCTAAGAAATAAATAAAAACAGATTTATAAATTCTTCTTAATTTAAAGGTAAATGGATAAAAAAAGAATTATTTTGATAGAAAAAGATTTTAATAAATTAAGAGATTTAATAAAAAAAAATAAAGATAAAGAAATAATTTTCACAAGTGAAGACGATGAATTAAATCGAAAAGTCATTGAAAAACTTGAAATTAAAATTCTTTTACTAAAACTTGAAAATCGAAAAGATTTTCAAAAACAAAGAAATTCAGGATTTAATCAAGTAATGGCGAAAGTAATGAAAAACAAAAAAATAAAACTTGGAATAAATCTTGATGAATTGAAAAAATCAAAAGAAAAAGAAAAAATTATTGCAAGAATTGTTCAAAATATAAAATTATGCAACAAAAATAAAATTCAAATGGAATTTATTTCTGAAAAAGAAATATCTAAAAATCAAAAATATAATTTAGATTCATTAAGTTCTGTTTTAGGTATGCCGACGTGGATGTTAAAAAATAACTAATTTTTAAAATTAAATATTACAATAAAAATTAGTTTCCCAAATGTAATAATTTTCTCCTGCAGAAATATTTGTTGAACTTACATTTAATCTAACATAAGGTGCTCCGTTTGGTTTAGCAGGCCACAAATGTTCTACAATTTCTAAACAGCCTTGTTGATTTCCAGAAAAAGAAATATATTTACCAACGTAACTTTCAATTGTAGGATCTGTTAAACTAGTGCTATCAAAATATTCCCCAATTCCAAAAGGCCATATTGAAGTAATTGCTCCTGAATTTAAAGCAATTTCTGTAACACAACTTCCCTCGTTACAAGTTTCACCAAGATCGCAATCTGAATTCTGAGTGCATTCAAGCGGTATAAAACATGCTCCTTCATAACATATTTCTTCAGAAGTGCAAACTTGAAAAGTTTGTGAATAAATTTCTACAGAACATGTATGATCTATACAAGAATATTCTTTCCAATCTTGTATTACTGAATCCAAATCTCCCTCAACAGAACAGGTTTTAGGACCAGTCCATCCATTAACACCACAATCTTCTTCAATTTGCCCAGGGTTGCAAGAAACTTGTTCTGAAATACAAGAATCTACAAAACATAAATATGCACAATCTTCTAACATTATTGGTTCAGAAACAGCAGTGCAAAAACCCAAATTACACGTATAAATTTTCTTATATTGATATAGATTATTTGAAGAACAATATCTAGTTCCATCAATTAAATAATCTATTCCACAATCTGAATTTTCAGTACAATATGAAGGTTCAATAAAACTTTCAGTTTGATTAGTTAAATCAAAAGTAAATGAACCACTATCTTTATTAATTGACCCAAGAATTTCTTTTTCATCGTCAGATAAAATAATTGGAACAATTGAAACTTTTCGAATATCTGTTAAAATTAAATTGGGACATTCACTAGTTAAATTAAAAACAAAAGTCCTTTCTTCTAATTCATCCAAATCTGTAAAACGTCTTTCAACAACTTCTGAATTTAAAGAATCTTCAAAAACAAATTTTAATCCAATTAAATTACTATTTCCAACACCTCTTGCAACTTTAACATTCGCTGTTCCATCATCATAATCAATGCTTGCAGATTTAAGACTAACATCTATTGTGAACTGCCCGAGAGAAATCATAGACCCACCATTTCTAACAAGATTAATAACAACAAAACTTAAAATAGCTAAAACAACAATTGACACTGCAATAATTAAAATTGTTGTAACAACAGATGATAACCCCTTTTTATTCATTTTATTAAAAAATCAAGAATGTATATAAATTTAACCATAAAACAAAGATTTTTTAACTAAAATAACCAAAAAATATCATGACAAACCAAAAGATAATCGAATCTTTAAGTCCTATTGAAAGAAAAATCTTTCCACATCTTGAAGAAAAAAATATAGAAGATATTTGCAAAAAATCAAATTTAGATAGAACAACTGTTTTAAGAGCATTAGAATATCTAAATAAAAAAGAAATAATTAAATTAAATTTTTTAAAAAAGAAAATAATTGAATTAGGAATTAATGGAATTTTATATAAGAGAAAGGGGCTTCCAGAAAGAATTTTACTAAATTTACTTAACGCAAAAAGAATTTTAACATTAAAAGATGCACAAAAAGAAACAAAACTTTCAAATGATGAATTCAAGGCTTCGATTGGAGTATTAAAGAAAAAGGCATTGATTGAATTAAAAAATGAAAAAATAATTTTCAATGCAAACAAAGAAGAAATTGCAAAAAAAAGTCTTGAAGAAATTTTCATTGAAAATATTCCTTTAGATTATGATAAATTAACACCTGAACAAAAATTTGCTTTTGAATCCTTGCAAAAAAGAAAAAATATCGTCGAAATACAAGAAAAAAAAGATATAAAAATAGAAATAACTGAATTAGGAAAAGAACTTTTAAAATCAAATTTAAATTCAGAATTCTTAATAGAACAACTTTCACCTGAAATAATAAAAGATGAAAAAAATTGGAAAGGAAAAAAATTTAGAAGATATGATATTAACGGACACGTTCCAAGAATATATGGTGGGAAAAGACATTTTGTTAATTCAGCAATAGACTATGCTCGAGAAATATGGAAAGAAATGGGATTTAAAGAAATGAATGGAAATATTGTTCAATCTAGTTTTTGGAATTTCGACGCATTATTCACAGCACAAGATCATCCAGTTAGAGAAATGCAAGACACTTTTTTTCTAAAAGAAAAAACAGAAATTAATGATAAAAAAATAATGAAAATGATTAAAGAAGCTCATGAAAAAGGAGTTTCAAAAAGCAAAGGATGGAATTATGAATGGGATGAAGAAGAAGCAAAAAAACTTGTTTTAAGAACACATACAACTTGTTTATCTGCTTTAAAACTTTATGAATTAAAAAAATTTGAAAAACCAGAAAAATTTTTCGCAATTGGAAAATGCTTTAGAAATGAAACAGTTGATTGGTCTCATGGTTTTGAATTCAATCAAACAGAAGGAATTGTCATCGATAAAAATGCAAATTTCAGACATTTGCTAGGATATTTAAAACAATTCTTCAAAAAAATGGGATTTGAAAAAATAAGATTTACTCCTGCTTATTTTCCATATACAGAACCATCAGTTGAAATAAATGTGTGGCATCCTGAAAAAAACAAGTGGCTTGAATTAGGCGGTGCAGGAATTTTACGTCCAGAAGTTGTTGTTCCACTTTTAGGAGAGTATATTCCTGTTTTAGCTTGGGGTCCGGGTTTTGATAGAATTTTAATGGATTATTATGAAATAAAAGATTTAAGAGATTTATACAAAAATGATTTAACTCAATTGAGAAATATAAAAACTTGGATAAAATAAGATGGCAAATATAAAAATATCAAGAAAACAATTTGAAAAAGACATTGGAAAATTAGATGAAAAAATGCAACAAAGAATTGCATTATTCGGAACACCCTTAGAATCTTTTAATGAAGAAGAAATTGAAATTGAAATTTTTCCAAATCGTCCTGACTTATTGTCTTACTCTGGATTCAAACGTTCTTTTTTAGCATTCTTAGAAAAAAAACCTGGATTAAAAAAATATGAATTGAACAAACCAGAAAAAGATTATGAAATAATTGTGGATTCATCTGTAAAAGATATTCGTCCTTTCACTGCTTGTGCAATTGTTAAAGATTTGAAATTAGACAACGAAAAAATAAAAGAAATAATTGACATTCAGGAAAAGCTACATGCAACAATTGGAAGAAAAAGAAAAAAATTAGCAATTGGCGTTTATCCTCTAGAAAAAATAAAATTACCGATATATTATAAAGCACTTGAACCAGATAAAATAAAATTTATTCCGTTAGATTCTCCTGGAGGAAAAGAAATGTCTGGACTTGAAATTTTACAAAGACATCCCACAGGAAGAGACTATGCTTCTTTATTAAAAGGAAAAGTAAAATTTCCAATATTTCATGATTCAAATAATCAAGTATTAAGTATGCCTCCGATAATAAATTCAGAAAACACAGGAAGAGTTGATGAAAAAACAAAAGATATTTTTATAGAATGCTCTGGATATAATTTGGATGTTTTGGAAAAGTGCATAAATATCTTATCTTCAACTTTTGCAGATATTGGTGGAAAAGTTTATCAAATGAAAATAAAATCAAGAGAAAACAGAATTACACCAAATTTTCAAACTGAAAAAATAAAATTCTCGTTGGAAAACTCAAACAAATTACTTGGATTAAATTTACAAGAAAAAGATTTGAAAAAATTATTTGAAAAAATGGGACATGATTATGATTCTAAAACAAAAGAAGTAGAAATAGCTCCTTGGAGAACAGATATTCTTCATGAAGTTGATTTAATAGAAGAAATAGCAATTGCATATGGTTATGAAAATTTTGTTCCAGAAATTCCAAATATTTCAAGCATTGGAGAAGAAAACTTTGAAGAAAATTGCAAGAAAAAAATTAGCGAAATTTTAATTGGATTAAATTTTTTGGAAGTTTCCAACTTTCATTTAACAACATTACCAGATCAATTCGAAAAAATGGGAATACCAGAAAAAACAGAAAAGGATTGTATCTTTTTAATTGAATCAAAAACCGAATACAATATCTTAAGAAAAAACCTTTCTTCTTATATTTTAAAAACATTTTCAAGAAACATTGATTCAGAATATCCTCAAAAAATATTTGAAATCGGAAAAATTTTTGAAAAATCATCTCAAAAAGAAATAATTGAAAAAGAAAAACTAAGTATAGGGATTGCTCCTGGAAACTTCACAGATATGAAACAAGTAATAAATTATTTAGAAAAAATGATGAATATTAAATTAGAATACAAAGAATCACAAAAAGATACCCCCTTGCATTTAATCGATGGAAGAACAGCTGAAATTAATTTTAAGAATAAAATTATTGGTTTTTTCGGAGAAGTTCATCCTAAAATATTAAAAAACTGGAAAATAAAAATGCCAATTTCAATTCTTGAAATAGATTTAAAGGAAATTTTCGAAGAATTAAAATCAAGAACTCTTTAGAAAATTAATTAAACATTTTAAATTAAAGATTTAAACAATGCCCCAGTAGCTCAGGTCGGTAGAGAAATATAAATTTCCATCGGCCTCCTCGCTACTGAAAATCAAAAAACAAAAAGCCGCAGTAGCTCAGTCGGTAGAGCGTTACATTGGTAATGTAAAGGTCCTGAGTTCAATCCTCAGCTGTGGCTTGTTTCAAGAATATTCACAGAAGGATCATTAATTAATGGCTCACTTAAAGTTGATAAATAAACTTTTGCTAAATATTTCTGCCAAGGACCTTTTTCAAAAATTTTTAATCTATCCTTTTCGATTTCAAAAACTCGAAAATCTTCTCTAAGAATAGATAAGGTACCAAATGGAGATCTAAAATTATGTACAAGATAAAGAAAACTTTCTAAAATATCTTTCTTATTACCGATTTGAGGATTTTTATAATAAAAATCTTGAAATTCTTTTGGAAAATTTCCATATCCTCTAATCAACAAATTTTTAGATGGAAAATCTATAAAAGTATAAAGACATTCATCATTACTTGTTTTTGGATCATGAACAAATTCAAAATCAAAAACCCCAAAATTTTTTAACAAATGCTCAGCCATTCCCTTAATAATCTCCGGATTATCTAATTTATCTTTTATTGATTTATCCATAATTTGAATTAATTATCTGACCTTTTAAAGATGATTATACTCAAAAATATATTTAAAAATTAATAAAATTAAAAAATAAAAAGAATAATTATTTTCTTTTATTAGCATTTCTTTTTGAAATTGCTAAAGCAATCCACATTAGGATGAGTGCAAATGAAACAGCACCACCAATTATTGCTCCGATTCCAAATAAAATCCATAAAAGATAGTTATTTGTAACAAAATAAAGCACTAAACAAACTACAAAAAATGCTAAAAACTTTAACAAATTAACTAGAATTTTTTCTCTTTTGAAAATAAAAGAATCAATTCTAGGACGGAACTTTATAGTTCTTTTTTTAACACTTTTTTTAGAAGGCTTTTTTTTAACTCCTCTTTTTTTAGCCATTATATATAGTGGAATATATACTTTAAAAACATTACTTTAATTTATTTTCCAAACAATGATTTCTTCTCAGAAACATTTTTCACGCTAACATTAGTTTCATTCAAAACTTTCCAATCTTGTTTTACAGCATAATTTGTAACAGATTTAAGATTCCCAAATATTCCTCCAAGCCAAGAAAAATAAAGTTTTCCTGCAGTAACAATGCCTCCAGAAGTTTTCAAATCAACATTATTATTTCTCAAAACCGATGCAAAACTAATGTATGTAACTAAAATAAGAACTATCAAAAAAATTGCAAAAAGTTTGTGTTTCATTCTTTTCGCTTCGATGACAACCCAAATACCTACG
Organism: Candidatus Pacearchaeota archaeon; assembly: GCA_041659445.1. Lineage (GTDB taxonomy): Archaea > Nanobdellota > Nanobdellia > Pacearchaeales > GW2011-AR1 > EX4484-71. The sequence goes on along the minus strand of JBAZYG010000001.1, from coordinate 142,466 downwards.
ATTAAAATTGCAAGAACAACAAAAGCTATACCAATTACCATAAAAAATTAATGATATTAATGTATAAAAAGATTTCTTAATTTAAATGTTATATATAATTCAAACTACAAAACCTTAAATAAGGCAAAATATTAATAAAAACATGGGAGAACCAATTTGTAAGAAATGCAACGATAAAGGAATGATAAAAGAAAAAGATGGAACAGTCCATATTTGTTTTGATTGCTTAACGAGTGGAAGACTTGACCAACATAATTCTAATTTAAAAGACGCAAGTGACTTAAGAATAAAATTATAAAACTTCTTTTAAAATTTTGAAATATAATTTTTTATTAAATGTTATTTTTGTTAAACAATATAGCCCTGCTAGGATTCGAACCTAGGTCTCCGGATTCAGAGTCCGAAATACTTGACCGCTGTACTACAGGGCTTAAACAATTTATCCATATAAAACATCTATTAATTGATTTAATAAATTTTTCTGCAACTTCGTCGGAGGCAATTCTGAAGTTGCTGTTCAGTGTCTAGGGAAAGTTGAGCATCAAGGAAACCTCGTTTCCTTATGATGTACTACAGGGCTAAAAAACTTATCTGTATAGCAAAACAAGACAAAACTAACACAAGTTCAAGAGTTAAAAAAGTTTTGGGAAGAAAAATTATTTTACTTTTTTCTTTGAAGATTTTTTAAATAAAAAGTATCCTCCAACGGATAAGATTAATATAATAAGAACCCACAACCACCACAAACCCTTTAATTTATTAAAAGTTTTTTCTGTTTCTATATCTTTTAAATTTTTTGAAGAATCTTCTTTTTCTTTTTCCTCAATTATTTGTTCTTGTGTAATAAATTCATTTATAGATTGAACTGTAAGATTTGCCTTTTCTCCATTAATAGAATTTAATTTAACTAAAATATCATAATATTCATCTCCATTAACCTCAAATTTTCTTTCATCTCCAACTATTAAAACTGCTTGTTGTGGATTAGAAGAAACGTTAATTGTTACAGTTGAAGAAGTTAAATCAACAACACCAATATAATGAGATTCAAATTCTACATTAACTTTAAATCGTTGCTGTTTAGAAAGCTCTTGAGAAAAAGATTCTTTAAATTGAGAATCTGAAATAAAAAAAGTTCCTTTATTCCAAAAATTATTACTTGTTGTCGAAGAAGACGAACTTCCTCCACCACTGATAGTATATGTAAAAGTACTACTTGCAGAATTACCAGAAAAATCGATGACATTACAAGTATAAGTGTAAGTCCCGCCATTGGATGTATCGGGTGTTGAACCCGCAGAAGTTGAATTCACTCCAGAAGTAGCATCTGTTCCTGAACAAGAACATGTAATTAAATCTCCTGTATGAATAGTTGAAGCAGTGCAAGAAGCTACTGCAGTAGGATTAGTTACATCTACAACCAAAGTCCTATTTGTATTTGTCCAATCTGAATTTATTGCAGAATCATTACAATAAACACCCCAAATATAAAATCCATCAGATAAATTTAAACTAACATTCCAAAAAGTATTATTCACCATAGAAGCATTTGTTTGATTAAGAGCCCAAGAACCACTCCAATTACCCCATAGCTCTGCATCATTTACAGAATATCCATCAGAACATTTTAAATCAAAAGTTAAACTTGCTGTTGAAGAATTAAAAACATCCACGGGATTTACTCCAAAAGAAGCAGTTGGATTAGTAGTATCATTTACAGTTATATTAATTGAATTATTTACATAAGTATTTGTAGCATTCATAACTGAAACACTGAAATTATAATTTCCGGGATAATTTGCAGTTGCATTAAACCAAAAAGTTGTTGTATTAGTTCCATTAATAAGATAAAATTGTGAAGTAGAATTTGTCCAAATTAAAATATTTCCTGTAATGTTCGTAAAATTAGCACGAACTACATTACTCGCGTTTGTTCCATTTGATGTTGCACTAAATGTAAAATTAGCAGGGAGAGTAATATTAACTTGTGTTATATTTACATCTCTAATTGTTATATTATACAAAGAGGTAACAGATTCATTTACAGAATATGAAGAAGGAGAAACAATCAAAGCAAAAACAAAATAAATAGAAAACAATATTAAAAGAGAAGAAATAAGAATTGCAAAGCTTTTAACTTTTAATTTCATTTTCACCTCGTATTACATTTTTAATTAAGATACTTCTATTTTTAAAGCTTTTGAATAAATCAAGACAAAAATAAAACAAGTTCAGAGATTAAAAAAGTTTTGGGAAGAAAAATTATTTTACTTTTTAATTTTTATCTTTCTTATTTACTCCAAATAATAAGAAAAAATAAAGCAACAATTGTAATAATTAAAAGAATTCCAAGAGTATAAGAAAATAAAACTAAAGCTTCATGTTTTTTTCCACTCAAATATAACATAATAGGTTTACCAAAAACTAAAAACCCTGTAAGTGCTGCTGAAAAAACAAAAAGTAAAAGAATTGCAATTGGAATAAAAATTGTGGGATTATTTTCAAAAATCCCTTTACTTCCATAATAAAAAAATAAAGCAATGACTACTACATAAAGTGCTGTGCTCAAGGCATTAATTAATGCAGATTTTATTATTTCTTTATTTTTCATATTTTTTTTAAACCATCAAAACTCTTTAAACTTTACTAAATCAAACTTTTTCAAAAGAAGTTTCCTTAAAAAAATCATTTAAGATTTTTTTCTAATCCCAAAAAATGAGAATGTCTTCGATTAAGAATTGCCACTTGATGTTCTTCCTCAAGAGCAGGAATTTTCTTTTCATACCATTCATTTAAACTTTCATGCATTAATCTTAAATTTTCCACAAGAACTCTAGACATAACATGAAGAGAAGTATCTTTTGAACCTTCTCTAATTTCTTGTTCAATTTTATTTGCATTTTTTAAATCAAATGTAAAAATAAAATTACCTTCTTTATCAATAGAAAAATTATTATATTTTTTTCTTATAGTTTTTGAAAGAACAACTTGTGTTTGCTCATCTTCTTGAATAGAAGAACCAAAAGGATTTAATTGAAATTTTATTCTTGCATCATATTTTTTATCATTTCCAGAAACTTCTATTGGAAAACCCTTCGCAGAAAAAATAGGACGCTCTGAAGAATCAGATCCTCCAAATTGATGATAAAATCCATTTTCTAACTCTAAAGCAATCGTTGCTTCAAGAGCTCCAGGATGATAAAATTTTTTAAGTGACGTTGATTTATTTTGTTTTAATCTAACATCAGGAAAAAAACTTACAAAAAATGGATAAACATTTTCTGAACGTGAACGAATAAACTCACTCTTATTATAATCTATTTTTCCCATTTCTGATATTTCTTCTTTAAGTCTTTTATGAAGAACATCTGAACAATCAACAATCATTGCTCTAAAACATTGCCAATAATAAGCTGCTTCAAAACCAGCTAAAGCTTCTCTTCGAACATCAGTCTGAACACCAATAATAGGGGTTTTTTCCAAGGGTTTTCCTGAACTTAATGCTTTATTTACTGCATCATAATCTTCTTTAGCACAAATGCTTTTTGGAAATTCTCCTTTTTTAACCCAACCTATTTTACCATTACTAACACCAATTTGAATATAATTTGCTGTATCAAAAATATAAGGTGCACTGTTAAAAGTAGTTATATTTGGAAGTCTTTTTTCATGTAAAAGAGCCTCTGATAATTTTTCATTTTTTATTTCACCTAAAAAATTTAATTGCCATTGAACTCTATCCTCATATTCTATATTAAATCCATTTCCTCCAATTCCAATATGATCTGAATGTCCGTCTAAAGTTAATAAACTAAATTCAGAGGATATTCCTGAATTAGCTACTGGAAAAAAAGCTTGATTATAATACCAATTTTTGAATTTTTCATTTACTGATTCAGCTTGTTTTAATCCAAATTCAAGATATTTTTTTGAACTAGGAAATTTAGATAATTTGTTTTTATATTCCAACATTATCTTTTTAAAAAAATATAGTTTATAACTATTATTGTAATAAAAAATATAAATTATAAAGAATATTTTTTAAAAAATGCCCCGACCGTGATTTGAACACGGGTCACTGCCGTTCTCCAAGAATAAAAATATTCTCAGACAAGTGATGAGCGGTTGCATTGAGATGCTAGACCTATACTCTCATCGAGCTCAGATCACCTCTCTTCTAAGAACCTTTCAAAAATTTCTTGAAATTTTCTATTCTTACTTTGAGAGGGCAGCGTTCTTGGCCTCTAAACTATCGGGGCACGATTTGTCAAAAATCCTAACAATTCATAACTTTTAAACATTTTTAATTCACAAGGAATAAACAACCTTTTTAAAGTCCTTTCAGCTTCAAAAAATGAATGAAAAGAAAAACATCAATCAATTTAATTTTAGGAGCATCAATCTTAATTGCAATTGGATTAATAATTTCATTAATTTTTACATTTGCACAAAAACAAGATTTTAAAATATCAACAATTTCAGAAGATACTTATTCAAAAATAATAATTAAAACACAAGAAGCTAGTTCTTATGAAATTTACAAAAATTATTGCTCAGATTGTTGTGAAAAACCAAAACCAATTTGGACTCAAGAAGAAGAAAATAATAACGAACCAAATATAGAATAACAAGATATATTCAAAACAATACAAATTCTTATAAAAGATTGTAAAATTCAAAAGCTATGAAACAACTCTCATTATTTAATCAAAAAGAATTAAATAAAATTATTTCAGACTCTGCTTTAGCAAAAAAAGTAATTTTAGGGGAAGATGAATATAATATACTTAATTTCTATTTGGAAGATGCTTTAATGTACTTTGCAAAAAAACCCCAACTCGGATATATGCTTACCAAATCAATTTTACAATATTGGAATAAACAAAATAAAACTGAATATGACATTATGCATAATGAAATAATAATCATGTATGAATCAATTAAAAAGAATTTAAAGAAAATGGGTGGAATTAATAAAAAAAATTTAAATAAATGGCGAAAAGCTAACCATTTGGATTCTTTTGGAACAAAACAATATTCTCTTTTAAGAAATTACTCTGAAAATATTTTAGAAATGACAAAAGATCAAAGAAGAAATGCTCAACATTGCAGAAGAGATCAAAAGATTAAAATATAAATTATTTCTCTGCAACCATAATTAATTCATTAGAATCCTTTGTAAATTCATTCTCATTAAATGAACCATAAAATTTAATTTTTTTCTTCATTTTATTCCCACACAATTCTGGCATCAACAACTTTTCCAATTCCTTTATCCAAGAAAAAAGGATTAATGTCTAATTCAGAAATTTCAGGATATTTTTCTACAAGATAATTTAATTTTGAAATATTTTCTTTTAAAGATTTTATATTCTTTTCTGAAAGTTTTTTTCCAATTTTTGTTTCACGAATCATCTCTAAAATTTCTTTGTTTGAAACAGGACAAATACGAAATGCAAAATCTTTTTTAAATTCAACTCCGCTTCCACCAACCCCAAAAACAATTACATGTCCAAATTCAGTTGCTTTTTTAATTCCCAAAATAAATTCATTTCCCTTAGCAATTTTCTGAAAAATAACTCCTTCTGAATCTTTAATTGATTTTAAAATTGAAAATTCAGACAACGCCTGAGAATAAGTTTTGATATTAATCTTTACTCCTCCTAAATTTGCTTTATGCACTATCTTTCTTCCTGCAACTTTCATAACACAAGGAAAGCCAATAACCTTCAACGCTCTCTTAACATTTCTTTTAGAACGAACGTAATAACTATCTACAATCACAAAACCATTTTTTTCTAAAAAATGCTCAGCTCTTTTTTCGCTAAAAAACTTCATAAATCATAAACAAAATTTATTTATATATAGTTTTCGGAATAATTACATGACAAACCTAAAAGATGTGAACGATTTTCTAAACCCAAAAACAATTGCTTTAATCGGAGCTTCAAACAATCCTGAAAAAATTGGAAATATTTTAATGAAAAAATTGAATTTATTCAACGGCAAATTAATTCCAATTAATCCCAATTCAGAATTAATTGAAAACAAAAAAGCGTATAAAACAATCTTAGATTATCATAAAAAGATAGATTTAGTGATAATTGCAATTCCTGCAAAATTTGTTCCAAAAGTTTTAAAACAATGTTGTAAAAAAAACATAAAAGATGTAATAATAATCTCTGCAGGATTTTCTGAGAAAAAGAAATACACCTTGAATAATAAATTATTAAAATTAGAAAAAAAATACAAATTAAATATCCTCGGACCAAACTGTTTTGGAATTTTTAATCCACATTTAAATTTAGATTCTACTTTTTCAAGACTGACTCCAAAGAAAGGAAACATTGCATTTTTAAGTCAAAGTGGAGCATTATGGAGTTATCTTGCAGATTTGGATTTAGGTTTTTCAGGTTATGTAAGTTTAGGAAACATGATTGATTTGGATTTTGCAGATTTTGCAGAATATTATAACAAAGACAAAAATACAAAAAAAATTATTTGTTATATTGAAAGATTAAAAGATGGAAAAAAATTTATAGATGTTTGTAAAAATTCAAAAAAACAAATAATCGTAATAAAAGCAGGAAAAACAAATTCTGGAAAAAAAGCAGCAATAAGCCATACTGGAAGCATTGCAACAGATTATGAAATTTATAAAAGTGCCTTTAAGCAAGCAAAAGTAAAATTAGTAAATTCTTTAAGCGAAGCGCTGAACTTGAAAAAAATAGATATTTCAAAAAAATTAACTTTCAAAAATGGAATTATTTTAACAAACGCAGGAGGAGCTGCGGCATTGTTAACAGACGAACTTTCTGAAAAAGGTTTCAAAATAGATAAAATAATTGATGTGTTAGGAACAGCGACGACAACAGATTACAGCAAAGTTTTGGAAAAATTAAAAGAGCATAATTATTCTGGACAAATAATAATTGTTTTAACTCCTCAAACAATGTCAGAACCTGAAAAAACTGCAGAAATGATTTCAAACTCTGAATTAAAAAATCAAATAATTGCAATATTCCTTGGAGAAAAATCAATAACTTCTGCTGTGGAGATACTTAAAAAAAATTCAATCCATGTTTTTACAAGCGGGGTTTAAAATTTGTCTCCAAAACCTTTTTAAACTAAATTTATCTTTCTCAAACTATGAAAAGAAGCTCAAGACGTTGGAAAAAGAAAAGACAAATGCGTTGGAAATGGCAACGTAAAAGACTTAGAAAAGAAAAGCATAAAAGAAAACTAAGAAGAGCTAGAAGCAAATAATCCTTTAAATATAATTTAAGTATCTAAATCCTTAAAAATAAACTTTTATTGTAAAAAACATGGATAGAGATATTATTTGCAAACTCCAAAATATTTTATTATTATATGAAAAAGTTAAAGGATTAAATGAAAAAAAATTAAAAGATTCTCCAGAGTATAGAAATTATTTGATGCTAACTAATGAAATTTCCCAATATGAATTTAAAGGAGAAGAAGTTATAGAAATACTTCAAAGTAAAATAATCCATGAAACTTATGCCTCACAAATAGATTACCTTTCAAAAGAATGGAAAGAATGTGAAACTAAATTAGAAAACTTAATTAAAGGGATTCAAGAATTTCTACATGAAGAATCAAAATTAAACCAACCAGAAAAAATATTAGATATTATAACGCAGGCAATTTCAAAAAGCATTCTAGAACAAAGAAAAAAAACAACAGAAAAGTTAGAAGAAATACTTGATGAAAATAAATAAAAAAGTATTTATTCAAACAGAATAAATACCTTCTTTAAAATATATATTCAAATATATACTTTATAACATAGATATTAGAGTATATACTTTAATTAATTCCCATAAAACAACACAACAATCTTTATATAATTCTTCAACATAAAATTTAAATGGAAAGATTAGACCATTTTAATATTGGGTTTAGAACAGCAAATGTAATTGCAGAACTCAAAAAACCAAACCCAAATAAATACATTATTAACGATGGTCTAAAAATCTTAACCAATTCAATAAAAGTTTTAACACTAGAAGAAAATAATATTTTAAATAAGGAATTGGAACCTTATCGAAAAATATTTCTATATTCCTCAAGCGAATTTTATTCAGTTAGATTTATAGAAAAAATACAAAAAAATTTAAATTCAGCAGAAATATCTAAAAAAACTCTTGAAAAAATAAGTTCTTGTCAAAAAATTGATCAAATTAACAAGCATGATTTGGAAACAACTCAGAATTTTCTTGATGCAATTTATAAAGAATGTAATTCAATAATCAAATATTGGTCTGCTATTTGTTGATGCTTAAAATTAGTATAATAATATTTATAAGGTGTTTTAAATAAGATAATCTATGGCAAATGAAATCTGGACAGAAAAATATCGTCCAAAAAAATTCCCAGAAGTTTTTGGACAAGACAACATCATTAAACGAGTTGAAGCTTTAACAAAATCCTTAAATATACCTCATTTATTATTTGCAGGTCCAGCAGGAACAGGAAAATCAACATTAGCATTAATTGTTGTAAGGGAACTTTACGGAGAAAATTGGAAAGAAAACTATCTTGAATTAAATGCTTCTGATGAAAGAGGAATTAATGTTGTTAGAGAAAAAGTAAAAACATTTGCAAGAACAAAATCAATTGGAAATATTCCATTCAAAATAATATTTTTAGATGAAGCAGATGCATTAACTCCAGAAGCCCAACAAGCATTAAGAAGAACAATGGAAAACTTTTCTTCAACGTGTCGTTTTATCTTATCTTGTAATTATTCAAGCAAAATCATTGACCCAATTCAATCACGTTGTGCAATTTTTAGATTTAAATTACTAGAAAAAAAAGATGTTGAAAAAGTAATGAAAAATATTGCAGAAAAAGAAAACTTAATTTTAAATCCAGATGCAATAGAAACAATTTATGAAGCAAGCGAAGGCGACTGTAGAAGATGCGTTAATTTAATACAATCCACTTCAGCAATATCTCCGTCAATAACTACTGAATTAGTTTCAACAATAGTGTCAGAAGCAAAACCAAAAGACATTAAAGTTGTTTTAGAATATGCTTTAGCTGGAGATTTTAAAAATTCAAAAGAAAAACTTTTGGACATTATGTTAAAACAAGGAATTTCAGGACAAGATGTAATAAAAGCAATTCAAAAAGAAATTTGGAATCTACCTGTTGAACCAGAATTAAAAGTGAGATTAACTGAAAAAACAGGCGAAGCTGAATTTCGAATTGTCGAGGGAAGTGACCCATTTATACAACTACAAGCTCTCTTAGCAAGTTTTGTTCTAGCAGGCTTAGGAAAGGAATAAAATGAAAATATTTATTTTATGCAGTAAACATTTTTACAATAAAATTCCAGAAATAAAAGAAAAATTAGAAAAAACAGGGCATACTATAAAACTTCCAAATAGTTATGAAAAACCATTTAAAGAAGAAGAAATAAAAAAAAGAGGCTTAGAAGAGCACATAAAATGGAAAGGGGAAATGATTAAGCGAAATAAAAAAAATATAAAACCTAATGATGCAGTTTTGGTATTAAATTTCAAAAAAAATGGAGAAGAAAATTATATTGGAGGAGCAACATTTTTAGAAATATATGAAGCTTTTAACATGGGCAAAAAAATATTTTTTTACAATCCATTACCAGAAAATAAATATTTCAAAGATGAATTAATAGGAATTAACCCCAAAATAATAAATAAAGACTTATCGGAAATAATTTAAAATGGAAGCAAAAAATAAAAAATATTTTGAAAGAATGATGAATTATAAATCTCCAAAATTCCAAACTATTTTTGCAGATTCGCAACAAGACATAGATTATTCTTCATCTCAAATAAGAAACATTGCAAAAGATGCTCTTAATGAAAAATTATCTCCAAATTCAGCAAAAGAAGAAATTTCAAAATTAATTAAAATAATAAAAGATTTGAATAAAAAATGAAAAGATTAAACATTGAATTAAAAGCAATATGCAAAAATCCTGAAGAGATAAGGAAGATTTTACTAGAAAACAATGCAGAGTATATCGGAAAAGACAATCAAAGAGACACTTATTTTAATGTAAAAAATGGCAGATTAAAAATAAGAAGAGGAAATATAGAAAAATGTCTAGTTTTTTATGATAGAATAGAAAATCCCAATCAAAAAGAATCAAGAATATTAATGCATCAAAATCCCTCTACAGAAATTGACGAAATATTAGAAAAATCATTAGGAATCTTTCAAATAGTAGATAAACAAAGAGAAATATATTTTATTGCAAATGTTAAATTTCATATAGATGAAGTTAAGAATTTAGGAAATTTTATAGAAATAGAAGTAATACAGGATAAAGAACAAACAAAAGAAGAATTAATTAAACAATTTAATTATTATAAAAAATTATTAAAAATCAAAGAAAAGGACCTAATAAATAAATCTTATAGTGATATGGTGATTTAAAATGACTCAATGGACAGAAAAACATCGACCAAAAAAACTAGAAGATATTAAAGGACAAGAAGAAAGTATTGAAAAAATTAAAAAATTTTTAGACGAATTTCCAAACAAGAAAAAAGTATTAATCTTAGGTGGTCCTCCTGGAATTGGAAAAACAACGCTGGTTCATGTTTTTTCAAAAGAAATGAATTTTGAATTGTTTGAACTAAATGCATCTGATTTAAGAAATAAAGAAAAATTACAACAAATTTTAAGACCCGCAATTGAACAAAAATCTTTGACAAAAGAAAACAAAATAATTTTAATTGATGAAGTCGACGGAATAACTGGAACAGATAGAGGGGGAATTTCAGAATTAACAAAGTTAATTGATGAAACAACATATCCAATAATTGCAACTGCAAATGATGTTTGGAAAAAAAATTTAGCAGATTTAAGAAAAAAATCAACAATAATTGAATTGAAAAATATTCCATTAAATATTTCAAAAGCAGTCTTAATTGATATATTAAAAAAAGAGGATAAATTCCTAAACATAGAAATACTTTCTGAAATATCTGAAAACTCAAAAGGCGATTTAAGAGCAGCAATAAATGATTTACAAGCAATTTCAAGTTCTCAAAATCCAGAAGAAGCAATAATTGATTCTAGAAATAAAGAAGATACTATTTTTAATATATTAAGAGAAATTTTTCAAGAAAAAGCGAATAACGAAATGTTAAGAGCATTTGATAAAACAGAAATGTCTATTGATGAAATAATGTTGTGGATTGAAGAGAACATACCAAATATTTATTCTGGCAAAGAACTTGCTCAGGCATATTTTAAACTTGCAAATGCAGATTTATTCAAGGGAAGAATATACAAACAACAATATTGGAGATTTTTAGTTTATCAAAATATTTTTTTAAGTTATGGAATTTCTTCTTCAAAAATAAACGAAAAAAAAGGTTTTTTCAAATATTCTAAACCAGAAAGAATTTTAAAAATATGGTTATCAAACCAAAAGCTTTCAAAACGAAAATCAATTGCAGAAAAATATGCATTAAAAACCCATGTTGGCTCTAAAAGAATTTTAAGAGAATGGCCTGAAATAAAAAACATTTTAAAAAGCACTTTAATTCAAAAAGAATTAAAATTAGATTCAGAAGAAATTGAATATATTATGAAAAATTAAAATCATTTAATTAAATTTATTAAAAATATATAATACCTAAACAAATTTTAATTTTTTAATTAGCCTTCTATAAGTAAAAAAGATAGTTAAATAATGCCCAAGGAATTTATTAAAATAACATTTAAAATTATATTTTCTTTTTTTAAATTCTTTACATAATTTTTCTACTTGTGAAAAATTAATAACTCTATCTGATTTAGAAGCAAAAATAAAAATTTTTTTATCATCAAGTTTATCAAAATTTTTATATGGTGTGATGGATTTCCAAAGAGACATCAATTTTTTTAGATTTACGTTATTTTTTTCATATCTTTTACGTAATTTTCTTGTCACAATTCCAAACCATAGCGACTCTGCTAAATCATATCCTGGAACAATTAAAACTAACTTGTTAACTAATTTATTTCCATTAGAAACTAAAAAAGCCAAAATTCCTCCTAAACTAGTTCCAGAAACAATAATTTCATCAAAGTTATATCTTGATTTATAATCTTCTATATCTTTCTTAATAATTTTATTTAATTTAAGAAAATTACTTTCTGTTAATTTTGAATTATAAGATAAAATCCCACAAGGAAATTCATACATTACACAAGAAATCCCTTTTTTGTTTAAATGATTTTTTAAAGGAAAGGCATTAGAAAAACAAGCATGCCAACCTAAAATATTCACGTATAAAATTTTAGAATTTTTAACATAATAAAATCGTTTCTTTAAATTTTCTTTATTGACTTTTGTTTCAATCAAATGGGAATTTCCAATAAACTTATAGATTAATCTATCAAAAAAACCAACTAATAGTTTCATAATTAAAAAAGTAAAAAATTATTTATAAAACTTTTCAAAAATCAACAACTTCCTTGAACATTAGAATCAGTAGAAGTTAATTCTTGAGCACAAACACTTGGAACTTCATTGAATGCAGAACAAATTGTTCCTTTATATTCTTCTGAATCTCCGTAACTATAAACAGAAGTTGTCTCAACCTCGTTAATAAACATTGTTGGAGAGCCAGAAACACCATATTCATCTGAAATTTCTGCTTCAGCTTTCATTAAATCTAATCCTTCATTTTCAAAACAACTTTCAATTGTTTGAATATCAATTCCTAATGTTTGAGATACATTTTCCCAACATGAACCATCAGAACCACAATCTTCATTTATTGCTGTTACAAAATTCCAAAATTTATCATTACCATAATTTTTCTTGACACAAAGTTCCCTAATATTTTGATCAACTTCTTTTTGCCCATGTAATGAACTAACTGAATTACCTTCAACAGAAACAATATAATGCACTTCAAAATCAACATATCCTTTTAACAAATTATATACTGGATACATTGTATTCTCAGCTAAATTACCATAAGGACAAAAACTCATGACAAATAATTTTACATTTGGTTTATCTGAAGTTGGAATTTCATCAGAAGTTTGATCATTTGAATTTCCTTCATTTGAAGAATCTGAAAGTTCTGCTATTATTGAAACAAAATATTTTCCATCTTTAGTTAAATAAACTGGAATTTCACTTCCTTCAGAAGAAACAATTACTTCGTAAAGTCCTGAACCAAAATAACTTGAACTAACATATTCTATTTCAGTCCCACCTCGAGAATTTATAAAATCAACAAAATTTTTTCCAATAGATTTTCCAGAGGGTTTGAAAATTGATGAAAAATTTGCAATAATTAAAAGAATTACTAAAATTGCTAAGATAATTGATATTAATACCCAAGGATTTTTCTTAATAATTTGAGTTGGTCTTAACTTAGAAGACTTCACTTCTTTTTTTTCAGCTTCTTTATCATCACTCATTTTTATTAGAATAAATAATGTTTTATAAAGGTTTGTATAACTTCAAATTATTTAATTTTATTTATCAAATTTACAATTGCTCTTTCTTTTGTCGGAATATCTAAAGGCCTGTTTTGTCCTCCAGAAGCATCAATAAATTTCAAATCAATTTCAGAATTTTTTATATAAAAATCAGTTAATTCAACAGAAACACCATCGTAAATTGATTTTACTTTTCCTACATTTTTGCAATACCAATGAGTCGCTGAATTACTATCAGAAGCAGTGACGCCAGTATTTTCATTCTTTAAAAAAATATCAAAACTTTCTAAAACTTTAAAACACGCTCCATAAGGAGAACCGTTAACAACTAAATTTTCTCTAGTCAAATATTCGTAAGTTTCATTTATTGTTCCAGAAATTTCAGGATAATTTTCACAAATTAATTTTGAATTTTTAACAGAATATTTTTTTCCAACTTTGACAGTATTATCACCAAGTACTGAAGGGTTTTTAAAAAAAATTCTTCCAATTGAAGAATCATTAAAACCAAAATATCTTAATTCGTCATCTTTAAAACCAAGAAATTCTTCTAAACCAGTTTCAGTTACTAATTTAACTAAATTTACTCCATTAATTTTTTCATATCCTGAATTTATTTTTGCTTGATAAACTGAAGAACCAATTTGATATTTCCACCAGCTTTCAGGATTTAACGGAAATAAATCTTTAACATCTGCTTCTCTATTTTTTAATTCATCACTTAAAGCTTTGCTATACATTAAAATATATTTCAATCCAGAAGGGTCTGGACTAAACAAAGCATATTCTTTATTAAAATCAAAAGTATTTGGAAAAAAATGATTTATTGCATTTATACCTTTATTGAATAAATCTTGCTTATCTCCAATGCTTGATAAAATAGAATAAATTTTTGCACTTGCACCTGGAACAAGAAGTCCAACTCCAATTGAAGTAATTTCTGAACTCAACTCAATAAAATTATTTATTTCATCGATTTTCCAATCACCGATATAAACCATTCCAGGTTTATCATCAAGATGTTCCCAATCCCAAGAAGGAAGATATTCGTCGGTTTTATCTACAAAAACATCTCCACCTTGCGTTAATGCATTAATAAGTCCTCTTAAATGAACAAAAGGCCATTCTCGAGAATTGACATTATTTTCTTTAAATGCAAGTGTAGGAAGATATTGCAAATTTGGGTCATGAAAGAAAAAACTTGATTCAAGAAATTGTCTATCTCTATATCGAATACCGTTAATTCCTGAAACTCCGTGCCCATTATCTTTATCTAAAAGAGTTAAAGATTCCATGTCTTGAGTAAAATAAATTGCACCACCTGCAGTTGAATTATTTTCTTGATTAAAATATTTTAAATATTTGTAAGGAGGATCATCAACATCAGGAATGTATTCTTCAGGTTCAGGAGGATTAAAAGGATTTTCATTTTCATCTTTAGAACAAGAAATTAAAATTCCTGTAGGAAGCAAAATAGCACTTGAACCAATTCCAATTTTTTTAATGAACTCTCTACGTTTCATTTCAAACTATTCAAGAAAAAAGACTTTATAAAAATTATTGTAATTTGTTAATACAAAAAAATTAAAAACAAGTTTTCATTTAGTTTAATATGCCATATGATATAATTTTAGGAAGAAGCGAATCAGATAAAAAAGAATTGAAAGACAAAGGATTAATTTATCTCGGAAAAAGTTATGTTCAAATGGGACAATATACCTCTTTATCAAATAAAATTTTCATGGATGTTGTTAGAAGTCATGTAGTATTAGTTGCTGGAAAAAGAGGTTCAGGAAAATCCTATACATTAGGAGTAATTGCAGAAGAACTTTCAAATCTTCCAAAAGAAATAAGCCAAAACATTGCATCTTTAATTTTTGACACAATGGGAATTTACTGGACAATGAAATATACTAATGAAAAAGATAAAGAGCTATTAAATGAATGGGATTTAAAAACAAAAAAACTTCCAACAAAACTTTTTGTTCCATTTGGATTTTATGATGATTTCACAAAAAAAGGAATTCCTGCAGACGAAAAATTTGCATTAGATGTTTCTGAATTAAATGCAGAAGATTGGATTTTGACTTTCGGCTTGAACATGATTGAACCAGTTTCTGTTTTAATTGAAAGAGTTTTAACAGAATTAAAAAATTCAAAAAAGAATTTTATAATAGAAGATATAATCTCAAAATTAGAACAAGATAAAAAAAGTGAAAAAGAAACAATCAATGCAACAGTAGGATTATTTCAAGCTGCAGAAACATGGGGAATTTTTTCAACAAAAAACATAAAACCAACTTTAATAAAAGATTTAATCAACGCTGGAAAAACCTCAATTTTAGATTTAAGTGTTTATAATTCAGTTGGTGCTTTTAATGTTCGAGCATTAGCTATTAGTTTGATTTCAAGAAAATTATTCAATGAAAGAATGTCTGCAAGAAAAACAGAAGAAATTAAATCAGTTTCAAAAGGATTAGATTATAGTTTTTCTTCTGAAAAAAAAGAAACACCTTTAATTTGGATGTTTATCGATGAAGCACACGAATTTTTGCCTTTAACTGAAAAAACAATTGCAACAGATGCATTAATTCAAATTTTAAGAGAAGGACGTCAACCAGGAATTTCAATTGTTCTTGCAACACAACAACCAGGACAAATTCACAGGGATGTTATGACTCAATCAGATATTGTAATTTCTCACAGAGTTACTTCAAAACCCGACGTTGAAGCGTTAAATTATATAATGCAAACTTATTTAATGGGAACTATTTCAAAATACATGAACGAACTTCCGAGCTCAAAAGGTTCAGCAATTATTCTCGACGACAATTCAGAAAGAATATATCCTGTAAGAATTCGTCCAAGATTTACATGGCACGGCGGTGAAGCTCCAAGTGCAATAAGCATAAAAAAAGAATTATAAAACCAAAATTCAAAGAGTATACAAATTTTTTTAAATAGAAAATTACTAATAAAAGAATGCTTGAAAGAGATTTAAAAAGATTTAATCAAATACTTAAAGAAGAAGAAGAAAAACCAGAAGAACAAAAAGGTCCTTATTTCTCACCAGAGTATAATGCAAAAATAAGATTAATAATTGAAGATATTTCAAGACAATTTGATAAAAGAATTTACATTCCAAATAACTCTTAATAAAGGATATAAACATTTTTAAACAGAATTCATATTAAAAAACAATGGAATATTGTGAATATAAAAACGAACACACTGAGAAAATAAATTATTTAACAGAAAAACATTTATCTTGTAGTGTTAAACCTGAAGATTGCCCCTATTCAAATATAATGCTAACTAGAAGAAATATAGATCAAGACAACCCAACTCCGATTTGTGCTTCAAAAGGTCTTGCAAAAAAAGCAGAGAGACTATTTACATTAACAAATAAAGAATTTATTCCAATAAAATATAATCCAGAAACAATGGAAAATAGTTCAATAAGGGAATTCTTAGAGAAAAAAGAATTACAACCCAGGGAAAAAATCAATTAAAATGACAATTTATACTATAGATGAAAAAGAATTGAAAAAAAATCCTGGTTTTTATAAGAGTTTAAGAACTGCATACGGTCAAGGAAACACACTCCAAGCAAATCAAGAAAAAAAGCCTTCTGATTTAGAAAAAAAATTCAAAAACGGATTTTTTGAAAAGATAGTTTAAAATTAATTTAAAACTTTAAAATCAATTCTACATCGAATTTTATAAGGGGCTAATTCTCCTGCAGATTTCATTTTCAAAATTTTTATTTTCTTTTTTGAGTGTTTTGCTTCATTTTGAATTTTTTCTGCAATTAAATTAATTTCATCATTCCTGCAAAAATCATAATAATAAATTCTTGTTCCTTTCTTACTCAAATCAAATGCTTGTTTCAAAAAAGAATCTTTAAGTTGAGGACGAGGCATAACAATAACATCAAATTTCTTAGAAACAATTTCATTTAATTTATAATTTGACTTATTAAATAACTTCTTATGGGCGGGTGGCTGGGGGATGGTCTTGGAGGGATTATGAAAACTAAATTTGTCTAAATACCATCCTTTTTTTATTTTCTCTGCAACTTTTTTAATATCACCAGGCAATAAAATTACTTTTGTCTTAACTGCATTTTTTTCAATATTTAATTCAGCGTATTTATTTGCTTTTTTGTTCAATTCATTGGAATAAACTTTTTTTGCATGAGTTTTTCTTGCAATCACAATTGGAAAAGGAGCAACACCTGCAAACATAACCAAAACTTCTTCGCCATCTTTAATTAAAGAAGAAATTTCTTTTCTTTCATTACTTAATCTCGGAGAAAAATAAGTTTCATCTACATTAAACCTAAAAACACAATCATTTTCTTTATATAATACTTCTTTTGTTTTCTCACCAGCTAACCAAGAAGTGGTCATTTTTCTTAACCTTCCTTTAAAATTTCCTGATTTTTCAAGAACAGTTTTTATTGAATTATTTTTCTTCAAAATTTCTTTAGCAAATTTAATTTTTTCTGATTTTAAAGTTTTTTCAGAAAAATTAACAATTGCAATATTTCCTAAAACATTAAAAGAACGATGTTTTTTTTCTGACATCATATTATAAAAAAAGCTAAGAATTTAAAACTTGCCATAGAATTTATAAACAGAAATAACTTAAATTAAATATGGGCATGGGATACACTGATTTTTCATTTGGAGTTTTTAGAAATTTGGATTATTCTGTTTTAATGTGGGCTTGCTTTTTTTTAATATGCTTTGCATTTATAAATTATGTTTTATCAAAATTTTTTAAAGACAGCAAATTTACTTCTGCTGTAATCTCAGCAGCATCTTCAATTTTAATAATTTATTATGTTCCTCAAAAAATAGATTTAGAAGGATTTTTCTATGATATAGGAATTCATAATCTTGCAGCAATTATTCCTTGGGTATTTATTATACTTTCAATTTTAATTATTTGGAGAAAAGGACTTGGATTATATATGATGATTATTGGTGTATTAATTGCACTTGCAGGTTTAATTGGATTAACTGCGCAAAATGGATGGTTTTTAACAATAGGAATTATATTATTTATCTTAGGATTACTTCTATACTTAAAAAGAAAGAAAAAATTAAATTGGAAATGGTCAAAAAATCCAAAAGAAGCTAAACCTGAAAAAGAAATCGAAAGGAAAAAAGAAAGGATAGAAAAAGAAAAAAAAGAAGTAATTGAAGAAGAAAAAGCTGAGAGAATAAAAAGAGAACAAAGACAAAGAACATATGGCGAATTAAAAAGAAAATATAATGAATATTCTAATTACATACGTGAAATTCAAAAAAGAACACACGGAAAAATACCTCCAAGAGGGACAAAAGAAGGAGAGATGAGACATCGATGTATACAAGCAATGCAAGCAATAGAAAATCTTGCTAGAAAACAAGGTTTTGATCCAAAAACATTTTAAAACCATTTATCTAAATTTTTTTGTTTTCCTGAACTTTCAGTTTCTTGAAGTTTTTCAATTTGTTTTTCAATTCTTTCTTCTGAGAACTCATGTTTATCAACGAGAATTTTACGAATTTTGTTTTCGTTTAATTTTGGAAATTTAATTTCAAAATTCTTAACACTTGGTTTTTTAAACAAATCAAAAATTTCTTTCCAATCAAATTGTTCTTCTTCTGGTAATGCTTTTATTTTTTCATTAACCATTTCAAAAATTTTCTCAGGCGTTTTAAATTCCCTAACAATACCCAAAGCTTTTTTTTGCCCAATTCCAGGAATTCCCTTTGGATTGTAATCTGTTCCAACTAAAATTCCCAAACAAATAAGTTGTTCTGAATTAATTTCAAGTTCTTTCAAAAGTCCTTGCAAATCAATCAATTCAGGATTAACCTCGATAAAACCACCAGAAAAAGTTTTTTTCTTTCTTGAAATAGTTAAATTACGAATTAAATAAGGTGCACCAAAAAGCAAACTATCATAATCCTGACTAACAGAACCATAAATCAATTCGTTTGTTTTTGCTAAATACGCACATTCTGCTTCTCCTTCTCCTGGAGCTTGCACAACCATAATTCCCATTGCTTCCAAAAGTTCTTTACTTTCTTTAATCATTTCATCGTCAAGCCGAACTAATTGACTACTATATCTTTTCATTGAATTAAAATCCTCGTCATCTTTGGCTTTTTCATATTTTTCTCGAGCTAAATCTCTATTACTTTCTCTTTTTTTGTAAGTTTTATATTTTAAATCAGGAGCTTTTCCATCAAAAACATAAATTAATTTTATTCCTTCAGATAAAAGATTTGAATTCCTATATAAAATTCCAGACAAATGACTTGTAATTCTTTTTTGAGAATCCATTAAAGGGGTTCCATCAGGTTGCCTTATAGTAGATAAAAATTGATATAATGTATTAAATGAATCGACGCATAAAATTTTACCCTTAAATTTAGAACTATCAACTTCTTTTTTAGAAACAATTTCTCTTATGTTTAGTCCCATTTAATAATTAAAATTCAAGAAGTTAAAAAATTAACTAATTATCAAAATCAAATTAAATTTTTTTCAAGACCTGATTTGTTTGTTAAAGAATTCGGGATTCTAATCCATTCTGGAAAATTTTCAATAGAACCATATAATCTCATAGCTTCGTCAGCTAAAGAAATCCCAATTGCACCAGTAGGATCATGTCTTTCTTTATCTTCAGAATTCATATGTGCATATTCAAGATACCTTCTCTGAAAATCTTCTTCATAATGAATATCTTTTATTCTTACCATAAAATTGTTACTATATAGTAGTATTTAAAGTTTGTGGTTAATTAAAGAAAAGATAATTTAAGAAAATCTTTTTCTGAGAATATAGATTATTAAAATAAGAATCAAAATAAAAATTACTAAAAGAAACCAAACAAGATTAATTAAATTTCCAAAACCTTGGATACTAAATCCAGTTAAATAAGAAAAAAACCCTTTATTTTCAGATTCATTTTGAGAATCATTTCCTAAATCGATTGTATTTTGACAAAGTCTTTTTTCAGAATCTCCTAATTGAGAATATTTAGTTGAATTTTCCTTAAAATAATTAAAAACATCTTCTTTCAAACAAAATCTTTCTTGAAATCCATTTAAACATTCAGACCAATCAGACCAAAGAACGCAGACATAATATTTTGTAGAAACACCACCAGAACTCCCACCATTACCTCCACTATTACCTCCTGAGATTTCTTCTTTTATAATCTCAAAATAAACCAATTCAGTGTCTATATTTCCTAAATTATCTTCAGCATAAAAAGTTGCTTTGTATATTCCTTCTAAATGAGTATTTGAAAAAGTACCAACATAAACAGTTTCATCAAGGGTTGTTAAGACAATTGATTCAACACTTCCATCAGGAAAAATTATTTCAACTTTTACATATTTTTGAACATCAATAGTAGATGTAGAAGAAACACTTGCTTTAAGTTCAACTTCATCATTCAAGTCAAATTCACTTCCATTAATAGGAGAGATAACAACCAAGTCTAATTCACCTGAAGGACTTATTCCTTCAACTATAAATGAAACCATTTCTGAATCTGTATTTCCTAAATTATCTTCAGCATAAAAAGTTGCTTTATGAACTCCAGTCATACTAGGATGAAAATTTGCTTGAAAAGTATCACTATTCAAAGAACTCCATAAAGTAATATTTTCAAAAGAACCGTCAGGCATTTCCATAATTACCCAAGCATGAACTTCTCCAATATTAGTAATAGCTATAATAGAAGCACTAAGCAAAATATCATCTGAAAGCTGATAAACAGCACCTTCGCTAGGAGAATTAATTATTACATTCAAAGGACCTTCAGAAACGATTATAGGTAAAATTAAAAGAAACAAGGATATTCCTAAAACAAAAAGTCCTAAATTTTTTATTCTTTTATTCATTTTTAAGTGACAAAGGATACCTTAAGAGGTATATAAATGTATGTTTTTATCATTTGAAATGAATTAAAATTGAAGAGGAATATAGGTTTAAATAACAAAATATCTTCAAAAAAATATGGAAACAAAATTCATACCCATAGACTATAATTATTTTGATTTTCAAGGAGAAAATTATGTTAGAATAATAGGAAGAAATGAACACGGGCAAAAAATTTGCATTCTTGATAAATTTGAATCACATTTTTGGGCAATTTTAAAAGACAAAATTTCAGATAAAAAAATTAAAGAAATTATAGAGAAAATTAAAAAAATTGAAATTGAGTCTCAAATAAGAAACACAAAAGTAGAAAAAGTTGAATTACACAACAAAAATTTTCTTGGAAAAAAAGTAAAAGCTTTAAAAATTTTTGTAACAAATTATAAAGATGCTCACGCAGTTGCAGAAAAACTAGATTTCCCAGAAATAGAATTCAGAAGAGAATATGACATTCCTGTAATTACAAAATATATTTTAGAAAAAAAAATTGCTCCATTGAAAGAATACAAAATTAAAGGAAATTTAACAGATTTAGCAGGAGCAAATAACATTTCAGAAATTTGCATTCTTGCTGATAAAATAGAAGAAATAAAAGATTCAAAAACTGAATTTACTCCAAAAATTTTAGCTTATGATATCGAAGCAGATGAACTTGAAATCGGAAAAGGTGAAATTTTAATGATTTCTTTGGTTTCAGATAAAACAAAAAAAGTTTTGACTTGGAAAAAAAATTCAGATAAATTGGATTTTGTAGAACATTTCAAAAATGAAGAAGAAATGTTAAAAAAATTTATAGAATATGTTAAAAAAGAAGACCCTGACATTTTAGTCGGATATTTTTCAGATGGATTTGATTTACCTTATTTAAGAGCAAGATGTGAAAAAAATAAAATAAAACTTTCTTTGGGAATTGACGGAAGTCAACCAATATTTAGCAGAGGAAAAATTTCAAAAGGATATATTTCTGGAATTGTTCACTTGGATTTATTCAGATTCATTGAAACAATTTATAGTCAATATTTACAATCTGAAACTTTGGGGTTAAATGATGTTGCAAATGAATTACTTGGAGAAGGAAAAAAAGATTTTGAATTTAAAAAATCCCACAAAATAAAAGACGAAGAATGGAAAAGCTTTTACGAATACAATTTGCATGATTCAGTTTTAACATTAAATTTGACAAAAAAATTATGGAAGGATATTGAAGAATTTACTTTAATTTTACAAGAACCTATATTTGACATAACAAGAGATGGATTGTCCCAAATAGTTGAAAGTTATATTCTTCATAATTTGGAAAAATTTAACGAAATAGCAGAAAAAAGACCTATTCATGGAGAAATTGAAAATAGAAGAGATAAAAAATCTGTCGAAGGTGCTTTTGTTTTTCAACCTAAACCAGGACTTTACGAAGACATTGCATTTTTTGATTTTACAAGCATGCATACAAGTATAATTATTTCATTTAACATTTCTAAAGGAACGTTATTGAATAAAAAAGAAAAAAATTCTTATGAATCTCCTGAATTAGATTTTGATGAGAAAAAAACAAAATTTTATTTTTCTAAAGAACCTGGATTTTTTCCATTAATTGTAAAAGATATATTTGAAAAAAGAAAAAGATACAAAAAAGAATACAAAGAAAACCCAAACCCAATAACAAAAGCAAGAAGCAATGCCTTCAAATTATTATCTGCGTCAATACATGGTTACGTCGGTTTTTTCGGTGCAAGATATTATTCCCTAGAATCTTCTGCATCGATTTTGGCTTTTGTAAGAAAATTAAACAAAGAAATAATTGAAAAAGTAAGCAAAGAAGGATATTCTGTAATTTATGGGGACACAGATAGCATTGCTTTTACAATTGGTAAAAAAAATAAAAAACAAGTTTTAGAGTTACTGAAAAAAATAAATTCAGAACTTCCAGGAATAATGGAATTAGAATTAGAAGATTTTTATAAAAGAGGATTGTTTGTTTCAAAAAGAACAACAGAAGTAGGAGCAAAAAAGAAATATGCCCTAATTAATGAAAAAAACGAGATGAAAATTCGTGGATTTGAAACAGTAAGAAGAGATTGGTGTGATTTATCGAGAAATCTACAAAGTAAAGTTATTGAATTAATATTAAAAAATGGAAATGAGGAATCAGCGCTTCAGTTAGTAAAAAAAACAATCAAAGATTTAAAAGAAAGAAAAGTAAACAAAAAAGATATTTTAATAAGAACGCAATTAAAAAAACCAATAGAGGAATATAAATCAATAACACCTCATGTAATTGCAGCTAAAAAAATAAAAGAAAGACAAGAACCAATTAATATCGGGATGCTTTTAGAATATTTCATTGCAGAAACAAATTCAAAATCAAAATTAATTCGAGATAAAGTCAAACTTTCAGATGAAAATGGAGATTATGACAAAGATTATTATTTAAAACATCAAATACTTCCATCAATTGAAAATATATTTGAAGTTTTCAAAATAGACATTAATGAAGCAATAGAAGGAAAACGTCAAATGACTTTAGGTGAATTTTAAAGGATACACTCTTTTTCTAAATTCATCATTTGAAGAAAATGCTAAATTAACTTCTTCTAAAAATTTATCAAGAGTTGGCCAACCTTGAAAGTTTTCATAAGCAACTGCTCTAAGATAACGTTCTTCTTCAGGAAAAGAAGATGTTAACAATGGTTTTCGAAAAAAGAAATCTTTTGGATTTTCTTTCATAAATGCAGGAGATTCTTCAAAAGATTGTTTCAAAAAAAGTTTAGCTCTTCTTATAAAGTCATCTTCAAAATTTACTGTTAAACCATAATGAACATAAACTCTAACAGGTTGATCAAAATATTCTGTTCTTCCTAAATAAACTCCATTATCCTTAGGCAAATAAGAAAATAAAAATAAATTTAAATCTTTATCATTCAAAATTTCAGAAACAATAACTTCGGGATTATCACTATGCATAACCTTAAAATTTTGATCTAAATATGAATTAAGATATTTTCTTGTTTTTTCATCAATTGCAGGAACAATCTTTGTTTTTAACATCAAAAATGTAAAAATAAACACCTTTAAAAGAATTATTGTTCTCAAAGATATATGAAATCCCTAAAACCAGAATTTCTTGAAAGAATGAAAAAAATATCTTCAAACAAAGAAGATTATGAAAATTATTTGGAAATTTTAGATAAAGAAATAAAAAGATCAATTAGATGCAATAAAATAAAAATTTCACCTCAAGAATTAAAAAAACAACTTGAAAAAAAATCTTGGAAAATTTCTCAGCCTTGGCCAGAAAATCCAGAAGTAATGATTATTGAATCAGAATTAAAACCAGGTGAACTTGGAAAAAGCATTGAACACATGTTAGGATATTATTATATTCAAGAATTAGCAAGTATGCTCCCAATCATTGCATTAAAACCAAAAAAAAATGAAGTAATTTTAGATTTATGTGCTTCTCCAGGAAGTAAAACAACACAAATAGCAAGCGAAATGAACAATACAGGATTAATAATTGCGAATGAACCAAAACCTCCAAGAATAAATATACTCTCGACAAATTTAGAAAGATGTGGA
The DNA here is from genome assembly GCA_041659445.1 of Candidatus Pacearchaeota archaeon. Classification (GTDB taxonomy): domain Archaea; phylum Nanobdellota; class Nanobdellia; order Pacearchaeales; family GW2011-AR1; genus EX4484-71. Next base: position 117,476 of record JBAZYG010000001.1, on the reverse strand, counting down.
GTTTCAAATACAATAATAACAAGAGAAGACGGAATTAGACTTTGTGAAAAGTTAAAACAACAAAAAATATTCTTTGACAAAATTTTAGTAGACGCTCCCTGCTCTGGTGAAGGAACTTTGAGATCTAGTCCAAAAACAGCAATAATGTGGAATCCAAAAACAATAATAGCCCATTCAAAATTGCAAAAAAAATTAATTAAAAGTTCTCTTGAAATTTTAAAATTAAATGGAGAATTAATTTATTCAACGTGTACTCATGCTCCAGAAGAAAACGAAGAAATTATTGATTTTTTATTAAAAGAATTTCCAAATCAAATTCAAGTAGAAAAAATAAAATTACCTGTAAAATGCAGAAAACCTTTGAATTCTTGGGATAAAAAAGAGTATCAAGATACAGAAAATGCTTGCAGAATTCATCCACAAGACAATGATACAGAAGGTTTTTTTCTTGTTAAATTTAAAAAGGTGAAAGAATAAAATGAAGATTAAAGAATGGAAAAAATTTTATAAAAATGAAAGAAATGCAAAAGAAGAAGAAATAAAATATCTTTCAAGAGCATATTGGAACAAAAGAAAAACTTCAAAGGAGATAGATAGATTATTAGATAAGGGCGTTGTTTCATTTCCCCATACAAAATTAATTCATAGTTTAAAGCCAATATTGGAAATTTTAACTTCAATTTATAAACTTAAAAAAGAAAAAATAGTATTAATAGGGGTTCTTCACGGACTTGAAAAAAATTCAGAAAAAGAAGAATTTTCATTAGATAATTTTATAGCTATTTCAAAAACCTTTACAAAAGAAAATAATCTTCCACATTTAAAGATAAAAAAGATTTTTCATGAAAAAATGATTAAAAAAAGAACAGAAAAGAATATTTTAAATTATATTAAGAAATTGAAAGAGCAATCTAAAAAACTAAAAAAAGGAATAGATTCAAAAACTGCATTGATAATAACAGGGGATATTATGCACAATGTTGGAAGCCCTGATAAATTGAAATTTATAAAGAAGAGAATTATCAAAAATCTCAAATTTTGTTATGAAAAAAAAGATTATCTTAAATTTTTTAAAGATTGCCTTAAAATACATGGAGACCACATAGCCACCTCAATAATTACTAGTGAACTTCTTGGAAAAAGATTAAAAATAAAAATCTTATCAATAAGATTAACAAATTATAAAGACGAAATAAAAACAAAAGATCCTTCAAAAGTATCTTCAGTCGTTTATGGTGTATCAAAATGAAAAACATAAAATACTGGTTAATTCCCGGAATTATATTAGTAATTTGGGAAGTATTTTGGTTTATTAGATTTAAATTAACAATTAATGTAGCACAAGCAATTGCTAAAACTCTTTTGTTTGGAGGACTTTATTTACTTTTGATATATTTATTTTTAATAATTATTTTCATATTAATTAAACAAAAGAAAAAAACAAAATGGAACTAAACATACTAAACAAAAAAGAAAAAGAAAATTTTTTGAAAAGATTAAATTATCAATTTGGAATTACAGATATTAACGGAGAAATAATTCAAATTGGAAAAGAAAGATTTTACTTATTTCAAGGAAAATATTCAAAAGAAGATTTATTCAAACTTAAAGGCATTTTAAAGATAGACAAAATTGGAGTTTATTTTGGAAAAGAATTTGAACCAACTTCTGAATTTAGATTATCTATTGAAGGAACTCAATTGCTTAAAAATCAAATAAAAAAAAGAATAATAGAAATCAATGAAGAACAAATGACAAGTTGGATGTCTGGAAATGAATTAGATATAAAAACAAATGAAAAAGGAATTGTAGTAATAAAACACCAAGATTATTTTTTAGGTTGTGGAAAAGCTTCTGAAGAAAAAATAACAAACTTCATACCAAAAATGCGAAGATTAAAAAATAAGGGAAATTAAAAAATTATTTCTTAAAGAAAGTTTTATAAACTACTCTAAAAAAAGAATATTATGAAGTATCTTGATAAATTTTTTAATAAAAAGAAATTAGAAAGAAAAGCAAACATAGATGTTCTTGAAAGATTTATCAGAATGAATTGGAATCTTGTTTCTCCAGGAGAATCTAAAAAAAACCTTGAAAATAACTTAATTGAGATTATGTATTCAGGAGATCATTTAGGAAATGGACTATTAATTACAGAAAATGGATATTTTCTCACAACAAGACATTGCTTAATTAATAAATTTAAAAATAAAATAATAAAAATACAAAATGGAAGAGCATTTAATGAATATCAAATTTGTGAAGAAAATATTGAAGACGATTTAATTCTTGCTAAATTAGAATATTCAAAAAATTTTAATCCAAAGATATATAATTTCTATAATACAAATGTTTTACAAAATATTCCTTTTCAACTAACAACTATAAAAAAAGGAAAGATACATAAAAAATATGGGTTAATTGATAAAAGGGATTACAAAAAAGATGAAATAAATTCAAAAAATTATTTTAGTATAAATAACATTGGAGAACCTGGAGATTCTGGAGGAATTTTAATCTCACCAAATGGAGAACTTATTGGATTCGAACAAGGAGGAATGAATAATTTAACTGATAGAGTAATAAAAATAAATGGTGCTTTGGATTTAATATATAATTATATTAATAACTTAAAAAAATCAAAACCCTTAAAACCAATTCAATCTATTAATAATTAACATGAATTCAAAACAAACATTAGATATAATAAATGCAGGAGAAATTTCAAAAAAAATAAAAGAATATGCAAGAGCTATTGCTAAAAAAGATGTTCCTTTACTTGAAATTGCAGAAAAAATTGAAAATAAAATTTATGAATTAGGAGCAAAACCTGCATTTCCAACAAATCTTTCAATAAATGAAATTGCAGCACATTACACTCCGTTATATAACGATGAAACAAAAGCTTGCGGTTTGCTAAAAATAGATATTGGAGTTCAAATAAACGGTTGGCTTGCAGACACTGCTTTCTCAGTTGACTTAGAAAATTCTGAATTAAACAAAAAATTAATAGAAGCTTCAAAATTGGCGTTGACAAATGTTGAAAAAATTATAAACAAAAATTCAACACTTTCAGAAATAGGAAAAACTATTGAAAATTCAATCAATTCAAAAGGATTTAATCCAATAGTAAATTTAAGCGGACATTCAATGGAAAAAGAAAAACTGCATGCAGGAATTACAATACCAAATGTAAATAATAATTCAAATATTAAATTAGAAACAGGCTTGTTTGCAGTTGAACCTTTTGCAACAAACGGTTCTGGAAAAATTCACGACGGAAAACCCTCTGGAATTTATGAATTATCAAATTTGAAAAATTCAAGAAGTCCTTTATCAAGAGAAATTTTGGATTATGTTGTTGAAGAGTATTCTACGTTGCCTTTTTGTTCAAGATGGTTGATTAAAAAATTTGGAACAAAAGCATTGATTGGATTAAAACAATTAGAAAATGAAGGAATTTTATTTCAATTTTCACAATTAGTTGAAGTTTCAAAAGGAATTGTTTCACAAGCAGAAAATACTTTTTTAATTGAAAAAGATAAAGTCACAATCACAACAAAAGAAGATTAAGGCATGTCATAACAATGAAAATAACCTAAAGAAGTTTTTTCATCATCTTTCAATTTATTCAATTTCTTCATAAAATAATCTTTATGTTTTCCAGAATAATCTTTTAACATACTTTCTGCAATAAAAAGATTACTACTAAAAACAAGGTATTTTTCCCTTTTTCTTAAACACATTCTAGAATCATCGAGCAAATTTTTAATTGTTCTTTCGTTTTCATCAAATCTTCTAATCAAATTCATTAAAATTCAAGAAATCTTCTATTTATAAAAATTATTATAATCTATTTTCTTTGCCAAGTGCTAAATCCAATCAAATAAACCTTGTCCTTATCTTTATTATATAAAAAATTATTCAAATTATCGGATCCAACCCCAGGAACAAATCCGTGTTCTTTTGCTGCTTCTACCATATAATCTCTTGTCTCTAAAACTTTTTCTTTTTTTTTCTCAGGTAAACTAAAGAAATCATTTGAAAGATTTTCCATCACAAAAGCAGGATAAACATGATTAAATCTTCTTCCTAAAACTAAAAACAATCCTTTTGGATTTGGAACATTAATTCTCCAATCCCCCAATTCTTGCAATTCCTTATTTATAAAAAAAGAATGTTCAATAAAATAAACATTTCTTGAATCTTTTAAATTATTCCAACCACCTTTCAAAAATCTAAATGGTCCGTCAATAGCCAACATTCTAGCCAAAAGCCCGTTGTCCATGACATATGTAGTTGTGAGAGCTCCAACTCTTTTTGGAGAAAAGCTCATATCAAAACCAAATCCTTCTCCACCCCATTTCCAATTTTTAAAATCAGGCACATGCGCATTAGTTGGCAAATATTGTTCTAAGTATCCCATTTTGTTTAATTAACACGAAATAACATATACCCCCAATTATCTCCACCATAGGCAAAAGAAATTTGTTTTTCAAAAGACAATTCTTCAATTTCCTTGTATTTTTTAATCGCAAAACTTTGATTATTAGCTACAACACATATTAAAGAATCTTTTTTCAATTTTTTAGAAAAATCTCTAAGGGATTCTGATTCTGGTTTAAAAGGTTTATTATTTTTATCATTATTATAACTTTTAATATGTTCCAATGCATTTGACAAATAAAATTTATTATATTTACTTAATTGTTCTTCACTCATTGAAAAAATACTTTGTGGTTCTAAAATAGACAAATTTTCAAGATTTCTTTTAACTTTTTTAATTCTTCCTTTTTTGAAATATTCTTTTGAAAAAATTCTTTCTTTGATACTTGCTGGACGAACAATCAAAAAATCTTCAATGTCATCTTCTCTCAAATAATTAATTCTTTTATTAATTAAATTTAATTGATCCAAATTATATTCAATAACATCAATTTTTACCCCATCTTTCAACAATGCAAAAGCTTGATCTCCTGAACCTCCAATTGCTAAAATATTATCTTCTGGGCTTGGATTTAAAAGATTTACAATTGAAGGAAGCGATTCATTTGTTCTTGCATAAGCAGGAAGTTCAGTTGATTTTATCATAAAAATTTAAACAAGAATTACTATTTAAATCTTTTCATTTTGTTACTACTAATAAATAACAGGTTATCCTAAATAACTTCCACTACCGTTAGTAATTGCAGCTTTTGCAGATTTTAAGAAATTTTCTTCAATTTTTTTGTAAGTATCAATTGTTGCTTTTGTTATACTTGGTTTGAATTTATCCAAAGCTTTTTCAAAATGTTTTCTAGTTACAATTTTTGCGTCAATATCTTCTCTTAACGAAAGCATTGCAGCTTCACGAGCAATAGCTTCTAAATCAGCACCACTGTAACCATCTGTTTTTTTAGCAATTTCTTTCAAGAAGCTTTCTCTTTCTTCTTTTGTAAATTCTTTATTTTTTTCTCCTAAAGGCATTTTTTTAGTATGAATACTCAAAACATTTTCTCTTCCTTTTTCTTCAGGTGCACTAACTAAAAGTATTTTATCAAATCTCCCTGGACGTAAAATTGCAGGATCAATCATATCTGGACGATTTGTTGCTCCAATAATTAAAACATCATTCAAATCTTCCAACCCATCCATTTCAGCAAGTAATTGATTTAAAACTCTTTCAGTAACCCTTGTTCCCCCAATATCTTGTCCTCTTTTTCCAGCTAATGAATCAAGTTCGTCGAAGAAAATAATACAAGGTGCAACTTGTCTTGCTCTCTCAAAAATTTTTCTAACTCCTTCTTCAGATTTTCCAACCCACATACTCAATAATGAAGGCCCTTTCACTTGAATAAAATTTGATTCAGATTCTTTTGCAACTGCTTTAGCTAAAAGTGTTTTACCTGTTCCAGGAGGACCATAAAGTAAAATTCCTCTTGCAGGTCTAATTCCCATTCTCTTAAAACTTTCAGGATATTTCAAAGGCCATTCAACAGCTTCTTTTAAATCTCTTTTAATATCTTCTAATCCACCGACGTCATCCCAGCCCAAAGTTGGAGTTTCAACTAAAACTTCTCTCATAGCTGAAGGACGAACAACTTTCAAAGCGTCAATAAAATCATCATATTTAACAATTAATTTTTCTAAAACTTCTTTTGGAATTTCATTATCATCTAATTTCATTTCAGGCAAATGTTTTCTAAGAACATTCATTGCAGCTTCTTTTGACAACGCTTCTAAATCAGCGCCGACAAAACCATGAGTCATTCCCGCAAGTTCAACTAATTTAACATCTTTCAAAGGCATTCCACGAGTATGAATTTTCAAAATTGCAAGTCTTCCTTCTTTATCTGGAACATTAATTTCAATTTCCCTATCAAATCTTCCTGGACGTCTTAAAGCAGAATCAAGTGCATTAATTCTATTTGTTGCGCCGATAACAATAACTTTTCCTCTTGTGTTCAAACCATCTAATGCAGTTAACATTTGTGAAACAACTCTTCTTTCAACTTCTCCTGTTACTTCTTCTCTTTTTGGAGCAATTGCATCAATTTCGTCGATAAAAATAATTGATGGTGCATTTTTTTCAGCATCATCAAAAATATCTCTAATTTTTTTTTCTGATTCTCCATAAAATTTTGACATAATTTCTGGACCATTTAATAAAATAAAATGTGCATCTGATTCATTTGCAACTGCTTTAGCTAAAAGTGTTTTACCTGTTCCAGGAGGACCATGCAATAAAACTCCTTTTGGTGGTTCAATTCCTAATTTATTAAAAATTTCCGGATGCTTCATAGGAATCTCAACCATTTCCCGAATTTTTCTTATCTCTTCTTTCAAGCCCCCAATATCTTCATAGGTGATGTCTGGTATTTTTTCTTCAGAAATTTCAACAGCCTTAGGATTCAAAGTTACTTCTGTATTCTCGCTAATGATAACCGGACCATTTGGAGTAGCATTCACAACTAAAAATTTTATTTGAGAAAAACTTCCTCCCAAATTTCCAAAACCCATTCCTCCTAAAATGTCGCTTAAATTTCCAAAAATATCTCCCATGTCTCCAAATTCCTCACTCATTAAATCTTTTCTTCTTTGAACTCCACCTAATACAACTAAATCTCCTTTCATAATTGCCCGTCCTAATAATCCTCGTCGTAAACCATCAGGATCTCCTTGAACCATAATACCTTTTTGCGCAGGAGCAATTGTAACTTTTTTTGCTTCTTTAAATTCACAAGTATTTATTGTAACAACATCTCCAATACCAACTCTTGCGTTTTTTCTTAAAATACCGTCGATTCGGACAATTTTTTCTCCAACATCCGCAGGATATGCTCTATCAACAATCGCAACAGTTTCTCTTTGACCTTTTATTGTTATGACATCTCCTCTTCGCAAATTAAGTTTTCTCATAATTTCAGAATCAATTCTTGCAATTCCTTTATACGCATCGTCTTGCAAAGCTTCGACTACTTTAAGTTCAATTTTTGGATTTTCTGTTTTTGCCATTTTTATTTTTTATTTGAATTTAATTTTAAATTTTTTATTGAATTTGATTTTAGGGTGAGTGGTTGGGGGATTGGTTGGTGGGATGGAATATTCATTTTTAAATTTTAATCTTCTTTTCTTTTAATTATTGTTTTATTTCTTTCAGGATGTGCTGAATCTGAAAATTGTTGAGCGTGAAAAACTTTTCCATTTTTCATAATTTTTACTTCTTTTGCTTTAATTATTCTTGAATTTGAATTTTCATTTGATTCAGGTGTGTTAAACATTAATTTCAATCTTCCAGATTCTTCAAAAGATAATTTAACCATATTATCAATCATCCTTTCTTGCTCTTTCATAAAATCAACAATCTCCCTTGGTATTGAAACAGCATAAGAATTTCCAACCATTCTCATTTTCACAGAATATTCTTTTTGCTTTAATCTCATAAAATTTTCATATTCAACTTTATCTTGTGGGTGAATTGCAGTTAAATTACATTTCTCACATTTTTTAATTCTTAAATTAAATCCATTTTTAGAAACAAGAAAATCTTTCATAGGTTTTCCACATTCATTGCAAAGTATAGGATGTTCAAATATATCCATCATGTGTATACATAAATATATACACTATTTAAATGTTTTTATTTATCCAATAATTAAATGATTAGACTGTTTTGATTTTTTTTCTTTTAATTTTTCTAATCCTTTTTTACCTTCTTTTCCAAAAGCCTTTCTTTCTTCCTCAATTTCATTAGAATATCTTACTTGAGCACTATAAAAACCCCAAGCTGATCTTTTTTGAGCTTGCTTTTCAAAATCTTCCATTTCAAATTCAAATCTTTCTTTTTCTCCTTCTGGAGTGTATTCCCTATGATAAAATTTTTCATATAAATCATGAAGTCCTTTAACAGAAATAATTTGTTCCTTATATTGCAAATAAGATTCAAGATTTGAATAATTATCTGGAATTTTACGAAGATTTAAAAATTCTTTCGTAAATATTACTTTAGTATCCATTGAAAGTTTCTTTTCTTCAGATTCTTCTAATAAATCAATTAAAACACTTGTTTCAACATCACAATTATCATGTTCAAATATCTCACCTGAACTAGGCAATCTTATTGCCCCTTCAAGTTTTGATTTTCTATTATTCTTCATAAAAAAATTAATAAAATAATTCTTTTTAAAGATTTATATTCAAAAAATACAATTTTTCCTTTAAGAATAAAAAATAAAAATTCTAAGAAATAAAAATAAAATAAAATTAATTTACCTAATCCCTAAAAAAGAAGGATATTAGATATAATGCAGAAACACCGACTAGAATGTATATTAAATTTTGAAGCCAGGCAATTGAGCTAAAAAGCCAATTAACTAAATCAAAATTAAATATTCCAACTAATCCCCAGTTAATACCACCGATTATAACTAAGATTAATGCTATCCAATCTAAAAAGTTTTTTCTCATTTAACACCTCCGTTATTTTAAAGAAAATTCTATTTATAAGACTTTTTGAATAAACAAAATCCGCACAACTTAAAAACCCTTTTGACATAATTTATTTATGAAAGAAAGAGGAGAAAACTGGAAAAAATTCAAAAAATTTTGGAAAAGATTTTGGTTTATTGTTTGGAAAGATAATAGTTTCAAAGGATGGATAATTTCCTTGATTTTTTTATTCATTATAATTAAATTTGTGTTTTTCCCATTACTAGAACTTTCAACAGGAACAGATTTACCGTTGGTAATTGTTGAGTCATGTTCAATGTATCATTCAGGAAATATTTTTTCAAATACAGAAAACTGGTGGCAAAATCATGAAACAAAATATAATAGTGTATTTATAACAAAAAACGAATTTTTAGATTTTCCATTAAAAAAAGGATTTGACAAGGGCGATGTTTTATTTGCAGTTGGAAAAAAACCTGAAAAATTAAAAGTTGGTGATGTCATAATATTTGAAGCAGGTTATAGAAATCCAATAATTCACAGAATAATTTCAATCAAGGAAACACCTGAGGGACTTGTTTTTTCAACAATGGGAGATAACAACAACGGACAATTGTCAATAGAAAAAGAAATTACAGAAGAACAAATAATTGGAAAAGCCTCTGTAAAACTTATTCCTTATATTGGCTGGATGAAATTAATATTTTACGAACATCAAAAATTATCTTATGAAAAAGGCTTCTGTGAAGAGAATTAGATTTTTCCAAACATTTTTAAACAATTATAGTATAGGTTTAAAATGGAATTTTGCCCAAAATGTGGTGCTGTCTTAGTTCAAAAAAGAAAGAACGATGGATGCCCTAGATGTAATTATTCTGCAAAAAGCAGAACAAAAATAGCAACATCTGAAAAAATAACTGAAAAAAAAGAAATTCCTTTTATAAAAAAGAACGTATCTGAGGTAATGCCAATTGTCAACGAAAAATGCCCAAAATGTGGACACGACAAAGCTTATTTTTGGACAGTTCAAACACGAGCCTCAGATGAATCAGAAACAAAATTCTTTAAATGTCTAAAATGCGGACACACTCACAGAGAATATAGATAATTTTTTATAGTAATTCTTATAAAGAACTTGATTTTTTAAACACAATGAGAAAAATAATTCAATTAAAAAAAGAAGAAAAATCTGATAAAATAGAATTGTTTGATTATAAAAAAATTTTTCAAAAAGGATATTTAAAAAGCGAAACTTATGGTGCATTCAATAAGCAAGGATTTAAATTAATGTCTCTAGAAGAATCTCAAAAATTTCTTAATAATTTATGGGATAATGAAACATTTGAACAAGATTATAATTTAATGAGGTTCAGAATGATTTGGCATATGAATTTTGGATGTAAGGGAATGGAAGCACCAATAGAAAATTCAATGCATTTATTTAGATATGCTTTAACAAAAAAAAGCCCTTTTAAATCTCTTTCTGACGAAGATGACACAATTTTAAGATTTAAAGAATCTAGTTTAATTTTCCCTGTAAATAACTTATTTTTAAAAGGAGAATTTTATTTGGGACCAATACTGCCTGAAATTGAAAATTTTAAAATTTATAGAGGAAAAGAAAGATTTGAACAATTGAAAAATTTATATGCTGGAAATAAAAATCTAGAAAAAGAAATTTTAGAGTATTTAAAAGATATAAACACAGTACAATAATTCTTAAAAAGAAATATATCTTTAGAAAAATATGCAAAAAACTAGTTTAATAAATACAAATTTTCTAAAAATTAATGAATTTTATGGAGCTTTTAACAATCTTAGATTTAAAGAATTATCAGAAGAAAATTCTAAAATTATAATTGAAAAAATATGGGATGAAAATTCTCTTAAAATTTTAAATTCTGGAAGAAATTATCTTTTATTTGAATTTTTATTAAAACAATATGAAAAAATTAGAGAAAAAAATATTCCAAAAAATATAAAAGCAAACAATATTGCTGTGAGATACATTATTACGAGAAGGATTCCCTTTGGATGTTTTTGGAAAGAATTTTATCGAATTGATCTTTCAAATAGTTTAATTTTTCCAATGAATGGAAAAACATTAAATGAAAAAATTTCATTAGGTCCAAAACTTCCTGAATTAGATAAAAGTATATTGCCTAAAGGATATAAAATTTATTCAGAAAAAGAAAGAGACGAAAAAATAATTCAACTTCTTTCAAAAGGACTTTTAGATGAAAAAATATTTAAAAAATATACCAAAGGTTTTGATTGATTATTAATTATTTCTTTAAAGAAAAAAACAAACCAGCAATTCCGCCGACAAATAATAAAACACCTAAAAAGCTAGACGATGCTTTTGTTAATCCAATTGCAGCGCCAGTCATTCCAGAAATTCCAAAATAAATTCCAGCCAAAGCACAAATTCCAAAAATAGAAGAAATTACTTTTCCCTCGAGATTTGAAGAATTATCTGAATTTCTTTTAAGAAAATCTTTAAACTTTTCATCGAAATAGGGATTAACATTATGTCCTAAAGATAAATTTTTATCATTTGCTTCAATTAATTTTTTTTTGACATATGAAAAGGATTTTCCCAACCCAATTTTTTCATATAGTAATGCTGCATCAATTGCAATACTATTATAACCATATTTAGAACAAATATCTAATGTTGAATTTAAAAGAGCTCTTGCTTGTCCAAGACTTGAAGGTTGTTTTATGTTTTCACGCTTAAGAATTTGTTCAACTAAATATAAATTATCTGACAAAGAAGTTCGAGTTTGCTTTTTCCCATAATCATATCCTGCCTTATACATTTCTTTAAAATTCTTTTTTTCCTCTTTTGAAACAACCATATTAATAGAATATCTGTTTTATTTTTAAATTTATTCTTCCATTACAGAAATAAATTTAGGCATTTCTTGCATAATTATTTTCAAAACTTCTCTATCGCTTATACCTTTATTTTCTTCAATTAAATCTGCAGCTCGTGAAGTCGCAGCAACCATTCCTACTTTAACATCTTGTTTTCTTTCTCTAGAAATTACTTTACTAACACTTCTAATTAATTCTTGCTTCAGTGCTTTTGGATAGTTCTTTCTATAATTTAAAAGTTCAGAAACAGCTGAAATTATTGCCACTCTTTCTTTCATGAATAATTATTATAATTATGAATATTTAAAGATTGTTGTTTGAAATTATCTTAATTATTTTTTAATAAATTAAAAATGGCCCTGGAGGGATTTGAACCCACGACACCCGGATTAAGAGTCCGGTGCTCTAACCAGGCTGAGCTACAGAGCCATATTTGTTTTTTGTTCGTAGCTTTTTGCAATTTCCTCGGAGGCAATTTTGAAATTGCTGTTCTGTGCCGAAGGAAAGTTGAACGTTAAGGAAACCTCGTTTCCTTACGTGAGCTACAGAGCCATATTTTTTTGTAGTATTTTTCAGTGTCTCGCGAAGCCTATGCGTAATGGCAGCTACAGAGTCTTCTAAGTATCTACAATACAATAAATAAGAAAACAGTTTAAAAAATATTCTAAAATATAAAAATTATCTTTTTTTAGAATTACTTGATTTTTTCTTAGTTTTTTTACAACCGCATGTTCCGCACATTTTCATTTCCTTTTTACTTTTTATTTTTACTCTTCGAAGGATTGTTTTCTTTATATTGAAAAGCTCCTAGAACAATTCCCAAAACAACAAATGCCCAAACAATTGAATTCAAAAAAACCATTGAATCTTTTGCAAAAATTGCAAAAATCAAAACCACAATCAAAAAAATTATTCCCAAACTCCATGCGATTTGAACATACGGACTAGCTCCTCTTTCTTTATTTCTCATAATAAATCTAAGAAAAAATTCTATTTAAATATTTCTAATAAAATTAAAATTATCCTAAACTTACATGGGGCTTGTTGAAACTTAACTCTTATCACTTAATTAAATTCTGAATATTCTCGATTGCATCTGCAACGTCTTTTCCTTTCTTAGTGAGTTTGATTAATTTAATTCGCCCCTTTTTGTCAAACTCAACCAAATTCAATTCTTCAAGTGTTTGCAAAATCTTAACAGCGTGGCTGTATGTACAATCAACTTCTTTAGACAAAACACTTCCATATCTCATTCTAGAGTTTCTTTTCAGACAAACCAACATCAAAGCCGGCTTTCTCCTAAAAAACACATCAAAGTTATCTTCCATTATATATACTCCAATATATATTTTCAGATAGTTCTTTCCTTTTAAATGTTTTTAAAACTATATGTTAGAGACAATAGGTAACAAAAAAGTAGTAAAAATAATTACTTAAACCTTTTAACTCTAGAATATATATCTTTTTAAACAAATTATTTATTTTATAAAAATGAAAAAAATACTTTTAATAGAACATCCTCAAGAACCCACATTATCTAAATGGTTAGAATTAGAAACTCAATCAGACATAAATCCTTTTCAAGATGTAGAATTCACTAGAGCTTTTTATGATCTTTTGTTTTTGAGAAGATTAAAAACAGAATCAAAATTTGACAAAATTATTTACAATAATATTCCTTATGAATTATATAAAAACTCGGATAAAGAGATTCCTTTTCACGGACTTGAAACAATAAAATTAATAAAAGGAAAATCAAAAGATGTATCTTTAATGCAGAAGTTAGAGATTAATCAAGAAGAATTAGATAAGATTATACCACTCTATAAAAATGTCCCAATTTTAATAATTTCAAATAGTGGGATAGATCAAGAATCACTTCACATATCAATAATAAAAGAATATAATAAAGCAATTTCCGACGGACTAATCCAAAATTACACAAAAGTCTTGGATATATTCGGAAAATTTTCTGAAAACTTAATTAATTTTATTAATTCTTAAAAACATAAATTTTAAATAACCTCTTCTCAAAATAAAATTATGAAAATACTAGCAATTTCAGATATACACGGCGATGCAGGTTTAGTAAGAAAACTTGCAAAACAAGCAAAAAAAGAAAATGTAGATTTAGTAATTATAGCCGGAGATTTGACATGGTTTGGAAATCAAGCAAAAGAAATTATTCAACCATTCATAAAAGAAGGAAAACAAGTAATTACAATTCCTGGAAATCATGATCCTGAAAATATTTCAGAGGATCTTGAACAAGTTTATAAAGGAACAATAAACCTTCACAAAAAAAGTTTTTCAAAAGAAGACATCGGGTTTTTTGGAACAGGAACAACAGATTGGGGTTTTTACGAGGACGGAAAACAAGTTTACAAAGAATTAAGTGAAGCCCATAAAAAAATAAAAGATTTAAAGAAAAAAATAATGGTTGTTCATTGTCCTCCAGAAGGAAGCAAAATTGAATTAATGGGATTTCCTGGTTCAAGAGGAGTTCGAAAAGCAATTGACAAATTCAAACCAGATTTTGTTATTTGCGGACACATTCACCAAGGTGGAGGATTATTTGAAAATATTGATAAATCCAAAGTTATGAATGTAGCAAGAAGAGCAAGAATTTTCGAAATTTAAAAAACCAAAAATTAATAAATAACAGTTTTTATAAAGAAACTTAGAAAAATGACAAATTTAGAAAATTTAAATCAAGAGAATATAACAGAAAATATTATTAATCTCAAATGGACAGAAGAAGAAAAAAGTAAATTAGAAGAAAAAGAATATTTTGTTTATAGTAGTGAAGAAGTTTCTTTTGCACGTAAAAAAGACATCGTAATTAGAAAAGAATTTTGTAGATATCATTTAAAAAAAGATAAAATTGAATATTATGTAGGAATTGAAGGAACTGCAATGGATGTTGATGGAGATTGGGGTTGGTGTTGTACATGGTATGATTATAAACATTTTGAAGACGCTTTAAAAGAATGCAGATAAAATAAAAATATAAAAATTCTTTAAATATTATATAAATATACTTTCAAATATCTTAATATTCAAAAATACTAAAAACCAAAAATTAATAAAACAACCTAGTTCTTTAGAATTTAGATAAAAGTATTAAAAATGCCTACAAAACCAACAAAAACAAAAAGAGAAAAAATAGCTGAAAATTATTTTCCTTTAGAAACTTCTGACGTAAAAAAAACCACTGAAAAAATTGTTTCAAAAGAAATTTTAAGAGAAGACATCTTAAAAAGGACAACTGAAAAAGAAGTAAAATATTCAACACCAAAAGAAGATATAACAAAAAAAACAATTGAAATAATTTCATCAAAACCCTCTTTAAAAGAATTAGAAACTATTGAAAAAAATCATTCAAAAACAAATCATCATAAAAAAGTTTCAAAAAAATCAAAAAAAACAACAATAAAAGAATCAACTAAAGAAGAATTTTCAAAAACAATTTTAAAAAAAGACGGATATGAATTAGTCATAACTGAAAAACCACAAGCAGCGTCGAAAATTGCATCTGCATTAGGATCTTATTCTAAACAAAATCTAAAAGGAGTTCCATATTATGAAGTTGATAGAAATGGGAAAAAAATAATTGTTGCATGTGCAGTAGGACATTTATTTACTTTAAAACAAAATAATCCAAGTTCAGGAGTTCCTGTTTTTGATATTTCATGGACGCCTAATTTCAAAGCAAGAAAAGGCGATTTTTCAAAAAAATATTATGATGCATTAGTAAGTCTTTCAAAAAATGCAGGTGAAATTACAGTGGCGACAGATTTTGACGTCGAGGGAGAAGTAATCGGCATTAACGTTGTTAAATTTATAACTCATCAAGAAGATGCAAAAAGAATGAAATTCTCAACACTCACTGAAAAAGAATTAAACAAAGCATATGAAGAAAAAAAACCGCATATTCATTGGGGTCAGGCAATTGCTGGTGAAACAAGACACTTTATGGATTGGTATTATGGTATAAATTTATCAAGAGCTTTAATGAATGCAATAAAAACAACTGGAAAATTCAAAATAATGTCTATCGGAAGAGTTCAAGGACCAACATTAAATTTAATTGTTCAAAAAGAAAAACAAATAAATAATTTTAAGTCCTCTTTATATTGGCAAGTTTTTATAACTCTTGAAAATCCAGAAATAGAATTAAAATATGTAAAGGATATTTTAAAAAAAGACGAATTAAAAAAATTTGAAAATTTAGTTGGAAAATATGCTGAAGTTGAAACAAAAAAATCACAGCAGATTCTTCCACCAAATCCCCCTTTTAATTTAACAACACTTCAAACAGAAGCATATAGATTATATGGATTAACGCCTTCTAAAACTCTTCAAATCGCACAATCACTTTATTTAGCAAGTTTAATTTCATATCCAAGAACATCATCGCAAAAATTACCTGAAAGCATTGATTACAAATCTATCTTAGAAGAATTAAAGAAAAAATATAAATTTTCAAAATTAATAAAAAAAGAAAAACCTATAGAAGGCCCAAAAACAGATCCTGCGCATCCATCAATTTTTCCAACTGGAAATTTTCAAGTCCTTTCAGGAGATGAAGAAAAAATTTATGACTTAATTGTCAAAAGATTTTTATGTTTGTTTTGCGAAGAAGCAGTGATTGAAAAAAAGAAAATAAATGCAAAAGTAGAAGAATATTTATTTGCTACTGAAGGTTCTGAAATTAAAAAAAAGGCTTGGCTTGAAATATATCCTTTAAAAATTAACGAAATGAATTTACCTGATGTTTCAGGAAAAATAAAAATAATTGATAAAAGATTTGAAGAAAAAGAAACTCAGCCCCCAAGAAGATTTTCCCCAGCTTCTATAATTTCTGAACTTGAAAAAAGAAATCTGGGAACAAAAGCAACACGTGCAGCAATTTTAGAAACTCTTTATGATAGAGGATATGTCAAAGAAAAATCAATAGAAGCAACACCATTAGGAATGTCTTTGATTGAAACTCTTGAAAAATATTCTCCAATAATTATCGACGAGAAACTAACAGGAAAAATGCAAAAAGAATTAGATAAAATTACAGAAATGAATCAAGGAAATTTGAAAGAAAAACAAGAAAAAATGTTAGAACAAACAAGACAAACAATAACACAAATAATTTCTCAATTTGAAAAACATGAAAAAGATATTGGAAGTGAATTAATGAAAGCCCAAACTAAATTAATTCAAATGGAAAAACAAAAAAATACTTTATGCTTGTGTCCAAAATGCCAAAAAGGAAATTTAATTATAAATTATTCTAAAAAAAACAGAAAACATTTTGTTGCTTGTGATGCTTATCCGAATTGTAGAAATACTTATTCTTTACCCCCAAATGGGATTTTTAAAAAAATGGAAAAAAATTGCGAACATTGCAGTTTTCCTTTATTAATGAGTTTAAGAAAAGGAAAAAAACCTTGGATTTTTTGTTTTAATCCAGAATGTGAAACAAATAAAGAATGGGCTCAAAAAAGAGAAGAATATCAAAAAAACAAAGAAGAAGAAACAAAATAAAAAAAATAAAAAAATTATCTTCTTTTAGTTTTGGCTTTTGGTTTTTTTACATCACAACTACCACAACAACACCAAGAAGCTCCACACCATTCAAATATTGCTTTAATAATTAATAAAGCTGCAGCAACCCAAATAATCCACCATGAAACATCTATTTTCCAAAAAGAAAAAACCAAAATAACTATTGCTAAAATAAAATTCCAACAATTACAATTATGCATTTTCACCTCCAACAAAAAGAATACAATTCAGTTTAAGAAGTTTTTCATTTGAACTTTTTTGGTTTTATATGTCTTTTAAACCAATTTATAAAAAGGATTAAAAGAGATAAACAAATGATAATTATAACAAAAATAAAAACGACCTTAATTAACTCAGAAAAGAATTGAAAAGCCTTTTCACGAATAAAATTCCAAGTACGTTCATTATTTAATAAAATATTTATAACTTCTATCAAAGCAGAGATTGCTAAAACAATAGTTGCAGAAAGAATTGTTAAATTATTTCTTCTCTCCTGTTTAATCTTTTTAGATTGTAAAAGATAATCCGTACCCTTAGATGTAATAGTATAAAATGAATTTTTGTTTATCTTTTTTATATATCCCTTTGATTGTAAAGCATCAAGATAATCTTTAAATTTAAAATCATTTAAACGAAGTTTTTTCTTAATAATATCATCATTCACTTGCCCCCTAATAAAAATAAATTTAAGAATATTAAATAAATCCAATTCATAAAAATCTAAATCTCTTCTTTCTTCTCTTAATTTAAGATAGTTTTTTATCTTTTCCCAAAATTTAGACATATTACCTTAAAACTTTGAGTATTTTTATAATTATCGGGTTTTTGGGCGGGTAGTTGGGAAATTGGACGGCGGGATTTCAATTTTCTAAATTGTTTCTCTAAATCCATTCCATTAATCTTTTTTGAAAATTCAAACCTTTCAAGAATTTACTTTTTTCCAAAATTAAATTACAATCGAAATTATATTTTATTTTAGAAATTTTTTTCACAGAATCTAAAATTTCTTCTTTAGAATTAAATTTCATTGCTTCTTTGTTCATTGATTTTCTAACGCTCTCTCTTACAACCCAAACACCCAATCCTGCCCAATACGACGGAGTTTCAAGTCTAATAACAAGAACTCCTGCTTGTTTTTTAATTGAATTTAAATATTCCAAAACTCCAAGTCGTGAAGCATAATAACCTCCTGCAGTATTTGAAGCATATTCTTTTCTACCGTCATAATTTTCAGAATCTGTTGATGCTTTCATATCTGTCGAAGGATTCCATGAACTTCCAGGATAATATAATTCAAAAAGTTCATAACTCCAAATTTCAGGAAAAAGCATAATTAAATATTGATTTCCTAAAAATTCTCCGAAAAACAGCGAATAATCATTAATTAAAGGATAATTTTTTATTTCAGAAATAATATTTTTTCCAATAGAATCATCAGTTGCAGTAATGCTCCATCTTGTAGGAACCATTTTTTTATTTTTTTTCAATCCAAGAACGCCAACACTCAAAATTTTTGAAAGAGAATAAACATCAAAATTATTTTTATAAAGATAATTCAAACTTTCACTTGATTTTATTTCATCATTTATCACTTTATCAACTTTTGAAGAAATTTTAACATTTGAAGTAACTCTGGCATCTTTCAAATTTCCTTTCATTCCATGAGGAGTTAAAACTTTATCAAAATTTTTTTGCACATTAATTTCATTTTTAAGTTCAATTTCAACATCGACGGGCTTTGAAGCAATTGCAACATCTTTTGCAATCTCAACAAATTTCTTGTTTAACCTCACATCTTTTACATTTGATTTAAATCTTGAATTTAATAAACTATTTCTTAATTTTAAAATATCTGAAATTGAAAAATCATTATTTGCCCAATATTTTGAATCATCATAAACCCATGCATTTTCATCTTTATCCAAAGGACTCAATATTCCAACATTTACTTGAGGATATTTTAATTTAGAACCAACAAAAACACTCGGAGGACTTATAGATTCAAATTTTGAAATTTTAAAACTCTTACCAAGTTCATTAAACTTAAAATTAGTTTTTGCTACTTTATTTAAAACTTCAAATTTAATGTCTTGCATGTTTTATAAAGACAGAATCAGTTTAAATTACTTAATCACTACTTTTTCAGGATTTAATTTAAAGTATTGTGAAAATCCATCAAACGAATTTCTAAAATAAAACTGTAAGTTCCCATTAACTAAAGGACTTTTTTTAAGCTCTTTTAAAAAATCATTCACGCCTTTATCATTAGAAACAACACATACTCTTTTGTATATTTTTGAAAGAGTTATTGCAGAAATCACCAAAGAATAATCTGCATCAGATAATTTTTTAGGAAAATCCTCTTTTAAAGAAAAAATTCCAGTAGAAATCAAATTAAAAACAATTTTTTCTCTTTCATCAAAATTTAAAACAAATTCTCTCTCTTTAATAAAATTCATAAATTTTTCTCTTTCTTCTTCACAACACTTTGTATTCAGCCCATAATTCTTAAGAATTTTTTCATGAATTATTTTATTTGTTCTTGAATTCAAATCCATATTTGGATTAACTTTAAAAGATAAAGACTTTTCATTTTTTAATTCATTTAGAATTGGTTGACAAATTATTATTTCTCCTTGTTCATTCAAATAAGCTTTAATTGCCTCTGACCAAAAATGATATGATTTTATTTCTTCTAAAACCATTTTATTTTTATTTTCTTCTGTTATAGGTCCACAAATGGTTTCTAATGAATTTTTAATAGCACAAGTATCTAAAAGAATTAAATCATATTTGCAAAAAAGAGATTTTATATCAAGCAATTCACAAGGCATTTTAATTAGAACAATTAAAAATTTAAGGTTTATAAAAATGATTACACTTAAAGATATAAATTAAAATAATCCTTTTTTAAAAATACCTTCGTTTTTTATTTCAAATGCCATTTCTTTAAAAGGCAAACTTCTATGCTTTAACAAAATTGCTTTTCTTTTATTTTTTTCATTTTTTAATTCAATAATACATTTACTCCAATATTTGAATAAATCTCCCCCAACAATATTTGTTTCTCTTTCAATTCCTTTTTTCCATTCTTCTTCTGTTAAAAAACTCGAATAAACTTGATTTGTAATAATCACAGGTATTTTCTTTTTCCTTGCAATCTCAGCCAAAATCCTCATTTGATTTGAAACTTCCCTATTTACACTTCGGATTTTTTCATCTTCTTTAGATTTAACTGCATCTCCTAACTCCAAACGATAAAGCATTGCCATTCCGTCAATAACAATTAATTTTATTTGTTCTTTCTTAATTGTTTCAAGAATTTTTAAAAATAATTTTTTTTGCTCATCAAAATTAACTGGTTCTGCAAGAATTATATTTTCCAAATATTTTTCATAATCTTCTCCAACAATTTGTTTGACTCTTTCGACACTAAAACCTCCTTCTGTATCAACAAACAAAACTTTGTTTTCTTTTTTTGCTTGACTGCACGCAGCTAAAATCACAAAATTTGTTTTACCTGTTCCAGGAGAACCTGCAATCATTGTTATAATATCTTCTTCATAACCTCCAAAAAGCCACTTGTTCAAATCAAAACTTCCTGTAGATATTTTTGACATTTTAATCAATGTATCCATCATTTATCAAAGAAACTAAAGTTTTTTTAGTTATTTCTGAAATAGGCAAATTTTCAAAAGCTTTGCTATTTATATATTTAAATTCACTAATTTCAGAAGAAGGTTTTCCAACTTTATGTAAAGGACAACAAAAATATGTTTTAGATTTAAAAGGTATTTTGTTATGAGGAGTAATTCCTTCAAAAGTATTATAATATTTCTCAACTAAAATTTCTGTTCCAGAAAGTTCTTCTCTAAATTCTCTTTTTAATATATCTTCATCTTTCTCCTCACTAAAATCCGATTTTCCTCCTGGTAGAATCCAAAATTCGTTTTTTTTGACAACTAAAACTCTCCTATTCATAATATAGATTCCATGAACTCCATCTTCCATAAATCTTCAAGAAAATTTTTATTAATAAAGATTATTGTGATGGACTAATTTAACAATTACCATTTACAAACTTTAAAATCAAGAGACCTAAAATCAAAAATAGACTTATCATTTTCAGGTTTACTTTTAAGAATTTTTCCTTTTACAAGATCTTCACCAAGTGAATCAAAAATAAGTGTAGAAATATTATTTCCTTCAAAAGAATATCCTATTAAATCTCCTGACGTTAAATGACTAATTAATTTACAAAGTCTTTCTTTTGTTAGACCTTTTGGTTTTTTAATAAATTTATCGTCTTTCCAAGAATATATTTTAAAATCATTCCTAAGCAAACCATCAATTAACAATCCATCCCAATTCCCAATATTACTTATTGAACCATAAACTTTACAGTCTTTATAAGAATCAAAAACTAGAAAATGATCTCTAATTTTATTAGTTCCTTTAACATTATCAGGATACTTTAACACATCTCCTTTTCTTAAATTCTTAATAATATCTTGATAATTATTAACACTCATTTAAATAAATAAAATTCAGAGTTTAAAAAATGAATTGTGATGAAAAATATATTTACTTTAATTTCTTAAAGTCTTCTTCAAGTTTATCAAGCTCTTTTATAACTTGTGCAATTGCATCATTTAATGCTTTTTTAGCTGTTTTTCCTTTTGTTTGAACTTTCAAAACAGGTTTTTTAGTATAATGTTCTCTTTTCCAAGCAGCAAAAACAACTCCAGAATCTTCATTCAAATAAACTCTTAAAAGTTCAGCAAGAGTAAGATTTTCAAGTTCTACTTCAATTTCTTCTTTTTCATTCTTTAAAATATTTATATCCATATTAAGAATTCTTAATCTTTGTTTATAAAGGTTTTGATTTTAAATTAAAATTTTTTAATTTCTTCAACATCTCTCACAAAAACCACCCAACCAATGTCATTTGAATCATGCAAATTACCGTTGCTTGAAATCATATATCCATTAATATCAGCAAACATCCGAGACAAATCTCTATCTTTTGTATAAAGATTTTTTTCAACAAACCTTAGTTCATCTTTAAATTGAATTTTGTTATTTCCAAAAGCAAATCTTTTATCATTTTCAAGAATTGAATCTTCTCTAAGTTTTAATAAAAGTCCATAAAAATTATCAGAATTTCTATCATTTATAATATCTAAATTAGAAATAATTAAAGGATTTTTTGAAGAGAATTCTTTTCCTCTTTGTTTAACTTGTTTAACTAAATCCTCTAAAATATACTTATTATTCTTCTGGCCAAGTTCTTCGCTTCTTAAACACAAACTTATTGTATCAGAATAATGGTTTTCAAAAAAATTTCTATCATAACTATAAATTTTTCCTAAATCATTTATATTCATAATTCTTCCATTAATTCCTTGTTCTTTTAAGAAATTATTCAAATAATTATTCCAAAAAAATTGGGAACCTGTTAAAGTTTCAAAATTAATTCCATAAGTTAAAGATTTTATTGCTCTTTCATTTTCTTTAAAATCTTTAATTAATTTTTCTCTTGCTGAATTATAAACTTCAATTGGAGCAAAACCTAAAGCAGGTTCTGCATCTAAAGTTATTATTGTTGCTCCTTGAGGGATTATTTTTTTTCGTTTAAAATCAAGATGCTTTACCATGATTTAGCAATAAAATACTGATTTATAAATATTTATATTGTAAAAATATAATTTTAAATTATTTCTTTCTTCCAAAAATTATATCATCAAGTTCTTTCTGGCTCAAACCATCAACTTCTTTTTTCACGAGTTTATCTTCATTTTCATTTTCTAGTTTATCTATTTTTTCCTCTTTTTTAGAAATGCTTTTAACTTCTTCGTCAATCTTTTTCAAATCACCAATTTTTGATTCTTTAACTTCAGTTATCAAAATTTCCTTTTCTATTTTTTTTGGGATTTCAATTTGAACTTCTTCAAATTTCTCTTTCAAATCTTTGATTTTCAAACCACTTGAAATTTTGGATTCATTTGAAAGATTAGATAAATCAAAAGATTCTTTTTCTTCCTTGAATAATTTAACATTCAAGCATCTCTCAAGTTTCAAAACAAACGCAGAATAATCATTCGGAAGTATTCCTTTTTCAGCAGATTCAACAGCCAAAGTTGGTTCAAAAATTTCTTTCGCAAATTGCTCTGCAGTTATTTTCATAGCTCTTCTTTTCCTCATAATTACCCAATGAAAATTATCAATTAAGTCATCATAAGTTTTTGGTTTTTCAGCAATTTTTTCCTTGAAATTTTTCTCAACAATATCTCTTAAAGTAACATCTGAAGGATGAACTTGTCTTTCTTTTGTTTCTCTAGCAAATTTGTCTTCTTTAATACCTACAAGCTTCAATAATCTTTTTCTAACACTTTCTCTAGAGTTAATTTTTGAAAGATCCACATTCTTTTTTTCAACTAAAGGCATATTTTCTTTAAAAGAGCATTTTCTACAAACAAAAACAATTCCTTCTTTTGAAATTCCCTCGTATAAAAGAGATTTTTCTTCTGAAATACCACATCTAAAACATTGTTTCATGAAAAAAATAGTTTTCTTGTATTTTTTAATATTATTGTTCTAAATTATCTAGAATTAATTTAAATATTTAAAGAGTTCGTCAGAGGAAGTCATATTTGTAATAACATATTTTTCATTAATTATCACAACAGGATATTCAGAAATATTATATTTTTCTTTTAACAAATTCAATGAAGTCAAATCACTACTAACTCCAATTGGAATTAGTAAAATATTATCTGAATTTAAAGTTTTAAAATCGTATAAAACCCGGGACCAAATTCTTTGTTCAGCTTTCTTTGTTAAATCTTCAGTGTAAAAGTCATAAAGATAAACAACAGACGAAAAGTTTCCAGGACATTTCTCTCGAATTTCCATTGAATTCATCCATAAAAAGGTTCTTAACAAATCATATTTTTTATGAACAAGCTTCATATTTTCAGTGATTCTTCCAGAAGCCTCATATTCTTCCAACGTCAAGGCCTCGTTATAAATATTGTCTGCAAATTCAAAATTTGCTTTTTTAAGTGCATCACAACTAGCATCTCCTGAATTAATTAAACTATTCAAAGCCCAAGCATCCATTAAAGAAACTTCTGAATTAGAATAAAAATTCTCGACTTTCTGGAGATTTTTTTGTTCAAAAACAATTCCAACATACATTCCAATTAAAAACATAACAACAGTTAAAAAGAGCGCCTGCAAAAAAACATATTTTTTCCAAAATGCCATTTTACCACTTAATATCTCCAATTATCAACTTGTATGCTGAAACAACCAGTATAACCGGGTAAATTAACAAATAAAAGAACATATAAAAAGTTATTGGAATAATTCCTGGTCTCTTGTAACCTTGTTCTTTAATACTTAAAAATGCAATTAATGTATAAGTTAAACTAAAAACAAAAACAACCAAACCCATAAAAAGTAAAACATTTGGAACTAGTTGAATATCCTGAAAATGCAAAAGAGCCTCGCTTGCTTTAACAGAATAACTTGCAGAAATTAATTTTAAAACAATTAATCGAATAATTCTATACAAAAAAATACTTAACCCAAAAACTCCAATTAACCATGAGAAAATAAAAAAAGGCAAAACAAAAGCTCCTAACATTCCATTTTTAAAAAAAGCTTTTCTATATTTGAACATTGTTTGAACCCCGCCCATATTCCATCTTAATCTTTGCTTAAACCAACCTTTAACTCTCGACGGAGCAACAGAATATACTTTAGACGGCACACTCATTTTAATTTTATAACCATGAGATAAAAGATTCCATGTAATTTCAATATCTTCAGTCATATTATTTGAATCAAAACCTCCAATCTCTTCAAAAACTTTTTTCTTATAAATTGCTAAAGGTCCTGGAGTTACATAAATTGAATCAACAAATTCCAATAATTTCCTAGTGAATTTAATAACAATATATTCAATTGCTTGAAGTTTTTCCAAAAAATTATTTCTATTATAAACCAAAACAGTTGAAGTAACTGCCCCGACTTTTTCCTCGTCGAAAAAACCCATTGTCTTTTCAATAGCACCTTTTTCAACAAAAGAATCAGCGTCAGTAAAACCAATTAATTCAGTTTTGACAAATTTTGCCCCATAATTTTTTGCTCCTGCAGCACAACCAGTATTTTTTGGAGTTTGAACAGCTTGAACAATTCCAGGATATTTTTTTTCATAAGATTTTATTATTTTGTAAGAATTATCTAAACTTTGATCATCAACTATAATTATCTTTTTCAAATTAGAATAACCATTTTTAATTAAATTTTCTATAGTTTTTCCAATGTTCTTCTCTTCATTATAACAAGGAATAACAATACTCAAAGTATAATTTTTTGTAATTGGTGGAACTGCGTGAATTTTATTTTTATTCTGAACCCATATTAATACAAATAAAAATAAAAAATAAAATGCAATGAACGAATACACTAAAAATACAATTGTTAGGAAATCCATTTTAATCTTTATTCATAAAAACTATCCCTTTTTTAAAGATTTTTATGATTGAAACTAAATGAACATCCAATCACCATAAATAATATAAACTAAAAAACTCCCAAAGAAAAATGGATTCAATAGAAAACGGAGCAACAATAAGAATTGGCTTCAAAAAGTATTATGATGAACTTTATCCTACTCATTTCTTATTTAGAATTTTTACCTATTCTTTAAAAATAAATAAAAAAACAATTTTTACAGGCTATTGTTCAGGAGATGAAAAAAGTTCTAATTTCTTTGAAGTGGCTGAAAAGATAACTAAAGAAATGAATGAAAACAAAGTTGATAGGTATGTTATTTATCCTGATGAAAGCCTAGAGGAAGGAAATAATAGATGGACTTCTTCTGATATGGATTATGTTGGAAATAAATTAGAAAAAAGTTTTAGAGATAAATTAGAAGAATTAATAGGAAAACCAGCTATAAATGATTTTTATGGATTAAGTCTAGATTTTGGAATGGAAGATTAATTTTCTTCTCCACTTTCATTTTCTTCACTTTCTTCAACAATTTCTTTTAAAGAATTTCCAGAATCTGCAACATTAAAATACTCATAAAATTCCTCGCTTAAATTTAAAACATTTGTGTGCCCTTGTCTTTTTTTCTTTATTAAATTCAACTCTGAAAATTTTTTAATGTGATCATAAGCTTTATTTCCTCGAATTTTAATTATTACAGATTGCTTTATTGGTTGTTTGTAAGCAATAATCGCAAGAGTTTCTTGTTCTGCCTTACTAAATTCAGATTCTCCTGTAGCAAGTTTATTTGTTATTTGAGAATATTCTTGTTTAACATCCATTTTCCATAAACCATTTCGTTCAACAATTTCAATTGCCGAATTTTCAGAATTATATTTTTCTTTTAATTTTCCTAAACATTCTGAAATAATTAAAGGATTTAAATCACTTAATGAAATCAATTCTTGCATATTCAAAAATCTTCCTGAAATAAAAAGAACTGCTTCAATTTTTTTAACAGCTTCTCTTTCTCTTTCATCTTCTAATTCCTTTAAAGCCTTACTACTTATTACCATAAAATATTCAAGATAAATAGGTTTAAAAAATTAGTTAATAATTTAATCGTAACTCAGTAAGAACATATGTATTTAAAACAATATTAATTCAAAAAAGAATGAAGAACTTGAAGTTATTCAATTTAATAAACACTTTCTTGTTCATATTTTTGTTTTCAAATTTTGCAAATTCCCAAAATAAAGATTATTTTAAAATAGCAAATGAACAAGAAATAAACAAAAATTTTACTTCTAAATTTGGAACAAAAATAGAATATAACAGAAAATTATCTGAAAGATTTGGAGTAGGATTAACATACCATTATTCAAACAATTTTAAATTTGATTGCAAAAATTCGTATATCGGTCAATCTAATCAAATAGGAATTAATTCTATATTTTATCCAAAAAAATTGAACAACTTAGAATTGTCTTGTGGAATCGAAAATGGATTTTCAAATTTAAGATGCAAGGAAAAATTAGAGAAAAATAAAGAATTTAAAGTCAACATCGGAACAGATTTTAAAATAAGTAAAAACGTTGGACTTGGTTTAAGATATGAAAACGGATTTCAAGATTTAAAAAATGATAAAGGAACAGTTTATTTTAGATTTACATTAGGTTTTTAATATTTAAAAAACTCCTAATATTATGAAAAAATCATTTTTAATTCCCATTTTAATATTTTTTATTTTAATAACTACTTTAATTATCATAAGAGCACACATTAATAGAGAAATTGATGATGTTTCTCCAAATATTCCATGTGAGCAAGAACAAAAATATCTTAAAAAAGCAGATATTCTATGGGTAATTCCAAAATTCACGAACAAATCGATTTCAGAAAATCCTGAATGGTGTGAATATATTTTATCTTTAAACAAAACTCTGGGCATGCACGGAATCACACATGAATATAGAGAATTTAAAAGAAATAATATTTCACAAGAAGAATTAGAACAAGGAATAAAAATTTTTGAAGAATGCTTTGGTTTTAAACCAACAATGTTTAAATCACCTCAATTAAGAATAAACAAAGAAAATAAAGAATTATTGAAACAAAATGATTTAAGATTAAGATCAAAAATAACTCAATTTACACATAAAGTTTACCATTGTAATAATGGTGGAATAAACCCTGATGAGTATAAAATCACAGATATTTTTAAAGGGATTGTTGACAATAGAATCTCAGAAATAATATAACCCCAAAAAATTTCATGAGAAATTTTTTGAAAATTAACTAATTCTAAATCTCATTAAAAAATAAAAACAGTTAAATTTATAAAGATTAATTTTTGATAAAATCTATGGGAAAATTTATGCAATTAGAAGAAATCACAGAAATTTATGAAACAGAATATGATAAAGAAATTAATAAAAAATTAGGTGAAGGATTTAGAATAATAAAAATTCATTGTGGTGAAAAAGATGAAATGACTGGATCAGGTTCTTATCGAAAAATTCCTTATACAAAGTATATTCTTGGAAAAATTAAGTAATTAACTGATTCTAAATCTCATTAAAACACCAAGTCCAGATAAATTATAAAATTGCTGTCCTTCTTCTGTCTCAGTTGAAACAATTTCAACTTTTGAACCAATATTTTCTGCTTTAACTTTAAATTCTTTCGCAGTTTTTCTATCAAAATCTTTTGAAATAATCATTAAATCAACTGCACCCATTTCAAGTGCTTTTTCAATGTCTGGAATTTTGTATAATGCCATTCCAGGTCTTGCTCCAAGTGTTTCAAAAAATCTTTCAAGTAATTTTTTTTCTGCAATTATTTCTTGATTAACTAATAATTCTCGGGATTTTTCAACAAGTTCTTTTAAACCAGATTCAGAAGTATCTCCAATATCTACTCTTCCAAGTACTTTTTTTGCTAATTGCGTCGGCAAATATTCATTATCTAAAAATTCGTCCTTAGTTGGAATAGGCCCGCCGACAATAATTCCTTTTAATTTTGGATTTTCATAAAAAATCTTTTTCATTTCATCAGAAATTCTTTTATAAAATTCTTTTGTTAAACCTTCAGTAATTCTATGAAATCTTTGAGAACTCTGTCCTCCTGCTCGAACTTTAGAAGGAATTCCAGAAGTCATTTTTTGTAAAAGCTCAATTCTTTTTCCAACTAATTGACCGATTGTTGCTTCTTTTCTATCCATAACTAATAACGCATAAATTTCATCAATTTCTAACATTGCTTCAAGAGGATCTAAAACAAATTCTTTATCGCATCGATATAATCTAATTTTAACAGGTTCAGGAGGTTCAATTTCCCAAAGCCTTATGTCATCTTGTCCTTCAATATCTGAAATGTTTCCAGAAAACAAAGCCAAACCATTTTCAGGAGTTCTCTTTAAAGTTTTCAAATGTCGAACAATTTTTTCCAAGGCTTCAATAACATTTTTTCTTGTTGCAGTTGATTTAATATTTTTTGCTGTTGATTTTTCTGCTTCTAATTGTCGTTGAACAGCATTAATATCATAACCTTCTGAAACGTAAACGCTAATCAATTCTGTATGTCTTCCACGATAAATTTTCAATTCTTCTAAAGTATCTTCAAGTTCATTTTTATTCAATTTTGGCATATTAAATAAAGAAAATCTTATGTTTTAAAGGTTTGTGAAGATAATTAAATTTTGCAAAAACAAGAAGCATCTTTAATCCAATATTTTTTATTAAAACAATTTTCTTTATAGTTTGGTCTAAACACAAATAAAGAATCACGATACTCTTCTATAGGTAACATCTTAGGAATGTAAAATTCACCATCATTACCAGTTAAATATCCCTGTGAATCAAATCTTGCCAGTAATCCAAAATCAATTTCATTTAAAATTTCATCTTCTTTAATTTTTAAATATAAATTATCTCTAATTACTTCTGGTAAAAGTTTAACATATGGTTTTTTATCGCTCTCTTTAAAAGGAATATTTATACCAAAACCCATTTTAATTAATTGCTCAAAAGAAAATTTTGCAATTAAAATTGCACCATCATTATAATTTTCATTTTTAGATTTCATTGAAGAAGCAGGAAATAATTTCCCACTTCCAATCCTTTGGATTGCATTTTCCCAAGAATTCATTAATCTTACAGGCAATCCATTAACTTTAGTGCCTCTTGCTCCAAAAGAATGATAAATCTTACCAAGACCTTTTTGGTCAGGATGATGATTAAAATTTAAAAAACCTTTTTCATAAATATCCTCATCTGAAACCCCATATAAATTTATCTCTGGTTTTCTAATGTAATGTATTAATCTTGCTAGTACAATTCCTTCACTTGCTTTTGTTTCAAACTTTGATTGCATAAATTTCATCATAAATATACATATTTAAAGTTTTCTACAACAAAAATTATTTTAGATTTATATCCTAAAACTCAACTTTGAAATTACTTCCAGTTTTAATTTCTTTTGCATTTGTAACATTTTTTAAATCATCCAACACTTCAGACAATTTTTTAATTTCTTCTTTATTCAAAGTTAAAATACATTCGGCATTCATTGGTTTTTGAAATTTTGTTTTTTCTGCCCTTACTTTTGACAAAATATCATAAAATACCAATAATGTTTTATCAGCATTTTTAAATTCCTTGAATTTTGGAAATTCAGAAATATGAATTGATTTTTCTTTTTCAAATTTTCTGAAATGCTCTTGATAAATTTCTTCTGTAATAAAAGGCATAATTGGAGCAAAAAATTTTAAAATTGCTAAAAGTGATTGATACAAAACATATTGCGCTGATTTTTTCTTGATTCCTTTGTCATTATAAATTCTTTTCTTAACAATTTCTAAATAATTATCACAAAAATCTTTCCAGAAAAAAGTTTCAATTTTTAATTTTGCTTTTGAAATTTCATATTTTTCAAAAGAATCTTTACAAGAAAAAATAACATTGTTTAATTCTTCCAAAAATAATTCATCCAATTTTTCTAATTTTTTTGGTTTGTCTTTTTCAGGATTAAAATCTTTTAAATTCATAAAAACAAAATTAGAAGCATTAACTAATTTATTCAAAAATTTTTTCCCAGCAATTAATTCTTGTTCATTAAAAGGCAAATCACTTCCTAGATTTGCATTTCCAACCCAATATCTAAAAACATCGACGCCATATTTTTCAATTACATCATCTGCCCAAACAGCATTGCCCTTGCTTTTTGACATTCCTTTTCCAGACGGGTCTAGGACAAACGTATTAACAATTAAATTTTCCCAAGGAATTCTATCAAATAATAAATAACTTTTCAAAATTGTATAAAATGCCCAAGTTCGAATAATGTCGTGTGATTGTGGCCTTAAAGACATTGGAACAATTTTCTTGTAAAGTTCTGGTTTTTCTAACCATCGTGAAGAAACTTCAGGACTATTTGAAGAAGTCATCCATGTATCAAAAACATCTGTTTCAGGAATTGCTTTTTCTTTACACTTTGGACATTTTTTAGAAACATCTAACGGATCTAAAGGCAATTCTTTTTCATCTGGAAAAATTAATTCATTGCATTTTTCACAATACCAAACAGGAATAGGAACCCCATAAAATCTCTGACGAGAAATTGCCCAATCCCAACCTAAATTTTTAACCCAATCATCATATCTAACCCTCATGAATTCAGGATACCATTTTATTTTTTTTCCTAATTCTAATAACTTTTTTTTATGTTTTAATGTAGAAATAAACCATTGATCTTTTACAATATATTCAACAGGGGTATTACATCTCCAACAACTACCAACAGTTTGTTCTAAATGTTCTTGTTTTTTTAATCTGCCTTCTTTTTTCAAATCTTCTAAAATTTCTTCTTTTGCAGATTTCAAATCTTTTCCTTGATATTTTCCTGCAAGTTCATTCATTCTCCCTTTTTCATCAATTGAAATCTTTAATTGTAATTTATATTTTTTCCACCATTCAACGTCGGTGTTATCACCAAAAGTACAAATCATTACAATTCCTGTTCCAAATTTAGGATCAACTTTTTCATCAGCTCTAATTTGAACTTCATAATTAAAGAGGGGAACGATTACTTTTTTTCCAATCAAATTTTTATATCTTTTATCTAAAGGATTAACAAAAATCCCAACACAACTAGATAATAATTCTGGACGAGAAGTTGCAATTAATATTTTTTCTTTTTTATTTTTTTCATGCACTACATCAAATTCAACATAATTTAATTTTGTTTGTCTTTTTAAATCTTCAACTTCTGCTTGTGCCAACGCTGTTTCATGATAAGGACACCAAATAGTTGGCTCTTTTGCCTTGTAACATTCTCCTTTTTTTACTAATTTTAAAAAAGCTGTTTGAGAAACTTTTTGAGCTTCAGGAGAAATTGTTGTATAAAGCAAATCCCAATCATAACTATGCCCTAAAGTTTTGAAAACTCTATCAACATATTCTTTTTCAACTTTCTTACTTTCTTCAAGACAAAGTTTTCTAAAATCTGAACGATTTGTTTTCGCTTTATTTATTTTTAATTTTTCTTCAACATATTTTTCAGTTGGTAAACCATTATCATCAAAACCAGGTGCAAAATAAACATTAAATCCACTCATTCTTTTAATTCTTGCAATAATTTCAAATTGAGTATAAGATAAAGCATGTCCTACATGTAAATGCCCTGCTGAAGCATAAGGCGGAGGAGTGTCTATTGAATAAATTTTCTTTTTTGACTTTGAATCAAAAGAATAAATTTTTTCTTTTTCCCAAAAATTTCTCCATTTTTCTTCAATTTCTTTTAAATTAATTTCAGGCATAGAAAATAAACTCACAATAACTTTTAAAAACTATTGCTTATTTAAAATTCTATGGCAGAAGACAATAAAATAAGCATGCCTGCAGGCTTCGGTGGATTAATGCGTTATGGTGAAGAATATCAAAGTAGATTCAATTTAAAACCAATGCACGTAATTATATTCATAATCTTAATTGTTTTATTAAGAATTGGTCTAGGTCTATTTTTAAAAATATAAAATGTTACCAGGAATTGGCGGATTAAATCCAAAAAAAATGCAAGCTTTAATGAAGCAAATGGGAATGTCCCAAGAAGAAATAGATGCTTCTCGAGTAATAATTGAAAAAAATGACAATTCAAGAATAATTATTGAAAATCCTTCTGTGACAAAAATTTCTATGCAAGGACAAGAAAGTTTTCAAATAACTGGAGACAAAATTTTTGAAGATTCTGAAGAAATAGAAAAAGAACTTTCAGAAAAAGATATTAAAACAATTATGGAAAAAACAGGAGTTTCAGAAAAAAAGGCAAGACAAACTCTTGAAAAAAATAACGGAGATTTAGCAGAAACAATTCTAGAATTAAGTTAAAAAATATATAAATTTTTATAAACTAAAAAAACCTTAAATTAAAATGACAATAGAATTAATTAGCAGAACAGAAAAAATTTATACACAATTAAAGTTAGAAGGAAAAATAACTAATTTAGAAAATGCTCCAGATTATTTGGAATGTATGGAAAAGATGAATAAAGCAATGGAAGAAGTAAGAAGAGATTTTATATATAAAAGTGGACATTCAGAGATTGAAGCAGAAAAGTGCTATGTAGATGCAATTGCCTAACAATACAAATTTATTTTAATTCTAAAAGCTTCTAAAATATATGAAAAATTATTTAAAAAATTTGCAAGAAGCAGAAGAAATTTTATCAAAAATTGAAAAAATGATTGTTCTGGCTCAGATTTCAAAGAATAAAAGAATGGCTCTTTTAATTCTTGAAGAAATAGAAAAAGCATTGAAAAAAATTTTAAATTCAATCTTGCTTTATGAATATGAATCAAAATTAATTCAATTATACAAAGACCCTATCTTGAATTTAAAAACATTTGAAAATAAATCAGCAAAAAATTTCTCAATAACTATTTCTGAGATAAACACTATAAAAGAAATTTTAACACTCTCAAAAGAGCATAAAGAAAGCCCAATTGAGTTCATGAAAAAACAAGATATTATAATTCTTTCAAAAAATCAAGAAATCTATAAAATGTCAATTGAAAAACTATCCTATTTTTTAACTGTTTTAAAGAGCTTAATAAAGAAGGCAAAACACAGAATAAACGGATAAATATATATACCTCTCGCAATTTATAAATAAACGTCATTTTGCAAAATGGAAGAGATTATACAAGAAAAGATTAGTGCAGACCATCTTCTCTATGTAAGTTTAAAATACACAAAAACTTGTGACGTTATTATGAACTTATTATTAAGGTGGAGAAAAATGATAGACACTTCTATCAGAGAATTATTAAAACATGCTAAATCAAAAAAGAAAATAAAAGATGTTCCTGAAAATACTGTTGGAAAAATTGATGAAATAAGAAAATTATTCAAAAAAGATAAAAATTTTCAAGAAGTAATTGAATTTTATGAAATGTTAAGAAAACTTGAAAATTTAAGAACAGAACGAATTGGAGAATTTAGAAAAAATGTCTCTTTAAAAATTTATTATATGGGAGATGCCATTGACGTAAATTTAGAAAAACTTAAAGTTTATGCAGACATGTTGGAAAAATTTATAAGCACCACTAAACAATTTCTTTTATCTTAGTCATTAAAATGAAAAAAATAATTGTTATAACTTCTGGTAAAGGCGGTGTCGGAAAAACAACAACAGCCATAAATCTCGGGGCTGCAATGAATTTTTTTGGAAAAGATGTATTAATAATTGACGCAAATTTATCAACACCAAACGTCGGAATTCATTTAAATTCTCCAGAAGTCCCAGTAAATTTAAATCATGTTCTTTCAAATAAAGCAGAACCTTTTGAAGCAGTTTATGAACATTCGTCTGGATTAAAAATAATTCCATCTTCATTATCAGTTAAAGAACTTAAACAAATAAGACCAGAAAGATTATTAGATTATAAAGAAGATTTCAAAAAATTAGGGCAATATATTTTAGTGGACAGTGCAGCAGGATTAGGAATAGAAGCAACTTCAGCAATGAGACTCGCTGATGAAATAATTTTAGTAACAAATCCAGAATTGCCTGCAATAACAGATGCATTAAAAACAATAAAAATTGCAGAAAGTTTGAATAAACCAATTAAAGGAATTATTATTACAAGAGTTAGAAAAAATAAATCTGAAATGCAACCCGAAGATGTCAGAACTATGCTTGAAGCACCAATTTTAGGAATGATTCCAGAAGATATTTCTGTTCAAGAATCTATAAATTATAAAGATGCATTAATTCACACTCATCCAACTTCAAAATCTGCGAGGGCTTACAAAGAAATTGCAGCAAGAATTTTAAATGTAGATTATGATTCATCAAAAGACAAACCTGGATTTTTCAAATGGATGTTTTCTAAAACAAAATCAAAATTCTTTAAGAGAGAATTAAAAAGAGATTAAAAATAGATAATTAAATATACAAATTATTATAAATTAAATATTATTTATTAAAAGATGAATGAAAAAAATATTTCCAGAAAAATAACAGATAACACTATATTGATTTGTGCAAATAATGATTGGGAAGGTCCTGCAAAAGATAGATTAAAACAGCCGGGCGAAGAAAACGGAATAAAGGGGAATTATAGAATTTGCCCAAAATGTAATGGTAAAGATTTTTACACAAAACCTCAAGAATATCAAACAATGACTTTCTCGGTTGATCCAGATATGGAAAGCACCATAAAAAATTACACTATAAAATACGGATTACCAAAAGGGTATAAATCTGATGATTAATTAAAAAATAGATAATTAACTAACTCTACTTCCGTTTTCAATATCTTTTTCAGGAGAAATTAAAATAACTTTTTTATGGTCTTCACTAACTGCAGCCAAAATCATTCCAGAACTTTCAATTCCTCTCATTACTCTTGGTTTTAAATTTGAAAAATAAATCAGCTTTTTTCCTTTTAATTTGTCTTTTGGGTAATGCTCTTTAATTCCTGCACAAACAATTCTTTGTCCTATTTCTTTTCCAACATCTAAAGTTAATTTCCAAAGTTTGTCTGCACCTTCAATTTCTTCAACTTTTTTAATTTCAGCTACTCTTAAATTAATTTTTTCCCATTCATTAAATTCAACAATCCCATCCATAGTCATAATTCCTTCAATATTTTCAACTTTATTAGCTTTTTGATTGTTTTCAATTTTATCCTCTTTAACTTCAACTTTTTTAAATAAAATTTCTCCTTTTATTATTTTATTTTTTTCACTCAAAAGCTTTTTAATTTCATTTAATGAATTTTCTCCAACTTTAAATTTAAATTGTTTTGCAATTTTTTCAGAAGTTTCAGGAATAAAAGGCCAAAGTAAAATCGCAATTGCTTTTATTGAATCTGCGATTTCGAAAAGTATTTTACTTTTATCCTTGCAAGAATTTTCCCATGGTTTTTTATTTTGAATATATTCGTTGCAAACATCAACAAAACCAAAAATCTCATTCAAAACTTTGTCAAATTCATAATTCTCAAAAAGTTTTTCAATTTTTTTGACATTTAATTTCTTAAGCAATTTATTTTCAGTTTTTTTCAAACCATTTTTTTCAATTAAAGTTGCAGTTCGAGAAACTAAATTTCCTAATTTATCTGCGAGTTCATTATTATGTCGATTAATTAAAGATTCTTCTGAATAATCAGAATCATCAAAAACTGGGCATTTTAATAAAAAATATCTAACAGAATCAGAACCATATTTCTCTACAAGTTCAATAGGATTAACAACATTTCCTTTACTTTTACTCATTTTACTTCCACCAAAATTAATATATCCATGAACTAAAAGTTTTTTTGGTAATTTCATTTCAGCAGACATTAACATTGCAGGCCAAATTACAGAATGAAACCAATTAATTCCTTTACCAACAACATGAACATCTGCAGGCCAATTACCTTCAGCTCCGGAATAATAGTTTATTAAAGCATCAAACCAAACATAAATTTTAAAATTTTTATCAAGAGGATTATCAATTCCCCAATCTAAATTTTTCCTTGCAACACATAAATTCTTCAACTCTTCATTTTTTAATCTCGAAAGAATTTCATTTTTTTTTGCGTTAGGAACAATATAGCCCTCAATAAACTTAATCAATTTATTCTTATATTTGCTAAGTTTAAAAAAATAAGAATCTTCTGAAATAAATTCTGGTTTTAGATTATGGTCCGGACATTTTCCATCAACTAAATCTTTTTCAGTTATAAAAGCCTCACATCCCACACAATAATATCCTTCATATTTTCCTTTGTAAATTTCTCCTTTGTCAAAAACTTTTCTAAAAATATCTTGGGAAAATTTTTTGTGCTCAAATTCTGTTGTTCTAATGAAACGATTATAATCCACATTTAATTTCTTACACAAACTTACAAAAAGTTTGTGGTTTTCATCAACAAATTTTTGCGTTTCAATTCCTTTTTCTTTTGCAGCTTTTACATTTGTTTGTGCATTTTCATCAGTTCCTGTTAAAAACCAAGTTTCATCTCCTTTTAACTTTCTCCAACGAACAAGAGTATCAGCTATGACTTTCTCAAAAGCATGTCCAATATGTGGAGCTGCATTTACATAATCTATTGCAGTTGTAACATAAAATTTTTTCTTTACCATGTTAGATATTATTTAAAGAAATATTTAAAGTTGTTGGAAAGAATATAAAGCAGTTTTAAGCTACTAATCCAAAATCTTTTAATTCTATAACTTTTCCTTCTAAATTATTTTCTTGAAATAATAAAACATCTTTTTGCCATTCTTCAAAAGGATCAAAAAAGTCACATCCGTCTGCATGAGATTTTACAACCATTATTCTAGAGTCCTTAAATGCATAAACAGAAGCATTATATCTTTCTCCCACTTGAATATATCTACAACAATAATTACAAAGATGATCTTTCTTAGCAGTACTTGAATAATCTCTTAAATGATATTGCATTTTACTTCTAAACAAAAAGAGTATATAAATATTTAAAAGAGTAATTTACTTATTTAAAATATGCCAACACCTAAAGGATTACATGATTCTTGGAGAACTCAATTTAAATTAAAACTTTCAGAAGAGCAAACTTATTGTCAAGATTATAACTCAAAATATGAACCTCCAAAAAATGAAGAGACAAAATTCACAGGAGAAAAAATGGGAACAATATCTTATGATAAAAAAACAAACGAATTAAAAATTATTCCTTTAAAAATAGAAGAAAAACCTTCTAAATTAGAGAAAGATTAATCAATAAATTTAGAAAAATATTTGTAAAAATCTTCTTCTTTTTTAATTCTACTTATACTTGTATCTCTTTTATTAGGATATTCATAAAAAGTCCAATCGAATTCTGGAAACCTAGAACCAGAAAATTTTGCAAATAGGTATTTAAAATTTTCATGTACAGTATCTCCTTCAAAAACTACTCCTCCTTCAATATCTGCTTTAAATTCAAAAGATTTAATTTGATCTATAAAAATATCTTCAAGAACTTTTTTTGGATTTTCATCTTTTATAAAAAAATAAATGTTTGCTCCAAAATCTCTAACATAAGGTTTTTTAGAATCTTCCCAATCCCAGATAAAAAAAGACCTTTTTGGTGAAAATTTAATTTTGTTTGTTCGAATAGTTACCATATTTTTCAAATTAAAAATCTCTATTTAAACATTGTTGTAATAAATTGCAATATACCAAAATCTTTTAAAAGATACTCTCGTTTAATAAACACTATGGTAAAAAAGAAATGCCCAAGATGCAATGAAAAAGTAAAATCAAGTTATGATTTTTGTCCTAGTTGCGGATTGAAACTAAATGAAAATTCAAAAAAATATGGAATGCTTGGAAAAAATGATTTCTTAGATGACACTGAAAATCCTTTTTTTTCAAGTGCTAGTGGACTTGGAGGATTTAATCCCGGATTTCTTGGAAGCATGATAAACCGAACTATGAAAATGCTTGAAAAAGAAATGGCAAAAGAATTTGAAAAAAATATTTCAGAATCAAAAAAAATTAATAAAACACCATCAGAAAATACAAGAATAAGATTAATGATTAATGGAAAAGATGTAACTCCTTTATTGAACTCTACTGAAAAAAAAATATCATCGCCAATAAAAACACTTCCAATAAATTTTTCCGATGAAAATTTAAGAAAATTTAAAACATTAAAGAAAAAAGAACCTAAAACACAAATAAGAAGAATCGGAGATAAATTAACATATGAATTAGATGTCCCAGGAGTAAAATCAATAAACGATGTTTCAATAACTAATCTTGAAGAAGGGCTTGAAATAAAAGCAATTGCAAAAGACAAAGCATATCAAAAAAGCATCTCAATAAACTTTCCCTTAACAAAATATATTCTTTCAAATGGAA
The DNA here is from genome assembly GCA_041659445.1 of Candidatus Pacearchaeota archaeon. Classification (GTDB taxonomy): domain Archaea; phylum Nanobdellota; class Nanobdellia; order Pacearchaeales; family GW2011-AR1; genus EX4484-71. The sequence continues at coordinate 78,226 of JBAZYG010000001.1, read as the reverse complement.
AATTATCTCTTGAAATGGACCCAAACGCAGAGTAATAACTTTTATAAATTGTCTTTATTTAGAAATTTTGTCCAAACATAAATTGATCCTGTAGCTCAGCCTGGTTAGAGCGCTGCTCTGATATGCTCAACAAGTTTGGCATCAAAAACTAGTTTAGTTCAGCGAGGCAGAGGTCCTCGGTTCAAATCCGAGCAGGATCATTTATTTGGATTTGAAACGCTTGCGGTTTAATTAAAATAATCAAATAATACATCGAGCATAACCTTTTTAAACAAACTTTTTCTAAACTAATCATGGCTGAAAAAAAGATTATACAAAAAACAGAAAAAAAACAGAAAGAAAAAAAAGTTCCTGAAAAATCTGTTAAAGGAATGTATTCCTATATTAAAGATGCTTGGAAAAAACCAGACGAAAAAATATTAAGACAAAGAATGATTGAATGGAGAAAATCTGGAACTTTTGAAAGAGTTGAAAAACCATTAAGAATTGACAGAGCAAGGGCTTTGGGATATAAAGACAAAAAAGGTTTTGTAATAATTCGAGTAAAAATAAGAAGAGGAGGTCATAAAAGACCAAGACCAAACAAAGGAAGAAGAGGTAAAAGATTACACACTAACAAAAATTTAAAAATGAATTATCAATGGATTGCAGAACAAAGAGTGGAAAATAAATACAAAAATTTAACTGTTTTAAACTCATATTTAATAGGAAAAGACGGAAAACAATCATTTTATGAAGTGATTGCAATTGACCCTCAAAGACCAGAAATAAAAAATGATTCTACAATAAATTGGATTTGCAAACCAAATAATCAAAAAAGAACTTTTAGAGGTTTGACAAGTGCAGCTAAAAAATCAAGAGGATTAAGAAATAAAAGTCCAACAAACAAAAACAGACCTTCTGTAACAAAGTTTTCTAAATAAAAAATTATCTTAAAATTTCTTAAGCAAATAAAATTTATTAATATTTAATTAATTGAGAATAATATTTAATCAATTTATTTTGTAGTTTTTCTAAATCTTTTGGTTTGGGACTATTTTTACGCCAATCTCGAAAACCTTTCATAGATTTCAACCAAAATTCTTCTCCAAATAAAATTTCGTTTTCAATTAGTTCTAAATTTTCTAAATCTTTTGGATTCCAATCTCTTGAAGTAAGATATCTAAAAAGATTTAAATTTTTATTATCTCCTTGCATTAAAACATTGAGATAATCTTTAGAAAAAAATTCAATTTCTCGATTTAAATCATCCTCTTGTCTTTGTTTAGGTATAAATATTTCTTCTTCAATTTTAACTAAAGGCATTAAAAAACCATGTTTTTTGCTTTCAAAATCCTTCAACCCATATTTTTCTACAAATTTTTCTAAAGAAATTTTTTTGTCTACAATATCTTTTGCCTTTTTCATTAAATAAACATGAATAACTGCATCAATCCCATACCCGAGCAAACAATGTTTGTAAGCATAATCTAATTGATTTTCTAAATCTAAATTATTCAATGCCTTTTTTGTATCTTCATCTAATCTTGGAAATTTTCTTTTAAAAAAAACCATATTTTCATTTAAGTTTATGTTTTTATAAAGATTTGTACAAAAAATATAAACAATAGAGTATAACAATTTTTAAATATCTTAAAAGTTCCAAAAAAATATGAACACTCAATTTGAAGGTTTAGGAATTGATTATGGATTGATTTTTTCTAGCAATGCTGGATCAAAACTTAATTTTACAAAAGATGGAACTTCAATAAAATTTCTTACAAAAGAATCTGGAACTTACAAAAGATTGTTTTATGATTTTAAGTCTAAAAAACTTTATTATACAGGACATCATGAACTTCTAACTCCAGTTAGTGATTGCATACTAAGAATTAGTTATAATAGATTTTTTGGGGACACTATTGAAGATGGAAAAATGGATAAACAAGTACAAAACCCAAAATTCGTTCCAAAAGGAAAAAGATTAAGAACAGGACTTTTTGAATTTCCAGATATGCAAGTGCAAAATTTTTGGGATGAAACAATAAAAGTATCAACAAATTATTACAAAGATTTTGAAGGAAATACAATAACAGATAAAGAATTTTTAAAAGCAATAGAAAGATATAAAGCAATAGAACCTAGAGGAATTACAAAATATAAAAACAAAATTGTGGTATCTCTTCCAAAAATTCATGAGATAAGGGATATTAAAAAAAATTTATTGACAAAAACAAGTGATTCTGCAGATGAATTAGAAGCAATCAATGAAAGTCTTTATTATCTTACCAAATGGGAAAGCCATTCTGAAAAGGGATTAAGAAAAGCCCTTCCAGTAAATGAAATAATTCATAATGGTTGGGAAACTGGCTTATGTGGATTAACTTCTTTAGAAGAAACTTTATATTTTGGAGGAACAAGTCGTCAATTAAGATTTTGTGATAGCGACAAATTATTTTCCTTAGCTTATGGAAGTATATTAAAAAAAATTCACGAAACAAAAGATTTTCAAACTTTTTATGAAGGACTTCATGCAGTAAAAACAAAGCAAGGTCCAATATTCTATTGTGGGATATATGGTCAAGGAATTCTTGTAATAGATTTAAATTCAAACAAAACCTACTCCATTTTGGATAAAAAAGAAAAAATTTCAAATGCAAAAGCACTAGACGACGTTCCTAATAGTATAGATTCTATTGTATCTGTTCCAATGGAAGAAATGAAAAGATTAGAATCTCTCGTACAAAAAGATTTTTAATCATAAATTTTAAAAACTAAATTCTCTTGAATAACACATGGAATTAAAAGGAAGTGAAACAGAAAAAAATTTATTAAAATCTTTCGCTGGTGAAAGCCAAGCAAGAAATCGTTACACTTATTTTTCATCTGTTGCAAAAAAAGAAGGATATGAACAAATTTCTGCAATATTTTTAGAAACAGCTGATAATGAAAAAGAACATGCAAAAATATTTTTTAAACATTTAGAAAAATCAAAAGGAATGTCTTTGGAAATTACAGCGTCGTATCCTGCAGGAAAAATAGGAACAACAAACAAAAATCTTTTGGCTGCTGCAAATGGAGAATTAGAAGAACATTCAAAACTTTATCCTGAATTTGAAAAAATTGCAAGAAAAGAAGGATTCAAAGAAATTGCAGATTCTTTCAAAGAAATATCTAAAGTAGAAAAAGAGCATGAAAAAAGGTATAGGAAATTATTAAAGAATATGAAAGAAAAAAAAGTTTTCAAAAAAGATAAAATTGTAAAATGGAAATGTAGAAATTGCGGATATATTCACGAAGGAAAAGAAGCTCCAAAAGAATGCCCTGCATGTAAACATCCTCAATCTTATTATGAAATTCTCGAGGAAAATTATTAAAATGAAAAAAAATATTTTAATTGTTGGAAGTATAATTATTCTTATTATTCTTGCAATTATCTTATTTTATACTTTAAAAAATCCAATAGCATTTAACAAATCAGATACAAATTATGATAAAGGAACAATAATTTCTATAAAAGATTTTGAATTTAATCCTATAGAAATTAACATAACTGCTGGCGAATCCATAACTTGGAAAAATGAAGATTCAGTAAAACATGATGTAACTATAGATAATGGATTATTTGACATAGATATTGAACCTGGAGAAACATTCAAATTTACATTTAATGAAACAGGTACATATAATTATCATTGTGATATTCATCCAAGTATGAATGGAATAATAAATGTAAAATAATCAACATTAAAATGTCATCAAAAGTAAATGTTTGCCAAAGTTGTGGAATGCCTTTAACAAAAGAAGAAAATAAAGGAACAAATAAAGATAAAACTTTAAATGATGAATTTTGTAAATTTTGTTTTCAAGACGGAAAATTTACAAATGAAAATTTAACAATGCATGAAGTAATTGAAAAAAGTATAAAGATGTCTATGAAATTATGGATGCCTGAAGATAAAGCAAGAGAAATTGCAATGAATACTATTCCAAATTTAAAAAGATGGAACAATTAAAATAAAAATGAAAACCAAAAGATTTATAAATATGAAAATATTTTCATATATAATTAAATAATTCTAAAAAAATAAAAATGAATTACAAACTAATTAACTTACCTTACGAATATGATTCATTAGAACCTTATTTTGATGAAAAAACAATGAGAATTCATCATTCAAAGCATCATCAAGGATATGTAAATAAATTAAATGACGTAATAAAAGACCAAAAAAATTTGCAAAATAAAACAGTAGAAGAATTATTAAAAAATTTAAATAAAATTCCTAAAAATATTAAACAAAAAATAATAAATTTTGGAGGGGGAGTCTATAATCATAATTTCTTTTGGGAAATATTAAAAAAAGACGTGGATCCCTCTGGAGAAATCCTTAATGCTATAAATAAAAAATTTGGTTCTTTAGAAAATTTTAAAAAAGAATTCAAAGAAAACGCAATGACATTATTTGGAAGCGGATGGACTTGGTTAGTTTTAAATAAAAAAAGAGAATTAGAAATTGTTTCTACATTAAATCAAGATTCAGTTATATCGAAAGAATTAATTCCTTTAATTGCAATTGACGTCTGGGAACATGCCTATTACTTAAGATATCAAAACAAAAGAGATGAATTTATTGATGCTTTTTTTAATGTGATAAATTGGAAAAGAGTTAATGATATTTTAGTTGAATCTAAATAAATGAACTACACCCAAACCTTAAAAATTCCAGATTCTTGATTTTTTTATGCTATATTCCAAAATCTTGATATTCATTCATTTTATTCTTTTGTAATATTTTTTTAATTTCTCAATATTTTCTTGTGGGTCTAAATCTAAGTTCCCAACTCCAGAAAATAAAAGTGAATCAGCAAACATTCCTATATGATATTTTACAGAGCCAAAATTATTTATTTTAATATAAAAATTATCTGGGAAACAACTATAATTGGTTCTTATTAGGATGTCTCCAGATAAGTATCTTTCTATAAGAGGTATAATTGATTTTCCTTTAACAGGAAATTCCAAAGAAGATTTAACTTCAAAATTCTTGGAGAATTCGGAAATTTTTATATAAATACCTGAAATTACATATGAACCACAATATTCTTTATCAAAAGATACTTTTTCTAAAATAGAAGGATTATACTTAAGAAAGTTTAAACTGCCTTCTAAGAAATCTCTTCTAGTTTCATTTGAGTCATATCTCCAAGGAGAGTACTTCTTCTTTTCATAGATTATTAATCTTCCATTGAAACCTATCTCTTCTAAACTTTCCTTTTTCATAAATTTTCAATTCCCAAAATACTTATAAAGTTTGGTTGTTAGTTAATATAACAACAATATGGAAGAATTAAAAGAACAACTAACTCAAGCAGGATTAACTAGAAATGAGTCGAAGGTTTATTTGGAACTCCTAAAATCAGAAGAATTAACAGCTAATGAACTTTCAAAGAAAATCTCAATAGATAGAACTCTAACATACACTCTCTTAAACAGTCTTATTGAGAAAGGACTTATCAGCTATATAATAAAACAAAATAAAAAATTCTTCAAGGCAGAAAAACCAGAAAATTTGCTTAATCCATTAAAAGAAAAAGAGGTTTTTGTAACAGATTTAATATCTGAATTAAACAAAATCCAAAAAGAAGTGGCAATCCCTTATGAAATAAAAGTCTTTGAAGGAAAAGAGGGATTAAGGAATTTAATGAACTTAATAATAAAACACAAAAAAGTTGATTCGTTTGGAGGAACTGGAAGAGCTTACGATTTACTATATGAGATGCAGGCTACAATAAAAAACTTAAACAGAAAAGAATTACTAGGAAGAATAATATTTTCAGAGAAATTTAAATCACATGAAATTAAAAATTATCCTCAAATTCAATCTAAATCTCTTAAATTAGACAGTGAAGCAACTACCACAATTTTTGGAGATTATGTATCCATCCACATAGCAAAAGAGAAGCCATTAATAATTTTAATAAAAAATAAAAATATTGCAGAAAGTTACAGAAACCATTTTGAATTACTCTGGAAGATAGCTAAAGAGTAAATAATTAAAAACATATTCTTTCTAATTAATTTATGTTATATTCCAAACTATCTGAGATTTATGAACAAATCTCTTCAACTACAAAACGTCTTGAAAAAACAGAGATTTTATCAAATTTCTTAAAACAAATTCCCGAATATGAATCTGAAATAATTTATCTTTTACTTGGAGAAATTTATCCTAGTTATGACTCTAGAAAAATTGGAATTTCAAATCAATTAGTAATAAAAGCAATTTCTAAAACAATCGGAATTTCTGAAAAAAAAATAGTCCAAGAATGGAAAAAGCAAGGTGATTTAGGAGAAGTTTCAGGCAAACTAATTCAAAAGAAAAAACAAACAACTCTTTTGGAAAATTCACAATTAACTTTAAAAAAAGTATTAGACAATTTGAGAAAACTTCCAGAATTAGAAGGAATTGGAACAGTCAATAAAAAATTATCTTTAATAGTTGAACTTTTAACAGTTGCCTCATCAAAAGAAGCAATTTATTTGACAAGAACATTGATTGGAGATTTGAGAATTGGAATTCAAGAATCAACTATAAGGGATGCCTTAGTGAAAGCTTTTTTCGAAGATACTGATAAAAAATCTACTTCAGAAATTATTCAAAAAGCAATAGACAAAATTAATGACTTAAAAATTATTTTTGAAATTTCTAAAAAAAGGGATTTAAAAAAATTTGAAGAAATTTCTCTTGAAGTTGGAAAACCTGTAAAAGTAATGCTCGGACCAAAAGCAGAATCAATTGACCAAGCTTTTGAATCACTTGGAACTCCTTTGGCAGTGGAATACAAGTATGATGGTTTTAGATTAATGATTCACAAAAATAAAAATCAAATAGAGCTTTTTACAAGAAGTCTTGAAAATGTAACAAAACAATTTCCAGAAGTTGCAGAATATGTAAAAAAATATGTAAAAGGAGATTCATTTATCCTCGACTCTGAAGCAGTAGGATTTGATAGTAAAACAAAAAAATATCAACCATTTCAAGCAATAAGTCAAAGAATAAAAAGAAAATATGGAATTGAAAAATTGCAAAAAGAATTGCCTGTTGAAATAAATGTTTTTGATATTTTATCTTATAATGGAAAATCTTTTTTAGAAAAACCATTTAAAGAAAGAACAGAATTAGTAAGAAAGATAATAACAAATCAACCATACAAAATAATTTCTTCAAAAATGATTATAACTTCTGACAAAAAAGAAGTTGAAAAGTTTTATGAAAAAGCTCTTAAAGACAATCAAGAAGGAATATTTTTCAAAAAATTAGATGCAGAATACAAACCAGGAAAAAGAGTTGGAAACTGGTTAAAACTAAAACCAAACACCCATGATTTTGATTTAGTTATAACTTCTGCAGAATATGGAACAGGAAAACGTTCAGGCTGGCTCTCTTCATTTATTTTATCTTGCAAAGACGAAAATACAAACAAGTTATTAGAAATTGGAAAAGTTGGAACAGGAATAAAAGAAAAATCATCAGAAAATGTTGAAGGAATTTCTTTTGAAGAACTTACAAATTTATTAAAACCATTAATTCTCAAAGAATCTGGAAGAACAATTGAAGTAAAACCAAAAATAATTTTATCAATAACTTATCAAGAAATTCAAAAATCTCCGACGTATAGTTCTGGATTTGCTTTAAGATTTCCAAGAGTAATTAATTTACGACCTGACAAACCTCTTTCAGAAATAACAACTCTAGAAGAAATTGAAAGAGAGTTTGAAAAACAAAATAGAAATAAATGAATTAATCTGAATTGGAAGATTTTTTTATAGTGGTTATATAACTTCTTATATTAGGTAGAACCATAAAAGGCATAATATTTAAGCGTTTTTTATACTCTTTCAATAAATTATTATGATGTGTAACGGAATTTTCATGTTTAACAATCATTGCTTCATAATGAGCTTTAACTTCAGATTCTTCTACTTTTTTAAAAAGAGTTTCATCCTCAGAATATAAAGAATTAATTATTTTTGCAAGTTTTTCATTGATAATACAAACATATTGGTCTATTTCATCTTCATATATTAAAGATTCAACCCAATCTCCTTCTTTAAATTTTTGTTCAATATTGGTTGCCATAAAAAACAAATATTTATTTGATTTATAAAGATAATTATTACAAAGAATATATATTCCAAAACTTATAAAACCCCTAAAGCATTGAAATTATCATGATAAAAGACAAACAAGAAAAGTCTTCTACGATTAGAAATTATCTTTTGTTGATAATAAAATTAATTTTGATTTTATCTATAATCAACGGAATTTATTTTGGTTTATGGCAATTAGTTTCAATAAATTCATTGTTATTGATTTTAACTTTTATACCTCAATTCTTAAAAAAAAGTTATAAAATAATTATACCTCAAGAATTTGAATGGATATTATTGATTTTTGTAATTCTTAGTTTATTTATAGGAAAAATCCAAGGAATAATTGTCCCATTAATATTTGGAATAATAATGAATTTAATTGGATTTTTGATATTATTAATGCTCTATTCAACTGGACAAATTAAAAAAAATTATTTCTTAATTATTACTTTTGCATTTAGTTTTGCAATAGTTCTTGGATTTGGTTTAGAGTTCTTAAAATATTATTTGAAATTAATTTTACACCAAGAAATAAATCTTGGAATTTATACTTTTATGATGAAAAATATGACTTACATAATTATCGGGGCTGCATTTTCTTCAATAATTGGATATGCCTATATGAAAACAAAAAATTATTGGATTTCAAAATTAGTTGAAAAATTCAAAAAATCAAATCCAAAAACATTCAAAGAACAAGACAACTCAAAAGAAATTTTAGAATTAATAAAAGAAGGTGAAAAACAAAATCTAGAATTCAAATCAACATTAAGAATAAATCTTCACACAAATGAAATTGATAGAAACATCGAACAATCTGTAATGAAAACAATAAATGCATTTCTAAATTCAGAAGGCGGGATTTTACTTATAGGAGTTTCAAATAATGGAGAAATAATTGGAATTGAAAATGATAAATTTGAAAATATTGATAGATTCAATTTGCATTTAATAAATTTAATAAAACAACAAATAGGAAAGAAATCCCTTGATTTGATAAACATTGATAATATAAAAATAAATAACAAAACAGTAACTAAAATAGAAATTTCAAAAAGTAAAAAAGAAATATTTTTGAAAATAAATCCAAAAGAAGAAGAATTTTATATTCGAATTGGACCTTCAACAGTTCAATTAAAAGCCAGTGAATTAGTTGATTATATTCAAAAAAAGTTTAGAAAAAAAGATTAAGAATTTAATTCTATTATAATAATATTTATAAAGGAATATTCTATCAAAAATTATGGAACTTGAAAAAGATATCAAAATAACTCCAAGTTATAAAAGGTTAGAGTCAGCTCTTGCTTTTAAATTAAAACAAGATTCTGGAAAAATGGCTAGTGGAAAAAGTTATTTTGGATATTGGAATGAAGGCGAAAAACCAATAAAAGACATTTCCATAGCTTCTATAGACAAATATAATATTCTTAAACTCTTTAATGCAAATTTAAACAACACAAAAATGCTAGATGAAATCTGCAATTTATTAGAACAAGAAAATTTAAGCAAATTTACTTATTATGCAGCTCATGGAATTGGAGATTTCAGATTATTCATAAACGAAAAATATTTTAATGAATTTACAAAAAAATTTAAATTAGAAGTTCAAAAATTTAATTTAAAATAATCATCAATATCTTGGACCAGATTTTTAGCTAAAGTTTCGCCCTTTCTAACAACAACATCAGCTCGAAATCTTTCAAATTTAGATTCACCATAACCAGAATAAATTATTATCCTAGCATCTTTGTTAAATTCTCTTGAAAATTCAATTACTTGTTCTAAAGTATATTTTCCTTTAACGTCTGCATCTAGAATTAAAACATCGTAACTATTTTCTTTAATTTCATTTACAAGATATCCTGTATTATCAAAATTCTTGACAAAATAGTTTTTTCTTTTGAGATAAAGATTTAAAAATTGCCTATAAAATGAATCATCTTCAAGGATTAATATTTTTTTAGACATAAAATAATTTATTAAATTTCCTTTTTAAAAATATGTATAATTCAAAATATCTTTTCTCTTCGATAGCTTTATAAAGGCAATTTCCTCTTTATAAATCAATGGTTACAAAAAAAACACCAAAAAAAGATTCAAAATCTAGCTCTTCTGAAAGTTCATCAAAAGAATCAACTTACAAAATTCAAAATATCGTCGCTACAACTTCTTTAGAAAAGCCAGTTCCATTAACAAAACTTGCAAGAACTCAACCTAATACAGAATATAATCCTGAAACTTTTCCAGGACTTGTTTTAAGAATTAAAGAACCAAAATCAGCTGTTCTTGTTTTTTCATCAGGAAATTTGGTTTGCACAGGAACAAAATCAACAGCACAAGTAAAAGAAGTAATTCAAGAAGTTATTAAACAATTAAAAAAAATAAATGTTAATGTCACAATTCAACCAAAAATAACTGTTCAAAATATAGTTGCTTCTGGAACAATTAATTTAAAGTTAAATTTGAATTTTTTAGCCCTAGAAATGGAAAATACAGAATATGAACCAGAACAATTTCCAGGTTTGGTTTATAAAATTGAAGAACCAAATGCAACATTCTTGCTTTTCTCAAACGGAAAACTTGTTTGCACAGGAACAAAAAACAAGCAACAATTAGAAGATTCTATGAAACAACTTCTAAAGAATGTTAAAACTGCTTTAAAGAATTACAAGAAATAAAAAGTGAATTTATCTAAAATATCTTTTTTAAACTACTAATTAATATACATAAATCTATAAAAATGCTTTATTCTATGATTTAACATGGAAGAAGAGCAAGAAATAAATGAAGACAAGAATCTAAAAGAGCAATCTTCAAAGCAAGAAGAACTTTTAATTGAAGCAAAGAGTTTCATTGATTTTTACAAAAAACAGCTTGGAGAATCTTTAAGAAGCGAAAAAAACGTGGTTTTTATTGACTTTATGATAATGTCTGAATTTTCAAATCAACTTTCAGATGAAGTTTTAGCTAACCCAGAAGAAGCCTTAAGATTAATAGAATTAGCAATTGAAGAAATGGGTTTTGGATTAAATGCAGAAGCAGGTGGAATTAGAGTTCGACTTTTTAATCTTCCAGAAAGCCAAGATGTCAAAGTAAGAAACATACGTTCAAAGCATTTAAATGAATTAATTGTAATTGAAGGAATTATAAGACAATCTTCTGATGTAAGACCTCAAGTTGTAAACGCGAAATTCGAATGCCCTTCTTGCGGAACAATAATTTCTGTATTGCAAATTGAAAAAAAATTTCGAGAACCTTCACGTTGTTCTTGTGGTAGAAGAGGAGGATTTAGATTAGTTTCAAAAGAAATGGTAGACACTCAAAGATTAATCATTGAAGAAGCTCCAGATATGTTAACAGGAGGAGAGCAACCAAAAAGAATGAACGTTTTTGTTAAAGAAGATTTAGTTGAACCAAAAATGGAGGAAAAAACAACTCCAGGAGCAAGAATAAAAGTTATTGGAATTTTAAAAGAAGTTCCAGTCCCATTAACAACAGGAGGATTATCAACACGATTTGAATTAGCATTAGAAGCAAATAATTTAATTCCTTTAGAAGAAACTTTTGAAGAATTAAACATAAACGACGAAGACGAACAACAAATAATTGAATTATCTCAAGACCCAGAAATTCTTAAAAAATTATCTGATAGTGTTGCTCCAAGTGTTTGGGGTTATAAAGAAATAAAACAATCTTTAGTTTTACAATTATTCGGTGGAGTGCAGAAAAAAAGAATCGACGGGCAAAAAACAAGAGGAGACATGCACATTTTAATTATTGGAGATCCAGGTGTTGCAAAATCTGTAATCTTAGGATTCATGGCAAATATTTCTCCAAAAGGAAGATATGTCGTCGGAAAATCAACTTCAGGTGCAGGTTTAACAGCAACAGTTGTCCGAGATGAATACTTAAAAGGATGGTCTTTAGAAGCAGGAGCAATGGTTCTTTCAAATAAAGGATTAGTTTGCATAGATGAATTAGAAAAAATGGACCCAACAGATAGAAGTGCTATGCACGAAGCAATGGAACAACAAACAGTCACAATTTCAAAAGCAAATGTGCAAGCAACATTAAAAGCTCAAACATCTGTTCTTGCAGCTGCAAATCCTAAATTCGGAAGATTTGACCCAACTCAAGGAATTCCTCAACAAATGGATTTACCTCCAACATTAATTAACAGATTTGATTTAATTTTTTCATTAAGAGATATTCCAAACAAAGCTAATGATGAAAAAATTGCAACACACATTTTAACAGAACATCAAACAGAAGCAAAAGAAATGACAATTGATAGAGATTTATTTAGAAAATATGTGGCTTATGCAAAGCAAAAAATAAGTCCTCAATTAACAGACGAAGCTGTAAAAAAAATAAAAGAATTTTATGTAAATTTAAGAAACAAGCCAATGAAAGAAGGAATTGAAATGAGAACAATTCCAATTTCTGCACGACAATTAGGAGCATTGATAAGAATGGCAGAAGCTTCAGCAAAATTAAGATTAAGTCCAAAAGTTGAAGAAAAAGATGCTGAAAGTTCAATTAAATTAATGAAATATTATTTAGAACAAGTTGGATTCGACGAAGAAACAGGAGAAATTGATTTAGATAAAATTTCTGGAAAAATGCGTTCAAGTCAAAGAAATAAAATTTTTATTGTAAGAGATGCTATTTTCTCATTAAGAGAAGAATTCGGAGAATATATTCCAATTGAAAAAGTCGAAGAGAAACTTCAAGGAAAATTAAATTCAGAAGAAATAGACGATGCAATTGAAAAACTAAAACAAGAAGGAACAATATTTACACCAAAACAAGGACATGTCAGTATAGTCTCAAGAAGAAATTAAAATGATTAATAAGATATTAGATAAAGTAATAGACTATCTAAAAGATAAAAAATAAAGTATACAAATATTTAAAAACCAAATTAAATCTAAAGATTCATGGTTGAAGAAAGATATGAAGTAGTTTTTGAATATACTGAAAAAGCTGGAGCATATGCAGGAAACAGATTCAGAGTATCTTATAGAGATAAAAACAATTTTTTAGAAATGCATAATCCAAAAAATGAAAAATTAAAAGTTATTGCAGAAAACATCTCTGATGAAGAATCTTTAAGATTATGTGAAGAGGTTCCATTACAAAATATGATTAACTCTGCAGTAAAAAATTCTATTGACGATGAAAAAAATGTTAATTTTTTTGCTTTAACATGTGAAATCAGAAATGTTTTAGAGTCATTAGAAAACCCTAAAAAAGCTTTAAAAACTGAAGGTGGATTAAGAAAAATTCTTACAAAGTCATTTGAATCAATTTAATTCTCAATTTTCTTAAAATAATATAATCTTCTATAAAATGGTTTTTTATTACTTTTAAATTCTTTATATCCAGGAAATTTAACCTTAGAAAATTTGTTTTTCATATTGTCCATTTCTCTATTAGAAAGAATAGAGTATTCATTAGGCGAGATATTAACACTTTCTAAATTTCTAAAATTCATGACCATAAGAATTTCCAAGGATTTAATCATCTTTTAAAAAACTAAATTCAGTTTAAATAATTTTCCATTACTATCTAAAAATATTCATAAATCTTTAAAAAAGGACATTTCTTCTATCAAACATGGCAGAACAACAATTCAAAAGAAATGTAGCATACAAATTTCGAATCGGAGAACTATTTTTAGGAAAACCAATATTTGATGAACAAAACAGATTTAGTTTTTTAGAGTTAGGAAACAAGAAAATAATTAGAACAAATTTAATTGGAAATATTGTTGATAAATTCGAAAGTCCTTCAGATACAAAATACATTTTCTTCACGTTAGATGATGGTTCTGGCCAAATAAAATTAAAAATATTTGGTGAAGATTCTGAAAAATTTCGAGGAATTTCACAAGGACAAACAGTAATTGTAATTGGAGTTTTAAGAAATTGGAATGATGAAACTTATATACAACCAGAAATAATTCAAGAAGCAAACCCAAAATATCTTTTAATAAGAAAATTAGAATTAGAAAAAACAAGAAAAGAAAAATCAAATGAAATGCCTCAAAAAGAAGTAAAAGCATTAAAAGACAAAATTCTAGATAAAATAAAAAATTCAGAAGAACAAGGTGGATTTGAAACTGAAAAAATAATATTAAATTTTCATGAAGCTTCTCCAGAAATAATAAATCAAGAAATACAAAAATTACTTGAAGAAGGAATTATTTTTGAACCACGTCCAGGAAGATTAAGATATTTAGGTTAATCAAAATTATTAAAAAAATATCTTATTTCTGCTTTTTTTCTTTTTTCAAGATATAATTCTTGAATTACTTTTGCTTGAGAACTAAAAGCTGGATTATAAACTTCAATTACAGGATACCCTTCAAAATTTACACGAAGATCTCTTTTATAATTAACAAATGGAAATCTAATCATATCAACTCCAAGATGATCATTTACAAGCATGTCTGGAAAAATAGGATCTCCAAAAACACAAGAAACCCAATTAACTTTATCTTCTTTAAACGCTTCTCTAATTAACTTTCTTGCTAATGTTCTTTTTTCTCTTCTAAGTTTTGTTCCGCTAATTTTTACCATAAAAATTCAGAGAATTGTTTATTTATAAACCTTTATAAATCAAAAGGCATAAACATAATCATGGAAAATTACGAACAATTATTAAACAAAGCATATTCTCAAGTAAAACAAGTTGAACACAACGGCGATAGATTTGAGATTCCAAAAGCCGAAGGCCACTTTGAAGGAAAAAGAACAATTTTAACAAACTTTTCACAAGTGTCTTCTTATTTAAGAAGAGATCCAGAACATTTTTTAAAATTTTTACTTAAAGAATTAGCAACTTCTGGACAAAGAGATGGTGATAGATTAATTTTAAACAATACTGTTCCTAGTAAAAAAATAAATCAAAAAATAGAACAATACACAGAAGAATTTGTCTTGTGCAAAGAATGCAATAAACCAGATACAGAAATTGTAAAAGAAGATAAATTATCTGTTTTAAGATGTCTTGCTTGCGGAGCAAAACATCCAATACGAAGTAAAATTTAAGTTTTGTTACGCCACGAAGTTCGGAGCAAAACATCCAATACGAAGTAAAATTTAAAATTCTTCAAAAATCTTCTTCTCACAAGCTTTAAAAAACATGAAAACATAAGAAAAAGATAGGGGAAATAAAACAGGAGGAAAAATGGCAAAAGAACAAATTGAATTTTTTGATGTTAAAACTAAAAAGAAGTTTAAAACATCTGAGTATAAAATTGTTAATAAAAGCGGAAGAAACTTTGCTGTAGCTAAGTCTCCTGCTGGAACTCATGAATGTTGGAGAGTTGTCAGTAAGGATTTTGCAGCAAAAAACAAATAAGCTTTTAAAGTATTTTTTTATTTTTTATTTATGTTTGTTAATATAATTCATTCTTACAGGTATGTTGTTGCAATATGCGACAAAGAACTAATTGGACAAAAATTTGAAACAGAAAAATTTCAATTAGATGTAAAAGAAAATTTCTACAAGGGAAATGAAATGACAAAATCAGAAGCAATTGAAATAATGAAAAAAATGTCTCTTGAAGATGCCACATTTAATATTGTTGGAAAAAAATCAGTCCAAGCAGCAATTGAAGCAAAAATAATAAATCCTGAAGGTGTACTAGAAATTGCAGGAATTCCTTATGCAATGGTTTTGTTATAAAATGTAATAATTCTTATAAACAGATAATATTTTAAAAAAATATGATATTATCCCAGTTAATTATATTTCCTGTTGAAGAAAACTTATTTGAAAGAGTAATAAAAATTTTAAAAGAAGATTATGGACTAGTTCCTGCATATAAAAATCCAAGACATAAAGTTTGGGATTCTTTTCAAATACTTGTTTGGGAAGATGAAAAAAAGATAGGAAGATATAGAGTTCATTGTTGTCATAATATGAAATTGGAATCAATTGAAAAAGATAAAAATTATGATTATTTTACTTTTCATTATTGGGATAACCTAAATAAAGAAATTTTTTTAAAAGATCCAATGAAAGAACCATTACAAAAGGTCCTATCATTATCAAAAAAAAGAATAGAAACAAAAACACAATTTTATGAGATTTCTTCATTTGAGGAATTTGAAGGGAACATAAAATAAAGGATTGAAAATATGATTGCAAAATATACTGGAATAAATTTCTTAGGAATAAATTTATATGAAACAGATATTCCAGATTTACAACAAGGAAAAATAATAGAATGCTTATCTTTTGGAGAAAAACAAATATTAATTCAATTAAAAATAAAAAATAATTCAAATAAAAAAGAAATAAATATTTCTTATTCAAAAAATAAAAATTGTTTAGAGAAACTTTTTATAGAAATAGAAAATTCAAGGTTTGAAAAATTTCTTGAAATTAGCAAAAGTAATTTAGAATCTGATTTAATTGGAACTCGAGGCAGAATGGAAGGAAGATTGCCTTTTGATAGATTATGCATTATTTATTACAATGAGCCTGGAATAAATGCAAGTAAAAACTTAGACCCTTTAATAATAAACCCTTCATTAAAAGAAAAATATCTTTTTCCATAAACCCATCAAACTTATAAACTCTTTTTTGATTAAAATAATATGAGACAATTTAGAAACGAAGAAGATTCAGAAGCACCTCAAATATCAAGAGCACCATTGCCAAAAGCAAATCAAATAATTGGAATTATTGAAGAACGACATGGAGGAAATAAAATGAAAGTCTCTTGCGTCGACGGAAAAGAAAGAAATTGCCGAGTTCCAGGAAGATTAAAAAGAGAATTATGGTTAAGACCTGGAGATATTGTAATTGTAGAATTCTGGGAATTGGACAAGGAAAAAGGCGATGTGATCTTAAAATACAAACCTTCTCAAATTGCTTGGTTAAAACAAAATGGTTATCTAGAAAAAGAAACAAATGAATTCTAAAAATGAAAACAATACTATCTGAAAAATTACCAAGAATTTTAAAAAATAAAACAAAACTTGAAAAAGAATTGAATTTAAAGATAACAAATCGTGGAAAAGAAATAAACATTGAAGGAGAACCAGAAGACGAATACTTCGGAGAAAAAGTAATTATTGCATTGAATTTTGGATTTCCTTATTCTTCTGCTATTTCTATAAAAACAGAAGAAAAAGAATTTGAAATATTAAATATAAAAGATTATGCAAGAACAAAGGATTTAAGCAGAGTAAGAGCAAGAATTATTGGAAAAAAAGGACGAGGAATTCAAACAATTAGCGCATTAACAAAATGCAATATTGAACTAAATGAAAATAGAGTTGGGATTATCGGAGACGCTGAATGCATTAAAAATGCAATTGAAGCAATTAGTTCTTTAACAAAAGGAGCAAAACACAGCAATGTGTATTCATTCTTAGAAAAACATCAAATTCAGCCAGTTTTTGATTTTGGATTAAAAGAAGAAAAAAAGAAAAAATAAAAATCAATTAAGAAAACCTTTAAATAACAAGATATTTTCAAATTTCTATGCCCTGGTAGCTCAGTCGGTTAGAGCGAACGGCTGTTAACCGTTAGGTCGAAGGTTCGAGTCCTTCCCGGGGCGTTTTCCACTAATCTTTTAAATATTGGTTTCCTTAATTTTTCATGCAATTAGACAAAGCAATTCAAGAAAGAAGAAGCATTCGAAAATTCAAGAAAAAATCTCCAAGTTGGAAAAAAATAATTGAAGCAATTGATTCTACAAGATATGCTCCAATGGCTGGAAATATTTTTACATTAAATTTTATGTTAATAGATGACAAAGAAAAAATTTCAAAAATAGCAGATTATTCTTCGCAAGATTTTATTGCACAATCAGAATACTGCGTTGTGTTTTTATCAAACCCTTCAAGAACAATTAATGCTTATGGAGAAAAAACAGGAAAAAAATTTTCACATCAACAATCAGGTGCTGCAATCCAAAATTTTTTATTAAAGCTAACTGAATTTGAACTTTCAACATGCTGGATAGGATATTTTGATGAAGAAAAAATAAAAACACTTTTAAAAATTCCAGAAAATTCCAATATCGAAGCAATCTTTCCAATAGGATATTCAAATGAAAAACCAAAAAAAAGAAATACTCGGGATTTGAATAATTTTCTTTACTTTAATGAATTCGAAAATAAAAGAATGAAAGAAATCAAAAAACCAGAAGGAAGATATCCTGAGGGGTATTAATTTTATATCTTAAATCACAATAATCTTTTTAAACTTACAAAAGAAAATAAATTTATGTTTTCAATGGGATTAACAGATATATTACATATAAAAGAATCAATCTCTACAAAATGGGATTCAAATTTAACTGAAGATGCCCATAGAATTATTGAACAAAATGAAAATTATCTCAGGGAAAAATTGAACAATAGAAGTCATATCAAATTTTATTCTGAAGCAATTATAACTTTTTTTGGATTAAGCAAGAAAATAAAAACAACTGCAGAATATAATGTTTATTATTAAATTCTGATATAAAAACAAAAAATGACAAAAGAATTAATAGTTTATAACAGCCCAAGCATAAATGAACTAGAAAAATTAGTTCAAGAAAATCCAAAAAAATGGAATAAAAAAAACGGAGTAATTGAATCAGTCTTTTCATTTGAGGATTCAGAAGATTTCGATTGTGATGGAAAATATGATGATTTAACGATAAAGGTAGAAGCAAGATATTTTAATGAAAAGAGGGGAGCAAGATTTATAATTTCTCAATCAAAGATAGAAAAATTGATAAAAGAAAAAATTATCAAAAGTCAAAAAGATTTAATTGGAAAAAAGATAATTGCTTATTCTATAAATAAAGAAATAATAAGTTACGATAATTTACAAAACGTAAAAATATTTTTTGATTAAAACTTTAAAAATCTTAAATCCCCCCGATTTCTCGAGGGGAAAACAAGGAAAATAAAAAATACTAAATAATAAATTTAGTAAATGATGTCAATACCTAAGTCAGATAATTCTCTGTTCATTACAGGACCTCTTTCTTGTTCAAAGTCTCTTCCCATTACATAAGGAGATTTAACTCCTGTCATAATAGTGATAACTCTAATCTTTCCAATAAAGTCCTTTGAAATTCTTGCCCCAATAATAACGTTTGCTTCTGCGTTTAAGTTTTCTGAAACAGTTCTACCAATAACATCAAATTCTTCTAGTTTTAAATCAGGTCCACAAGTAATGTGTATCAACGCACCAGTAGCGCCCTTGTAATCCACGTCAAGTAGAGGATGTGTAAGAGCTTGCTTAACTGATTCATGTACACGATCTGTAGCATCTGATTCACCAATACCAATAACAGACATTCCACCAGTATTCATAATTGAAGAAACATCTGCGTAGTCTAGATTAATCAAACTTGGAAGAGTAATTGTTTCAACAATACCTTTAACCATAGTACTAACAAGTTCGTTAGCAACAGCAAAAGCTTGTTCTAAAGGCAATTGACCTGCAATATCTACAAGTCTATTATTATCCAACACAATACAAGTATTTGTAACTTCTCTTAATTCTTGCAATCCAAATTCTGCTTTATCAATTCTAGCTTTTTCAGATTCAAAAGGCATTGTTACAACACCAATTACAATGGATCCTGTTTCTTTAGCTAATTGAGCAACTACAGGAGCAGCACCAGTTCCAGTTCCTCCACCTTCACCAGCTAATACAAAAACCATATCTGCATTACCTACAGCTTTTTTCAATTCAACTAAAGTTTCTTTAGCAGCTTCTCTACCTTTTCTAGGCACACCACCTGCTCCAAGACCTCTTGTTAATTCTTTACCAATCAAAATCTTTTCATCAGCTTTTGTAACACTTAAGTGTAAAGCATCTGTGTTAATTCCATAAACAGTAGCTCCATTTATACCTTTGTTGAAAAGCCATGTAACCATGTTACAACCGCAACCTCCAGCACCAACAACTTTAATGTTAGCTTTACCAGCTTTCAATTCGTCAAAGTTAATGCTATGAGTTTGAGAATTTTGAATTGCTTCTTTTGCAAAATCTAATACCATATTATTTTAACTCTTTTGATTTTTCCTCCTTTCAATTGTATGCTCTTTGAAAATCAAAATCTTTGATTTTGAATCTCAATGATTTCTAAACTCTACGACGTAGAATTTCCCTACGTTAAAATAGAATATTTTACTATTTAAATAAATTTAGTTTGTAAAATAGAAGAATACTATAAACTACTCTCACAATTTTCACTTATAATTCCTTTATCTCCCCAATTAAAATAACAATTAAAATTATTTGAATCATCCCAATCACATGAAAAACCACCATTAAATATTCCTTGTTTCCATTCACTTAAAACATCATAAAGATCAGATTTATCAAAATCACATTCAAACCATATTCCAACTAAACCTTGAGCTAATTCATTTTCATTTAATTCTTGAGAATCAATTTCTTCAGAAGTCATACCTGAATTTAATAATTCTTGACGATAACTTTCGCTATATTTTATAGAATAATTTAAAGTTTCTTGATAAAGTTTGCATTTAGTTTCAGAATTTGAACTTATTCTCATTAAATCATTTGTAAATATAAAAACTCCAGAATCTTCAAAAGAAGTATTACTAATAATTTGAGCAGAACTACAATTTAAAGCTGATTCAAGAAAACAATCATTAACATAATTAACTTCTTCAATACCACAATCAAAATAATTTTCAGGAACAACAAAACTTGAATTAGAATTATTTTCAGACATACAAAATTCTGAAAAATTAGGTTTTGAAAATTCTGTTCCACAAAAATTTTCATCGACGCAAACTTTATTTTTAAGTGAATTTATACAAGGACCAAATTCTGTGCAAATCCATGATTCAGTACAAACTTCTTCGTTACTTGAACCTTTTAAATAAATAAATCCTTTTCCTTTTTGATAAAAAGAATACTCGATTAAAAAATCATTTATTCCATCTTGATTTAAATCAAATTCTTTAAAAGAATTAATTGGAATATTTTCAGACAAATTTCCAGAGATACTTAAAGAATTTTCATTTATAGAATTAATTTTAAAAAAATAACTTTCATCTTGTGTTTCAAAATTTATTATTGAACCCTTAACAAGTTCTAAATTAACACCTTCTTCTATTTTATCGTATGAAATAGATACTTTTGTTCTAAAATTCAAAGGAGAAGTTATTAAGAAATATAAAAAAATTCCAACTAAAATTAATACAAACAAAATTCCAAAAAAAGTTTTTAATCCTCTTCTTTTTATAGGTTTTATTTCTTTTTCAGAATCTAATTTTTTCTTTCCTCGAAATTCATTTATAACTTCATCAATTTCATAATCAGAATATCCCTGCGAAAGAAGAGTTTGTTTTATTTCACTAAAAGAAAAACCTTCTTTTGTTCTCTTTTTCACAAAATCAACTATTTCTTTATCTGCCATCTTTTTCAAAATATAAAAGAAAAAAGGAATTAAAAATGTTTTTAATTTAAACCAAATAAGGAATTATTTTATTTTCAGCTTTTCTTAAATTTTCTTGAAAAGTTTGCTTTGAAACTTTTGTAATTCTTGCAAGTTCATCTAAATTAATTTTTCTTGGATAATTATAATAACCATTTTTTATTGCTAAGTTCATTGCTTGCTTCTGTTTTTCAGGGATTTTTGATTGAATTCTTGGAAGGAATATATCAAATCCCTTTTTCCATTCGATAGAAATTAATTTCATATCAAAATCAGGAATCTTCATTATTTCCATTAAAGGTTTTTTATCCCAACAAGCTAATTCCCAATCTTCATAACCGTCTGCTCTCTGAACAACAGGTTTAACATAGATTAATTCGGGATTAAAAACTGCAAAAAACTTTTTTAGGTTTTTTGAAGTTAAATAATTAAAAGTAAAAATTTGACTTCCTTTTACTTCACATTTTAAAGTTTTTGAAATTTTTCTAAAATCATTTATGAATTTATTTTTATTTTTTTCTTCACCTTCTAAAAAATGTAGTTCAGTGTAATAAAATTTATTTCCTTTTGCCCATGAATTTAAAAGATAAACATAATCTATCACATTATGTTTTTTACACAAAGGAGCAATAATACATGTTTTGTGAAAATTTTTGAATTTTGCTATCCACATAATTAAATTAATTATTTAATCTTTAAAAATCTTAGCATAAACCCTAATATATCAGGTAAAAATTAGATATAATATTATTATCTAAAACGATTATGAAATGAAAACAAAAAAAAGAAAATGAAAAACTTAATAACAAAATTTAGAGAGAAACAAGAAAGAAAAAAAGAAGCTCAACAAATTGAAGAAACAGATATAATCAAATATTTTGAAAAAGACTTATCAAAAGAAACAATTGAAGAACATAAAAATAAATTCATAACTGGAAAAGGCTGGGCTTATGAACATGATTCAGTTTATGATTTTACATTACCTTCAATTAGAGACGAAGGATTATCTCAAAAAGAGGTTAGAGATTTGTTTGTATGCGCATACATGGCTTGGAATAAAATGGCAAGGTGCTTTTTATTAGTTTTTGGTTTACCAAATCCTGATGAAAATGCTTTGCAAGCTGATTGCTTTAGAGGAATTGAAATTGCTTATGGGGAGTACAACCCAAAAGAACTTTCAAGCATTGAATTTTTTAAATCAAAAAGAAAAGAGATAAATGAAATTTATCCAATATACTTTGAATCATACAAAAAACTAAAAAGATCTTACAAAATAGGAAAACCGGTTGAAGAGAAATATCAAAAACAAAAAGATTAATTCTCCTTTCATTTTTTATTCTTAAATTTTATTTTTCAGTTTTTCAATAATTTTCCAAGATTTTTCTAAATTTTCATTTGCTTTTTTTAAGACAATTTTTAAAAAACCATCATCAACAAGAAGTTTCCCATTTTTTATTATTGGAAATTCTAATTTTCCTGTTCCAAACATTTCAACAATAAATCTTTTTTCACTCGAAATAATTCCTGATTTTTTCCAACCTGAAAGTTTTGCCTTTGTTAGTAATTCCTGAGCTTTTTCCAATGTTTGACACGCAACATGTAATCCACAAGGTTCTTGTTTAAAGATAATTGTTTTGTTTGGATTTTTACTCACTGAATTATTATTCACCATTTGTAATAATTTAAATGTTTTAAGATTAGATGATTTAGGGTGGGTGGTCGGGGGATTGGTTGGTGGGATTTTAGAAGTGCATAAATTTATTAATTCTTTTTTAAATTCATCAAATTCAATTTTATCATGACTTACATACAAAAACAAGTTTGAAACTTTTTTATCAAAATCAATTAATGCTAAAACCCTTCCAGAACAAGAAGAAGTTGTGTAAAATTCTTTTTTTGAATTTATTTTTTCACAAAGAGAAATAATTTTTTCATCCCATTTTCCTTTTGAAGATTTGTCCTTTTTTTCTAGAATATCTTTTTTACGTTTCTCAAAAATGTTTGTTGACATTTTAATTTTTCAATTCTTTCAACAAATTTTCCTTAAATTTATTTAAATATTTTTTAGGAAAAATTGCAGAAGCTGCTTGAATATGCCCACCACCAGAAGAATTTTCAAATCCTTCAATGCAATTTTTTAGTAAATTTCCAAGATTAACTTGCATTGTTTGATTTCTCGCACTAACCTTAACAAAACCTTTTCTATTTTTAATATCTGTAACAAAAATAACTGTAGAATCTCGAAAATATCTATCAGAAATTATACTCGAAATACTAGAAGCAATCTGAAATTTTGGATTGTTATAATAAAAATATAATTTCTCTTTAGAAAAGTGCTCTGCTTTTTCTTCGAATTCATGAAGATATTTTTCAATTTCTTTTTGAACTATTTTATCTACTTTTTCTAATGAATTTAAATCATTTTTTAAAATCTTTTCATAAACTTTCTTAAAATTTGGATTATAGTAAATCAAAGCTCCTGAAATTTTTTTTCCAATCAAACCTGGCTCAGAATTCCAAATACTTGAATCTTTTTTTACATTTGGATAAAATTTTTTAATTAATTCAAATGCTTCATCAGATTTATCCCAAGTATAATCTGAAATTATTGCTGCACAAACAAGCCAAGTCATTTTTTGGGTATCAAAATAATTTTTCTCCTTAATCAAATCAAAAAGTGCATGGCTAGAACAATAAATTCTTTCTGTTTTTATTATTCCTTTTTCATCTTTCAATTCTGGATTCAACGGATGATGATCAAAAACTAAAACCCTAAATTTTTTTCTTAATAAATCTAAATCTTTTGGAAAATTATCTGCATTCCAATCTGTGAAAAATAAAACATCAATTTTTTCATTTAAAATTGGTTTTAAAACTTCTGAACCATATTCTAAAAATTTTATAAAATTTAATTTTAAATCTTTTGATTCTAAAATTTTTTGTAAAAAAACTGCAGAGGCAATTCCGTCTAAATCAGTATGACTAATTAAACCAATTTTATCTTTTTTAGAAATTGAATTCACAAATTCAAAAAATTCTTTTTCGGAACCTAAAAGATATTTCATTTTGATTATTCCTTTTCTAAAATTTCAACTTTAATTCCTTTTTCTTCGCAAAGCTCTTTGAATTCTTCAGCATCTTCTTTAGAACCAACAATACTTCCCCAATGCATTGGAATTGCAATAGTTGGTTTAATTAATTTTGCAGCCTCAGCAGCTTCTTCAGCAGTCATTGTAAATCTCCCACCAACAGGAAGTAAAGCAACGAAATTTTTAGATTTAGAATTATAACCTGTTAACCTTTGCATTTCAGGAATTAAATCAGTATCACCTGCATGATAAATTAAAACATTGTTCATTTTAATTAAATAACCAACTAAACCGTCTTGCTTTGGATGAAAAGATTTATCTAAATTATAAGCAGGAAATGCAGTCACTTTTAAACTTCCTAAAGTTATTTCTTGTCCAGACTCAATAATTTCCATTTGAATATGCACATCAAATCTTGCAATTTTGCTCTGACAATTTGCAACCATAACCATTTTTGTTCCTTCTTTAACAATTTTTTGCAAATCTGGAACACTGCAATGGTCATAATGCTCGTGTGTCAAAAAAATATAATCTGCTTTTGGTAATCCTTCTTTTATTTGATAAGGATCAATATAGATTACAGCTGAATTTTCAATTAAAAAGCCAGAATGACCAAGCCATTTAATCTCAACTTCCCCTATTTTCATTATTTTAAGAAGAAAATGACGGTTTATAAAGATTATTTAATAAAGTTTATCTTGACTTTCTTGTTATTTTCATTTAAATCTAAAATTACTGCTTTTCCGTCTTGTGCAGCACCAGTGCTAATTACAAAAGTTTTTCCAAATTTTTTAATACCTTGATATTCATGCATATGTCCAGCAATAAAAAATTTAGGTTCATACTTTTTAACATATTTAAGAAAATATTCATCTCCAACATGCTTATTAAAAAGTGGACTTTTTTTATATTTTACTAAATCAAAATAACCTCTAAGTGAGTCATGAGCCAAGAAAATTGTTAATTCTGAAGAATTAAAATTTTTAAATAAAAGATTTAATCGTTTATCCCATTTTGAATTAAATTTTCTTATACTCTTTAAATCTGATTTCTTAAACTTCCCCATTTTTTTTGACATTGCACCTCGATAACCTGAAAAAGCCAAAATAGTAAAATCTGAAAAAACTTTTTTATTATTTTTCAAAAACTTCAGCTTCAAATTTTTACAATGAGATTCCAAACCTTGAATAGAATATTTCTTAGCCTCCTTATCTAATAAATCTGAATTTCCATAAATCAAAAATAAAGGTTTGTTAAAGGATTTTAATTCTTTAAGAATATTTAATTGAGAATTGGACTGTCTTCTTAACAAATCAGAAAATTTCTTTTTTCCTATAATTTCTTCAAGAGAGAGGGTATCTAAATTTTTCCAATATTTAAACTCCAAATTTCTAAAGACGCTTGTATCTGGATGGTCTCCAACAGAAAAAATTAAATCTACTTTTTCTTTTAAAATTCTCTCTTTTAATTTTTTCGGAAATTTCCCATGAAAATCTCCAATTACCAAAATTCTCATACTCAATAAAACCCTTTTTTATTTAAAAACCTTTCAAATTAATTTATATTTTCCAAAACAATCAAATTTATAAAAGAAGAATTCATTTAAATTTTAAGAAAAATGGCAATGAATAATGATTTATCAAACTATATGAAAGTAATGAAAGATATGAAAGACAAAGGAAAAGACAAAAACGTAGAATTAGTTCCTTCAAGTAGACAACAAGCTTTAGCAAGACAAAATAGAAAATGTGCCAAATGTGGAAGAGAATTAAACCTTAATTTTTCAAAATATATTCAAGACCCAGATACAAAAACAATGAAAGTTCTATGTTCTGATTGTGCAATTGGAAACCCTAGAGAAAGATAAAATTATTTCTTAATCAAACAAGTGTTTCTATATTAGCAAAAAAAATTAAGGAGTCCACCTAGTCATTGTTCTTGGAAAAGGAATTGCATCTTTTATTGTTGTCAAACCACAAATCCATGAGATAATTCTTTCAACACCCATTCCAAATCCTCCGTGAGGAACGCTTCCATATCGTCGAGTATCTAAATAAAAAGAATATTGTTCAGGATTTTCTTTCATTTCAATTAATCTTTTTTTAATTTTGTTAATATCTGCTTCTCTTTCGCTTCCACCAATAATTTCACCATAACCTTCAGGTGCAATAAAATCACAACCATTAACAACTTTCGGATTTCCTTCTGTTTCTTTCATATAAAATGCCTTGACTTCTTTAGGATAATTTGTAACAATTACTGGAGTGTCATATAATTTTGAAAGCACATCTTCTTCAATTGTTCTCAAATCCTTACCCCAAGGAATTTTTATTTTTGCTTTGTCTTTTAAAATTTTCAAAGCATCATCATAAGTAATTCTAGGAAATTTCTTTTTTAAAACAGGTTCTAATTTTTTAATGTCTCTCTCTAAAATTTCTAATTCTTCTTTATTTTTTTCCAAAACTTTTTTCATAATGTGCTTAATTAATCCTTCGCCATAATCTTGAATATCTTTAAAACTAGCCCAAGCAACTTCCATCTCAGCATGCCAATATTCTGTTAAATGTCTTGAAGTTTTGCTTTCTTCCGCTCTAAATGAAGGAGCAATTGTATAAATTTTTTCCAAAGCAAAAATTGCAGGCTCTGCATATAATTGCCAAGTTTGCGCTAAAAAAACTCCTTTCTTTCCAAAATAATCGACGTTAAATAAACTACTTCCGCCTTCACATTGAACAGCTTGAAATATTGGAGATTGATATTCATAAAAATCATTTTCTCTAAAATATTCGTGAATTGCTCCAAAAACAGTGCTTCTTATTTTCATAATTGCAATCATTTTTCTTGAACGCAACCATAAATGTCGTCTATCTCCAAGTAATTCTTCATTCAAATCTTTGTTAATTGGATAATCTTCTGCAATGTGAATAATATTTATTTTTTCAACATTAATTTCAAAACCAGTTGGAGCTCGTTTGTCTTCTTTAATAGTTCCTTCAATTTCAACACTTGATTCAATTTTTAGTTTATCAATTTCATCCCACTGCTTTTCAAAATTTTCTCTATTTAAAACACATTGAATAATATCTGAACTATCACGAAGAACAAGAAATTTCATTTTGTTACTTCCTCTTTCACGATAAATCCATCCTCGCACAGCTACTTTTCCCTTTCCTTGTTTCATTGCTGATTTTATTGGAATAAATTTTGTCATTTTTTATCTCTTTTAACTCTCAGTTTTATTTCTTCATGAATTTTATTTTCCTCTATTTCTTTTTTCAATTCATTAAATTTCTTAATTCTCCAATTTTCAAGTACAAATTCAAGAAGTATCATAATTCCAATAATTAATAAAAGTATCCAAAAATTATTGAAATCTTTAACAATAAAACTCTTAGTTACATATCCTACTCCAAAAGTAAAAATTGCTAAAAAAATCATATTCTCATACTTTAAAGTTTCTACTATAAAAGATTTCTTTAATTCTAAAATTTCTTTTTCTTTATTCATTTTTTATTTTAAGGCATCAATCTATCTCTTAGAAACATAGTTGCTTCTTTATTTAAAGTTTACTTTGAATCCGCAGTGAAACGAGGACAATAGAGCAACTATGGAGTAAGTCTGTCTCTATCACGTGGAAACATAGTTGCTTCTTTAACATTATCTAAACCACAAATAATTTGCGTTAATCTTTCTAATCCAATACTCCAACCAGCATGAGGCGGAGCACCATATCTAAAACTATCAATGTAAGATTTAAAATTATCTGGATTTAATTTTTTATTTTTTAATCTTTCAATTAATAATTCAGGAATATGAATTCTTTGTCCTCCTGAAGAAATTTCAATTCCACCATAAAGTGCATCAAAACCCTCGCTGATTTTGGAATCTTTTTTCTCGTCTTTAGGCATAATGTAAAAAGGTTTTATTGAAGAAGGCCAAGAATGAGTAAAAACAATATCTCCAGGATAAAAATCACATAATTTTCTTTCTTGTTCTGGTGTAAAATCCTCTCCAACTTTTCCCCCAGCTTTTTTAATTGCATCTTCATAATTCAAATAAACTCCTTTTGGAATTTTCAAATTTTTAACATTCAATAATTCTAATTCATTTTTGCAATTTTCCAAAACTTTTTTCACAATAAATTTAACAACTTCTTCTAATTCTTTCATAACTTCCATTTGATTATAAAAAGCACATTCAATATCCATTTGTCTTATTTCATTAATATGCCTCGGAGTATTATGTTTTTCAGCTCTCCAAACAGGCGTGATAGTAAAAGTTTTTTCCATTGAACATGCTAACATTTGTTTATATAATTGAGGTGATTGAGCCAAGAATGCTTTTTTCTCAAAATATTGAACAGGAAAAAGTTCTGTTCCTCCTTCGCTAGCAGCAGAAATAATACAAGGTGGTTGCATTTCAATAAAATTATTTTTATAAAAATATTCTCTAAAAGAATTCTCAATTACATTTTGAATTTTAAAAATTGCCTGAACTTTTGGTTTGTGAAAATCTAAAAATCTAAAATCAAAACGATTTTGCATTGTTGTTGTGATTTCTCCTTTTTCATTTACATGAATTGGCAAGGTTTCTGCTTTACTCAAAATTTTCATGCTCTTAACTTCAACTTCAATGTCTTTCCTAGCAAGCTCTGCTTTGACTTTGGCTTCGTTTACTTTTCCTTTAATTTCAACAACACTTTCTAAACTTAATTCAGAAAGCATTTTCAAAATTTTTGCGTCCTTAACAACACATTGAACAATTCCAGAAATATCTCTTAACAATATAAAACCTAATTTTGCTAAATTTCTTATTTCATAAACCCAACCATTTAATAGAACTTCTTTTCCTGTTTTAATTTCCTCAATTAAAGTTCTTTCCATGATTAATCAAAATAAAGAATATTTTTAATAGTTTCTATGAGATAAAAATTACTCATTATTTATAAAAATATATTGAATGTCTTTGTAAACAAAAGAAGCATAAGGAGGAAAGCCATTAAGAGTAGCGCTAAATTCCTTAGAACCTTTTGGGGCATTTAGAGAAGATAAACCAGATTTAATAAAAATCTGAAGAGCAGGAACTTTTTTATTTAGAATACCTTTTTTATTATATTCTGCAAACCCAGTTATTTCATTCTTCACAACACCTCTGGGTAAATTATCCAAAGCTTTTCTTGCTTCTTCATTATCACATTTAATATTTTCTAATCGCATAAAAATTCCAGAAATTTCTTATTTATAAAGATTATTGTAATA
Organism: Candidatus Pacearchaeota archaeon; assembly: GCA_041659445.1. Taxonomy (GTDB): domain Archaea; phylum Nanobdellota; class Nanobdellia; order Pacearchaeales; family GW2011-AR1; genus EX4484-71. The sequence goes on along the minus strand of JBAZYG010000001.1, from coordinate 48,301 downwards.
AATCATTTCAAATATTTTTTAATTAAATCCATGACATTTTTTGCATTGATTTGTCCTTTGAAATCTCGCATTATCAAACCCATATAAGCATTTTCAGAAAGTCCTGGTTTTTCCTTAATCAAATTCATAATTTTTTCTTCAAGATTATTGTCTTCAACTCTTTTAGAAATCAACAAGTCATCAATTTTTTCATTTCTAACAATTCTAGTTAAACATTCTTTTATATCTGATTCAAGAATCTTGTTTTTCGCAAAAAGTTCAAGCACAGTGTTGTAATTGTCTTCTAAAATTTTTTCTATTTTCTCAATTTTCTTATTTTCTTTTGTTGCAATTTCTTTTGGAAAAAGAAGCAAAACTTTCACAATTAATTTTGGATTATCAATTATTTTCAATAATTCTTTGAACTCATCAACTTTTCTTTCTTTCAAAAGAAGTTTAATCATTTCTTCATTCAATCCCTTTGCTTGTAATTCTTCTTTAATTTCATCTCTTAATTTAGGAAGAACTTTTTTAACATCATCGATAAAACTTCGAGAAATTTTTAACAAAGGTACATCTGTTTCAGGATACATCCTTGATTTTCCAGGCATTGGTCTCAAAAATTCTGTTGTTCCATCAGGCAAACAATTTCTAACCTCCGACGGGTTTTTTTGTTTTTTATCAAGAAAATTTTGTTGTCTCAAAACTTCCAGTTCAATACATTTCTCCATTATTTTCGGATCTTGAAAACCTTTAATTTCAACTCTATTGCTTCCTTTAATAGAAATATTTACATCTTGTCTTATTGTTCCAATACCTCGTTTAACTTTGCAACTTCTCAAAAGCTCTCCAATTTTCAAAGCAGTTTCTTTAACATGTCTTGCATTTTTTAAATCAGGTTTTGTAGCAATTTCAACTAAAGGAATTCCCAATCTATCAATTCTATAAATATATTTATCTAATTCTTTTCCAATAATTCTTGCAGAATCTTCTTCTAAATAAATTCCATCAATTCCAACTTTTCCTAAAGAAGTTTCAATAAATCCATTTTGAGCAATCATGACAGTTCTTTGAAAACCACTAGTATTACTACCGTCGATAACTGTTTTTCTCATAATTTGAGATATTGGTAAAACATCACAATTTAAAAGTAAAGCAATAGAAATTGCAATTTTCAATGCTTCTTTATTTATTTCATGTGGTGGCTCTTCATCCAATTCAACCAAGCAAGTACTTTTTTCATAACCTTGATAAATAAATTCTTTCAATTGTTCAGCTTCGTGTTTTGCAGCAATATCTACTTCTCCTGCTTCTCCTGCAACAGCATGCAATTTTCTTTTTATTTCAAAATCTGGTTCATCTACTCTTAAAATACTTGGACAATTACAAAATAATTTTCGCGTGTCTAATTGCTGATGAATTTCCAAACCTGATTTAAAACCAAATTCTTCATAATCGTCATCTTCCATAATATATTAAAAAACTATTTATTTATTAAACTTGCCTTAAATCTTTTTTAAAATAAACCTTTACTTGGGTTTTTCCAGTAAGTTCTCTTAATGCATTTTGATAATCTTCAGAAAAATTAGAACTAGCATAAATTTCAAAAGACCTATGAAGATCTAAACCTTTTTTTAAAGATTTTACAAAAGATTCTAAATTTTTAGGATTTCCTAAACTAGTTCTATTTCTATCAAAAACCCCTTTATCTAAATAAATTTCTTTAGTAATCTCATTTAAAGACAGAAAATATTTTTTTGTCATGACTAATTCAATTATTTATACTTTAAATTTATTATTGCATTATAAAGAAACATTTATTCTTCTAATCTATCATTAATTTCTCTAGAAAAATTCTCGAGCATTTTTTCTTTAATTGCATTTTTGTTTTTTATCCATTCCTTATGTCCTAAAACCCAACCTAATTTAACAAGTGCTGTTTCAGAGAGCATATCTTCTAAATAAATAACTCCTGTATTCAAAAATTCTCTTCCAATTGAATAAACTAAAGGATTAACTCTTCCATAAATAGTTTGACTAGTTGCACAAATTATCAAACCTTTTTTTTGAACTTCTTTTAATTTCACCAACCATTTCTTTGAAATCTGACCTAAACCAAACATTTCCAAAACAATTCCCTTGTATTTATTTTTTAAATAATAATCTAAAATATTTGCATCTTGTCCAGGATAAAATTTAATCAAAGCAATTTTTTCTTCAAAATTTAAATCTAATTTACATTTAATTTTCTCTCTTTTAGAATATTCTGACAAAATTTCAATTCTATCTGTATAAATTTTTGCAAAAGGTTTTTTATTTATTGATTTAAAAGCATCTCTTTTTGAAGAATGCATTTTTCTAACTTTTGTTCCAGGAATAGCATAACAAAAATCGTCATTTGATGAAGCATGCCCAACAACCATTACCTCAGCAATATCTGAAATTGCAGCTAAAGCAGAGCATTCTAAATTTAAAGTTGCATCACTTGAAGCCCTATCAATACTCCTTTGAGAATAAGTCAACACAACAGGTTTTGGCAAATTTCTCAAGAAAAAAGACAAACATGAAGAAGCATAATGCAAAGTATCTGTACCATGAGCAATTATAACTCCAGAAATATTTGAATCATTTACTAGTTTCTCGACAATTTTTGCAACTTTTTTCCAATCACTAAAATTTAATTCAGAAGAATCTTTCATAAATGGAACTTCAATTTTTGTGACATTTGCTTTTTGAAAAATTTGTGGATAAAATTTAAACAAATCTGACGAAGATTTCAAAGGAGTTACACCTCCGACTTTTGAATTATAACTTGAAGCAATAGTTCCACCAGTTATTACAATTGCTATATTCGGTTTGTTCTCATCTTTTGTAATTTCAATTTCTTTAATTTTTTCAGGATTAAATTTTTTCAAAACATTTATGTTTAAAATATCTTTTTTATTAAAACCAAGATTATACCCTGAATCTGTCTTTAATAAGAAAATTCCTGGTTCTGGACTTTCTAAGAAAATTCCTTTATAACTTTTTTTAATAAAATTTATTTCAACTAAATCTCCAGGTTTTGCTTCAAACTTCATAAATAAATAAGAAAAACTTTAGTTAAAAATATTTGCTAAAAAACAGGCCTGGAGGGAATCGAACCCCCATCATCAGGGTTCTTCCGTTTCTATCTTCCCAAAAAAAGGAGGGGAGACCGTTCGGGGAAACTTGGTTCCCCACGACCGAAACCTGAGATCCTATCCGTTGAACGACAGGCCTAAAATTTAGAGAATTAATGGGTTTATATAATTTAACAAAATGCAAAATTATTCAAAAATTCATTAATCTTCAAGATTCTTTATTTTTTTCTCTATTCTAGAAATAACTCCTTCAATAATTTCTTTAGTTGCAAAATCTTTCTCATAAAATTGTTTAGGAATAGATTTAATATCTTCCAAATCTTTTTTCAAATCTTCTAAAGATCTTCTTTCAATAACTAGACAAAAAACTTTGTGATAAGCCCTCATACATTTCATTGATTCATGATCTCCATAATCTACATCTACCATAAAATTATAGGATTCATCTCCTTTATAAAAATTGTTATGATAAAAGATCATACAAAAAATTTTAATAGTTTGAATTTCTTTATTTTATATATTTTTAACTTACTACAAAATAATTTAAACCCTATTTTACTTTAATATTTATGAATTCAAACAATTCAAAAGACAAAGGAATAACTGTTAAAAAAGAAGAAAATATTTCTGAGTGGTATGAACAAGTTTGCCTGAAATCAGGATTAGTTGAATTTGCAACAGTAAAAGGTTGTATGGTTATAAAACCCTTAGGATATTCTATCTGGGAAAAAATTCAAGAATATTTTAATGAAAAAATTAACAAACCCCTAGGTGTGAAAAATGCATATTTTCCAATTTTCATACCTGAATCATTTTTCAAAAAAGAAGCAGAACATGCAAAAGGTTTCTCGCCAGAAGTTGCATGGATTGATAAGGAATTAACAAAAGATGGAGAAAGGTTAGCAATTCGTCCAACATCTGAAACAATAATGTATGATTCTTATTCAAGATGGATTCGTTCTTATCGAGATTTACCATTAAAAATAAATCAATGGTGTAATATTGTTCGATGGGAAACAAACACTACAAAATTATTTTTAAGGTCAAGAGAATTTTTATGGCAAGAAGGACATTGTGTTTATGAAACAGAAAAGGAATGTGAAAAAGACACCTTAGAAGTTATTAAAAAATATAAAAAACTTTGTGAAGAACTTTTAGCAATGCCTGTTTTAATTGGTAAAAAAACAGAAAAAGAAAAATTTGCAGGCGCATTGAATACTTACACAATAGAGGCATTTATGTCCGACGGAAAAGCATTGCAATGTGGAACATCACACAATTTAGGACAAGGTTTTGCAAAAGCATTTGGAATTTCATTCTTAGGAAAAGATGAAAAAAAACATCTTCCATGGCAAAATTCTTGGGGAATATCAACCAGATTAATTGGGGGAATGGTAATGACTCATTCAGATGATAAAGGATTAATTTTGCCTCCAAAAATCGCAGAAAACAAAGTTGTGATAATTCCAATATTATTTGATAAAACAAAAGAAAAAATCTTAAAACTTTCTAGAGAAATAAAAAAATCTCTTGAAAAATTAAATCCAATTTTAGATGATTCTGAAGAATTTACTCCAGGATACAAATTTTCAGAATATGAATTAAAAGGAATTCCATTAAGAATTGAAATTGGCCCAAAAGATTTAGAAAAAAATCAAGTAATTGTAGTTAAAAGAAACAATTTTGAAAAAACTGCAATAAAAATAAAAGATTTAAAAAAAGAAATACCCAAAATCCTTGAAAAAATGCAATCAGAGATTTTTGAAAAAGCTCAAAAAAATCTTTATGAAAGTATTGTAGAAGTAAAAAACTTAAATGAATTTGAGAAAGCAATAAAAAATAAAAAAATTATTTTCATAAATTGGTGTAATACTACTGAATGTGAAGAAAAAATAAAAGAAAAAACAAATGCAACAGGACGATGCATTCCATTAGGATATGAAAATCAAAAAATTTCTGGAAATTGCCCTATTTGCGGAAAACCTGTAAAAGTAAGAATTTATTTTGCAAAAAGTTATTAAAAAAGTTATTTTAAACATTAACAAATAATAAAATCCAAAAGAAAATTCAGTTTCATGCTAATCGTCTATTTTTAGCAAAGAATTAAGTTCATCTTCCATTTTGAAAGTTTTCTCTAATAAAAAACTCAATTCTTTCTCTACTTCTTTTTTCTCCATTTTTTCTTTGTTTTTCATGGTTCTTAGATTCGAACCTTCTTTAGCCTCTAAATTGTTTAAGAAATGTTTCCCATTCAATTCGAGACCTAAGAAGGAAATCGAATCGAATTAGGCAATTTTTTTAATAATAGAAGTTGCCACTAAATCAAACTTAAAATTATAATTTCTAGTTGAATTTAGTTTTGCTTCCATATTTTTTACAAGAAATACATATATTTAAGGCTTTTTATTTTAAGATACAACTTTTTTTAACTCTTCAAAAAAGAAATCTACATCATTTAAACTCATTCTAAAACCAACAGCATCTTCATGCCCTCCACCCGAAGAGTTTTCAATTTTTTTAAAAATTTCTATAAATTTTTCTTTAATTTTTTTTCCTCTTGCAGAACCATTTACTCTCTCGCCATTGACATAGCAAACAACAATAACTTTATTTGGAAATTTATAATAAAGCCCATTAGCCAAATCTGAACTCATACTTATATCTCCCGAATATTTAAAAAATAAAATTTTATCTAAATTATTAAACTCCTGAGCTTTTCTAATTAATTTTTCATATTTAGAATTAATTTCATTGAATCTTTTGTGAAACGACAAACTTTCTTTATTCTCGTTGAGAACATCAGTTGGAGATTTGCATTTTATTAAAAATTTTATCATGTTTACAACATTTGTAGTTTTATCTTTAAGTCCTGCACCAAGAATTTGAGAAATCTTTCCAATTTCAGATCTATAAAAGATATCATAAACATCATTTGATTTAATTCCTAATTCAGGATATTGTTTATAAAAATTTTTATAAGATTTAGGCAAAAATCTATCTGAAATACATCCTACTACTTCAAGCCATTCATCATCTTTTCTCTTAAAAATTGAAGAACATAAAAAAGTCGTCGGCTCATTTGATTTTTTTCTGTTAAAAACAGGATTATAATAATTTACAAAATCTGGAATTTTTTTATTATCAATTTCATGATGATCAATAAAAAGAACAGGTACATTTACCTTTTCAACTTCTTGAAAAAATTCAAGCGAAACTTCTGGCTGATCCAAAATTACAATTAAATCAGGATAGAATTCATCAACTCTTCTAAAATATTCTTTTCCCATCGGAGTATTTTTAACAGCAATGCCTTTTCCTCTTTCCAAAGCTCTTCTTAAAATTAAAAAAGCACAAAATCCATCTTGATCATTGTCAAAAAAGAACAAAGGATTTTGTGATTTTTCTAATAAAACTTTAATTTCAGATATTTGCTTTTTTGTCAGCATCTTAAATTCTTTTTCCTATACCAACTTTTTCCTTTAAATTATATATTTCTTCTCTAAAAAAATCAACCATTGGTTCTGTTTCAAGAATTTCTAAAAGTCCGTCGTCGTTAGATCTTAAAATATTATTTAAATTACCAAATTTAGAAATTAAAGAATCAACATATCTCTCTAATAAATTTGTTTTTGATAAAATTCTAATTCCTTTAGGAGAAATATATTTGTCATGAAGTTCTTCAAATAACATCCTAGAAATATTTAAAGGTTCTAATAAAAAATCAAAACTCATTTTTTCAAGAATTTCCAAAGCATAAGCAGAACTATTTCCAAAATAATCTCTAAGAATTAATTCTTGTTCTTTTTTTGTATTTCCCATAAGTTCTTTTAATCTCATTTTTACAATAAGTCCTTCTTGACCTAATTCAACTAAATATCCTTTAACAATTTCAGAAATTCTTTTCATTATTTCTAATCTCTGTAACACTAAACTAACGTCGTTAACTGAAACTATTTTTCTTAATTCTAATAAATTTAAATTATCTAATAATTCGCTGAAAATTTCTTTTTGCTTTTCCAACATGTTTAAAGTCTCTGTTGCCCTTCTCAAAATTTCAGAACTACTTTCTAGTCTATAACGCAAATCTCCATAAAAAAGAGATATTTTATTTTTTCTTTCTGAAACAGCAATTACAATTGTCTTAGATTGTTTTGCAGTTCTCTCAGCAGCCTTATGTCTTGTTCCTGTTTCACGAGTCGAAATTTCAACACTTGGATTTAAAAGAGCATTTGCAGATAAAATTTTTTTACCGTCTCTTGATAAAATGATTGCCCCATCCATTTTTGCTAATTCAACCAATCTCTGAGGTGTAAATTTACAACCTATTTTAAAACCTTTTTCAATAAAATTAGAAACATATCCATTATCAAAGACAATTAAAGCACCCATTCTTGCTCTTAATAAATCATCTAAAGCCGTCCTCATAGAAGTTCCTGGAGCAAACATTTTAAGAATATCTTCAAAATCCTTCTCTTTTTCAATAACCATTTCGTTCTCAGTTTTCGGAATAAAAAGTTCTTTAATTTCAGAACCATTATTCTCTGAAATATCTTCTGAATTATTTTCCATGATATAAAAGAATATCAAGAATATATAAAGATTTAGAGAGTATAGAAAATAATATTTATAAGAAAGCAAAAAATCTAAATTTTATTTAAAAATATTTTTAAAAATTTTTTTGCGACTTTCAAAGTCTTTTCTTTATCTTTTTTAGAACATTTATTAAAATTTATTTCGACTAAATCAAAAGCATAAACACTTTTTAACTTACACAATTTATTCAATAAACTAAAAACATCTTCTTCAAATAACCCTTGTTTTTCAGGATAACTCGTGCAAGATATAATTGAAGAATCAAAAGCATCTATATCAAAAGAAACATAAGTTTTTCCATTAGAAGCAAAATTCAAAATTTCATTCAATTTTTCTTTAAATTCATCGCAATAAACAATGTTAATTTTTTTTTCAAAGGCATAATTAATCTCTTTAATATCTATGTTCTTACTTTTTCTCCTTATCCCCACCAACAAAATATTTTTCGGATTAAAACCCAATTCAATAATTGCCCTTAACCATTCTTCATGAGTTGGTTCAGGCATAGGTTTAACTAAATCAAAATGTGCATCAAAAATAAGCAATTTTGCATCTTGCTTGTATTTTTCAAAAAACGATTTAAAAATAGGATAAGAAATAGAATGGTCTCCTCCCAAAACAAAAAAATTTTTCATTAAAGATTTTCCAAAAAAAGAATAAATTTCTTTAAATTGTTTATTAATATCCTCGTTATTTAATTTTAATTTTTCAAATTCAAAATTTTTAAAGAATAAATCATTTTTTTCAACACCGCTAGTTTTACCAAGGCCATTTATTCCTGGAACAAAATATAATTTCATATTATTTTAATTTAATTCAAAATTTTAGATGCAAGTAAAGGCAATAAAACAGTAGCGTCTCCTTCAACAGTAATTTGCTTAGCACTTGGTTTAACTTTTCCCCAAGAAATAGCTTCTCTTAATCTAGCTCCACTTAAAGAACCGTCCCATTCAACAGCTGTTGTTATGTAAATTGCATAATCCAACCCATTTCTAAACTGTTGCCACCAAATTGTATGATGTTTTGAAATTCCACCTCCAATCATTAATGCAGATGATTTTTTAGAATTATAAATTAAATCAGAAAGTTTTTGATCATCTAAAAAAAGACTCAAATTCAAGTCTTCATGTTTGTATTGCCAAAAAAGCCAAATTTGATAACCCCATGCTCCATCTAATGCACCTGGAATAAACATTGGAATTTTATTTTTCCAACACCAATAAATTATTGATTCTTCTTTTTTTGGAAAATTTTTCTTATCTAAAAATTCACCACATTTCCAAATTATTTCATGAGGAGCCCAGATTTTTTTCTCTTTATAACATTCTTCAAGAATTATTTTCATATTATCTTCTAAATGCCAATAAGCCTCATTAGGAACTAAAACATTTCCTTCTCTATTAACCCCTTTTTTTCTCAGTTTTACATCGTCTTCTTCAAAATCTCCTGCATAATAATCTTTCCATGTTCTTGCTAAATCATGATCTGGAGTTCCAACAGTAGTTATTATTGCATCAACTTTTTTTTGCTTTACAAGTTCTTTAATTATTCCCCTTGTACCAGTTGAAACTATACATGAAGGAAAACTTAAAATTCTCAAATCACATTTTTCAGTCATTTCATCTAGAATATCTGAAGCAACAGCTAATTTTTTTGAAGTAAAACCACCCATTTTTTTCATTTGATTCAACAATTCATTAAGGGTAGTTTTCCCATTAATTTTCAAGTCTCTAACAATATCTTTTTCTTTATCCATAAAAATAAAATTCAATTAGTGTTTTTAATTCTTACTATTTTAATAGATATCTTACAACAACAATCTTTTTAAAATAAAAAACCATAAAAATAAAATGAATAAACTTTTAAAAATATTAATAGGATTGATTTTAGTTGTAATTCCGTTATATTTGATTTTTCCAGGAAGTATAATGCATAGTTGGGGAATAGCAACATTAAATTTAATAAAAGGTGGAATAATAATTTTAGTGCTGTTAATTGGAATAATCTTAATTGTTTTAGGAATAAATGATTTAAAGGATTAAACTATAAAATTAATAATACTCTTTAATCTTTATTACGCTCCAAAAACAATCAATGCACTTTCTATAATTGCTGCAATAATCAAAAGCGGAATAACTATCAAAAGAAACGTAATAAAAGATTTCTTCAAATTATCACTCAAAAACTCTTTTTTATTTTTCTTTAAAAAAAAGCTTCCAAGTTTTAAACCCATTCCAAGAGAAATAAAAACTGCAGGAAGTTCAAAAATTCCATGGGGTAAAATTCTCCATAAAAAAACAAACCCATTTTCAACAACACTTTCTGATGCAACAAATCCTAAAATATAACCATTAAACAACGACGTGAATACAGAAAATATTCCAAATGGTAATCCAAAAATCCAACCAAAAAAACTACTTTTAAGGTTATTTAAAAAAATAAATTTAAACATTCCAAAAAAACCAAAATTTTCTGTTTTTTCTAATAACTGTTTAATATATTCTAAAATTTGATTAGAAAGATATTCTGGAACTGGAATAAAAAATCCTGCAAGTCCAAATAAAACAAAAATACCAAAAATAAATAAAATTTGTTTGTAACAAGAACCTAAATATTTAAAAGATTCTTTATAATATTTTAAGAATTTATTTTTTCCCATTTAACTAAAACTCCTTTGGATGTATTTAACTCTTTTTGGAAATTTTTTTCTTAAAAAAAGTCCATAAGCCATTCCACAAATCAATCCTCCCAAATGTGCAAAATTACCGATCCCAATATTTCCAACTGCAGAAACAATCCATAATAAAATTAACATTCCTGGTGCAGCATATTTCATTTTTATTGGAATTGGAATAAACATAACATAAACTGGTAAATTTGGGGTCAAAAAAATCAAAAGTCCAATTAAACCAAACAAAGCACCAGAAGCTCCAACTGCATAAGTTGCAATATCTTTAGTAAAAACTAAAGAAGAAGCCAAAAAGAATAAACCTGCAAATATTCCTGAGATAATATAAAACCAAAAATATCTTCTTTTACCAATTAATTTTTCAACTAAAGAACCAATGAAAATTAAGGAAAGCATATTTACAAACAAATGCAAAAATCCTGCATGCATAAACATACTAGAAAGAAAAGTCCACAAATATTTGCCTAAAAAAATATTTGAAGGATTTAATGCAATATAATCCAACGGCAAAATTTCTTTTGAAATAAGAATACTAAAAACAATAAAAACTAAAACATTTATAATTATTAACCAAATATTCAAACTAAAATTAAGATTAATTCTTCTCTTTTTAGGCGAAATTTCATAAATGTTATTCATAGAATCCTCATTTCTTTTTTATTTTTTTAACAGGTTTCTTAGATTTTGTCTTTGACTTAGAAATTTTAGATTTATGAGAAATTATTCTTTTTTTATTGGTTTTAGGTTTTTCTTTTTTTACAATTTTCTTACCTTTTTTTGGCATAGATTTTTTTAATGTTTCCATTCTTGTTTTTTTTCTTTTTGCAACAGCCAATGCTTTTCTTTCTTGTTTTTCTTTTTCAACTACTTTAAGTTCTTTCATTTTTTTCTTTTCCAATTGACCTCTTTCTTTTCCAATTTCTTCGTCAACAATTTTCATTTTTTCTTCAAGTTTAAGCAATTCTTTATTAATCTCTTTAATCAAAGCAGAATTGTCTTTTATTTCAAAAACACTTCCACATTCAGGACAACCAAAATCCAAAGTCAATGCTTGTTCTTCATTAACTTCAATATTGCATCTTTTACAAATGTAATAAACAGTATGTTCTCTTTCTTTTATTTTTTGCTTTAAACCTTCCATATCTTTTAACAAATGATTTTTAAGAAATTCTAATGCTTTTATAATTTCAAATTTCCAATAATAAGTGTACCAACCTTTTTTCTTATCTTTTTTTCTAACAGATGAAACCAACCCCTCATCTGAGATTTTATATAAAATATTTCGGGCTTGGTTAATTGTTAAATTTAGTTTTTTGGCAATTACAAATTCATTAATGTAAATTTTAGAATTTAATAAATCTGCAACTCCTTCTGCTTGTTTTCCGACGGTAAGAGTAACTACTTCCTTTAATAATTTGTCTAACATTTTTTTAATAGATTTACTTTAAATAAATACCTTTCGGTTTAATACTTTAAATAAAAAAGATTTTTAAACCTATATGTTATCTTATATATATTAGAGTATATACAAAATGCCACTATTCAACAAAAAAGAAAAAAAAGAGGTTCCAAGTTTACCTGAACTCCCTTTATTACCGGAACTTCCTGAACTTCCAGACATTAAAGACTTTGAATCAGACGAAGAAATTTCTAAATTACCAAGTTTTCCAAGAAACTCTTATGGTAATAAATTCTCAAGAGATACTATAAAAGAAGCTGTAATGGGTGAAGAAGAGGAAATAGAGGATTCAGCAGATGAGTTAAATTATCCTAAAAATTTAATGATGCAAAATCCACTACAACAAAATTGGAATTTAAATGATAAAAATAAAAGAGTTACTCGAGAAATTGATGATAATTACGAATATAAATCTTCTGAATTTTCAAAAAACTCAAAAATAATGCCTACAGAAAAAGGCCCAATATTTGTAAGGTTAGATAAATTTGAAGAAGCTCAAACAATCTTTAAAGAAACAAAAGAAAATTTAAGAGAAATTTCAAACCTACTTGAAGAAACAAAAGACATTAAACAAAAAGAAGAAAAAACTATACAAGAATGGGAAACAGAATTACAAAATATTAAAAACAGAATTGAAAAAGTAGATAGAGATATCTTTTCTAAAATCTAAACATGGAATCAGAAAAATTGATTCACTTAAAATTTGAAAATAATGAAGCAATTTTGGCCAAAAAAGACCTTTTACTAATGCAATCAGAATTAATCAAGTTAATTGTAAAAATAAAAGAATTTCAAAAATTAAGATCTCTTGAATTAAAAAATAAAATAAAAATGAATTCTAAAATAAAAATTATTAATGCTAATTTGGGAAAATTAGATAAATTGCTTCCAGAAATAGAAAAACCAAAATTCTTAAAAAAGTCATCAAAAGAAAATTCTCAATTAAAAGAACTTAAAAAATCCATAGAAAAAAAACCACAAAAAAGTAGTTTAGAACAAGAATTAGAAGAAATTCAAGAAAGACTAAAAAAACTTGATGAAAAATTGTAAATTCTTGTTTATAAAAATATTTAAAATAAACATTATTTTATTCTTATAATGAAAAGAACAGAATTAATACAAAAATATCTTGAATTTTTTAAAAAGAAAGATCATGAAATAATTGAAAATCATTCATTGATTCCAGAAAACGACCCAACAGTATTATTTACAACAGCTGGAATGCATCCGTTAGTTCCATTTTTATTAGGGCAAAAACACCCTCAAGGAAAAAGACTAGTCGGATTACAAAAATGTATAAGAACTAAAGATATTGATGAAGTCGGAGATGAAATTCATCACACGTTTTTTGAAATGCTTGGAAACTGGTCTTTGGGAGATTATGGGAAAAAACAGGCAATTGAATATAGTTTTGAATTCTTGACAAAATTTCTTAATATTCCAAAAGAAAAATTAGCAGTAACCTGCTTTAATGGTAATGGGAAATTTTTTAAATCAAATAAAGACGATGAATCAGCAAATACTTGGAAATCTTTAGGAATAAAAAAAATTAAATTCTTATCTGGAAAAGATAATTGGTGGGGCCCTGCTGGAGAAATAGGTCCTTGTGGACCAGATACAGAAATGTTTGTGAATAATGTCGAAATTTGGAATGATGTTTTTATGGAATGGAATTTAGAAAAAAGAGAAATAGATAAAAAAGGAAGTGAAAAATGGATAATCTCTGAATTAAAACAAAAAAATGTAGATACAGGAATGGGGGTTGAAAGAACTGTTGCGATTCTATCTGGATTAAAAGACAATTATTTAGCAGATATGTGGAAACCAATAATTGAAAAAATAGAAAAATTATCTGAAAAAAAATATGGAAAAAATAAAGAAGAAACAAAAATAATGAGAATAATTGCAGATCACATAAAGGCTTCTGTTTTTTTAATACACGACGGGATAATTCCTTCAAATAAAGAACAAGGATATATTTTAAGAAGATTAATAAGAAGAGCAATAATTTATGGAAGAAAATTAAATTTAACAAATTTTACAACAAAAATTGCAGAATCTGTTTTTGAAATTTACAAAGATTACAAATTTAACAAAGATAAAATACTAAACGAATTGCAAAAGGAAGAAGATAAATTTAATTTAACTCTTGAAAATGGTTTGAAAATTTTTGAAAAAATGACTCAAAATAAAAAAGAACTTTCTGGAAAAGACGGATTTTTATTACATCAATCTTACGGATTTCCAATTGAAATGACAAAAGAATTAGCAAAAGAAAAAAATTTGTCATTTGATTTAACAGCCTCAGGAGCTTTAGTAGAAAAACATCAAGAATTATCAAAAACAGCAAGTGCAGGAGTTTTTAAATCAGGATTAGCAGACCACAGCGAACAAACAACAAAATTACACACTGCAGCACATCTTCTTTTGGCATCTTTAAAAAAAGTTTTAAACAATTCAGAAATTATTCAAAAAGGTTCAAATATAACTCCAGAAAGATTAAGATTGGATTTTTCATTTTCAAGAAAACTTACAGAAAAAGAAATCCAAGATGTTGAAAATTTGGTAAATGAACAAATAAAAAATAAAATTCCAGTTATTCGAGAAGAAATGTCATTGGAACAAGCAAGAAAATCTCATGCAGAAGGAATATTTGAAAGCAAATATGGAAACAAAGTTTCTGTTTATACAATAGGAAAATTTTCAAAAGAAATTTGCACAGGTCCGCATGTCAAAAATACTTCAGAAATCGGAAAATTTAAAATAATTAAAGAAGAAAGTAGTTCTTCTGGTGTTAGAAGAATTAAGGCTATTGTTGAATGAGTGAGTAATTAGTCTGCGCATACCCCAAAGCACGGCACCTGTAGTCGCCACCACAACCGTAGCCACTGAAGTTGAACCCATCACCACTCTCGCTGACAGCAGAGATTCTTTGTTCATGTGATTTTCCTTCTTCAATGTTTAACCCATAAATATAAGGCTTATTTTTAAATTTAGTAGAAACTTCTCCAAGTTTTTCTGCTCCTTTTTCTCCACAACTTGCAATTATAAATCCATTTTTTACAAAATCTTCTGAAGACACTTTCCTGAGAGTATAACTTCCTTTAGGAGCAAATCTAACTAAACCATCTTCACTGAATTTTATTCCTTTTATTTCTCTTGCATTATTTTCTTTTAATATCTTTTTTTCTAGTTCATTAACATTTAAAAATGGACTTATTCCAAGTGATTTTAAATCTTTTACAACAAAAACACCTTTATCAGTCCATAAATCTTGATTATAAACCCAAAGCCAATTCTTTTCCATTATGTTTTTTACATCTTGAAATTCAGATTCATTTGTCAATTCAGAACAATATGCAGAATAAAGCAAAGAAGCTGTTTCATCTCCTGTTGGAACATTCATTCCTTTTCCTAATATTACTTTTCCAACATTTAAATAAGTGTTTGGTCCAACTGCAGGATAAATGAATGCAATTTCTTTATCATTATGTGGAACCCACAATTTTATTGTTGCTCTTTCAATTCTTGGTTGTGCATTTGTCATAATTTTTATTAATAATTATTGTTTATAAATGTTACTTTTAAAAAATTACTACAAAATAATTAATTAAAACTATTCTTTCCAAGCATCAAAAATTCTTTGCATTGTTTTTTTAACAAAAGGCTTGACATAATTTTTCCAAGAATTCAAAGCTTCATCAATAAATTCTGCTTGAATTTTATCGTCCTTATTCAACGTAATTAAAGAATGCTTACTTGAAAAATACATACATTTCTTAATAACTTCCCAAATTTCTTTTCTATCTTTTTCAGAATTGAATAATTTTGCTTCTGTAGAACTAACCATAAAACTTGGATTTGGTAAAAGCAAATTATTCAAATAACCTGCCCAATTTCTAAAATGATCAACAATTCTTAAACAAATCGAAATAGAAAAATCTTCTCTTACAAATCCTTCTTCAAGAACAAAGTCTTTAATTGAAAATTCTTTTTCAAGTTCTTCAAAACTTGCCTTGAATTTATATTCTTTTTTAAATTTTTCAAATTCTCTTTCAAAATCTTTTAACAAGTTGTTTTTTTCCATTATTCTAAATAAATTGCAGGCTTACCAGGCTTTGCTTTTTTGGATTTATTTTCTGGATCATGCTTCTTTACATCATTAACAGCATAAATCTCAACATTTAAATTTGTTTTCTTTTTAATCAAATTTAATTCTTCTTTATACAAATTTAATTCATTAGGTAAACAATAGACAAAAACCTTGTTTGATTTTTTATCAAGAATTTTTATTACATTATTTATATCATTAGATAATTTTTCAATCATTTCTTCTGCTTTATTGAAATTTTCATTTATCTTTTTTTCATCAACTTCTGGCCATTTTTCCAAAGAAACAAAACCCTTATTTCCAATTTTTTCCCATAATTCTTCTGAAACATGTGGACAAAAAGGGCTTAAAAGTTTCAAGAACTTCTCAATAACATCTTTGCTTGTTTTTTCAGGCAAACCTTCAAAAAAAGAACGAAGAGAAATTATTGCTAGATTATATTTTAAATTTTCAATATTTTCTGAAACTTTTTTTATTGTTTGATTTAATTTGCTTTCTGTTTTTGCGTCTGATTTTTCAAATTTAATGTTTTCAAACTTACTATAAACTTTATTCAAAAATTTGTAATTTCCAATTAAAACATTTTCATCCCAATTAGTATCTGAATCTGGAGAAGCAAAACTCATAAGAGCTAACCTCAAAGAATCAGCAGAATATTTTTTAATAACATCAATAGGATCAACAGTATTTCCACTTGACTTACTCATTTTTTCTCCATCTTCTCCGTGCAACATTCCCTGATGAAATAATTTTTTAGCAGGTTCATCAAAATTCAATAAACCCAAGTCTCTCAAAAATTTAGTATAAAATCTGCAATAAATTAAATGCATACAAGCATGTTCTGCTCCACCAATATACAAATCAATAGGCATCCAATATTTCACTTTTTTCTCGTCGAATATTTTTTTAGAATTATTAAAATCACAATATCTTAAAAAATACCAAGAAGAATTTACAAAAGTATCCATTGTATCTGTTTCTCTTCTTGCCTTTCCTTTACATTTAGGACACTTTGTATTTATCCATTTTTCATTTGTCTCTAAAGGATTTCCTTTTCCAAACTTTACCTCTTTAGGTAATTTAACAGGCAAGTCTTTTTCCAAAACTGGAACAATTCCACATTTATCACAATAAACAATAGGTATGGGTGTTCCCCAATATCTCTGACGCGAAATTAACCAATCTCTTAATTTATATTGACAAACATTATGTTTTGCCAAACCTTTTTTTTGTAAAAACAAAGGAATTTCTACAATCGCAGGGTCTTGAAATATATTATTAAATTTATCGGAATTGATTAATATACCTTCTTCATCAGTATAACAAATTTCTCCTTTCTTAATCTTCTTTGTAAGATCATTTAAAAAATCCCAAGCCTCTCTTTCTTCTTCATTTGTAATAAAAGGTAATCTAAAATGCTTATTAGAATATTTTGGAATAAACTTAGAGTATTTAAAAATAGAACTATCTATATAATCTTGCCTAGGAATTATCACAGGATTTATTTTTAAATTATATTTTTTTGCAAATTCAAAATCTCTTTGATCATGAGCAGGAACAGCCATAACCATTCCACAGCCATAATCAGCGACGACAAAATTTCCAGCATAAACTGGAACTTTTTCATTATTAATAGGATTAATTGCATAACTTCCTGTGAAAACCCCTTCCTTTCGTTCTCGGTCTTCCGAGGACGAGTCCAGGAACTCTGTTCCTGAGACTTCGATTCGATGCAACTCTTTTTCACTAACAGATTTTAATTTTTTCAAAAAATTCTCAACTTCTTTTTTTTGTTCTTTAGTAACAATTTCAAAAAGTCTAGGATGCTGTGCTGAAATAACTAAAAAAGTAACTCCAAAAATAGTATCAGGACGAGTTGTAAAAATTGGCCATTTCTGATTTTTTATAATTTCATTCAATAATTCAGGAAATTCTTCAGTTTTCATATCTTCTAAAGTAAAATGTCCGTGATTTTTTAATTCAATTTTTTTTCCGCCTAAAGAATCATAAAAAATTTTTACACTGTTTTTTCCATCTTTTTCTTCATCGTTTGAAGTAAAAATTATTATTTCATTAATTCTATTTTTAATTTCATTATCAATTTTAAAATCATAAAAAGTTTCTTTATGTTTTTTATCTGCAAATTTCCAAGGAGCAACAAGAATTAATTTTTTAACTTTCTTTTTAGTTTCTCCCAACCATTTTACCAAAAAAGCAGTGCCCCTACTATGACCAATTAAAATACTTTCATCATTAATTTCAAACTTATCAAATATTTTTTTCCAGTCATTATAAGTTGTTTTAACATCAACAGGCATTAAAGGAAATTCTGAATGAATTTTATTTTCGTTTAATTTCTTTTTTAACCAAGGCATCCAATGTTTAAAATAAGAATTATCTTTCTCTCCTAAATCTCCTCCATGAACAACTATAACGTTCGAAATTTTATTCTCTTTTGAAATTTCAAAATCAATTTCAGTTCCATAAGATTTTCCAATCCAATTTTTCTGCATTGCTTTTGTTCGTGCAGGCCAATCCAAAGAATCAATTTTATCAAAAAGTTCTTCTGCATAATTTGTTATCTTAAAAAACCATTGTGCTAAATTTTTAATTTCCAAAGTTGTTTTACATCTTTCGCATATTCCCCCTTGTGCTTGTTCATTAGCTAAAACAGTTTTACAAGAAGGACACCAATTAACAGATGCACTTTTTTTATAAGCAATTCCTTTTTCAAGCATTTTAAGAAAAATCCACTGGTCCCATTTGTAATAATCTGAATCAGAAGTATTTATGAGCCTTGACCAATCATAACTCAAACCAAGCATTTTTTGTTGCTTCATAAAATTTGTAGTTGATTTTTTAGTATAATCTTCAGGATGAGTTTTATCTTTTATTGCTGCATTTTCTGCAGGAAGTCCCAAAGCATCATAACCCATTGGATAAAGAACATTGAATCCCTGCATTCTCTTAAATCTAGCATAAATATCTCCAATAGTATAATTCAAAGCATGCCCTATATGCAAACCAGATGCAGAAGGATAAGGAAACATTTCAAGATTGTAAAACTTGGGCTTTTTAAAATTTTCATTGACTTCAAAGATTTTTTTCTCTTCCCATTTCTTCTGCCACTTTTGCTCAATTTTTTGAAAATTAAGTTCATGATAGATAACCATTTATTAAGTAAGAAATATGGTTTTAATAAATTATTGATAGATAACTTCTACATTAATACTGCGGGTTGATAGGTCTTTTTTGCTTCTTCAGAACGATAAATAGAATCGGGCCTTTTATCTAAAAAAATATATCTCACTTTTTTAGATACAAAAACCTGTGAATAATAAGATCTCTGACCTTCCTTACTAGTATTCAAATAAGTAAAATCTTTTACAAAACTTTTAATTCCAAAATTTTTATTTATAGAAATTTGAAAAGTTGGAACCTCTAAGCCCTCTATAAAACAAATTTTTCCCTCAGCATTTTCATTAGTAATTATTTTAGATAAAGAATCTAATTCTTTTTCTGACATTTTATCTTCAGCCAAGAGATATTGAAGATTCATGATTTAAAAAAAGCATATCAATTTATAAAGATTTATATCTATTGCATATACAATTATAAGAAAGAACTTTTAAATATTCTCATTATCTTAAAAGAACATGGAAATGATAAAATCTCAATTAATCGGAAATCTTGTTTATTCTAATTCAAAAGAAGCATATACTTT
This sequence comes from Candidatus Pacearchaeota archaeon, assembly GCA_041659445.1. Classification (GTDB taxonomy): domain Archaea; phylum Nanobdellota; class Nanobdellia; order Pacearchaeales; family GW2011-AR1; genus EX4484-71. Next base: position 28,624 of record JBAZYG010000001.1, on the reverse strand, counting down.
AATAAAAAAAAGTTACTTCGGTGAGAGAAAAGATGAAAAAGTTCAGTACAATTTATTAGAAGCATTTTATTTAGTCAAAAAAAACAAAATGGAAATTATCCAGAAAAACAAAATTATTTCTAAAGAAGAATTAATAAAAAAATTTGAAAAATTAGATAAAAATTTTATGATGAAATATCTTGTTTTTGAAGATTTAAGAAATAAAGGAAATATTGTTAAAACTGCATTAAAATTTGGAACAGATTTTCGAGTTTATGAAAAAGGTAAAAACCCTGTGACAGAACATGCTAAATGGGTAGTGTCTGTACAAAAATCAAACTTTAAAATAAACTGGAATGAATTTTCTTCAAAAAATCGTGTTGCACATTCAACAAAAAAGAATCTTCTTATTGCAATAGTTGATGAAGAAGGCGGAATTTTATATTATGAAATTAAATGGATGAAAATGTAAATGTCTTCAAAAAACCCTATAGAAATTAAAGAAAGAATAATTAATATATTAAAAGCCAAAGGCCCAAGTCTTCCTATGCAAATTGCAAAAGATATTGGAATGGAAAGTTTATTTGCATCAGCATTTCTTTCTGAACTTGCATCTGAAAAAAGAATTAAAATAAGTAATATGAGAGTTGGAAGTTCTCCAATATATTTTCTCGAAGAAAAAAAAGATCAATTAGAAAAATTTTCCCAATACTTAAAAGATAAAGAAAAAGAAGCATTCCTTTTATTAAAAGAAAAAAAAATATTAAAAGATAAAGAACAATCTCCAGTAATGAGAATTGCATTAAGAAGTATAAAAGACTTTTCAATACCCTTTCAAAAAAACGATGAAATTTTTTGGAGATATTTTTTAGAAATTCCTGAAAACGAAAAGTTAGAAATAAAAGAAGAACCAATTTTAATTAAAGAAATTATTAAAGAAAAAGTTCCTGAAAAAATTAAAGAACAAATAAAAGAAATTCAGAGAGAAATTAAAGAAAAACCAAAAAAAGTTTTAAAAAAGATAAAGAAAAAACCTACAGATAAAAATGATAAATTTTTCAATAATGTTAAAGATTTTCTTTTCTCAAAAAAAATAGAAATACTTGACATAATGGGTGCTACAAAAAATGAACTTTCTTTAAAAGTAATTGAAAATTCTGAAAAAAAAATACTTATTGCAATAAACAAAAAAAGAATTTCTGAGAATGAATTAATAAAATCTTATAAAACATCAAAAGAAGAAAATTTGCCATTTATTATTTTAAGTTTAGGGGAATTTCCAAAAAAGTTAGAAGCAATTATTGCTGCTTCTAAAAATCTCTCAAATATTTATAAATTAGAATAAAAACCTTTAAAAAACCTCAAAAAGTAAATCTAACATGGGAAAAATAAAATCAAAGCAAGTAAAAAGATATTCACAAGAAATTATCAAAGATGGAATAGATTTTTCAGATAATTTTGAAAAAAACAAAAAAATACTTGGAAAAGAAATGCCTAGTAAAAAAATGAGAAATCAAATGGCAGGATATTTAACAAGGTATATGAAAAAAGAAAAAGCTGAAAAAGCCAAGTTAAAAACAGATTAATTCTAAAACCTTAACACTTTTAAATGAACTAATTCTATTAATTTTGTCTCTGTAGCTCAGGGTTAGAGCGCTGCTCTCATGAATATTCGCTTGCGAATATGAATCTGGCCAAAATTTATTTTGAGCCTGAAAATCAAAACAAGAAATTTTGAGAGAGGCAGAGGTCGGGGGTTAAATTCCCCTCAGAGACATTTTTTAAAATTAAATAAAAATTTTATGTGACTTTTGATGCTTGAAATTCCTTTAAAACTATAAGCAGAATCTGATGAAATTAATATTGGTTTTTCATAATTTGAAATATAAATACTTACAAAATTTAAATTATTTTTATCTAAAAGTTTTTTTGCTTTCTTACTTTCGTCAGAATGACTTTCAAAAAAAATCGCTTTTTCATCTAAGTTCATTTAGGTGTTTAAATTAAATAATATTTAAAGAATTATTACCACTATAAGAAATAACAAAATTTATATTAAATTAATTATCATTAAGCCTTAATTTATCATTTTCTCTACGTGGAATAATATGGACATGAAGATGATTTATAGCTTGATCTGCTGACTTAAATGTGTTTACAAGGACATTAAAGCCCGTAGCATTTTTTTCTTTTAAAACAATTAAAGATGTATTTTTTATACAATCTAATAATTCTTGACAAGATGTTAAAGGAAGCTCTAAAATATTATTAAAATGTTTTTTAGAAATAACTAAAGAATGCCCCAAACTTCGCGGATTTATATCAAAAATAGAAAAAAAATTATCATTTTCATAAACTTTTTTGCATAAAATCTCTCCTCGAGACATTTTACAAAAAATACAATCCTCCATTAGGTTTTAAAAAAAGCAGAATTTATAAATTTAATTAAAAAATAAAAAATAAAATACTATTTACTGAAAACTTATCTTTTCTTTTTTGATGTAGTTTTCTTCTTTGTAGTTTTCTTCTTTACTGATTTTTTTTTAGCAGCCATTATAAAAACCTCCTCTTTTAATTAATACCATAAAGAAAAGTTCATTTAAATATCTTTTTATAATTTTTAAATTTCAAAAAATTAAATTTCATTAAATTCCTTTTTACCGTCAATAAATTCTTTTAGAATATTTTTCAAATCTTTTATTTTAATTCTTATTTGTTTTGTTGTATCTCTATCTCTAATAGTAACATCTTTTTTTTTCAAACTTTCCTCATCAATTGTAACACAAAACGGAGTTCCAATTTCATCATTACGAGCATATCTTCTACCTATTGAACCAGATTCATCATATTCTACATTAAAATCTTTTCTTAAAATTTCATAAATTTCATTGGATAATTTCATTATTTCAGGATTATTTCTAACTAAAGGAAAAATAGCAATCTTTATTGGTGCAAGTTTTGCAGGAAGTTTTAAAACAATATTTTGTCTTTTATCGTCGTAAAAATATGCTTTTGTTAAAATTCCCAAAAAAATTCTTTCAATTCCAAAAGTAGGTTCAATAACTTTAGGAATTATTTTATTTTTATACTTTTCATCAAAAATTTCCATTGATTGTTTACTTTCCTTTTCATGTTGAGTTAAATCATATTGACCACGATTCGCATTGCCTGCAATTTCTTTGCTACCAAAAACATATTCATAATCAATATCAAATGTTGCAGAGCTATAATGAGATAATTCCTCTTTAGTATGTTCTCGAATTTTTATTTCTGTTAATCCAATTGAATTAAACCATAAAATTTGCTCAGCTAACCAATAAGCATGCCATTCTTCTAATCTTCTTTCTTTTATCATCTCTTCAATTGTTATTTCTCTCAAAATATTATTTCCATTTTTTTGATTTTCAGAATCAAGAAATTTAATTTTCAATTTTAATTGTTTATCCGATAACAAAGAACATTTTTTCTCTTCAGGATTTATAAAAAATTCAAATTCACCAATATGAAATTCTCTGCTTCTAAATAAAAAATCTCTTGGAGCAATTTCATTTCTAAAACATCTTCCAATCTGAGCAATACCAAAAGGTAATTGCATTCTTGAAGTTTGTTGAACTAATTTAAAATTAATAAACATTCCTTGTGCAGTTTCTCCTCTTAAATAAACATTCATTGGTTCATAAGCACCAACTTTTGTTTCAAACATTAAATTAAATTTCCCTAAATTTTCATAATCGCCATTACAAAAAATGCATTTTACTTTTTCCAACTCAGATTCGTCTATTTTATTTGTTTTTCCGCATTTTTTACATTTGACAAAAACATCTGTAAAATTTGCAACATGACCAGATGCAACCCATACTCGAGGATGACTTATCACACTTGCTTCAACACCGACTATATCATTTCTTGAAGAAACAAAATAATTCCACCAATCTTTTTTTATGTTATTTAATAATTCTACACCTAAAGGACCAAAATCCCAAAAACCCGCAAGTCCACCATAAATTTCTGAAGAAGGATAAACAAATCCTTTTCTTTTGCAAAACATTGTTAACTCTTCAATTGAAATTGGTTTTATATTTGAAATTGAATTTTTATTTTTTTCTTTTGATTTTTCAGAATCTTTTATTTCATTTTTGAATGTATTCTTAATTGTTATTTCTTTTTCTCTTTCAATTTCTGTCAAAACTTTTTTCATTTTTTCTTGTGCAACTTTTTTATTTTTTCCTAAATATGCAAGTGTTTTTGTTTTTACTTTTCCTTCTTCTCTTTTGTTTTCATTTAAGTAATAATAATCTTTTCCTGAAATTTTCTTTTTAACAATAAATGCCATTATACATTAGGCACTACACAATTATTTATAAACTTTTTTCTTTGTAGTGCCTAATTTAATTGAAGTTATATTTAGGCACTACATTACTCCCCAATTACTTTAAATAAAATTTTTTTATCTCTTTGCCCATCAAATTCACCATAAAAAACTTCTTCATAAGGCCCTAAATCCAATTCCCAATCACTAATTGCAATAACTGTTTCTCGTCCCATTATAGTTCTCCACAAATGAGCAAATCCATTGTGTTCACCAGTTTGATTATGAAAATAACTTCTCTCTTGAGGAGCAAGCTCTTCTAACCAATTTTTAAAATCTCTTAATAAACCTGCTTCATTATCATTTATAAAAACACTTGAAGTAATGTGCATTGAATTGACTAAAACAATTCCATCTTGAATCCCCGATTCTTGGACAGCTCTCTTAACTTCATTTGTTATATTAACAAAATCAATTTTATTTTTTGTATTCACAACTATTTTTTTTGAATAAACTTTTGTCATTTTATAAATTTTAAAATTTCTGGAATTTTTTCTGTTAAATTAAAATGCTCTTCATGGTGTTTAATAATTGTTTTTGCATTCAAATCATTTTTAAATTTTTTAACTTCATCTAAATGCACAAAAGGATCATTGTCTGAAAAAATTGCTAAAAAATTATTACAATGATCAAGAGCTCTTTCAAAATCAATTTTATTATTTATCCAAGGATGAGCTATTTCCATTTCTTCAGGTTCAAGATTAATTAAATCAAACCAACCTGCAACAAAAACGCAACCTGCAATTTTTTTATGTTTATGCAATTTTTCCAAAAGTCGAATTATTGTTTGACATCCAATACTATGCCCCACAAAATAAGTATTTTCGTTGATGTCGTCTAAAGAAATATTTTTTTCAAGATATCCAACCCATTCTTCAATTTTAGGTTCATCACTATTAGGCATGTTAAAAGAAACTACTTCAAATCCTTTTTTTGGAAGTTCTTTTTTTAACCAACCAAACCAACCTTCATTAGAATCACTTCCACCCCATCCATGAACTAAATATATTGTTTTTTTCATTTTAAATTAAAAGCGGAGGCTGGGACTCGAACCCAGGAATAGTCGGGCTGCGGCCGACTGCAGTAGCCGCTGTGCCACCTCCGCATAAAAATAAAGAATTCTATAATTATTTAAAAGTATTTATTTCAAACTCAAGGCATGATGGGGACAAATTTCCATGCAACAAAAACACCTAATGCATTTCTTTTTATCAATAATGGGATAAGGACAAAGAGTTATTGCTCCTTGAGGACATTTTCTCGAGCACAAACCACACTTAACACATTTTTCTTTGTCAACAACAATTGATTTTCTAATATTTAATAATTCTTTCAATCCAACAGTCAATTTATCATAAATAGTAGGTTTCTTGAATTTCAAATTCGGAATTTTTTCTTGTCCAACTAAAACAAATTCTCCATGAAATATTTTTCTTTTCAAAACTTCTTTTAAATAAAGAATTTTTTTAGGATTATAACCAATTAATTTAGAACAAACAATATCCAAAGCAACAGCATTTGAACTTGCAAGAATATACTCAGATTTTTTTTCATCTCCTGCACTTGGACCTTTTCCTTCCATTCCCACAACACCATCCATAATATTAATTTCAGGTTGAATTTTTTCATAAATGTCAACTAATAAAGAAGAAAACTTTTTTTCTGTGGGTGCTTTTGCATGAAGTTTTTGCTTAATTCCTCCAGGAATAACCCCATACAAATTTTTAATTGCTCCAGTATATTTCATTAATAAATGTGTTTTCAATTTAGGAACATTTATTATTAAATCTGCTTCTAAAAATTTTCTTGAAACATAAAATTCTTTCAAAATCTTTCCATTTTCATTTTTAATTCGTTTAAGTTTATCTTGTTCAAAAATTAAAATTTCTGCATTATATTTCTTAGCAATTTTTTCAATTCCAGAATCCTTAAATGCATCAACAGTATTTGTAAAAGAGGATTCTCCAATAATTATTTTACATTTATTTTTTTTAAGAATTTTACAAATAGCTTCAATAATTGATGGATTTGTCGTCGCTATTTTTTGCTTTTTAGGAAAACTTCCGATAATATTTGGTTTTATTAAAACAGTTTTACTAAAAGGAATTTCCAAATCTGCAAATTTTAAAGCAGTTTTAATTGCTTTATCGACTTTTTTTTGATTATATGAAGAACAATGCACGATTGAAACTTTAGGAATATCTTCACTCTTTTTCATTGAATAAAATAATTTAAGTAAGTTTAAAAATATGCCCTAGACAGGATTTGAACCTGCGACCCCCTGCTCCCTTCCCTTTCTGCGCCTCACAAAGCCTATGCGTATGGCTAGAAGGCAGGTGCTCTATCCAGGCTGAGCTACCAGGGCATAATTGAATTTGTACAATAACATATCAAAAGAACTATTTAAAAAGTTTGTTCAAGCCACGATTTCATACAAATCATCAACTAATTCAGTATTTTTGAAAATTTTAATAGATTGCTTTAAAACATCGTCACTATTTTTTTCATATCTCTGAGAAATATGCGTTAAAATTAATTTCTTGATTTTTGCTTTTTTTGCAATTTCTGCAGCTTGTTTAGCAGTTAAATGAAATCTTGTTTCTGCAAGAGATTCTTTTCCAGATTCAAAAGTTGCTTCACAAACTAAAATTTCTGAATTATTAACAAAGGGAATAATTTTTTCATTCAATTTGGTATCCAAAACAAAACTTATTTTAAAATCATCTTCTTTAAAAGTCAAATCTTTAGAATAATATTTTTTATTTTTAAAAGTAATAGATTTTCCTTTCTTTAAATCAGATAAAAAAGGTCCTTCAGATATTTTTAATTTTTTCAATTTATTTTTATCAATTCTTAATTCTCCTTTTCTAACAAAGCAATAGGCATTACAAGGAGCATTATGCACCATCCTTCTTGATTCAATCAAAAAATCTTCATTTTCAAAAATTTTTCCATTTTCAACTTCAAATACTTTTAATTTAAGATTATTTACAAAAACAAAAGTTTCAAATATTTTATTTATAAAATTTTTAGTTCCTTTCGGACCATAAATTAACAACTCTTTTTTATAATCATTAAATGCAAGTGTTTGAAATAATCCTGGAAGTCCTAAAACATGATCTCCGTGCCAATGAGTAATTAAAATTCTTGTTAATTTACATGGATTTAATTTTGCTTTTCTAAATTGTCTTTGAGTTCCTTCACCACAATCAACTAAAATATTTTCAGAACCATATGCAAGTAATATAGCTGTATGATTTCTTGTCTCAGTTGGAATTGCTCCTGAAGTCCCTAAAAAAGTTAATTTTATTTTTTCTGACATAAGAATAAATACAAATCATCATTTAAATAATTTCTTAAAGTATCAACTAGACAAAACTTTCAAAGAATTCTGCCGTGCGAAATTAAGGCAAAAACGCTTATTTTGTTGATGAAGGAGAGATATAAATTATTGTATCTCCTCTTAAAAAAGTCAAGCCTAAACTTTTGGTAACTTCGTTGTTTTCAATTTGTTTTACACGATCCAACACTAAGTTAATGTGGATATCAAATGCTAACAATGTTCCAACAACTTGTTTGTCGCCTTTTAAATGCACTAACACTTCCTTTCCTTTAGAATTGTTTAACAAATCCAAAGGTCTTTCAATTCCATTAGCCATATTGTAATTGATTTTAATTGCTTTATAAATTTTTTTATATTACACAAGAGAAATCCGAAAATTTTAAAAAATCTTTTTAAGCAAAACTTTATAAATCAAAAAATAAGTTTTATTATCATGGCTACTAAAAAAGGAAAAAAAATTTCAGGCGGAAGATATATCAAAAGTAGAAAAAAGAAATCTTATGAAAGACCTGGACAAAAAAGAACAATAAAACTTGGAGAGCAAAAATTAAAAACAGTTAGAACAAGAGGAAAAAACATTAAAACTTTTTTGCTTAAAGGAAAAATAATTAACGTTCAATCAAAAGGAAAAATAAAAAAAACAGAAATAAAAAATGTTCTTGAAACTCCATCAAACAGATTCTTAGCAAGACAAAATGTTTTAACAAAAGGAACAATTGTTGATACAGAATTGGGAAAAGTAAAAATAACAAATCGTCCAACTCAAGAAGGAATGATTAATGGTATTTTAATTGAATAAACATATGCTTTCTAATATAATAATATTTAAAAAATAATTTGAGGTAGTTAATTTATGATGCAAACAAAAGACATGACTAAAGATGAAATTTACAAACTTATGAATTTTTCCGATATGATAGAAGAAGGAATGCAAATCAATTGGCCATCTGAAGTTTATATTGCATTAAATGAAAATGGAATCATCATTGCTGCAGGAAAATATCAAAAACATTTACCAAATAGCGCTTATATGAAAGCTGTTGCAAGAGGCTGTTTATATCCTTTTATCGAAAAAGCGTCTAAAATTTTAACTATTGAACAAATAAATAACCATAACAAACTTCTTGAAAAAATTCTTTCATCAAAAAATTAAATTTTTTTAATTAATTTTTATCCTCGAGCAAAATAAGACTAACCAAAAGGTTTTTAAAGGCAAAACATTTTTAAATCTTACGTTAACCCTTTATAAATCTTAAAATGAGTAACATCAAAAAATGTCCGGAATGTGGAAGTGTTCACTTAACTTTTGATTCTCACCTCGGTGAAATAATCTGTAATGATTGTGGTTTAGTTATAGAAGACAAAATGGTTGACACAGGAGTTGACCTTCAAGGAAAATTCGACAAATCTGAAAAAAAAGGACGAGGTGGTGCACCAATTTCTATGCAAAAATTTGACAAAGGTTTAACAACTAACGTCGGTGAAATCTCAGATATTTATAGATTAGAACCAAAACAAACTAGAAAATTCTTAAGATTAAAAAAATGGCAAGAAAGAGTTTCAACAAGTATTGAAAGAAATTTAAGACTTGCAATGGCTGAATTAAGAGTTATTGCTTCTTATTTGAATTTACCAAATGTTGTCAGAGACGAAGCTTCAAGAATTTATAATTATGTTTTACAAAGAGGATTAGTTAGAGGAAGAAGTATGGAATCAGTAATTGCTGCTTGCTTGTATGCAGCATGTCGTTCATACAATATCCCAAGAACTTTAGATGAAATGGCAACTGCTTCAGATGTAGAAAGAAAAGAAATAGGAAGAACTTATAGATTTATTATTAGAAAATTAGGAATAAAAGTCAAGCAATCCTCACCAAAAGATTATATTTCAAGATTCTCATCAGTTTTAAAACTCTCACCAAAAACACAAAATGATGCTTTGAAAATTTTAGATCAAGCAAAAGACGTTGAATTAACTTCAGGAAGAGGTCCAGCAGGAATTGCAGCAGCTGCTTTATACGTCGCTGCTTTAATGAACGACGAGAAAAAAACACAAAGAGAAGTTGCAGATATTGCAGGAATAACAGAAGTTACAATCAGAAATCGTTACAAAGAATTAATTGAAAGATTAAAACTTGAAGACAAAATAAAACAAAAAGAAGCTGAATCAAAAAAGAAAAAAGATTAATTTTAAAAATAATTTTTAATTCTATTATTTATGAAACTTGATAAAATAATTTTATTTATTTTTAGTTTAATAAGAAAAAAGAATTATAAAGAAATTGAAACAAATTTATTTGTAAAAAAAGTATCTGCATTTACAAAAATAGAAGAGCAAATTAATCCAAATTCAAATAAAACTTATTTTATATTATCTGGATGGTATGAAAGTTCAAATCATTCAAAAAAATTTAAAAAAAGAATAAAAAAGCAAAAAAATTCTTATATTTTTTATCAACTTTCTAAAGATATTTTATCTTCTAGAGCAAATCAAGTCAAAGAATATATGAAAGAAATAAAAAATAAAATTATTAAAGATTTAAAGAACACAAAAAATGAAAAAATAATTATTGGAACAAGTTTAGGTGGAATTCCTTCTTTTATGATTACTAATGAATTAAGAGTAAATAAATTAATTTTATTAATGCCATCAGATAGTCTTGCCCAAGGAGTTTGGGAAGGGCTTAGAACACAAAATATTAAAAAATCTTTTATAAAACAAGGAATAAAATTGAAAAAATTAAAAATTCTCTGGAAAGAACTTGAACCACAAAATAATTTAAAAAATTTAGAAAAAACTAAAATTATTATATTTAACTCAAAATCTGATTTAATAATTCCTTATAAAAGAAGTTATAATTTAATTAAAGAAATGCACAAAAAAAGAATTTACCCTAAAGTTTATACAAATAAAAATATAGGACATTACTTAACAGCATTAAAATTTTACAATTCTAAAAAATCTTTTGATTTGATACATTAAAAAAAGAAGGGAGAACGTTCGGGAAACCATTGGTTGCCCACGAGTGCAGGAAGAAGGATTCGAACCTTCGCAAGCACTAAGCTACGAGAGCCTAAATCTCGCCCGTTTGACCACTCCGGCATTCCTGCATATGAGGACGTTGGAAAACTCGTTTGACCCGAACATATTCGCGAACCAACCAAATCGCCCTTGATGTGAGCGAGTGTGTGAGTTCTCCGGCATTCCTGCATGAAAAAACTAAAAAATCTTCATATAAAAACCTTTAGATAAAAATTAATTAAAAAATTAAGCAACACTTTCCCAAGGTTTTTCTTCATAAATTGAAACAAGAGAATTATATCTTGTCATGACATTTTCAACATACTCCGTATCTGCACCAGTTGTACAACCCCAACCATTATATCCTCTTAAAGCAGCATCCCAGTCAGTATAACTTGCATATTTATTAATTAAAGCAACATTACTACAATACTTTGAAATTGTGGTAGAACTCAACCCATTTTTATAAGAATTATATTTTCCTCTAAAAATAATTGCCCCACATTTTAATTGAGCTTGAGGATCATTTTTAATTTGAGAAACATCATTGATAAATTCAAATCCAGATTTTCCTGCACAAAAATCTTTGAATGTCGACGGCATAATTTGAGTTAATCCAATAGCACCTGAAGAACTAACGCTTGTAGAAATGCAAGAAGATTCTTGCATTATTAAAGATAAAAACAATAATTCATCAGGAAGTCCGTTTGAAGCAGTTTGTTCAGAAATTAATTTTGCATATGTGCTACATCTACTATCACTTCCACAAACACAACTTCTACTAACTACTTTTGTTCCAGAATCTTTTAAATATTTTATCATCTCTGTTAAAACTGCAGGATCTCTTTTTACAAAATCAAAATCAAAATCTTTTTCACTTGTTATTCCTGTACAACATAAATAATCACTACTTTGATCAGCCAAACATTTACCTGTTACCCATGATTTACTACATTTATAAAGAGAAGTATATTTGCATTCCCCGCCTAATTCCTTGCATTGATAATCTTTATCTGTAAGAACAATAGGTACGCTTCCTTTAGTCAAATAATCATACAAAAGATTTATTTTCTCTAAATGTTCTTTCTCTTTTTGAAATTCATAAAATTCTTGATTAATAACTCCGTCGTCATACAATTCTAAAACAAAATCATTATAAGCATCATAAGATAGATATCCCCCGTCTTCTTTAAGATTTTCAACTTCTAATAATGCAGATTCATGTATCCATTTTCCATAAGTCTGGTCGCTGAGCGAGATTAAAATACTTTTAACAAAAGACATTTCTTCCACGCCATTCCAAGTATTAGTCCATGCATTTGCACTAGAACTATGTCCTTTAATATCTTCACATTGTTCAACAGAAATATCTACAACATAATAACCTGAACAAAGTTTATCAACAAAAGCGATATTTTCTTCAATATCTTTTCCTCCAATAGAAATATATGCTTTTCCCGTTAATCCCGAAGCATCTTTCATTGCCTTTATCAAATCTTTATTTTTCTCTGTAATATTGATAGCAGATTCATTTCCCCCATCATAACTAGGCAATGATTGAACCTCTAAAAATAAAAATCTTGCCCCATTTAAAAATTCAATTCCATTCAAACCATTTAAAATATTTTTTTCAAGTGTTGTCAATGAAGCATAAGTTTTTTTTGGATGAGTAGTTTCAGTTACTCTTATCCAATTTTCACCTTCATCTCCAAGATCTGAAAATTTCCAATACCAATAATAAGAATAAGAATCAGAAGAAGGTTTTTTAAAATAAAATTCAAGTTCTTCTCTCCATCCGTCAGTATCAACTAAAAAAATCCCATCTGAAGTTAATTCAACATTTTTAGTAATTAATTTTGTATCTCCAAAAGAATTTCCAGTAGTGAAAAGTCCCCAAAACCAAGTATAATTTTCATTATCTGCTAATGTTCTTTTAACAAGTAAATCAACACCTTCTTCCATAGACGCTGAATTTAATTGTTGAATAAATACAGCATCGTCGTCACTTGGTTCATTTCCATAAGGATTAATTATACTTGAAGTTGGAATCCAATCAACAGTATATATCTGAGGATAAAATAATGTTGGTGTTATACCACTTACTACAATATCTCCTACAGAATCACAATTCTTTGTCCAATACCATTGTCCATCAGCATATTGATAACACAAATTACCTCTATAATTAAATCCATTTTCAAATTCAAATTTTGGAGAAACTTCTTTAAATTGATTTTCAAATGGTTCTTCATATTCTATTTCATAAGTATCACAAAATTCATTTCTATATTTATCATAAATTTGTGCAGTTGTTAAATTACTAGTATCTATTTCATTTGCATTAAAAACATCTTCAATAAAAGGAATTTCCACTTCATTACGAAATGTTGTTTCAATTTGATATTCTGTAAAATTATTAGTAGAACCTTCTCCCAATTCTTCTTCAATTAAATCTTTCTTTTCTTCTACACTAAAATCTTCACAATAATAATTATCTTTGTAATAAGATTGAACATGGTCTTGTAAAGGTTCTGTAAAAGTAAAAAAATAAGCCTTTGCTAAAAGCCCATTATTTTCTCCTCGTAAAAAGTATAAATAAGCTTTTTCATTATTGAAAAATATTTTATTAAGGATTGTATTTATATGATTAATTTTTTCTTTAGGATCGTCGACATTTTCTATTTTAGACAACTCTTCTTTAAATTCATTTGAGTCTATGTAATTTGAATTATTATTTAATAATGTTTGTACATAATCATCAATAACCTCTCCTAATGCTTGATTTGAAGTTGTTTCAAAATTAAATGCATCTGAAAGTGTTTCTGTGTCCAACCAACATTTAACATTTACATCGTCGCAATAACCAACTTCAATCCATCTTTGATCAGAAGAACCAACAGAAATATCTGAAGAACTTCCAGGGTTATCTGTTGCACAAATTCTTGTAATTCCTTTATTGTAAATTTGTGGATTAATTAAATTATCAACTCCTTCTTGCACATTTGGATTAAGCAAACTGTAAATATCTGCACTTCCAGAAATACATTCTTTTTGCGATGTAATATTACTTTCTGTTACTTGTCCTTTCAAATATTGATCTTTTATATAATCAAAAGCAAAACTAGTTGTGACTTCTCCAAAACCGCATTCTTCTTGACCATTAACGTTTATACATAATTCTGTAAATCCTTCTGGTCCAGTAATATCTCTTGTCTCACTTGCATATTCTCCTTTAGCAATATATCCAGAATTAATTAATCTTCCAACACCTGATTGATAAAATGAACTTTCAAGTTCTCCTCGAAGATAAACCTGATAATAAGCACCTCTATCAGTTCCTGCATAAATATGATAATAAACTTTATATTGAGAAATTGGAGGATTTGTTGCAGTTGTCAACGGAATTTCATCAAACCTTCCATAAAATTGAGCAGGAGAATCAGGAGTTGTCAAAGATTCAAGCAAACTTGCTCCTTCAGGATATGTTAAAGAAACAAAGTTTTTACAAACTGCACTTCCAACTTGATCAGTATCCCTAAATTTAAATGCATTAAAAGTATTAACTGCATAATAATCTGTTAAATAATCGACAGAGTCTTGTGCATTTTGCCAAGCACTTTCAAGACCCAAATATTCTCCTCCACCTCTAACATTTTCTCCTGTTAAAGCAGTTATTATTTTTGGAATAGTTAATTTTGCTAAAGGCAATGCTTGTCTCCAAAAAAATTCACACATATAAATACTATTAATCTCGTCGCAAACTCCAACAGTTTCACCACTATCTAAACTTGTTTGCAAACAATCTTGATAAGATTTTGAAACTGAAAGCCAACTATCAATTCCAGATTTCAAACCAGTTAAACAAACAGGCATATAAATTCCTTCTTTATAATTTGGCAAACACAAAGCAATACTTCCAATAATTCCAGATTGAATAACATCTTTTACAGGATATTGTCCTCCAAAATCACATCTTGAACTAGGACACACAACAGGGTCACAAACATTAAATAATAATTGACAATCTTTAACAGACATGTAATCACTACATTCAAAACCAGGGACATTTGTTTCAGGTTCTCCAACTATAATTGTTTTAGGGGAACCACCTTCAATTAATTCAACGCTAACTCTTCTAGATTTAAGAGCACTTTCATATTGCCTTGAAACAGATTCAATACTTGACTCTGCAAAATTCACTAATTCTGAAGCCTCCTTTTCACTAAGCCCTGAAAATTGGTCATATGGTTGGTGTGTTCCTTTATTTATAAGTTGACAAATATCGTCGTTAATTCCTGAATTAAATTCTTCTAATCCATTTTCTCCGACGTTACAAAGCCAATAACTATTAACTGCACCAGATAAATCATAACTTGCTATTTCTCCTGCAAAAGGAAGTGCTTGCTCAATGTAAACATACCATCCTTTTGAAATACTTAAAGGAATTATTGCAGGTAACCCAGTATAAGGTTCTGATTCATAAAATCTAACTTCATAATTTTTATATTCATTTTGATAACTTGAAGAATCATATCTCTTAAAATAAGAATATTTATCTTTTATGTAATTATATTCATCAGTTTTTATCCCATCTAAATCATAAACATCAATTATAACATATTGATTATTTCCAACATCCTTCAATGTGACATAATATTGTTTTCCATTATAAGTTATTCCTTGAATTAGAGTTCCAGCATCTCCCCACCAACCAGAATTTTTTGTTACAAATCCTTGATAAGTTTCTTGTTTTTTATTTTTATCAGAATAAACTGGAAAATTCATTCCTTCAAAACCGTCGCTGTTTGCACTAGATTGTGCTTGTAATACTTTTTTATATTCTAAAGAGTTTTCATTAACATCATAAATTGCATGATATAATCTTTGCTGATAAATATCATTTCCTGTTTCTTTCCACAAATTATAATTCAATTCAATTTCTCTTACTTCTTCTATATTATACAAACCTAAATCAGAAGCATTTGAAGAAGTAAAAAGATTACTAAATTCATTTAAATTTATTGTATTCCCTTCTTCATCAGTTATATCTCCACTTAAACTTTCTCCAACTTTATTAGAATAATTTTTTAAAAATGCATCAGTATCAATTCTTGTTTCTCCTAAAAATCCTTTATCAATTATATATTCCTCTTGTAATTTTTTAATTTCCCCATTTTGTTCAGACATTGCTTGATAATATTCGTCAACATCTTTTTCAATTTGATCTGAATTTTCCAAAAAACATTTTTCTTTAGAAGAATATTTTCCAGATGAAACAAAATCAGCACATCTTTCATTCCAGCCACCTTCTCCTTGCATTACATTTTGCCTTGCTATTGATTTTCCGTCTGAATTTTCTAAAAGATTTTTAACAGTCAAATAACTTCCTGTAAGCAAACAAGCGCTTTTCATAGTTGTAATAACACTTCCTAAATCATCAGAAATCTTTGTCCATTGTTCTATAGTTTTATTCAAAGAGTCAATTTTATTTTTTGTGACTTCAGGAGAAAGTTGAATTCCTCTTTTTTCAACACCAATTTTAAATTTAAAACTTGCTTCAGAACGCGAATGTTCTATATCTGGAACAACTTCAACTTTTGCATATTCTCTTAAATTAATATCTTGAACAGAAAAAACATAATTAGTTCCAAATTCATATGAAACATCTTTTTTCATAGTTTGATAATCTCCTAAAAAGAAATCTTCTGATTTTGAAAGACGGTCATTTTTATTTGCAGAAATTTGAATCTTAACTGTTTCTTTGTCGTCGATTGAAAGAAGCTTTACAAATTCATCACTTGTAGTATTGATATAAATTTTCTTATTTTTTGTCAAATAATATTCATTAACTGTTCCATCTGAATTTCTAACTAATAAATCCACACCATAATCATTATAAGTTGGTTCATGAACACTAACTAAAGAAATAGATTTTACTCTTCCGTCGATTAAAACGCTCATTTCAGAAATTCCTTCATTTGAATTTCTTTCAAGGTCTGTGCAAATTTCTGGAATCTCAGAATTAGGATAATAAGATTGATATTCTTGACAAAACTCTCTCACATCATAATTTTGCTTGAGATAATCTGCTAAAAGTATTTTATTTTCAGATGCTTGTTCTGCAAGTGTTTTTTGTGCATCTGTTGGGTATTTTTCATTAATATAATTTTCTATAAGAGTATTATAATCTATAATTGCTTTGTCATAATATGCCTGAACATCGTCATATAAATCAAAATTATCTCCTTCTGCAAAATTAAGTAATTCAAATTCTTTTCCTTCAAATTCTTCTATTTGCCCCATTTCTAAAGTAGCATATGAATCTCCGTCGATTAATGAAGCCCATTGTTTTCTAAAACCTGAAGAAACCCAATTAATTCCTTTAGAAACTGCATCTCCCAAAGTTGAAACACCTTCTCTATCTTGAACATTTAATCCTTCAACAATTTCTTTAACATATTGAATTAAATCTGCATCTAATTTATTAGGGTCTTTCAATTTTTTTGCTTCAGAATCTGTAATTGAAATTAAATAAGCTTTAAGAACACCATCGGGATTTTCATCATTAAAAACTTCATTAGCATAACCTAAGTAAATAGATCTCGAACCTGAATTATATAATAAATCACCTATTTGAACTTTTTTAAGAACATCATTCCCATTTTCTCCAACAATTATTGAAAGTCTTGGAACAACTTCTAAATTATAAGTACCTGAACTACCAAATAAACTAAATGAACCTTCTTCTCTATCTTCATTACATTTTATTGTTGCTCTTTGATTAATTCCTTCATTTGATAAATCTATAACTCTACATTTATTATCTAAAAAATATTCTCCTTCAACAGCGTTATAATATTCTGAATTTATTTTTAAATTTGCATAAGTATCCATACCTTGAATATCTTTTAATTTTAATCTTAAACTTGCAAAACACCCTAAACCAGGAAGATAATATACATCAGAACTTTCTCCAACATTTAATGTTTCACTTCCAACTTTTCTTTTTTCACCAGTGTTCCCTTCAAATGTTGTTTTTGAAACATCTGAATAAATAGTTATTTTTGCACTATCATCGCCAATTTCTTCTGCTCTTAAATATCCTCTTGCATCCCAAAAATAATATTTATTTTTTTGAAGATTCCATTCGCTGTCGCTTAATACAGGCAAATAAAATTGACTGGTTCTTAATCCAAAAGCATTTTCAATATCATAAGAAATAAGTGCAGTAAGATTTCCTTCAACCCAACAAACTTCTCCTAATGTTTCTTTTTCACAATTTTCAAGAGCAGATTCATTTGGTTGACTTCTTAAAATTATAACAGCATATCCTACAGTTTGATAATTGAAAGAGTTTATTTCTTCATTATAACCTAAAGCAGAACGAGAACCATAAAACCCAACAGTGCTTACTTGACTTGAAGAATATTCTCCTGAAAAAGTCATAGAACTAATCGCATCGACGTCAATTAGAGGATTTACCTTAATTGCTCGAATTGGACAAAATACAGGAACATTTTGTTCTTCTAATAAATCACTTCTTATAACAGCAGGAGTGCAACCAGCAGGATCTATTTGCAAAATAAAATCTGTTCCTTCTGTGCATAATTCAGTATTATAAATATCTGCAATATTTGAAGTTGAAAATGAAGAACCACCATAATAATATTTTATATTGCTCTCTGTATAAGAAGCTAAAGAAAAAGAAATTAAAAAAATACTAATTAAAAAAAACATTGCAAAAAATGCAAAATATTTCTTGCTTTTATTTTTTATCATTGAATTGAAACCTCCAATCCATTACTTTCATATAAAATATAGTTCAACTGTAATTCTTCGATTGTTGTAGGAGTAGGTAAATTTGGAGAATTGATTATAATCTCATTATTTCCAGACAAAACTTCTTCATCAAAATAATAACTTGTTACTCCTCCACCAGCAAGGACATTTGAAATAATTTGTTCTGGAACTTTTACTTCATAACATTCTTTTCTATTTATTTCTATACCAATTATACTTCCAAAAGCAGTTGGAACTTTAATACATTGTTGACTTGTAGTTTCTCCTAATTTAATTGAAGAATTTTCATAAACATAAACTTTAATTTGATAACTTCCAGAACTTAATTTAATTTTATTAGATTCTGGATAAACAATTGTTTGAGATTCACCATCTGAAGAAATAAAACTAATTACTGCATTTTTACTTGAAGGTATCCCATCAATTTTAAGAGAAACTTCTTTTTCATATTCTCTGTCTAAAGAAACAATTAAACTTCCAGGATTAACACTTGAATAAATAATCTTTTGATTTTTATAATCAGGAGATTCAATAATAAAATTTCCATTGATACATTGTGGAAGAAGTGCAGTTAAACTACCATTGTTAATATTAGTTTGACCAAGATAACAACTAGAAGAAACAAAACATTCATATGAAACATCGACGCTAACTGGTTTTGAATTTATATCTTTCACAGTTATTGTTGCTTCAGTATTTGCATATTCACAAACTTGAGATGACTCTTGAGCAGAAGAAGTCCCATCAAGGGATTCTCTTGGTTTGTTCCCATGTAAAATAACTGCAACAGGGAATTGAAAAACTTCATTTGTTTGCTCATCTAAAACTTGAATTAAAACAGGGTAAGCAAAATTATAAACAAAATGATAAGGGACATAACAAAATCCAAGAACTCCCAAACCTTCTTGATTTCCGACAGGCTTTGCAACTAAAGAATCTCCTTCGTTAGGTGAAACTTCAAAAGAATAAGGCCAAGTCTTTGATGTAATAAACCTAACTTCACTTTCAACAGGCAAATTCAATGCAAAATAATCATTTTTATCTCCTTTATTTTTCAAAGCAAAAGTGTTTAGCTCTACTGCATCTCTCAAAGTTTCAGAAACATTACTTGCGCTCCAAACTTTTGGTGAACAACTAATTTCAACTCCGTCGACAGGAGCATACAATCTCAAAAAATCAACAGAATAATTTTCTAAGAAAAATTCTTTTTGCTCAAAATTATAAACATCAACAGCATCTTCATATAATTTTTTCAAGTTTGATTTAACTTCTACTGAATGTTCTTTAATAAGATAATTTTCTGCACCTTTAGATATTTCTAAATCCATATTTAAAACAACATTAATTGAACCTTCGTTAATTTTAACTGTTGCTTCTGGAACTCCTTTTGATAAAATAAATCCTTGATCATAATATGAAGTCAAATCACATTTAGAAATACTATTCTCAATAAATCTTTCTAAATCTTGTTGCATACTTTCTTTTGTAGGAATATTTTCTCTTGGAATATTATTTCCAGAAATATAAAACCAATAAGGAATTTCATTTCCCATAAAACTCAAATGTGATGAAAAAGGCATGTATCTTGAACCAATTTCAAAATCATCAAAATAAAGAGAACCTCCATTGGTTTCTAAAATTGAAATTCCGTCTAATGTTCTTTGTTCTAAGCAATCTAAAAAAGTTGTTTCAATAGGTTCGGCAAAAGCAGGAAAACTTGTCTTTTTTTGAAGTTGACTTTTAATTAAAAAAAAACCTCCAACAGCTAAAATTAACACCAAAGCAATAATCACAAAAATTGTAACTTGTCCTCTTTTTCTTGTTAACATAACCATAACAAAATTAGAAAAATAATGTATATAAATATTTGTTTATATGAAGATAAAATTAAAAATCATTTATTAAAAAACATATAAAAAAAAGAACCAACAATACCAATAATCATTAAGATACTTCCAATAATACTTGAACCAAATTTAGAAACGCCGATAACTCCCCCTGTAATTTTTGGAACTGAAAAAAATAAGCCTGCAATAAAAATCATAAGAAAAACACTGGAAACTAAACTTTTTTCTAAACCATTTTCTTTTTTTTCATTTCGAATAAAAAATTCCTTAAATTCTTTTTTATCCTCTAAAGAAAGATGATTATAATACTTTTTAACAAATTTCATTAATCTTTTTTGAACAACATTCCTTGTTCCCATATTTAATTCTTCATATAACTTGAGGGGCTATCTTTCATTAAAGAAATATCTCCTGTTTCATCTGCATGGCTCATTCCTGCACTAGCATAAGATGCCCTATTTCCTTTTAGTTGAGGCATTGAATCATATACTCCTTTATTAATACCTGAAAAAGTTTTAATGTCTTGATGCAAACCATATTTTTTATATTCTGGATTTCTTGTCGAATTTCTCCCATGCTTATAACCTTTTTTATATTCCTGCAAATCCTTGTTAATTTCTTTTTGTTTTTTTTCTAGGTTATCAAATTCATCTAAAAAATTACCCATATATAAAAGAAAAAATTAATATTTAAATAGATTTCTATATTTAACAAACAAATAAATTTTTTATTTAATTAAAAATTACTATATCTAGAAGCTCTCAAATAATTAATTCCGCCAAAAAGAACCAAAATTCCCCCAACAAAAATTATCCATGTGTTAACAACTGAAAAAGATGCTGGAATTTTAACAAATTGTATAGGAACATTTATAAGATATAATCCAAAAATAAGATGCAGTAAAAACCAAAATGCTTTCATTCCTCTTCTCATGAATATACTTAATAAAGTACATATTTAAATATTTCTAAAATCATTTATATAAATAGGCCCTGTAGTCCAATGGCTAAGACGTATCCTTGACGCGATATAACTTTAGAAGAATAGTTTTAAGAGTTAAACTCTCAAAATGGATGAGACCGGAGTTCAATTCTTCGCAGGGCCATGTTTAATTTTTTTTCTTTTACTAATTTTTCCTCCTTTAATTTGTCCCCAATGCTCAGAAATCTTCTTGGATGAAAAAGAAGTTTTGTCTAATTTAGAAATCTCACATAAACTATTAAATAAATTTTCTGGAATTGTTCTTCTCTCAGAATAATAATTTTTTAATGATGAATAGTCTGCATCAATTCCACGAGCAATTAATTCTCTTAAAGAAGGACAATTTAACAATTCCAAAACTCTATCAAAAAATTTTCTTTGTTTTCCTTTAGAAAATTTTATCCTTACCATTTTGATATTTTATAAATATAGCTGCGGCACTAAACTATAAAAAACTTTATAAACTAATTTTTCGACTAAAATCTATGGCAAAAATCCCAAAGACAACAAAAAGATATTGTCCTTACTGTAAAAAAAGAACTGAACAAAAAATAAAGTTAGTTTCAACAGGAGGTAAAAGAGGGACTTTAAAACGAGGAGGTATCTCTCGTGCAAAATTAAGAGGATTAGGAAGAGGAATTGGAAATAAAGGTAAATGGGGTTCAAAACCAGCTGTATCAAAATTCAAAAGAAAAGCAAAAACAACTAAAAAAACAAATATCATGTACACTTGTAAAACTTGTGGAAAATCAAAATATCAAAAAAAAGGAATAAGAGCAGGAAAACAAGTACAAGAATAAAATGAAAATTCAAAAAATTAAATTTACAATTTCCGTCGAAGGCAAAGAAAGAAATTGCTTTTCAGTGCTTAGAGGGAAGTTGAACGTAAAGAAACCGTAGGTGTCTTAAGATGGCAGAAGCAAAAAGAAAAAAGAAATTTTTTAACATTGAAATACCTTTAATAAAAAAGTCTACACAGCTACAAGCTTATGAATCAAAAGATTTAAACAATAGATATATCAAATATGATTTAACAAGAATCCTCAAAGGAAAAAGTATTTTATTAACTATAAAAGTCCTTGTAAAAAACGACGAAGCTATAACAGTTCCAAAAGAAATAAAATTAATGCCATATTATTTAAGAAGGATGATGAGAAAAGGAACAGATTATGTTGAAGATTCTTTTTCTGCAAATTGCAAAAATGCACAATTAAGAATAAAACCTTTTTTAATTACAAGAAGAAAAGTTCCAAGAAAAATTAGAAAAGCATTAAGAGATAAAGCAAAACAAGAATTAATAGAATATATTAAACAAAAAAACTTTGAAGAAGTTTTTGATGAAATACTAAAAAATTCATTGCAAAAAAATTTAAGTATGAAATTAAAAAAGATATATCCTTTGTCTCTTTGTGAAATTAGAGTTCTAGAAGTTGAAAAAGAGTTATAAAATCAATAAGAACAAATTTTAAAAACGCAGATTTCTACCTTTCATTGTAATCAAGCCTCCATAGCTCAGTGGCAGAGCGGCTGCCTTGTAGCCATAACGCATAGGCGCTTCGTGAAAGCGGATTGGTAAGAGAGCAGTAGGTCGGGAGTTCAAATCTCTCTGGAGGCTTTTTTTTTCTTTAAAGCCGACATTTACGAAAATTTATTTTCAGTCTGGAGGCTTTGCTTCAACTTCAAAATCTGAAACAAAGACACCTGACAAAAATTACTTTGTAATTTTTAGTCTAGACTTTTTCGAACGAAGTGAGAAAAAGACTCAAGCCAAAATCTTTGATTTTGAGCTAGGCTTTAAAATTAAAATGAACAATGAAATAAAAAAATTAGAAATTGCAAAAAGTTATTTTGTATTGGCTCAAATTTCAATTATCTTTGCAGGATTTTTATTTGCCTCTGGCGGGATTGCTTACAATTCTGCAAATAATAATTTTGATAAAGCCGTTTCCCTTGCTTTAAATTCTGAAAATTTGACAATGGAAAAGACAGATTTATATAAGAATTTCATACAAATTTACGGAAATTTAACAAATAATAATTTACAGCTCTGGATTTGGTTTTTTATAATTGGAGCAATTTTTGTTTTAATTTCTTTTATACTATGGTTTATTGGAAATAATAATATTAAAAAAATATAATCTCACCACTTCTTTATATTTTCTTTAACTGTTTCATGCCAATCATCTAAAATTTTCAAGATAATTGAATTGATTTCAGATTTATTTTTTATTTTATAGACGTAAGAATATCCGCCGATACTTGAATTTATTTGCGACCTTGAAATTAAATTTTTTTCATAAAGTCTTTTTACTGTTCTTTGAATTGTAGATTTATCTAAATTTAATTTTTTTGATAATTCTTCAGTATTTAATTTTTCAGAATTATTTTTTAAAAGAAATTTCAAGACATTAAAATCAGATTTAGTCAAGTTTAAACTACATTTAACAATATCAGATACATCAAATTTTTTACACGCAAAATCAATCATTTTATTTTTTTAAGAACTTCTGAAATTTTTGATTTAAGCATTTGCCCAGGAGCATAACCAACATGTCTCGAAATTTCTTTTCCTTTATTCATAAAAACCAAAGTTGGAATTCCTTGAACTCCAAATTTAACAGAAAGCATTTCTTCTTCAGAAGTGTCCAATTTTAAAAAATTCATTTTTCCTTTAAATTCTGTGCTTAAAGATTCAAAAACAGGAGCCATCATTTGACAAGGTCCACACCAATCTGCATAAAAATCTACAACTACAGGAAGTTTTGAATTTTCAATTTCCCTTTCATAATTTTCTAAAGTTAAATGTTTTAGTGCCATTTTATATTAAATAACCATTTTAAGTACTGATGAAAAACAACAGTTATTTATAAACATTTTTAAGTACTGATAAAAACTAAGGTAAAAAGACAGTATTCATATTTATTTTTTATTTTTTTTAGATAGAGAAATATGCTTTTTCTCTTTGCTTATAGCATGATTTAACATCCTCTGAAAAAAACATTTAATAATTATTAAAAAAATCAAAATCAGAAGAATACCAAGAAGAATAAATATGACAACTAAAGTTAAATTATCTAAGAGAACTGTTCTTAATCCTCTATCAACAAAAAATTCATGACTTGCAACAGCAACTTCCCCATTATATTTTGCTTTGACAGAAACAAGATATCTTCCTCTTTTTAAATAATCTGGAATTGTAAAAATTTGAACATTACTAAATTGGGTTTCAACAGCCATTGAATCGCTATTAGACAAAATAATATTTCCTTCTAAATCAGTTATTTCATATTCGAGAATTACATCAAATCTTCCAACTTCTCCAAAATTAGTTATTTTAGATACAACAGTTAAATCACTACCAGGAGAATAAATATTAGAAGGATTAGGTAAAACCAATTCAACATCCAATAAAGATTGCAAAGAATCAATATCAATAATAACTGGAATTTCTTTATTAAAATCACCATAATTTATCATTAACTCTCCGAAATAAACATCTGGAATTGTTTCTTCATTTGAAAAAAACGAAATTGGAATTTCTTTCTGCCCATTAGAGTTCATAATAAAAGTTTTTTCATCAATATCTATTAAAAAATCTATTTTTTCATCGACGACAATTTCAACATCAAAAACTTCATTACCAACATTTGTTAAACTTAAATTAGTAAGAATACTTTGACCTTGTCTCAAATCAATTTTAAGAATATCTTTATCAAAAACTAAATCACTTTCTTTTAATCTCACTTTTGATGAACCTCCACCCCCACCACCAGAAGAAACTACTTCAGAGGGAGTTTCTTCTGAAGAATAAACACTAAAATCGTCAACATTAAAAGTTAAAATTCCCGAAGAATATCCAACTATTGAACATTCTTCACTTGAGCAAACATTTCCATCTTTCAAAATTCTTGGATTACTAAAACTTAAACTATAAAATTTTAATTGAGCAGATTTATTGAAATTTGGCAATGCTGTTGAATTTATTTCAATTCTGTTAAAAGAAATATTAATATAATTATTTAAATTAATAGAATTATTCCCTGTAGAAGTATTTGTAACATTCAAAGATTCCAAAAAATAAATCCTACCATAATTTAATTGTTCAAAAAAAACCCCTGAAATATTTTGTAAATCTTCATAACTTGATGAATTAAACTCAGTTGAAACAAAGTTATTAGAATTACGTTCATTATAATGAATTATAAATTTTGTAGAATCTACAGTGAAACTAATATTTTTAGAAATTAAACCATCTGAATTGTTTGCATATAAATAAAGTGTATGAAAACCTGAACTAGTATTAAAATAAATAATTGATGATAAATTAGAAAGCGAAGTATTCAATGAATTATCTAAATTATACCAAACAGCGTTAGCATTTGAAACAGAATAATTCAATGGTAAATTTAATGTAGTTAAAAAAGTTCCATTTGTAGGAGAATTTATTTCTAAAGAAGGTGTATTCAAAACAACAGAAATACTTAAACTAAAACCTTGACTTGTAACATTTCCAGTAATAGATTCTCCAGTTATTGCACTTGAAAAATTCAGCAGAAAAATAAAAATTAAGCAGAAAAATATCTCTTTTTTTATCATTTCAAAAAAAACAAAAAGAACTATTTAAAACTTGCTTGAAATACAGATTTATTTCTTTTTTTTCTTTTCTTTCTTAAAGAGTTCAATAATACCAAAGATTAATAAAATTCCTGCTAAAACAATGACTAAATAAACCCACCATGAAAATGGACTTGTTGATTTTTGTTCAGTAATTATTAATAAAGGAATTTCTCTTTCAACACCACTACCAAAACCAAATTCTCCTGATTCAGGATTTGATAAAGTTCTAAATGAAAAAATTATATTTTTTGAATCTCCAATTACTGCATCTTCAGGAATACTAACTGAAAAAGGAACTTCAATTTTTTGCCCAAGAGGAACAATAAAAATATTTGAATCACCAATAAGACTTGCAAATTCATTTCCTTCAGTAATTGTTGCTTCAACAGTCAAGTCACTTTCTCCTGCAAGATTTTGTAAAACAAGATATGTTTCAATTGTTTCACCAGGAGAAATTGTTAAAGGATTTTCTTCCCAATATTTTGAAGAAACTGCAAAAGCAGAAACTGCAGAAATCAAGAATACAAAAATCCCAAAAACCCCTGCAAGTTTGATCATTTCTTTTTTCATTTTAGTTTTATTGTTTTTTAAAATAAATATATACCAAAATTTATTTTGAGTTTTTTCATTTTAGTTTTATGCGATTATTTTAATTGTCCAAGCTCCTGCTTCTGAAGTTGAATAAGATTGTGAAATTAAATTTGAATTAGAACTATCCAAACAAAAATACAATTGTTCTTGAGCAGTTCCGTCGTTAATAGTATAATTTCCTATTGGTAATGATGCTCCTGAAATAGAGGTATATGTTTGTGAAACCATTGCTGTTCCTGCACATGCATCAGCAGTATTTACACTAAAATTACTTGCTCCTAAAGCATAAACATTATTTTGTTCTCCATAAAGATTTGTTGCATTAATTTGTACATTTCTTACTAAATTACCTGTATTATTCAAACTCATAGGATCATTTGTTGCTTGTTGGTTTGTTGCACCTGGACTAATGCTCGAGAATGTTAAAGAAGAAGGTGTTACTTGAAAACCAGCTGTTGTTCCAACAGAAAATTTCTGAGAATCATTTATTCCAGAATTGCTATTAATATCTGAAATGTAAGCAGTTATATTCCAAAGCCCTGCTCCATCCCACCACCACATTGTAACATTACAAGTATAATTTGCATAATTTCCAGAACTTCCAGATTCAGTACAAGTTAAATTTTCTCTTGTTGTTTCACCTGTTTTTGTAAAATTAATTCTTGCACTAGAATCATTTATGTTCGCATTACCATCTGTATCGCTAACTGAAAAATTAATAGTTATATATGTTGGATTTGGTCCTTCATTCAAACCAGAAGAAACATCAGTCATTGTAGAATTTTGAACAGAATAAATTAAAGGAGCTGAACCAGAAGTAACAGTAATATTCAAATCAACAGGCGAAGTTGTAACTTTTCCTGTTACTTTATTCCAGAATTCTGGAAAGCCTGCAGATATCAAAGGTAGAGAAATAATTATTAATGCAAACAAAAAAACAAAAGTTAAGCTTGCCTCTTTTTTCATTACCTTAATAATACAAAATCCTTTTTAAACATTTCTTCACTAGAGCTTATGTTTTGCCCGAGTATAAACAGTCCAAACATTCCTTTGATCTCTATCAATTAATTTTGAAATTTCAGTATATTTTAAATTTCTTTTATCCTTAAGATAAATTATCAATGACTCCAAGATTGTTAAATTTTTATTATCAAAAATAGATAATGGAACCTTTTCTAAGTTATTTGAATCAAAAGAAAATACCTTTTTCGATTTTTTAATTGCATTTGCATAAACATTCCAAATTGTTCTTTCATCTCTATTTAATTTTTCCGAAATTTCCTTATAACTCATTTTTAAATTTTCTTTTAAATATTTAACCACACTTTCAAGAGCTCCTAAATCTCTGGAAAAAATTCCTAATGGAATTTCATAATTATTTTTCTCGCTTGATTTCAAAATTTTTAAAATTTCAGATTTTAAAATATTATGCTTATCACTTAATTTTTCCAAAATAACTTCAACTAATTGTTTCTTATTTAATGAATATTCTTGTTTTAATTCTTCTGAAATCAAACTTAATGCTTCAAGTAATTTATCGTCGTTAAGAGATTTATTTTTATTCTTAATTTTTTTCCTAATTCTTGAAGTACCTGAAATTGCAACAAAGAAAATTCGAATTATCCAAGCCCCTGCGTCTGAAGTTGAATAAGATTGTGAAATTAAATTTGAATTTGCAGATTTCAAACAAAAATACAATTGCTCTTGAGCAGTTCCGTCGTTAATTGTATAGTTTCCTATTGGTAATGATGCTCCTGAAATAGAAGTATAAGTTTGTGAAACCATTGCTGTTCCACCACAACCAGAAGAAGTAGACACTGAAAAATTTTCAGCATACAAAGCATAAGCATTATTTTGTTCTCCATAAAGATTTGTTGCATTTACTTCAATACTTACTTCGTCATTACCCGTATTATTCAAAAGAATAATTTTATTAGATTCAGTATTTATTGCACCTGGACTAATGCTCGAGAATGTTAAAGAAGAAGGTGTTACTTGAAAACCAGCTGTTGTTCCAACAGAAAATTTCTGAGAATCATTTATTCCAGAATTGCTATTAATATCTGAAATGTAAGC